>NZHH01000056.1:0-175410 GCA_002691245.1 Rickettsiales bacterium | reverse complement strand
TTGTTTCAATTTAAAAGGTCCAAAACTCATTCTTGTTAACTTTTTTACTGTTAGATTGAAGTGATTTAAAATATTTCGTATTTCTCTATTTTTTCCTTCAAATAATTTTATTTTCAAAATATTGTTATTTTTTTTTTTGGTTAATATTCTCAACTCTACTTTTTTATAAATAATTCCATTTATAACAAGTTGATTTTCTAATTTATTTTCTAAATTTTCTGGAACATTACCGTATACTTTTACTAAGTATTGTCTTGAGACGTTACTTATTGGATTTTCTAGAAAATTTGATAGAGTTGGGTTATTTGTTAATAGAATCAAACCATCGGAATTTATATCTAGTCTTCCAACGGTAACTACTCTTGGGAAATTTTCTGGGAGCAATCTAAAAAGACTTTTTTGCTTAAACTGCTCTTTATTTGAAGATACAAAGCCAACAGGTTTATTAAGTATCCAAACTCTAGTTTTTTGTTTTAATAGTAGTTTATCTTTTACCTTAATACTCTTGATTAAATTATTATATATAAAAAACTTTTTAAAAACTTGGTTGTTTATCTTTACATCACCATTTGATATAAGTTCTTCAGCTTCTTTTCTAGAACAGTAACCATAGTGTGAAATTAACTTTGAAATTCTAATTTGTTTATTTTTCAATTATCTTCTTTGCTGATTTTACAAGTGATTTAAAAATCTTTATGTCATTACTATCAATTAAAAATTCAGGATGCCATTGCACTCCTATACAATAATTATGATATTTTGATTCAATTCCCTCTATGATTCCATCCTCAGAAAAGGCTGATGAAATTAAACCCTTACCTAGTTTATCTACAGCTTGATGATGAGCAGAGTTTACGTGCATTTTAGAATTTTTAACAATATCAAATAATTTTGTTTGTTTTTTAATCATTACGAAATGACTAGCTTCATTTCGTGGGTTTGTTTGCTCGTGATTAATCCTGCTATCTATTGTATCAGGAATATGTTGGATTAAAGTACCACCAAAAACAACATTAATTAACTGTTGTCCTCCACAAATTCCAAGGACAGGAATTTTTTTTTTTAATGCTTTAGTAGTTATTTTTAACTCAAAATCTGTTCTATTACTCTTTATTTTTACTTTTGAACTTTTAACTTTTTTTCCATAAATCTTTGGATCAATATCAAAATCTCCTCCTGTTACTACAAGACCATGAATAATTTTTAGATATTGGTTAATTGCATTTAAATTACTTGGTAAGAAAATACAAATACCTCCGGCTAGTTCTACAGACTCTGAATAATTTTTTCTAGCTGCATACCATGGAAATTTCGAGTAGGTTTCTTTCTCCTCCTCATCTAGTGTGATTCCAATAATAGGTTTGTTCATTGATCTTTAAAAAAATATATTAAATGCTAATATATAATATGAGAAAAAGATGTAAAATTATTATAAAAAATATGGAAATATTGGTTGAATTATATCCATCTAAAACAGCACAAATAATATGGGATAATCTTCCAATTACTTCAAATTGTAAAACTTGGGGCAATGAGGTTTATTTTCACATTCCTTTTGACTCAAGAATAGAAATTGATGCAAAATCTGAGATAAACCTTGGAGAAATAGTTTTTTGGCCAGAAGGAAAAGCAATAGCAATAGGTTTCGGTAAAACTCCATTATCCATTGCTAATGAAATTAGACTTGCTGCTGATTGTAATGTTTGGGGTTTTACAAATTTTGATTTAAAAAAACTGGTAGCAGTTGATGATGGAGATCTTGTTAGGGTTGAAAGAGTTTAGATTCTTATGAAAAATCGACATATGCAATTTGCGATTGATCTGGCAAAAAAGGCCAGAGAACTTGAAGAAATACCTGTAGGTTGTGTGATAACTGATAAAAATAATAATATGGTTAGTTATGCATTTAACTCAGTAAATAAAAATAATGATCCAACTGCGCACGCTGAAATATTAGCAATAAGGAAAGCCTGCAAAAAATTAAAAAGAACTAAACTAACTGATTATTCTTTATATGTTACTCTGGAGCCATGTAAAATGTGTGAAACAGCAATTATCAATTCAGGAATTAGGAAAATTTATTTTGGAGCTTACTCTGACAGCATAAAAGTAAATAACTCAAAATTAAAAAATTATTTTTCCTCTTATAAAAATTATGAATTTTTAGGTGGTTTCAACGAAGAATATTGTTCTAAATTAATTATAGAATTCTTAAAAAAAAAAAGATAATTAAGAATTTTTTAATCCAATATCTTTCCTGAAAAATCCACCAGACCAATTTATTTTTTTTATAGCTTTGTAAGCTTGCATTCTTGCAATTTTAATTGTTTTAGCTTTAGAGGTGATTGATAGCACCCTGCCACCTGACGAAACTATTGATTGATTTTTAGCAGATGTTCCCGCATGAAAAATTTCAACACCTTTAATTAATTGGGCATTAGAAAGATTTTTTATTACTGAATTTTTTTTAAATTTTCCTGGATAGCCTTTAGAGGCCAATACAACGCAAACAACGGATTGTTTTCCATTTCTAATATTAATTTCGGATAGTTTATCATTAATATTGGAATCAATAATCTCAAGTAGATCAGTTTTTAAATTTCTCAGAAGTGTTTGGCATTCCGGATCACCAAATCTTACATTATACTCAATTACAAATGGACCATTTTTGGTAATCATTAACCCAAAGAATAAAATACCTCTATAAACTATATTTTCTTTTTTAAGGCCATTAAATGTAGGTTTTACTATTTTTTTTAGTATTTCATTCTCAATTCTTTTCGAGATATTTTTAGATGGTAAAAAACTTCCCATTCCCCCAGTATTAGGACCTTCATCTTTATCGAAAGCTCTCTTGTGATCTAATGCGTATCCTAATTTCAAAAAAGAATTTTTATCAAAAAAAGCAAAAAAACTAATTTCATACCCTTCAAGATATTCTTCAATGATAATTTTATTCCCGGCATTTCCGAATTTTTTTTTTTTCATTATATTTTTAAGGCCAAGTCTAGCATCTTCTATATTCTTACAAATTATGACACCTTTGCCAGCAGCCAACCCGTCTGCTTTAATAACAATAGGGAAATTTACCGAATTTATATAATTTGTGGCAAGTTCGTATGATTTAAATTCACAAAAGTTTGCAGTCTTTATATTATTTCTTTTTAGAAAACTTTTAGCGAAAGATTTGGATGTTTCTAATTGTGAGGCTTTTTTACTAGGTCCGAATACAGAAATATTTTTTGATCTTAAGTAATCACTAACGCCTTCTTCTAAGAATTGTTCAGGCCCGATTACAACTATATCTATTTTTTCTTTTTTGCAAAAATTTAAGATATTTCTTTTATTTTGAAGATCAAAGTTTTTACAGACAGCAATTTTTTCAATCCCTGCATTTCCAGGAACACAAAATATTTTTTTGCACTTCTTGGACTTTTTTATACTCCAACATATAGAGTGTTCCCTAGCTCCACTTCCAATCACTAATATATTCAAGAAATAATTCCTTTTTGTAAAATTTTAAATTAAATTTGTATAATGAATAAATTATCAAATATCTCAAAGTTTACAGTAACCCAACTAAACAATTCAATCAAAAACTTAGTAGAAAATAATTATGAAATTATAAATGTTGTTGGCGAGACTTTTCAAGTTAAAAAACATTCATCGGGTCACATTTATTTTTCATTAAAAGATGAGGACAGTATTATATCTGCAATTTGTTGGAGATCGACTGTACCTAGACTTAATGTAAAGATTGAGGAAGGAATAAAGGTAATTGTCAAAGGAAAAGTGACAACTTACTCTAAACAATCTAAATATCAAATCATTGTACAAAATATAGAATTTGAAGGTGAAGGTTCATTACTAAAAACACTTGAAGACAGAAAGAAGAAACTGACGAAAGAAGGTTTTTTTGACTTAAAAAAAAAAAAAAAGCTTTTAAAATATCCAAATAGAATCGGTATCATTACATCAGAGTCAGGTGCTGTAATCAAAGATATTATTCACAGAATTTCAGATAGATTTCCCGTTGAATTAATTATTTTTCCTGCAAATGTCCAAGGTAAAAATTGCCTTAATGATATTGTAAGTGGTATCAGATTCTTTAACCAGCAAATTAAAGGTGGAAGTTTTTTTGTTGATTTTATTATTATCGCAAGAGGGGGTGGGAGTTTGGAGGACTTAATGCCATTTAACGAGGAATTATTAGTGAAAGACGTTTATAATTCTTTTATACCCATAGTGTCTGCAGTTGGCCATGAAACAGACTATACATTATGTGATATGGTATCTGATTTAAGAGCCCCGACCCCAAGTGCAGCCGCCGAAATGACAGTTCCAGATAGAAATGATATAATATTAAGATTAAGTCAGTGGTCAAATACTTTGAGGAAGAGTATATTATCTAATTATGATAATAAATTGTTGAACCTAAAATTGTTAGCATCAAAAATTCCAAACCAACAAGAAACTATCAATTTTTATTTTCAAGAACTTGATCAAGTTGAACAGATATTAAACAACTTACTAAGTGAAGTTTTACAGAATATTAAATTTTCATTATCTAAATTACTTGAAGGTTTTTCAAAAGAAAGAATTGTGGATAAGTTGAAAATTTCTTCTTCGAAATTATTTAATTTTCAAGAAAAGATAAGTCTATTAAAATCTCAATATTTCAAAATCCAAAATGAGAAAATATATTCACTTGGAAGGGAGGTCTCAATTTTGTCATATAAACAAACTCTGAATAGGGGTTTTGCGGTTATAAGAAAAAAAAAAAAAATAATATGTGATGATTCCAAAATTTCAAAAGATGATATTTTAGAAATCGAGTTTTATAAAAATAAAACAAATGTAAAAAAAATATGATAACAATTTTTTTTCTTATATTATTTTTTTCTATGAACAGCTCGTCTTCAGAGAGTTTTCCAAAGCTTTACGGTTGTTTTTGTGAAGGTGGAGTTATAACGGGACAATTAGTAGATAAAGGAAATATAACGATTAATAATAAAAAAGTAAAAACTTTCGAGAATGGAAGGTTTATTTATGCATTTGGTAGAAAATCAAAAAATACAATAAAGTTAGAAATAAATGGTGAGATTAGAGAGTTTGAAATAAAAAAAAAGAAGTATAAAGTTGAAAATATTAAGGGCTTACCTACAAATAAAGTTGAACCATCAAAGAATGAGATTGAAAGAATTTTATTTGATAAGAAACAAATAACTAAAGCTAAAGAGATAGGCTCAAAAAAAAAATTATTTGGAAAAAAATTTATTATGCCATCAAAGGGACGTTTGTCAGGTGTATATGGAAGTCAAAGAATTCTAAATTCAAAACCTCGACGACCACATGCAGGGATAGATATTGCTGCTAATGAAGGAACAAAAATCATTTCACCAGCAGCAGGTATTATTAAGTTAGTGTCGAATAATATGTTTTTTACTGGAAATACAATTATAATTGACCACGGACTTGGTTTAATATCAATTTTCGCCCATCTAAAAGAAATAACGGTGAAGGAAGGCCAGTCAGTTAAACAGGGTGATAAGATCGGAACGATCGGTATGACCGGAAGAGCGACAGGACCTCATGTTCACTGGGGAGTTTACTTAGAAAAAATATCTGTGGACCCCCTTTCTTTAATAAAATTTGAAATGAATTAGTTTTTTATTGAATTCATTATTATATCCTTCAATTTTTTTTTGTTTTCAATATTTAATTCTAAATCAACGGGAAAAATGTTTTTTTGGTATATTCTGGGTATTTTTATAAAGTCCTTTTTTGTACAGACAATAGCAAGGTCATTTTTTTTTGCTTCTTGAATTATTTTATTTATTTCTTCTTTACTGAAAATATGGTGATCTCTGAAACTTTTAAATTTTATAATTTTTAATCCTTTCTTTATGAGTGAGTCATAAAAATTTTGATTATTTCCAAGTGCTGAAAAAGCATAAATATTTTTCTTTTTTAAGTTATTTATTTTTATTTTTTTTTTGGCCCAGAATATTTTTTCTTTTGGAACATTTGTAAATTGATTTATGGTTCTTTTTATACCAATTATCAAAATTAAATGACTTTTTTTGATGCATTCTTCAACTGGTTCTCTCAGTGGGCCAGCAGGAAGCATATTATTATTCCCAAATCCAAATGAACTGTCAACGACCATGATATTTAAATTTTTTTTTATATTTATACTTTGTAACCCATCATCCATAATTATTAAATCTGAACCAATATTCTCGCAAAAAATAGCACCTTCTATTTTGTTTTTTGACATACATGTTGGACCATATTGAGCATGTAATATACTTTCCTCCCCAACTTGTTCGAAGGTATTGATGTTTTTGACAATTAGTGGTCCTTTTTTTTTCCCTTTATATCCTCTGGTAAGGACTGTAATGTTATTAAAATATTTATTTAAAATTTTTCTTAATTCTATTACTGTTGGTGTTTTTCCTGCACCACCTAAAGTAACATTTCCAACACACAACACGGGTACGTTAATTTCTTTGCTAGAACAGAAAACATTTTTTGATTTGAAAAAAAAATAATATAAATATGAAAGCGGTTTGAGCAAAAAAGTCAAAAAACTTTTTTTATTCCAGATAGATTCTATCATTTTAATAAGAACTTTAGTTGATTTCTTGATTTAATAGAGAATGAAAAACATAACTTTTTAAAGTTTTTATATGTTCGCTCGTTAAGCTTTTTATTTTTAAGAATAACATTTATCTTTTTAATTAACCCATTTAAATTACTAACTTCAAAACCTGCGTTATTTTTGACAATAAGATCTTTTATTTCTTTAAAATTTTCCATATGCGGACCAAAAATTACTGAGCAATTAAAACTTTGGGTTTCAATTGGATTGTGTCCACCTTTGTTACTAAATGAGCCACCTACAACAGCAATTTCAGATAATTTAAAAAACAAACCAAGTTCTCCCATAGAATTAACGATCAATGGATTATTATCTATAATATTTGATTCTGAATTATCTCTGTAATTAAAAGCTCTTCCTTTTTTATTAAATATTTCAATGATATTATCAATCCTATCTAAATGCCGTGGTATGATTACAGAGAAAAGATTTTTTATCTTTTTTTCCAATTTGTCAAAACAATCCAAAAGCAACTCTTCTTCTCCTTTATGTGTACTGAAAAAAGTAACGATTCTTTTATTCTTGAGTTTGTTTTTCAAAAAAACATATTTTTTGTTATCTACATCTAATTCTTTAGATAAGAACTTTATATTTTCAATTTTTTTGACATTTTTTACACCCAGTTTTTCAAATCTTTCTTTAGACTTAAAATCTTGTACGAAACAACCGTCAATGAGGCAAAAAATTCGTTTTGCAAAGAAATTAAATCTTTTCCAAGTTGTGTAAGATTTTTTTGACATCCTTGCGTTAAAGATCTTCAGTTTTATAGAACGCTTTTTTAAAGACCAAAATATGTTAGGCCAGACTTCTGATTCTATGAAAATTGTTAGACTCGGATTCCAGTTTGCTAGAAATCTATTTACAACATATGAAATATCCAGTGGAGCATAAACCAGTTTAAAATTAATTTTCATTTTTGAAATTAAATCATAGGAGCTTGAAGTCGAAGTGGTGAGCAGAATAATACAATCGGGATTATTTTTCTTAATTTCGTTAGCAACTGTAATTGCTGTTTTAGCTTCACCAATACTGACTCCATTAATCCATATTAGTTTTCCTTTGGGTCTTGTGTTTTTATAAAGTGAAAATTTTTCTCGTATACTTTGAATTTTTTCTTTTGAAATTGCTAGCCTGAAAACTAAGAATAAAAAAATAATTGGAGATAAAATAATTGAGAGGAATTTATAGATTTTAAGCATGATCATTTACATAGGTTGTCTGCTAATCTTGTGATTCTATTTAATTCTCCTTCAATAATGATTTTATTTTGATCAGAGGATTTTGTTTTATCAAATTTTAACGGATTGCCCCAAACAACAACAAATTTGTTAAATGGAGTTACAAAAAGAAAATTATCCCAAGTGTTTAATCTAATCTTAAACTTTGCTGAATAACTAAAAGGAACTAAAGTTGTCTGAGTTTTCTTTAACAAAGATATCAAGCCCTCCTTTAATTTTTGATTTGGTCCTTTCGGGCCATCTGGTGTAATACCAAGAGCATTATTATTATTCATCAATTTAATCATTTCTTTGAGTGAAGATATATTTTGTTTTCTGGATGAACCTGAGATCGTTTGTATTCCAAGGTGTGATATTGCATTAGATATTATTTTTCCGTCAGAATGACTAGAGACTAACATTTTGAGTTTTTTCTCCCAGTTCCAACAAAAACAAGCCATCAATAATCTACTGTGCCAGAAACAAATAATTAAACTTTTTTCTCTAACACACTCTTTTGTTACAACGCCCTCATTTTTTATAATCCATGTTGATGTATTGAAACAAATTCTTATGTATAAAGAAATAAGCCAGCCTAAAAACAATTGAAAGGCATTATGTTTTAAAATTTTTTTTATCATTTTGTTTTTTAAATTGTAGATTATAAAGATTTTTATAAATTTCTGATTTTTTTATCAAATTAGAATGCTTTCCAATATCAACTATTTCACCATTATTGATTATAATGATTTTATCTGCATCTATAACAGTTGACAACCTATGGGCTATTATAAGTGCAGTTCTAGAGGCAATTAAAGTTTTAAGAGAGTCCTGAATTTTTTTTTCTGACTTAGAATCTAACGATGAAGTTGCTTCATCAAGAAGTAAAAAAGGAGAATTTCTTATAAATGCTCTTGCAATTGCAATTCTTTGTTTTTGACCACCCGATAATCTAGTTCCATTTTCACCAACTATCTCATTGTATCCTTTGGGAAGCTCTGAAATAAATTCATGACAATTTGACTTTCTGCATGCATCTTCTAATTGTTTGTCATTATATTTTTTTAGACCATAACAAATATTTTGCTTTATTGTGTCATCAAATAAAATTACATCCTGACTGACCATTGAAAAGTAGTTTCTTATAAATTTGAGACTTAATTCTTTAATATTAACTCCACCAATTGAAATGTTTCCTTTGTTGGGATCAAAAAATCTTGGAAGTAAATTCATTAACGTAGATTTTCCAGAACCAGAATATCCAACTAATGCAACTCGTTCACCTTCAGCTATTTCTAGATTAATATTTTTTAGGACAAACTTTTCTGAATTTTTGTATTTAAACGATGTGTTTGAAATTTTTAAATTATTTTTACTGTTAATTAATATTTTATCCTTTGGTTTAATGGGTTCAATGATAGAGGGTTTTTGGTCTAAAATTTCAAATATTCTTTCTGCAGATGCCATAGATATTTGTAAAGTGGCATTTAGGCTAGCCAGTGATTTTATTGGTTGATAAGCCATTAATAAAGCTGTGAGAAATGAAAAAAAAGTCCCAGGTGTTGTTTGATCCTGTATCACCTGACTGCCGCCAATAAAAATAATTGCCCCAATAGCTAGCCCACTTAAAATTTCCATTAATGGCCTTGCAATTGAGTTCACTTTGGTTGACTTGTAAGTTAAATTAAAAATATTGATGATTTCCTTGTTTATTTTATCCAATTCAAATTTTTCAGAGTTAAATGATTTTATTGTTTTTATTGCAGAGAAAGATTCTGATAGTTTTGAAGTAAGTAAACCAAAACCTACTTGTGTGTTCTTAGAAATTTTTCTTAGTCTTTTTCCTATTCTCCTAATAGGGTAGATGGCAACAGGGAAAACAAACATGGCAATTAATGCTAATTTAACGTCATGATAAAACATGACTCCAATGAGAAAGATGAATGTCAAAGAATCTTTTATTATATTAATTATTACATTATGTACGCCTCTGGATAATGCTCCAACATCTGCTATAAATCTTGATACAATGGTTCCGGAATTTACCTCGTTGTGATAAGAAAGATCGCAATTAACTGCTGAATAAAACATTTCACTTTGAATATCTGCAACTAATTTGTAACCGATGTAGCTCATAAGGATTGATTGATAATAAGATGAGATACCTTTAACAATCGCAACAAAAACAATAGCTAATGGTATTAATATTATAAGTTTTTGATTTTTATTAATAAAAATTTCATCTAAAACTGGTTGCATCATCCAAGCATTTATTGCAGTGGACGCCGCGACTATTACCATACAAAAAATAGATATAAATAATTTGGATTGATGTTGTTTTACGTAGTTAAAAAAAAGCCGTTTTAACATCCCGTATGTTTTTTTTTTTGAATTATTATTCACTGAATTTAATTCTAAGTTTTTTCATTAACTTCTTATTTGTAGCAATAACCGATTCAATTAGCATACTCTGACTATTATAAATAATATTTTTTCCGGAAACACTTTTTAAGTCTCCTCCAGCTTCATCTAAAATTAGGTGAGAAGCTGCCATATCCCAATCATTTTTTTTTGTAAAACTCAACGCGATATCTATTTTCCCTTTTGCAACCAATGCTACCTTGTAAGCTATTGAACCCATGCTAATTGCGTTGTTATGATCAAAGAAATTATATTTCTTTATCCTTCCAATCTCTGAGGAACTTAAAGCAAATTTTGACTTAAAAATGTCATCTTGTTTGTTTACTTGAATTCTTTGATTATTACAAAAAGCTCCAAATTCTTTTTTCCCGAAAAAAAGCTCATTTGTTTCAGGGTTGAAAATGTATCCTATGATCGGAGTGTTTTTTTTTATAAGTGCCAGAGATATCGTATACTCGGGTTTATTATTTATATACGACCTGGTTCCATCTATTGGATCAAGGCACCAAAAATATTCAGTAGATAATCTTGACTTGTCATCTTTTGTTTCCTCCGAAACCCAACCAAAACTTGGGGTCTCGATGTTAAAATATTGTTTTAAGTAATTATCTATTGCAACATCAGCGTTTGTGACTGGTTGATTTTTAGATTTATATTTTATAGAGATATTGTTTTTATATTTTTTTGCTATTTCTCCAGCATGAAGAATTGCTTTTTTTGAAATTTCTTCAACAAAAGAGAGTGCAACTGGTTTTATCAATTATTTTCCACCTAGTGTTAGATTTTCAACTAAGCATGTAGGAGCATTAACTCCAAAATTAAATTCTAGATCATCAGCAGGAATTAAAGATGAAAAGATTTCATTCAGATTTCCAGCAATTGTTATTTCTGATACAGGGAAAAGGACTTCACCATTTTCAATCCAAAAACCTGATGCTCCTCTGCTGTAGTCACCTGTCGAATAGTTTATAGAACTACCCATTAATTCTTTAACAAGCAACCCTTTTTTAACTGACTTTATCATATCTGTCTTATTAGTCTTTCCATTTTCCATAAATAAATTTGAAAATGAAATACCTGGAATTGAAGATACCGAACGAGATGCATGACCTGAAGGTTTGTGATTTAATTCACGTGATGAACTCAGTGAATTAAAAAAAAATTGTAGTTTACCTTTATTTATTAAATATTTCTTTTTTGATTCAATGCCCTCACAGTCAGAAATTCTAGATCTTAACTTTTTTTTCATCAAGGGGTCGTCGATAATATTGACATCATTTCTAAATACATCTTTCATGATTTTATCCTTAAGAAAACTAGTTTTTTTTATTATTGATTGAGAGTTTGTGGCACCAAACAGATTCCTTAAAAGACTTGAAGAAACTTTGGAGTCAAAAATTACGTCTGATTTACAGGTTTTAAGTTTTTTGGAATTTAATTTTTTAATAGCATTCAATGAAACTTGCTTACCAATCTTTTCAAAATCACCAAGTTCATCAAAAAAAACTTTTGATTTATAATCATACTCTCTTTCCATAGAATTCTTATTTCCGGCTAGTACTGCAACAATATAATCGCTATGAGTTTTATTCATTTCAATATCCAGCCCATTTGAACCCATAAGCAAATAAGAGCTACTTGAATAGGCAATCTCTGCTCCCTCAGAGTTAATAATTTTATTGTTTGATAAAGCACTTTCCTCCAGTGCTATTACTTTCTCCTTAATTAAAGCCAAAGAAGGTTCAAAAGGATCGTTAAGCTTTAATGCATCAAAATCTATTGAGTTGAATTCTTTTAAAACATCAGGTCTAGCCAAACCACAATATTCATTTTTAGGAACAACTTTTGCCATTTGAACTACTTTCTCTATCAAATCATCAATATTGTTTTTTTCGAGATTTGTTGTTGAGATAATAGATTGTCTCTTATCTATAATTGCTCTTATACCAATCTCACTGACTGATGACTTTTCTGTTTTCTCAGTTTTTCCTAGTCTTGACGAGGAACTTATCGATGTAGTTTTTGAGAAAAACACATCTGACTGGTCACAACCTAATTTTTTGAGTTTGTTAAGTATGTCATTCAAAATATTTTTATTCATAGCTATTAATTTATATTTTAATTTAGTATAAATACAACCTAACATTTCTAATTTTTTTATGAGTTATTTCGTAGTAGGTGGAACATATAAAGATACGACCTTCAAGGTCTTAGAAGACAATTCTAAAGAGTATAAGAGTGGTCCTTTTAAATCCTTTGAAGAAGCAAAAAAACATTGGGAAAAAATATCATGGGAAAACGTAGATAATTGCTATACCCGATACATTATTTTACCTCACAAATAATTTAAAATTAAAATCATAAGTGATATCAAAAAGCCAAATAAAGCGTTGGACTTGAAAATCTTTATTTTTGAAACACCTATTTTTAAAGAATAAAACTGATGTAAATAAATAACCAAAATTGTGAAGCTAAAAATGTAAACTAAAATTTGGTTTTCAAACTTAAGAAAAAAAAAAACAAAAAATAATGCAAGGCTTAAAAAATATAAAAGTAGTAAGGAGTTTTTTTTTTTTTCAATTAAAATTGAAAGAGATTTAAGTCCTAACTTTTTGTCATCATTAATATCCTGAAATCCATAGATTGTGTCATAAGCTGTTGTTAAAAAAACACCAGCGAAATATAAGTAAAGAATTTGAAAGTCAAATTCTTGATTTTGAGTCATGTGTCCTATTATTACACCCCAGTTGAAGGCTAATCCTAAGAAAAATTGAGGAAAATATGTTATTCTTTTTAAGAAAGGATAAAATATAACAAGCGGGATTATCGAAAAACTAAAAAGAATTACTTGCCAATTAAATTGTATTACAACCATCAAACCAATAAATAGCTGAAAACAAATAAATAATATTGCTTCATAATTCTTTACCTTCCCTGAAGCTAGCGGTCTATCTTTGGTCCTTTGAACATATTTGTCAAAATTTTTATCAAAAAGGTCATTTACGCAGCAACCAGCTCCTCTCATTACAAAAGATCCAATCACAAATAATGATAATGATGCAAATATATGATCCAACTGACTCTTAAAAGATAAAACGCCCCAGAAGCAGGGCCACATTAATAATAGAGCTCCCGTTGGATTATTATAACGACCCAGAATTAATAAATTCTTGCATTTTCCAATAATTTTTTTATACATACTTTTTAATTTCACTCTTAAAATCATGCCCAAAATCAGAATATACTTAGAAAAAGAAATTATGAAAGACGAAAAGATTTTACTTGATTCCAATCATACCCATTATTTGAAAAACGTTATGAGAAAAGAGAGCGGTGATTTCATTTATGCTTTCAACGATTTGGTTGAGTGGAAATGTAAAATTAACTTTGTCCAAAATGATTTTATTGTCCCATTTGAATTTATTAGACATAAAAAAAAAATTGAAGATATCTGGATTTGTTTTAGTTTGATAAAAAAAAGTGGTATTAAAAATTTAATTCAGAAAGTAAGTGAAATTGGTGTAGTAAATATTATACCTATGATAACTGAACATTCTGAAAAACTTTCACTAGCCAATGAAAAATTAAAAAAAATATCTATTGAGGCAACTGAACAATGTGATTCTCTAAATGTCCCAAAAATTTCAGAAACTCAGTCATTGGAAAACTTGCTTGATAAATGGGAAAAAGATAGATTGATTTTTTTTTGTGATGAAACCGGAGGAGAAAATATATTGAATTTTAAATCTAAATTAAATGATTATAAAAAATTTGCTATTTTTATAGGTCCAATAGGTGGTTGGTCACAAAATGATAAAAAAAACATAATAAAAGAGAATATTGTTAAAATTAATTTGGGTCAAAATATACTCAAAGCAGACACTGCAGCAATTTATACACTTTCATGTTTGAAGGCATTAATGCAGTGACAAACAGTTTAAACAAAGATATTTTAATATCAAAGCTTTCGAATGGTTGTAAACCAAAAGATGAATGGAAGATTGGAACTGAACACGAGAAATTTGGATTCAAGAAAAAGAATTTAAGACCAATAACTTTTGATGACATACAAAAAATATTCATAGATTTAAGTATCAAATTTAGCTGGGAAAAAGTTCTTGAAAATAAAAATATAATCGAGTTAAGAAAAAATTTCTCCTCTATAACTTTAGAGCCCGGTGGTCAGATTGAATTATCTGGAGCTCCCCTTAAAAACTTATTTGAAACATGCGCAGAAGTTAATCAACATCACGATGAGTTAAATGAAGTGTGTAAAAAATATGAGATTGAATTCATGGGAATGGGAGTTTTACCTAAATGGGATCTAAGTGATTTGAAATTAATGCCAAAAAAAAGGTATGAAATTATGAGTAACTACATGCCAAAAGTTGGAGAGAATGGTTTAGATATGATGATGCGAACCACTACAATTCAGGCAAATTTTGATTTTTCCTGTGAACTGGATATGATAAAAAAATTTAGAGTGTGCCAATCAGTTCAACCCTTGATTATAGCTTTATACGCTAATTCTCCTTTTATAGGAGGAAAGCTAACTGATTACCTTAGTTTTAGATCTCAAATATGGACAAAAACTGATAATGATAGGTGTGGACTACTTCAATTCGTCTACGAAAAAAACTTTTCGTTTGAGAGGTATGTTGATTATTTGCTTGATGTTCCAATGTATTTTATAATCAGAAATAATAAATATATTGACATGTCTGGTCTAACTTTCAGAGACTATTTGGATGGTAAAACAAAGTTTACCGATAAATATGAACCTCATATTCAGGATTGGGAACTTCATATTACAACAGTCTTTCCTGAGGTTAGATTAAAATCTTTTCTTGAGTTGAGAGGAGCTGATGGAGGACCATGGTCTAGAGTTTGTGCATTACCCGCTTTTTGGACCGGATTGTTGTATGATGAAATATCACTTGAAAAAGTCTATAAGCTAATAAAGACATGGAGTTTTAAAGAGGTAGAAAATTTCTACAAAAATGTAAGAATTAAAGGACTAAAAACAAAAACGCCAGACGGAATTAATTTGATTGATTTTACAAAAAAAATTATTGAATTATCTTCAGATGGTTTAAAAAATCGAAATATAAAAAAAAATGGTAAAACTGAAGACTCATTTTTAGATCCTTTAAAAAAAATTTTAGAGTTTGGAATGTCTCCGGCAGAAACTTGGAGGAAATTATATTTAAATCAATGGTCTAATAATTTAGATATGCTATACAAAAATAATTATTTTAGATGACCTTATGAATAAGTTTAAAAACATACAAGAGATTAGACTTGAGATCGATAAAATTGATTTGAAAATTCTAGACTTGATATCAGCTAGAAAAGATCTTGTTACGAATGTTGTAAAGTTTAAGAATAGAAACCAAATAACTGACAAGAAAAGAATCGATGAAATATTGAATAGGCTTGATGATGAAGCAAAACAGAGAAAGATCTCACAGTCACTTATAAGAGATTTATGGAATATAATGATAAAGTCATTTATCTCATACGAAGAAGAAATTTTTGACAAAACTGATGATAAAAAAAGTTAAATTGTGCCACCAACTGTAAGGTTTCTAACCTTAAGACTTGGTTGACCTACCCCAACCGGNACACTTTGTCCTTCTTTGCCACAAGTNCCAATGCCATCGTCAAGTTCTAAGTTGTTTGCTACCATTGTAACTTCCTTAAGGATTTCTGGACCATTTCCAATAAGAGTAGCNCCTTTAAGTGGNCTTCCAATCTTTCCATCTATTATTTCGTATGCCTCNGATGCGCTAAATACAAACTTACCTGATGTTATATCGACTTGACCCCCGCTAAANTGTGTGGCGTAGATACCTTTTTTAGTGGAATTTATTAGTTCATNATGNTCATATTTTCCGTTTTTCATGTAGGTGTTCGTCATNCTTGGCATTGGAAGGTGAGANTAGCTTTGTCTTCTNCCATTTCCTGTTGAACTTTGATTCATAAGTCTAGCATTCAATCTGTCCTGCATAAACCCCTTTAATATTCCATTTTCAATCAAAACTGTATTTTGAGATGGTGTGCCTTCATCATCAACTGTTAAAGATCCTCTTTTGTCCGAAATTGTTCCATCATCTACAACTGATATTTGATCTGATGCAACCTTTNGTCCTAAAAGATCGAAAAAAGCTGATGTTTTTTTTCTGTTAAAATCACCTTCAAGACCATGTCCAACTGCTTCATGAAGAAGTATTCCAGGCCAACCTGGGCCAAGNATTACAGTTTGTTCGCCTGCTGGGGATGGTTTTGCTATGTGTTTTATCAATGCCTGATTGTAGGCTTTTTCAACGCCAGATTTCCAAGCACCTTCTTTGAATAGTTCTTCATAAAGATATCTTCCACCNGCTCCGAATGAACCACTTTCGATTTTACCTTTCTTATCAACNGATATGTTTATATTCATCCTTACTAAAGGTCTNGAATCATAAAANATATTTCCATTTNTTGTCGTAACCTCAATATTTTGATGATTTCCATTTAGACTTACCGATACTTCNTTTACATTACTNTCNATTTCACGGGCATATTTGTTTACCTTTTCTAGAAAATTAATTTTCTCATTTAAAGAGACAATATTGATTGGGTTTTTACTNGTATATAAAGATGAATTACTTTTTGAATGNTCCCTTATCTGTGAGAGTGGGTTNGTTTTNCTTGTAACCTTAAGATTGGATAAGGCGTTTGTTAATGATTTATCAGTAAGTTCGCTNTTGTGTGTGAAAATCACCTCATCATTTACTACACCTCTNAGNCCAAAACCTTTATCTTGGTCAAANCTAGCATTTTTAATTTTNTTATCGTCGAATAGAATNTTTTCTGAAAAAACTTCTTCTACAAATAANTCNCCGTCATCAAATTTNTTTAATGCTTCGTCAACTTGCTTTAATACTTTANTATCATCCCAATTTTTTTGTATTCTTTTCATAAATTTTNATACCTTGNANNTTTNATTATNANAGATTGATTAAANATAAATTATAGTTTTTTTTTANNAAAATTAAATGAATAATTATTTGTTTTTTTTAAAATCANCATTATATTATTNTTANNANTAATATATATATGTGGTTNTNATGAATTTTTTAGTCNTGAGTTCTTTTANATTCTTGTATGCAAANTTANCANTTGCNAAAGGTCAACCTTCNGAATGGCAACTGAGCTTNCAAGAACCTGCATCTCCGCTCATGGAGCAATTGATAAGTCTTCATGANTTCGTNTTTTGGATAATAACNGCNATAACNATTTTTGTNTTTNTNTTANTAGCTTANGTTTNNGTNAAGTTTAGTGCCAAAAANAATAAAAAGCCNTCNACNACAACNCACAATTCAACGTTNGAAATTGCTTGGACACTTATNCCCGTNATATTGTTAGTTGTNATTGCAATNCCATCATTTAGANTACTNTATAACCANAANGATTTTAGCAAAATTGATATGACAATAAAAGCAACAGCNTANACCTGGTACTGGTCTTACGAGTANCCCGATCATGATGANATTGCNTTCGATTCCATAATGTTNCAAGAAGANGAGTTGCAGGAAGGNCAGCCNAGATTACTNTCNACAGATTATGANTTAGTTGTACCTGTNAANACNAANATTAAAATGCAAATTACAAGTGANCCATCNGGNGTNATACACTCNTGGGCAGTCCCTTCCTTNGGAGTCAAAATGGATGCAATTCCNGGNAGNTTAAATGAAACATATTACAACATNAAAGAACCAGGTATGTATTACGGCCAATGTTCTGAATTATGCGGAATAGGACACGGATTTATGCCTATTTCAATCAAAGCNGTTTCTCAANNNGATTTCGCATCTTGGGTTGAAGTNGCTAAAAAGGAATTTGCNAGNAGNAGTAATAAGAATTTAGCGTCAAANAAATAAGGGGGATNTANANTATGTCAAGTCACGCACCATCTTTTTTTAAAAGATACTTTTTCTCAACAAACCANAAGGATATTGGAGTATTATATCTANTTTTNGCAATANTTGCCGGCCTAATTGGTGGTATATTCTCTCTTTTGATNAGAATGGAATTGGCCGAACCTGGCATGCAAATNTTGGGNGANAATTATCAGCAGTATAATGTCTGGATNACCGCTCATGGACTACTNATGATATTTTTTATGATAATGCCTGCAATGGTTGGCGGTTTTGGAAATTATTTCGTTCCACTTCTGGTTGGTGCACCTGATATGGCCTTTCCTCGAATGAATAACCTAAGCTTTTGGTTATTGCCCCCTTCTATTATTCTACTCATAGGGTCAGCTTTTGTGGGTGATGGCGCAGGACCAGGATGGACTATGTACGCACCACTATCTACTACTGGTCATGGTGGTCCAGCTGTAGATATGGCAATACTATCAATGCATCTAGCTGGGGCTTCATCAATACTTGGAGCAATAAACTTCATTACAACAATTTTCAACATGCGTGCACCAGGAATGACAATGCACAAAATGCCATTGTTCGTATGGTCCATACTTATAACAGCGTTTTTACTTTTATTATCTCTTCCAGTATTAGCTGGAGCGATAACAATGATGCTAACCGATAGAAATTTCGGTACTGCATTTTTTAACGCCGAGATGGGTGGCGATCCTATCTTATTCCAACACTTGTTTTGGTTTTTTGGTCACCCTGAAGTCTACATCCTAATCTTNCCAGGCTTTGGAATTGTTAGTCATGTAGTGTCTACTTTTTCGAAGAAACCAATATTTGGTTANCTTGGAATGGCGTACGCAATGGCAGCAATTGGGGTCGTTGGTTTTGTTGTTTGGGCTCACCATATGTATACAACAGGTTTGGACGTTGATACGAGAGCGTATTTTCTAGCAGCCACAATGGTAATCGCAGTTCCTACTGGCATAAAAATATTTAGCTGGATTGCAACGATGTGGGGTGGTTCTATCGAATTTAAAACTCCAATGTTATTTGCTATTGCAATGATATTCTTATTTACGCTGGGCGGCGTCACTGGCGTCGTATTAGCTAACACTGGAATAGACGTAGCTTTGCACGACACGTATTATGTTGTTGCNCACTTCCATTACGTAATGTCAATGGGTGCATTATTCTCAATTTATGCGGGTTTTTATTATTGGTTTAGTAAAATGTCAGGAATTGAATACAGTGAAGTTTTAGGAAAGATTCACTTTTGGTTAACGTTTGTTGGAGTAAATATAACATTTTTTCCAATGCATTTTTCTGGTTTAGCTGGAATGCCTAGAAGAATTCCTGACTACCCTGATGCATTTGCTGGATGGAATTATGTGTCAAGTATAGGTGCATACATTTCGGTTTTTGCAGCCTTCTTCTTTTTATTTGTTCTATTAGAAGCATTTTATCGTGCAAGAAAAGCGGGAAAAAATCCTTGGGGAAAAGGTGCTACAACCTTTGAATGGCAATTAAGTTCACCNCCGCCTTTTCACTCATTTGACGATTTGCCAAAAGTTAAATAGTATATCACAACACTATAGACGGAGGGATGTGTTGCAGGCCAAAGACATCAAATATAATTCAAGCGAGATATCAAACGACAGTAGTTCTCTTAACGATTTTATTGCTTTGTTAAAACCTAGAGTCATGTCACTCGCAGTATTTACATCAATTTGTGGAGTAATATTAGCCCCAATATCATTGCATCCTTTCTTTTTTTTTCTGTCGGTTTTGTGCATATCAATAGGAGCCGGGGCCTCTGGTGCTATAAATATGTGGTATGACAGAGATATTGATTCCTTGATGGATAGAACAAAGTGGAGGCCTATACCAAGAGGTAAGATTCATCCACTAGATGCTTTGGGTTTTGGGATAGTCCTATCAGTTATATCCACAATTCTATTGGGTTTATCTGTAAATTATGAAGCTGCCATGCTCTTAGCTTTCTCAATTTTTTTTTATATTTGCATTTATACTGTTTGGCTTAAAAGAAGAACATCTCAAAATATTGTTATAGGTGGAGCAGCAGGCGCTTTCCCCCCTGTGATAGGGTGGGTTTGTTCTACAGCTGACGTGAGTCTTTTTCCAATAATTTTATTTTGTATAATTTTCTTTTGGACCCCACCTCATTTTTGGGCGCTGGCATTATATAAGGATATTGAATACTCTAAAGCAAATGTTCCAATGCTACCTGTCGTTAAAGGAAAGCAAGTTACAAAGTCACAAATCTTAATTTATTCTATTTTACTTTCAATAATAGCTTTAATGCCATTCATTTTTGGTTTCTCAGGCCTTCTTTATTTGGTTACTTCCTTTGTACTTAATATTTATTTTTGTTATTTATCATATATGTTATTCAAAAGCTCAAATGAAAAAATTAGTTACTATGCTCCAAAGTTATTTAAATATTCAATTTTGTATTTGTACTTAATATTTACTTCATTGGTTGTTGATTCATTTCTAATTTAGCATGAAAAAAAATAAAAAAAATATAGCATTAGGCCTAGCTTTGTTTTCTTTAGCAACTATATTTTATATTGTCACAGTTTTAAAATTCTAATATGCAGTACAGTCCAAATAATAAAAAATACAATCAAGCGTTTTTGTTGTTCTTATTTGCATTAACTATGTTGATTATGAGTTATGCGGCAGTCCCACTTTATAAACTATTTTGTCAGGTTACTGGCTTTGGGGGTACCCCCAAAATAGTAGAAATTAATTCCTCTAATATATTGTCGGATGATATTAATATAAGATTTGATTCAACTATCGAAAAAAACTCAGCTATATACTTTGAACCTGAAATCAAAATAATGAAAGTAAAGATTGGAGAAAATAGTCTTGCTTTTTTTAAAGCTCACAATAGATCCAGTAAGGATATTACAACGATGTCTGTATTTAACGTTACACCACTTCATGCTGGAAAATATTTTAATAAGATTGAATGTTTTTGCTTTGACGAACAAGTTCTATCTGCAAATGAAGAAGTAAGTATGCCAGTATCTTTTTTTATTGACCCATCAATTAAAGATGATAAATTCATTAATGATTTAAACGAGATTACTCTCTCGTATACTATGTATGTTAGATAAAATATGAGCGACGATCAAAAACATCCTTATCACTTAGTCGACCCTAGTCCATGGCCATTAGTCACAGCTTTTTCAGCATTGGTTATGGCAATAGGCTTTGTCATATTCATGCATGAAGAGAAATCACTTGTATTTGGCATTGGCACATTTGCCGTAATTCTCTCTAGTATATTATGGTGGAGAGATGTTGTATCAGAATCAGAGGGTGGTACCTATCATAACAAAGTTGTACAAATTGGTTTGAGATATGGGATGATTCTTTTTATCATGTCTGAGGTAATGTTTTTCGCAGCTTGGTTTTGGGCATTCTTCGATGTTGCTTTCTATCCAGGTTTAGAAAGCCCTGAACTGATTGGTAGACAAGAATCTATGGCTGGAGTATTTCCACCTGAAGATATAGAGCTAATCCCTGCATTTGGTATTCCACTGCTCAATACATTTATTTTGTTAGCTTCAGGAGGCACAATTACATGGGCTCACCATGCTCTTAGAAAAAATGATCGTAAAAATTTCAATCTATTTCTTCTGCTAACAATTATTTTAGGACTAATATTTACTGGATTTCAAGGATACGAATACAAAGTTTCTACATTTAGTATTGAAGACGGTATTTACCCTTCGACGTTCTATATGGCAACCGGATTTCACGGATTTCACGTTGTTGTTGGAACAATCTTTCTGATTGTATGCTATTTTAGGTCAATGAAAGGGCATTTTAAACCTAATAAGCATCTTGGATTTGAGTTCGCAGCATGGTATTGGCATTTTGTCGATGTGGTTTGGTTATTTCTTTTTACATTTATCTATTGGTGGGCATCATCATAACCCCTAATGATATTCAATTTTAATTCAAATAAATATTCCTTTAAACCTAAAATCTTTCCCCTCTTCGCTTTCTTGTGTGCGTTGTTTATTCTAATTTCATTATCCACATGGCAATTTAAGCGTTTAATCTGGAAAAAAGATTTGATATCTCAAAGGATTGAAAGTTACGAGTTAGATTCAACTTTATTTAAAAATATTAATTCACCAGAAAAAAATGAATTTAGAAAAGTTTTAATATACGGTGAATTGTTGAATGAATATGAAATGTATATGCCAGCATTAAGCAAAAGAGGTAACAATGGTTTTCACATTCTAGTTCCATTAAAAACAAAAGATGGAAAAAATATAATTTATAACACCGGTTGGATTCCTTTGAAAATGAAAGACTCCAAACTGAGGGTGCAAAATATTGTTACAGGTTTAAATCAGTTCGAGGCTGTTATTCGAACTTCAGGAAGAAAAGGATACTTTCAACCAGAAAACGATATTGTCACCAATACGTGGTTTTTTGTTGAACCTAAGCAGATGAGTAATTTTACAAAAATGAAACTTGAAAATAATTATTATCTGGAAGCGTTTGAGAATGGTCCGAATGGCTTTCCTCTGGGTAATCAAACAAGAATATACTTAAGGAACAATCATTTACAATATGCTTTAACATGGTTAATGATTGCCATGGGACTTATTGGTGTATTTTTTTTCGCTAGTATAAAAAAAATTAAATAATATGTTTTATTCGTCAACAAGAGGAATTGATAAAAACAAACGCTTTAAAGAAATACTACTTAATGGGTTGGCAAAAGATGGTGGATTGTATATACCAGAAAGCCTTAAGAAATTTAGTTACACAGAATTAAAGTGTTTGAGAAGTTTAAATTATCCAGAACTCGCATTTGAAGTCACAAAAGATTTCATATCTTCAGATATCCCACATGATAAGTATAAGGAGATTTGCTATAAAACTTATTCAAAAGTTTTTGGAAAGGATATAATTTCATTTCATAAACTTAGTAATAATGAGTATATTGCAAACTTATTTCATGGTCCAACATTTGCTTTTAAAGATTTCGCATTACAACTTCTTGGAAATATATATGATTTTTTTTTGAAAGAAGAAGAAAAAAAACTTACAATCATAGGAGCTACGTCGGGAGATACCGGATCTGCAGCTATTTACGGTTGCTCGCAATCAGAAAAAATTAAAATATTTATATTATTCCCAAAAGGAAAAGTTAGTGAGATTCAAAGAAGACAAATGACTACATTTAATAAATCAAATGTTTTTAATATAGCAGTTAATGGTAACTTTGATGATTGTCAAAAATTAGTAAAAGATTTTTTTAATATAAATAATAAAAAAAAAGAAGTTAATTTAGCAGCTGTCAACTCCATTAATTGGGTAAGAATAATGGGACAATTAGTCTACTATTTTTGGAGTTTCTTCAGGGTAAGTGATGACTTAAATCCAATAAGTTTTGTTGTCCCAACCGGAAACTTTGGAAATGCATATGCAGGGTTTGTAAGCAAAAAAATGGGACTTCCTATTGAAAAGATAGTCGTTGGCTCTAATAAAAATGACATTTTGACACGTTTTTTTAAATCCGGAAAGATGCTTATAAAAAAACCAAAAAAAACACTCAGTCCAAGTATGGACATTCAAGTATCAAGCAATTTTGAAAGATTGTTATTTGAATATATTGCAGACGGAAAGATGATTTCAAAGCATTTTAAAAAGCTTGAAACTAATGGTGAATTTGAAGTTTGTTCCGAGAATTTAGAAAGGATGAAATGTATATTTAAATCTGGAAAACTTAATGATGAGAAAACCAAGGAAACGATAAAGTTTATAAAAGATAAATACAATATTATTTTAGACCCACACACTGCTGTAGGTATTGCTGTTGGGAAGAAGGAACTATCAAATCAAGATAAGAGGGTTTATTTAGCTACAGCCCATTATGGAAAATTTCTTGATACAATTAATTTATCATTATGTAAGAAAATAAAGTATCCAGTCAAATTAGAAAAATTAACTAAAAAAAAAGAGAAATACTATGAAATCGATAATAAATTGGAAGAATTTAAGAGCTTTGTATTGAAAAATAATTAATATATTATGCTCTTCCAAAAGACGAAGAAAATTTCGTTAGGTCAATTCCAGTAATTTTTAAAGCTTTATTCCATTTTTTTTCAGATTCTATATCAAATAATAAATCTAAGTGTTCATTCAAATTGATCCAGCTATTTTGTTTTATCTCTTCTTCAAGTTGGCCTGGGCCCCATCCTGAGTAACCAAGTGAGATAAAAAATTTTTCTGGTCCTTGATCTTTTGCAATATCACTAATTATACTAGTTGAACATGTAAGCTTTACATTTTTTGATACTTTTTGTGTACTATCACTCTTGTAGTCTTTTGAATGCAGAATAAACCCATTATTTTGGTTGAGAGGGCCACCAATATGGAAAGAGAACTCTTTATCTAAGTTTTCTTTAACATCTTTAATTTTAAGCTTCTTAAAAAGATCTGAGCCTTTTATATTCATGACTTTATAGTTAAGAACTATACCCACTGCACCTTGTTTGTTATGGTGAGTAATATAAATCAAGCTTTTAGAAAAAAAATTATCATTGAGTTGTGGTAGTGCACAAATTATATTTCCCTTTAAATAAGTTCTATTCATATATAAATTATTACAGATAATTCTTTTTAATTCAAATTTTACAATATGTTTTTTAATTTTATTTTTTTAATTTTTCTATTTTTCAGTAACGTGCTATCTGCATTAGAATTTAAACCTGAAAAAAACTCAATTGAAGTTGAGTTAATCCCTGAAAATGGAATATTGAAAAAAGGGGACGAATATTTCTTTGGAATTAAGTTTAAACTAGAAAATGGGTGGAAAACATATTGGAAAAATCCAGGGGACGCAGGTGAACCACTGCGAGTTAATTGGGAAGATGAAACAAATAAATCAAAATTAGAATTATTATTTCCTTTTCCTGAAGAATTTGTTGAAAAAGAGGTAACAACTATTGGCTATGATGACGAATTAGTATTTCCAGTAAAAATTACTAATAATAATTTTCAGAAAATAAATGAAATAGTGATTTTAGATTATTTGTTATGCAGAGAAGTTTGTATACCCTTTAGTGAAAAAAAAAAAATAAATTTAGATTTTAGTCAAGTAGTTCATTCTGATAGTTTTTATAGAAGCCTTAAAATGGTTCCAAAAAAGTCTAACAATTACTTTAAAGTAAATGTCACAGGTACAGCTTCAGACAACTTGACAGTAGAAATAAAAAAAAGTAATAAAAAATATAAGCTATTTGCATTTTCAGAGGAAACAGAAGCGAAGGTTGTTAATAATAGATCGGATTCTAAATTTGAAATATATCTAGATGAAAAATTAAATCAATTATCAAAACCTATTCATATTTCAATCTCAGATGGTGAGAGATATGAAGAAATAAGTTTGAAATTAAATGAACTAACAAAAACACAAAACCTTCTTATGTTCGTTTTTTTTGCAATTCTTGGGGGCTTTATTTTAAACTTAATGCCGTGTGTACTCCCAGTTTTATCTTTAAAACTTTATTCTTTCTCGTCTATCTCAAGTAAAACAAGTAATCAAATAAAAATGAACTGTCTTTGGATTATTTTTGGCATCATTGTTTCTTTTTTAATTTTAGCATTTTCCATAATGATTTTAAAATATCTTGGACAAACAGTGGGATGGGGTTTCCAATTTCAAAACCAATACTTTTTATACTTTATGACATTCATAATATTAATTTTTAGTTTAAATTTATTAGGTTTTTTTGAAATAATTTTACCTAATAAATTTCAAAATATGATTTCAAATTTAACCATGAGGAATAGTGAGGCAGGAAACTTTTTATCAGGAATGTTTGCCACGTTACTTGCAACGCCCTGCAGTGCACCTTTCTTGGGAACCGCAGTCGGTTTTTCAATGTTGGCGTCAAATTCAATTATTTTTCTAATTTTTTTATCTATTTCAATTGGATTTTGCATGCCATATTTACTTTTTTTGCTTTTTCCAAGAATAGTTAATATTATTCCTAAGTCAGGAAAATGGACAATTAGTTTTAGATATTTTTTAGGAATCCTTCTATTCCTATCTTCAGTTTGGTTGATGATGTTATCAGGCTTAAACAACATAATCATTTTCTTAGTTAGTTCAGTTGTGGTAATAATTTCTAACATTAAAAATAGAATTTTGCTTAGCAAACTTTTTGTGGGCGTCTTTTTTGTTTTAAGTACAATTTATTTTCTGAAATATGAAAACTTTAACCAAGATCCAGTAAAATGGTCAGATTTCAATAAAGATACTCTAGAAAAACTTATTATTGAAAATAATATTATTTTAGTCGATGTGACTGCAGATTGGTGCGTTACTTGTAAGGTTAATAAGTTTACAACTTTAGACTCAAAGAAGTTAACGGATTTCATAAAAAAAAATCAAATTATTACTATTAGAGCAGATTGGACAAAAAAAAATGAAGAGATTTTGAATTATATAAAAGAATTCGATCGATTTGGTATACCGGTAAATATTATTTATGGACCAAATCATAAAAATGGAATTTTATTGCCAGAAATTCTAACAAGCGATATTGTAATAAATAAATTAAACAAGGTAGGCATTAATGAATATCAACGAGAATCAACAATTTCCTCAAACTGAGTTTTACATTATTTCAGATTCTGGGCCAGTAGGTGTTAAATCCTCTGATCTTTTTAACAAACCAAAAGTTCTTTTAATAGGTGTTCCAGGTGCATTCACGCCCACCTGTAACGACGAACATATACCAGGATTTATTAACTTGTTAGATGACTTTGAGAGTAAGGGTATTGAAAATATTTATATTTTGTCAAGCAACGACCCATTTGTAATGAAATCTTGGGGAGAATCTTTAGGTACTAAAAAATTTAATTTTATATCTGACGGTAATGGAAATTTTAGAGAATTAAGTGGTCTTGAAACAGATCTTTCTGTAGTAGGCTTGGGTAAAAGATTGTCTAGATTTGTTATTTATATTGAAAATGGCAATATAAAAAAAATATTCAACGAAAAAGGACCAGGATTAGAGGTAAGTTCAGCAGAAAACGTTTTGAAATCTTTATAATTTCATAGCTTCTGATCTTGCTAGTTTATCAACTTCTTCATTATATTGGTCACCGCTGTGACCTTTTACCCATTCCCATCGTACTTCTCCATTAGACGTTGCTATATCAAGTTGTATCCAAAGTCTCTTGTTTTTGACTTGCTTTTTATTAGCACCCATCCAGTTATTTGTTTTCCACTTTTTGATCCAAGATTCAATTCCATTAATTACATACTTACTGTCAGTATAAATTATAGAGGATTTCCCACTCGGAATTACATTTAAAGCCTCTATAACTGCAGTCAATTCCATTCTATTATTTGTAGAGGATGCTTCGGAACCAACCCTTATTTCTTTTTTATTTAATTTATTATTAATAATAATTGCTGCCCATCCACCTGGACCAGGGTTTCCAAGACATGCTCCGTCTGTATATATTGTATAATCAAAATTATCCAAAATAAAAATTGTTTGAGTTAACAGACATATGAAAATTTAAAATATTAAAAAACTCCTTTGGGTCTTTTTTTTTTAAATATTTCCCTTCAGTACCAAAGATAGCATCATGTATTCTGGTAAAAAAAAATCGTAAAGATGCTCCCCTTAATAAAATGTTTAGACACTCTTTTTCTTCGACTTCTAGTTTTCTTATTGATTGATATCCAGACAGTAAACTCTTAAAAAGATTTCTATCAAATTCTTTTTCAGGAAAACACCAGGCATTTATACAAATTGCTAGGTCATAAGAGAAGTAATCATTACATGAAAAATAAAAATCCAGAAAGCCAGAAATTTTATTTTTCTGAAAGAAAACATTATCTGGAAAAAGGTCAGCATGAATTACACCATAGGGGAGTTTGTTTGGCCAGTTCTTTGTAAGGAAATTACACTCACTTTCAATAATTTGTATTGAGTTTGGTATTATATTATTTATTTGTTTTTTACATTTATGGAATATTTCATTCCAAAATTGAATACTGAATTGATTTTTTAAACTTAGTTGGTTTCTGAGATTTGCAAGATGAAATCTAGCCAGTTTTTCACCTATAGTATAACAATCATTATCACTCCATTTTTTTCTTGAACTTCCAAGCAGAAAATTGAAGACAGCCATTTTTTTTTTTTTTTAATTTCAGTAACGTACTCACCATTTGTACTTTTAATTGGAATTGGGCAATTAATACCAAATGAATTAGAGTTTATCATTACCTCAAAATAAAAGGGAATATTTGAGGTATCAACTCTTTGTTCAAAAATTGTTACAATAAATTTATTGGTTTCAGTAATAATAAGATAGTTTGTATTTTCAATCCCATCCTTAATTCCATTAAAATTTTTTAGTTCTCCCAAACTGTAATTTTGAATAATTTCGTTGATGTTGGCTTTTGAAAGTTGAGTATGGACAGCCATTTTAATTTAGAAGAGTTTTTCAGGTATATTCTTAAAGGAATTCTCAATTAATTTTTTGTTATATTTATTTGATAGATTATTTTTAATTCTATGTTCTGTATATTTTATAACTTTATTTATTATCTCATTTTTTAATTCTTCTTTAATCTTATTTTCCAAATGTAGTGAAATTTGGTTATAGTTATTGATTTTTCTGAGCATATTGATTTCTATTTCTTTATCAATTTGCAATTTAATTTTTTTTATCTCTCTCTTAGTTTCTTCTTCAATTCTTTTTATTAGGTTAACATTTTCTTGCTGTTTCGATAATTGTTCTTTGTAAAGTTTTTCTGCTTCACTCTTTAATTTTATTGAATTATCTAAATTATTTCTTAAAGTTGAAATTTTTTTTTCTAAACCATCAGATAGTTGCTTTGTCATTGGTTTAAAAATTAGAATAACGAAAAGGATAAATGAAACGCCAACCCATATTGTAGAATCATTCAAAAACTGAAATTCCATTTACTTACCACTCACAAACTTTTGAAATTCTGTGATATCTCCCTTAATTTTCTCTTCCATGATCTTTTCATATAAATTATCAGACAGCTTGACACATATCGATGGTAAGTTTTCAAGAACCTTTGCTTTCTCGGTTTCTACAGAATCTGTTAGTTGGTTTTTTTTATTTTCAAATTCTTCATTTAGCTTTTCAATTTTTTCATCTAAAAGGGATTTATTCTTTTCAAATGTTTCTTTCAAAATTGAATTTTGTTTATTTTTTGCCTCATCAAAATCATTTTTCATCTGTTCTATAAGTTTATTAACAGAATTATTAATTATTTTCGCTTCGTCTAGATTTCCATTGATTTTTTCATCGCGTTTTTTTCTTATCATTTCTAGTTTTGGTAGAAAAATATAATGATTAATAAGAAACAGGATGCTAAAAAGAATGGACAACCAAAAAACTTGAGAAGTAAAAGAATCCGGGTTTAGCTGAGGCATACCTCCTTTTTCGCTTGTTGCATAAACAAATTCAAAAATAAAAATTGAAAACAAAAAAATTTGTAAAAACATACTTAAAACACAAAGAGTAAAAGCAATGCAATAATTAATGCAAATAGGGCTAGAGCTTCTACTAAGGCAAATCCGAGCATCGTCATTGTAAAAACATGTTCACGAGCTTCAGGGTTTCTTCCAACAGCTGTTATAAATGCGGCGAAAATCGACCCAATACCTATTCCGGAACCAATCACACCTAAAACAGCTATGCCAGCCCCTAATAATTTTGCAGATTCCATATCCATAATTAAATACTCCTTGTATGTTTAAAGTTAATGTAAATGTATTGCATCATTTATATATAAACAAGTTAATATTGCAAATACATAAGCTTGCAAAAAAGCTATCACAATTTCTAAACCAGTTAATGCTATTAGAAATGCTAACGGTAAAATTCCTCCAATTATGAAACTGTTTGCACCAAGTACGAAGACAAAACCTCCGATTACTTTTAAAAGAGTATGTCCTGCCATCATGTTTGCAAAAAGCCTTACTGATAAACTTATTGGTCTTGAGAGATATGATATTATTTCTATTGGAACAAGTAATAAAAGCATAGGTTTTGGAACACCAGATGGTGCGAAAAATTTAATGAATTTCATTAATCCATGCTTATATATTGCTAATATTGTTACACCAAGGAAGATGAAAAAAGCAATTGAAAATGTAACAATAATATGACTTGTCCAAGTAAAACTATAAGGAAACATACCCAATAAATTTCCTATTAAGATAAATAAGAAGAGGGTAAATATAAATGAAAAATATTTCATTCCTTCATTACCAATATTATCACCGATCATATTTGCAATGAATTCATAACTACTTTCAATGATTGTCTGGGTTTTACTTGGTATTATTTGCAAATTTTTAAGACCTAAAAACATTAGAGTTAAAATAAATAATACTGTGATTGTCATTGCTAATGACGAATTTGTAAAGGAAATGTCATGACCAAGAAATTCAATTGGAATGATTTTTTTTATTTCAAACTGAGCTAATGGACTTGCCAAAACTTTCTCCTTATTTTTTATTCAGCTTTTGCATTGATTTAAATATATTATAAAAACCAGTGATGATTCCTAATAGCAAAAAAATAATAAAAAATATAGGCTTAGTTAAAAAAAATTTATCCAAACCCAATCCAATTAAAATACCCGCTATTATTGAAGAAACTAAGTCCATGGATATTTTCAATCCTATCGAATAATTTGTCTTAAAATCATCTCGGTTTTTTTTCAATGCTTTTGCCAATTTTCTATATTAATTAATTTTATACAATTACAATCACACGGCTTCTTTAAAATCGATTTCTTTAAAATCTACTGAAACAATATCTGAAATACCTTTTTGCGCCATCGTTACTCCATAAACTCGATCAATTGAGGTCATTGTGACCTTATGATGAGTGATTATAAGAAACTTGGTTTTTGTTTGTTTTTTTAACTCTAACAAGATATTACAAAATTTTTCAACGTTTGTTTCATCAAGTGCTGCGTCAACCTCATCTAAAATACATATAGGAGAGGGATTAATTAGGAAGATTGAGAAGATTAATGAAATTGCTGTAAGAGCTTTTTCTCCACCTGATAAGAGGCTTATAGAGGATAGTTTTTTTCCAGGAGGTCTGGCATAAATTTCGATTCCAGTTTGAAGAGGATCATCAGATCTTATTAGTTCAAGTCTAGCTTCACCACCATTAAAAAGTTTTTTAAACAAATCGGAAAAATTTTTATTAACATTTTCATATGCTTTAAGAAGTCTGTTCTTTCCTTCATTATTAATTTTATTTATAGCAATCCTTAGCTTTTCGATTGCTTGTGAGAGATCTAATTTTTCTAGCTCAAGTTCTTCTATTGATTTATTTACTAATTCCTCTTCAACCTTAGCCCTTAAATTAACTGGTCCCATTTGCTCTCTTTGATCAATTAAGTTTTCTAGTTTATGTTTTATACTATCGTAATCTTGAATCTCAATATTCCGTAATTTAAGATTTTCTTCAAATTCCTCTGGCTGAATTTTAGATTGCTGAAATATAATACCTCTGAATTCTTTTTCCTTTAAACTGTGATTTTCCAAGATACTTTCAAATTTGGTTTTTTCATTTATTTTGTATTCTCTTTCTTTATTGAGGTTCACGAACTTTTTTTCTTCACTATCAACTAGTTGTTTGATTGCATCGTTTTTTTGATTATTGAATTTAATTTTATTTTGTAGTTCGTTATTTAATCCAGTGAAATGATCTAGCTTTTTCTTAATTGAAAAAGGTAGCTCTTCTAATTTTTTTCTTTCATTAAAATAATGAATTTCTCTAGTCCTTAAAGTTGATATTTGTTTTTCACATTCCCTGAACCTTATCTTAGTTTTTTCAAGATCATTTTTATAATAATTTTTATTTAACTCTTCTTTCATTATTGATTCTTTTATTAGATTTATTTCCTCTCTTTTATTGTCAACTTTGATATCTAACTCTTGTATTTCTTTTTGAACTTCATTCTTATCATTTTTATTGTTATCGTTTTTGTTTGATAACAATTCTTTTTTCTTGATGTTTTCTAACTCTTTCATGATAAGGTTTAATTCTATATTCAATGCTTTAACTTTTTTATTTGATGTTTCTAAATTAAATCTAAGAATAGATAAGTTTTGTTTACTATTGGTGAGTTGATGGTAATTTGAATCAGATTTTTTATAAAGCATTTCTAGATTTTGGTTTTCATCTTTCAAAACTTTATCATTATTTATTTGTTTTTGAGACAGTTCAATTTTCTTTTTTTCAAGACTACCTAATTGAGCAGTATAATTTGATTGTTCGTTAATTAATTTTTTAATTTTTAGTTGTGCATCGATTAATTTTTTTCTCTGAAGATTGTCCTCTGAGATGAATCCATCCCATCTCCAAATTGATCCATTAATATCGACTAAACTTTGACCTACTTTTAAATGCTTTTGTTTGTCAATGGCGCGTTTTTGATCACCAACAAAACCAATTTGAGATAGTATTAAATTTAGTTCTTTAGGTCCATCGACATACTGTGCAAGACAATTTTCAATTGGTAATATTTTCTCATTCTTTGTTTTTGTCCATCTTTTTGGAGATTCCTTCAGAGTAGCATCCAATTCTATAGTTAAGGCAGCATAGATAGCATTTTCATAGCCTTTACGGATCTTAAGTAGATTTACAATAGAGTCATTTGATAAATTATTATTATTTGTCAATTGATTTAGGGTCTTTAATTCTGTCTCTATTTGAGTTTGTTTTTTAGAACATGCCTCAATTTCTTGATTGAATTTTTTAATTTGTGAATTTAGTTTTTGATTGTATTCATTGGTTTTAAGAATATCTTTTTTTTTGTTAATTATTTGGTTCTGAACATGTTTAATATTTAATTCAATTGTTTCATTCAACTTCTTTTGTGTTGAAAACTCTTTTTCTTCAGATTGTTGTTTTTTTGTAGCTAAATAAATAATTTCCTTAAGTTCATCTTTTCTTTTATTATTTATTTCTTTATTTTCCTTTAGATTGTCAGACTTAAACTCTTCCCCTAAACTTAATTGTATTTCATTTACGTAAATTGTTTCTAATTCTTTTAATTTATTTTTAAGTTTTGTTTCTTGCAAGTTAAGTTCAATTAATTTTTTTCGTTCAGTATCCAAATTGGATGGCTTTGAAATTTTATTTACTAGATTGTCGAGATATTCTTTTATTTCTTTATATCTATTTTTTTCTATTTCACTGTCATTTTGGACAGTCTTTAGAAATTTTTCAACTTCATTTTTTTTGTTAGCAATTCCTTCTAACTGGCTGTTATATTTGTTGATTTCAGAGTTTAGCTGAATAAACTCGTTATTTAAAATATTTTTCTCATCTTCTATATTTGTTAATTTTTCTTTTTCTAAATCTATAGAATTTTGAATAGTAGATATTTGATTAATTAAAATTTTTGTGCCATCGATCAATCTTTTCAGATCATTATGTATTAAGTCCATTTCATTGACACTTTTTTTCCATTGTGTAAAAACTAAGATAGATTGAAAAAATTTAATATTTTGCGAAATTTGCTCGTACTTATCAGCTTGCCTAGCCTGTCTAGACAAGCTTTTTTTTTGATCAATTAGTCCATTTAAATTAATATCTATTTTACTTAGATTATCTTCTGTCGCCTGAAGTTTGAGTTCTGATTCATGTCTTCTGGCTTGAAGCCCTGAAGTGCCAGCAGCATCCTCCAAAATTATTTTTCGATCGATTGGTTTGCTTTTAATAATTTGATCTATATTTCCCTGACTGATTATTGAGCTTGATCTTGGGCCACTACCCGAGTCATAAAATAAAATACTTATATCTTTGGCTCTGACGTCATTATTATTAATTTTGTAAAAAGATCCTACTCCTCTCTCAATAGTTCTACTGATTAAAAGTTTTTTTTCATTGTCAAGATTTCCTGGTAGTTGTCCTTCAAAATTACTCAATTCAATACTAACTTCAGCAAAGTTTTTTGCAGGAATATTTTGTGTACCATTAAATATAACTTCATCCATCGACCCTGACCTTAGACTCTTTGAAGATGATTCACCCATAACCCACCTAATAGCTTCAAATATATTTGATTTACCGCAACCATTTGGTCCTATTATGCCTGTCACACCATCTTCTATTAAAAGTTCAGTTTGATGAGCAAAAGATTTAAAGCCAGAGATTTTTAATTTATTTACTGTAAACAATTTTTTAGTTTATTAAAGAGTCGAGTTTTAGTTTTAATGCTTCATATGTCAGGTCGCCATTATACTTTTGTCCATTGAGATAAATCGTAGGCGTGGCCTCTATATTATATTTTTTTGTTGAACTTAATCTTTTCTTTAAAATTCCGTCTTCAATAGACTTATTACCAACGCAAACCTTGATTTCATCATTTTTAAGCCCTCCTAATTTTGCAATTTTAAGAAGAGATTTGAATGGATCTTGAGAGCTGGTCCAATCTTTTTGCTTTTTATATAAGACTTCTAAAAAACTAAAATATTTTTTATTTCCAGAACATCTTGCTATAACTGAGGCTTTTAAGGCAAACTTATCTAATGGAAAGTCATGATATGTAAATAAGATTTTACCACTATCAATATAATTTTTTTTTATTTTAGGAAATACTTCATTGTGAAATTTTGCACAATGCCCACAAGTCAGAGAGGCAAACTCTATCATTTCTATAGGTGCTGCTTGTTCTCCAATCGATTTGCTTTCTAAAGCTTCAATTGTGTCAACAATTCTAGCAGAGCTGTTACCTGAACAAAAAACTAGAATTAGTAGTGTGAATTTAATGATAATAGTTTTAGGCATATGTATATTTTTTATCATAGTACTCTAATTTTGTAAAAATTTTTTAAACTTAATTTCATCAATTATAGGGCTATTATAAAACTTATTTATCTTTTCTTTTATTGTATCTGATGAGTAAGACAATTCAAGAATGTTATTTTGATCTGAAGAAATTGTAAGGATATTTTTATTGTTTATTTTTTTTAAAGAGTGAGCAAAACAAACCGAATTTAAGTTTGCATCAAGAATATTTTCCCAATTTAACTTTATATCTAAAAGTATTCCTCCATTTTTTTTTTTTAGTTGTTTAAAAACTTTTGGTAATAGGGTTGAAATTTTAACAGCTTGTTTAATATAATTCTTATAATTCATGATGATAGAATATCACATAGACGAAAAATTTAAGAGTATCTGGGAAAAAAAAATACTTAGTTGGTATTCAACCAATAAAAGGGATTTACCATGGAGAAAACCGGAAAATCAAAATTTTTATAGAATTTGGATTTCAGAGGTAATGTTACAACAAACTAAAGTTTCAACTGTTATACCTTTTTATGAAAAATTTATAAAAAAATGGCCTAGAATAGAAGATTTATATGAAGCTGATTTAGATGAGATTTTAAAAATATGGGAAGGTTTAGGATACTATAAAAGAGCTCAAAATCTTTTTAAGGCAAAAGAATTACTTAAAAAAAAACAAATTCATATTTCTTCAGAAAAACTTAGAGAATTACCTGGAGTGGGTGATTATATAAGTAGTTCTATTTCAGCAATTTTAAAAAATGAACAATGTGTTGTTATCGACGGAAACATTAGAAGAATTATAACACGGGTGTTCAACTTAAATATTAACGATAAAAAACTAAATACAAGAATTAAAGATATTTCAATCAAGCTAACACCNAGAAAGNAAAATGGAAATTATTGNCAGTCATTGATGGATTTAGCAAATCTGNTTTGTAAANCNAAAAATCCAGAATGTTCTGTATGCCCAATATCTTTNACTTGNAAGTGGCAAGGAACTCAGATCAGTTCAAAGAAAGTAAAAAAAATTCCNACNAAGACCTCAGTAGCCATTGTAATAAGTTATAAAAATTTCTTNTTAATAGAGAAAACTAAACAAGATTTATTNCAAAATTTATTTTCATTTCCTTTGACCGACTTTGAAAANAATGATGGAAAAGATTTAAATGAATATTTAGTAAAGTCAGTATCTTCATGGATGANGACGAACAATATCAAAATGCCCTTCAAATANGTAGGACAAATAGCACATAAATTTAGTCATTTTCATTTGAAAGTATTTATAGTTAAGCTAAGATTAGTAAGTAAATTAAATTTTAATAATTTNCTATGGTTAACNATGGATGAGTTAAATAAAAAACCAATTTCCTCCTTAATGATGAAGGTTAAAAAAATAGTGGAATGAAATATTTTCTTTATGCTTTTACATTGTTCTACATAAGCTTNACGTCTTTTTTGTTTTCTCAAGATAGGGTTTTAGANCCTGAAAGTGATCATGAAAAGGCAATCAAAGCTGTTAACGATGGAGAAATCCTTACATTAGATAAAATCCTTGAAAAAATTAATAGAAAATTTGAAGGAAGAGTTTTATCTATCAACCTTAAAGATAGTGAAAAAGGTTTGTTTGGATGGGTGTATGATATTATGATAATAGATGTAAATAATAAAGTTAAACAAGTTAGAGTTGATGCTGGGACCTCAACTGTTTTATCTGTGATTTCAGGAGAGTAATTTGAGAATATTATTAATAGAAGATGACCCGGATTTGAATAATCAAGTAAAAAGTTCACTTGAAGATAGTGGATATTCAGTAGATACAGCTGTAGATGGTGAAGAGGGTCATTTTCTTGGTGACACTGAACCATATGATGCAGTAATTCTTGATCTGGGATTACCAAAGATAGACGGACTTACTGTTTTAGAAAAATGGAGAAAAGAAAAAAAAAACTTTCCTGTACTAATTCTAACAGCAAGAGATCAATGGAGTGATAAAGTCTCAGGTTTTGACGCCGGAGCTGACGATTATGTTGCAAAACCTTTTCAAATGGAAGAACTACTAGCNAGATTGAGGGCNTTAATTAGAAGATCAGCTGGTCACGCATCATCTGATATTGAGTGTGGTCCATTGAAGATTGATACTAAATCTAATAAAGTTTTTGTAAATGGAACGAAACTTAAACTCACCTCTCACGAATATAAAATAATNGAATATTTCCTTCATCATCAGGACAAAGTTATAACTAGAACAGAATTAGTTGAGCATATTTACGATCAAGATTTTGATAGAGACTCTAATACTATTGAGGTATTTATTGGAAGATTAAGAAAAAAAATGGGAATGAATCTTATCAAGACCGAAAGAGGTTACGGTTATAGACTATCTATAGATAGAGAATAAAAATGAATTCACTGGCAGTCAGATTGTTTTTTAGTGCAACAATTTGGATAATATTTACATTAGTTTCAGCAGGACTTCTTTTATCAGATTTGAATGAAAAAACAAATTTTACAGCATTTGATGACAGATTAAATCTTCTACTTGAAACATTGATAGGTGCAAGTNGAGTTGACTCATCCGACGGCATNACTGTNGTAAGTACAATTGGTGACCCAAGGTTTTTTCAACCTTATTCGGGCTGGTATTGGCAGGTAAATAATGGAACTAAAACATTAGTAAGATCAAGATCAATGTGGGACCAGGTGTTTACTTCTGACAAAAGATTAATTGGAGGCAGATCTCAATTTATTGATAGTGTTAATCAAACGAATGAGAGGGACAAATTCATAGAAACAAAAAAACTTCACATTATAGAGCGAAATATCTCATTTCCAGGTATTGATAGTCCTGTTACATTTATTGTTTCAGGAGATACAGAGGAATACCAGCAAAATATAAATAAATTCGATAATACACTATCAGTAATTTTGTTCATTTTAGGGACAGGTTTAATGATAGCTGTTTTTCTTCAAGTGAAATTTGGGTTACTTCCATTGAACAAAATTAAAGCATCTTTGTTTAAGGTAAGAAATGGTGATGAAGATAAATTAAAAGAATCTTATCCTTTAGAAGTTCAACCACTTGCNAGTGAAATCAATGAATTGCTTGATCATAATGCCAAAATAATTGATCGGGCTAAAACTCATGTAGGAAATTTGGCGCATGTTTTGAAAACGCCNTTAGCAGTAATATCTAATGAGATAAAGACTGAAGATAACATTATGAATAATCAAGTTATCCTNATGAAAAGACACATTGATAGATACTTAAAAAAAGCGCATTTAGAATCAGTTGGAACATTCTCTAAAGAAAANATAAATATTATNGATTTAGTAAAAAAAATGATNTCAATTTTTAAAAAATTATATCCAGANGTCCAGATTAATCTTGATGAGAGCGTTCAAGAAGCTTTCGTATTTGGTAGTATGGATGATCTNGAGGAAGTAATAGGAAATATAATAGAAAANGCATGCAAATATGGAAANAATAAAATAGAAGTTGAAATNAGAATTTCTGAAAAAAATAATTTNNAGCTTGTTATTTCAGACGATGGTTTGGGTTTGTCGCAGGAACAAATGAATAAGGTGTTTGCACGTGGATTTAGAATAGATGAACAGAAACCAGGAACAGGATTAGGGTTAAATATTGTTAAAGACATTGTTGAAACTTATATGAAAGGAAAAGTTACATTAAGTAAGTCAAAACTTGGTGGTTTAGAGGTAAATATATTATTACCATTATCAATGCCCCAGAAGATTTCTTAAAAAACTTTTTCTGTGTATTTTTGTTATACCATATTGTTTTATTGCATTTTGGTGTTCTAAAGTTCCATAGCCCTTATTTTTATTCCAACCGTACATTGGATAAATCTTAGAGTATTTAATCATTAATTTATCTCTCCAGCATTTTGCTAAAATAGAAGCCGCCGCTATTGAGACTGATCTTTTATCTCCGCCTTTCAGAAAAGTAGTTCTTTCATTTAAAAAGAAACTCTTATTTCCGTCAATTTTTACTAAATTATTTGTTTTTTTAAAAGCTTCGTATGATCTTATCATAGATAAATTTGTTGCTTTTAGAATGTTTATTGAATCTATTTCTTTNTTACTNGCATATCCNATANAATNTATAGAATTTCTTTTTATGAAATCAGCAATGGAAATCCTTTTTTTTTCACTTAAGGTTTTTGAATCATTAATTTGATGAACACGGACATCTTCTAAAATTTTAACTTTCAAAAGAACTGAACACGAAACCACAGGTCCACAAAAAGCACCTCGTCCTACTTCATCAATTCCTATAACTTGATTTTTTATGTCTTCTAAAAACAATTTTAACTTTAATAAACAAATCTTTGACTTACATTATATTTATAATTAAATTAATCTTTATAACAAATTTTTAAAATTATTCGGTGGTTTTTCACATTAATGACAAAATATACTCACCCCTTTAGTTATGCGTAAGTTTTTAGTTTTTCTTTGCTTAACCGTATTTTTTACAAATAAAAGTTATTCAAAATCTGTTTTAGACGTTGTTTCTGAAAATAAAGATTTATCTATTTTTTATTCCTATCTTCAAAAGACTGGACTGGACAGAGTATTAAATAAAAAACTGCCATGGAATTGGACAATCTTTGCACCAAATAATAAAGCTTTTAATAATGCTCCAGACATACTTGAGAATGAAGTATTAAATGATGATTTTTTTAGTAAAAATATTTTTATGGATCACATAATGACTGGTCACAAAACAAGTTTAGATGTGAGTGAACAGATAACCACGCAAATAACCGTGAGTAATAAGCCACTTCAAATTTATAAAAGCAAAAAATTACATGTTAAAGATATGGTAGTAGTTAAAGAAAATTTGATCGGAAATAATGGTGTTGTTCATATCATCGATTGCATAATGTTTGTTCAACCTAGCAAAGATGATGATCGAGTTTCAGATGCAATTGGTAAGAATTTTCCAATAACATCTTGTTGTATGCAAAGTGAAAATGAGATCTCTGCATTTAAAAATGCTGCAAATCAAAGATATTAAAAAACCTTGCAGATTCTTTTATTCTTTTAATCTGGGTATAAGTTCAACCAAATTACATGGCTTCGTTCTAGAGTCTAATTGAAACTTTAAAATTTCGTCCCACGCATCTTTGCATGCACCAGGTGAACCAGGTAGTGCAAATATGAAAGTACTATGTGCAAGTCCCCCAATTGCCCGAGATTGAAGAGAGGATGTTCCAATTTTTTTAAAGCTTATGTATCTAAAAATCTCCCCAAAACCTGGGATTTCTTTTGTCAAAAGTCTCTTTACTACTTCTGGTGTAGAATCTCTACCAGTTAATCCTGTGCCTCCTGATAATAGAATAACATTACATTTTCCGTTTCTAATGGATTGGGTTAGAAAACTTTTTATATCTTTGGGTTCGTCTCTAATAATTTTTTTTTCAATAAGTTTGTGACCAGCTTCCAAAATTCTACTCACCAAAACTTTTCCTGACTTATCTGATGATTCGTTTCGAGAATCGGAAACAATTACAATGCTGATATTTAAGCTTATGAATGAAGAAGAATTTTGATTCATACAAAAATTTCTTTTTTAGAAATAAAATCGTCAATATCTAATAAGTCGTCCCAGGTTCTTTTTTTTTCTATTGGATTTCTGAGAAGATAAGCTGGATGAAAAATTGCTCTTGTTGGTATTTTTGTATTATTAATTTTATCAAGGAAATAATGATTTTTGCCTCTTAACTTAGTAATTCCCTCTTTAGAATTCAGTAATGTTTTAGCAGCTATACTTCCCACAAGTATTAAGAGTTTGGGTTTAATTATGCTTATATGTTTCATCGTGATTGGAAGACACAGTGATATTTCGTTATCGTTAGGAGTACGATTACCTGGCGGACGCCAAAAAACCATATTGCTTATGTAGAAATTTTCCCTTGTAAGATCAATAAATCCGAGCATTTTATCCAATAATTGCCCGGCTTCACCAACAAAAGGTTTGCCTTCAAGATCTTCTTTGGCTCCTGGTGCTTCCCCAAGAATCATGATTTTAGAATTTTGATTTCCATCCGCAAACACAAAATTAGTTGCTATGTCTTTTAAATCGCAATCTAGGCTCAGTGCTTCATTTTTTAATTCTTCAAGAAATTCTATTTTACTCATGTTTTTTTTTTCAAAATAAATATCTTTAGGCTTATTTAAACCTTTTGCAGACTCTTTTTTAAATATTGAATCATTTAGATTTCTTGGACTAGCTGATATGCAGTTGGTAATATCTAAAAATCTATAAAACTCAATAAAAGACTTTATGTTTTTAACATTCATTAATATATATTTATAAAGTATTTAATTATAATAGATTATATTGAAAGAAAAAAATATGAATATTACAAGAGAAAAAATGCACTACGATCTTGTAATTGTTGGNGCAGGTCCTTCGGGTTTGTCTGCTGCTATCAATTTCAAAAAACTTTGCAAACAAAATGATAAGNATTTTTCTGTCTGTNTTGTNGAGAAAGGTTCNGANGTTGGTGCTCATATTCTCTCGGGTGCTATACTTGAGCCCAGGGCTCTAGANGAGTTAATTGAGGATTGGAAAAGTTCTGAAGACTGTCCAGTCAAAGTCAAAGTAAAGAAAGAGTCATTAAAGTTTTTAACAGATACTAATGCTTACACGATTCCCTCTTTTATCACTCCACCAGTAATGCATAACAAGGGAAATTACATTATTTCGCTTGGTTCATTTTGCAAATGGTTGTCTACGCGAGCAGAAAGTATGGGANTAGAAATTTATCCTGGNTTTGCAGCATCAGATTTAATTATAGAAGATGAAAAGTTACATGGCATAGTCACTGGTGATTTGGGTATAGAAAAAAATGGTGAGCAAGGTCCTAATTTTACACCAGGAATAGAAATTCATGCCAAATATACACTTTTCGCAGAAGGTTGCCGAGGACATCTCGGTAAAAAATTGATGGATAAATTTAATTTAAGACAAAACTCTCAACATCAAACATATGGTATAGGTTTGAAAGAACTTTGGGAGGTTAAGGAAGTAAATTCTAATCCTGGAGAGGTTTTCCACTCCATTGGATGGCCGCTAAANAATGAAACTTATGGAGGTTCTTTTCTTTANCATTTAGATAAGAATTTGGTGTCATTTGGATTTGTTATAGGACTTGATTATAAAAACCCTTATCTATCTCCATATGAGGAGTTCCAAAGATTTAAATTACATCCTAAAATAAAACCAATATTTGATGGAGGAAGAAGAATTTCTTACGGAGCAAGAGCTTTGAATGAGGGTGGATATCAATCACTTCCAAAGTTGTCTTTTTCAGGGGGTGCAATAATCGGATGTGATGCAGGAACATTAAATACACCAAAGATTAAAGGTTCACATACAGCAATGAAATCAGGAATGATAGCATCAGAATTAGTCTTTGATGANTTAAATTCTGGAAANCCTGAACCTGAAATTTCACAATTTAGTAGCAGATTTCAAGACTCATGGGCAGGAAAAGAACTTAAAAGTGCAAGAAATGTAAGACCTTCTTTTAAATATGGCTTAAAAATAGGCATGATTATGTCCGGAATAGATCAGATATTGTTAAGAGGCAAGGCTCCTTGGACATTAAACCACGCTGAAGCTGATCATTTGTCGTTGAGGAATAAATCCGATTCAGAAAAGATTGAGTATCCTAAACCTGATGGTGTAATCACCTTCGATAGACTAACTAATGTGTCTTACACTTCAACTTATCACGAGGAAAATCAGCCTTGTCATCTTAAGTTAAGAGATGAAAAAATTCCAATCACCAATAATTATGAAANATTCGATTCTCCCGAGCAGAGATATTGTCCAGCNGGAGTTTATGAGATCTTACATGACTCAGGTTCACCTNTTTTAAATATTAACTCTCAAAATTGNATTCANTGTAAAACATGTGATATTAANGATCCAAAACAAAATATAAACTGGATNACTCCTGAGGGAGGAGGTGGACCAAATTACACNAATATGTAAATTTTTNTTGTTAATAATTTTTTTAACNAGCTACTCTCATAGTAAAGCCAAAGATCTAAATTTNAGCGAGTATGGAAACTACNTATCATGGNATTTTGCAAAAAATTCAANTGATTTAACTAACCTTAAAAAATTTTTTAAAAATATCAATCTTGAAAAGATGGAGGACTTCCTTTTGGAAGAAATTTTCTTTGAGTCCGTAATATTAGAAGAGTGGGAAAAAGCAAATGTAATAAGTGATATTTTAATTAAACGTGATAAGACAAATTTTTCTGCAAATCTATTCAAATTCTTTAATGGTATTCTAAATAATGANAATGTAGATAATTATTTAGAAAATGTTGAAACGGAATATTTTGATATAAATTTTTTAAAGGCGATTTACATCTGGAAAAATTTTAATAATAAAGAAATCATGAGTTACAGATATGAAGACTGTTTGCCTTTAATTTGCATGCATTATGCAATTTCAAAAGTTCTTAAGGGAGAAAAAGATATTGCACAAAAATATTTCGAAAGTATTGAAAAATCTGCGTTTTCCTCATATAGGGTAAAAGAGATACTGTTTTATAACTCCTTGTCGTCTAATAAAGAAATTTCTCAGAAATACCTAAAAGATTTAGAAAATAATGATTTAAATATAAAAAAATATGATAAAGATTTTTTTAAAAAAAACTTTCACCTTTTAAATCCTGTTTTAAGCCAAAGAGATGGAATGGCAGAAGTCTTATATAATATTTCAAGTTGGTTTTTTTCTAAAGATTTATATAAGTATTCTGCTTTTTTTGGAAAATTATCACTCAAGTTGAGACCTGATTTTAATGCTATGAAATTACTGTTACATGCAGCATTAGAAAAAATTGGGTATCAATTTCTTGGTAGTCAATTCGTTAAAGATATTGACCCAGAAAATATATACTATTATAAATTTCTAAAAATAAAGTTGTCTTTATTTGAAGATCAAAATAAGCATGATGAATTTTTATCAAGTCTGAAAGATTTTATCAAAGAACATCCTGAAAGAACAGAAATGAAAATACTCTTTGCGGATAAATACAGAAGACTTGAAAATTACAAAAAGGCAGTTCAACTTTATTCTGAAATAATTGAAAACGATGCTCCAAAATCAAAATGGAATATATTGTATTCCAGAGGTATTTCATATGAAAGACTAAACCAGTGGTCAAAAGCAGAAAGAGATCTAGAGGAAGCACTGAGTCTTCAACCAGAAGATGCATATATTTTAAATTATCTAGCTTATAGCTGGCTAGATAGAAAAAAAAATATTGATAAAGCACTAAGACTTTTAGAAAAAGCTGTACAGATTGAACCAAGTGATGCGTATATAATAGATTCACTTGGATGGGCATATTACCTAAATAATCAAATGAAAGAGTCAGTCTATTTTTTAGAAAAGGCTGTTTCAATTCTTCCTGATGATGCAACATTGAATGATCATCTCGGTGATGCTTATTGGAAATCTAATCGGAAAACTGAGGCAATATCTCAATGGAGAAGAGTTTTAATTTTAGATCCAAATTTCAAAGAAAAACCCCTGATAAATAAAAAAATTGAAAAGGGCCTTTAATATTTATGGTTTTGTCATTGATAAAAACTTGCCCAGCAAAAATAAATTTATTTCTTGAAGTTAAGAATAAAAGAAAAGATGGATATCATAATATCGAAAGTTTGATGACATTTTGTAACTACGGAGATTCTTTGAGTGTTAAAAAATCAAAAAAATTTGTTTTTAGAGTTAATGGACCATTCAGCAAGGAATTATTTGGAAAATATAATTTAATTGAGGAAGCAAAAAATAAACTAGAATTCTTGTATAAAAGAGAATTTAAGGTTGATGTACTGTTGACAAAAAATCTTCCAATTGCCTCGGGAATGGCGGGAGGTTCCTCAAATGCAACCACCTTTATAAGATGTATAAAGGAGATTTTCAATCTAAAGGACGTTTCAGGCTTCGATAATTTACTCTTGTCATTAGGTGCAGATGTTCCCTTTTGTTATTATGGAAAAACTGCCTTAGTGAGTGGGATTGGAGAAAAATTAAAATTTGTAAGTATTAAAGAACAATTTTATTTTTTGCTGATTAATCCAAAGATCGAGATTTCTACTCAAAAAATATTTACAAGTTTAAAAGAATCAAGGAAAAAAAAAGAGAAGTCTAATAAATTAGAAGAACTAGTGAGTTTAAAATTTTTTTCCAAAAGAAAAAACCATTTGGAGGGTTATGCCATATGTCAAAGTAAAAAAATTGAAGAAATTCTTAACTTTTTAAACTCTCTGAATGGAACACTTTTCTCAAGAATGACTGGTTCTGGAGCAACATGTTTCGCTCTATTTGATAATTTAGTTGATTTGGAGTTAGCTGAAACTTACGCAAAAAAAAGATTTGATAATTATTGGATCAAAAGTTCTAAACTGATCAATTCTATTAAGCATATATAACTTGTATAAACCTATAAAAATGATTATCTTTAAAAAAAATTGGGGTGTAGCCAAGCGGTAAGGCACCTGTTTTTGGTACAGGCATGCGTAGGTTCGAATCCTACCACCCCAGCCATTAAAACTATGAACAAGGAAGTTTTCTTATCACTAAATGATGCCTGCTATTCCCTTGGAAAAAAAAGCTTAATTAATCAAATATCACTTTCCATTCACCAAAATGATCAGATAGCCTTAGTTGGAAAGAATGGTGTAGGAAAAACCACTTTATTAAATATTCTTAGTAAAAATAAGATTATTGATAAAGGTGAATATTGGCTAAATCCTCATACAAAGTTAGGGTATTTATCACAAAAAAATAAAATTTATAGCTCAAAAAATATCTTAGACTACCTTATGTTCACAAGTTATGAAAGTGACTTTAGTAGTAAATATAATGTTAAAAGAATAACAAAAGAACTTAAACTTGAACTTAATAAGCAAGTTAATTTTCTCTCAGGTGGAGAGAAAAGAAAACTCGCTCTAAGCCTTATTTTATTAAATAATCCAGATTTACTTTTGCTTGACGAACCAACAAACCATCTAGATATCGATTCGATATCTTGGCTTAGTGACTTTCTTAATAATGAATTTAAAGGATCCTTTATTGTTATTAGTCATGATAGAAATTTTCTAAAAAATGTTACAAATAAGGTGTTTTGGATGGATAGAGGAACAATTAAGACTTCATCAAGAGGTTTTTATAATTTTGATAGTTGGAAAAACGAGTTAATTGAACAAGAAAAAAGAGAGTTAAAAAATAAGAAACAATTTTTAGAAGAAGAATTAACCTGGCTCTCTAGAGGAGTTAAGGCAAGACGAAAAAGAAATATAAGAAGAAAAGATAATGTTGGTATTTTAAAAAATTCTTATGAGCAACAAAACAGAGAATTTATAAAGTCAATTTCAAAAATTCAAATTCCCCTTGAATCAACAAATATTGATGATGGACCTAACATTCTAATTAACTTTGTAAATGTTAGTAAAAGCTTTTTAAATTGTAATGAAAAAATAAAAATCCTAAAAAATTTTAATTTTAAACTTATCAGAGGTGAAAAAATAGGAGTAATGGGAAGAAATGGTAGTGGAAAGTCTACATTTTTGAATCTGGCTTCAAATAAATTAATTGCAGATGAAGGTAGTATAAAAATAAAAAAAAAAGTTGATTTCAGTTTTTTTGACCAATCTGGTGAGCAATTTGATGATAAAAAAACCATAAAAAAAAATCTAATACCTAGTGGTGGTGATTATATTGATATTGGTGAAAAAAAAATTCACATTTGTGGGTATGTAAAGAATTTTCTATTTGACCCGAAGGATGTTGACAGAGTTACATCTACTTTATCTGGGGGTGAAAGAAATAGAATGTTGTTAGCAAAAATATTGGCTGCACCTAAAGAAGTTCTAATATTAGATGAACCAACCAATGATTTAGATACTGAAACAATTGATTTATTAATAGATTTTATAAACTTGCATCAAGGTTCAGCTTTTATAAGTTCGCATGACATTGATTTTTTGGAAAAAACATGCAAAAAGTTTTTAATTTTTGATGATTCTGGTGTTATTAAATTAACTGATAAACCCATAATTAAACAATTTAGTAAAAAGAAAGAATCAATAAAACAAAAATTTTTAAAAAAAGAAAAACCTATAAACAATGAAAAACTTATAAAAAAAATATTAAATAAAATAGAGATTAAAGAATCTTATATATTTTCTTTAACTGAAAAGTTACAAAAATCAAATATCAGTCATAGTGAGGCTAGTTATAAAGAATTAATAGATGAATTAAAAAAAGCTCAAAATGAACTTGAAATGTTGGAAAAAGAGTGGATTGAAGCTGAAGATAAAGTAATAAATGAAATATAAATTTTCTCATAAAACATTAATACTTTTTATTGTCATGGTAGTAATTTCTTTGCTGCCAGATGTATTAATTCATGAAAAGCTGAGTGATGATGCAAATTTAGCTTTTAAAATGGTCATTTTAATGATCTTTCTATGGTTTACAGAGCTTATACCAATTTCTGTGACAGCTTTGATTCCAATAGTTTTTTCACCTTTCTTTCACGATACAAAGATAAACGAAATTATAGGCCATTATGCTAGTCCTGTGGTTTTTTTACTATTAGGCGGGTTTATAATCGCACAAGGGTTTGAGAAAAGTGGTTTGCATAAAAGAATAGCATTGAAGGCTTTGGTTGTTTTGGGAGATACTAGAGAAAGAATTTTAATTTGTATTATTTTTTCAACAGCATTTTTTAGTATGTGGCTTTCAAACACTGCAACTTGTCTTTTAATGTTGCCGATTGTTCAAAACATCATTGAACATAACTTCCCAGAAAAAAAAGACAAAGATTTTACAAAAATTTTGCTTCTTTCAATAGCTTATGCTTCATCTATTGGTGGAATGGCAACACCAATTGGAACGATTCCAAATGCAATTTTAATTGGATTTATGAAAGAAAACCATAATATTGATATTGATTTTATAGATTGGTTTATGTTTTCATCACCACTGGTGGTTTGTCTTCTGTTATTATTATTTCTTTTTATGAGATATAAAATCAAAGAAAATAAAGAAAAATTAGAGAAAAGTTTTATTTCTAGTAATTATAATAGATTAGGAAAACTTACATATGAAGAAAAGATAACATCTTTAATATTANTTTTGACCATTGGTTTATGGTTGTTTAAGAGCTACTTAAACGACTTTTATCAAATTAGANTAACAGATTCAGTAATAGCTATCTTTGGGTCAATCTTATTTTTTNTAATACCATGTAAAAANAATAAATTTATTTTATCNTTTGATTGGTATAAAAATGTACCTTGGAATGTTTTACTTCTTTTTGGTGGAGGCCTTGCCATGGCCTCATTAATAATTTCTACTGGCTTAGCCAATGAATTTTCAAAGACTATGGATATAATTGGAAGCTTAAACTTAATTTTTATAATTCTTTTGGTAACATTTACAACCTCTTTACTAACAGAGTTTACAAGTAACACAGCAACAACTTTTCTTTTGTTGCCACTTTTGAGTTTATTTGCAATTAATAATGACATGAATATTTTACAAATCACAATTCCTTTTGTTTTGGCAGCAAGTTGTGCNTTTATGATGCCAATAGCAACTCCTCCTAACGCAATAGTTTATTCCAGTAACAAATTNGATATACCCTTTATGATGAAGAATGGTATTTANATTAATTTGGNATCGGTTTTATCNATTTCATTTTATGTNTATCTTTCTGGAAGTCTTTAATATTTGCTAATGAAAAAAATTGCTATTTTAGTTGACCTGGAATTAAGCGAAACTTCTGGTGGACATGTGAAATTTTGGGAAAGAATTTGTTATTCTATAAAAGATTCAATTAGGAATATCGATCTAACAGTTTTTTTTTTAGGTAAAAAATCTTCAAAAAANAAAATTGGTAAAAATATAACNTTNNATACTATTAAACCTATTATCTCNTCAAATATATTAAGACCTCTAGGAGTAGATGCAGATTCTACGGATCTATTTCCAATAAACTTNAAATTATTATATTTACTTAGGAATTATGATCTTGTGCATTCAACNGANCANTTATTTTCAATGGCAAGAACAGCNATAATTTGTTCTAAATTATGGAGTATACCATTAACAACTTCTTTACATACTGATACTCCTTCGTACACAGAATATTATGTTAAAAAAATTTTTAAAAATTTTCCTAAGATTATATTTAAAATATTTATCGAGAGGCTAAGAATTCATAAAAAAATTCCAAACAATCAAAGAANAAAACTTAGGAATTATTTAAAGTATTGTGAGGAAGGGATGATCAATGACCAACTAACTTTAAGTAAATTTAGTTTTCCAAAAAATTTAGAGAACAAGATTTCTAGATTATCTAGAGGTGTAGATAAGAAAGTATTTTATAAAAGAAAAATTAATAAAGATAAATTATTTATGAAATATAGTATTNATAAAGATGAAAAGATATTATTTTTTTGTGGAAGGGTCCATGAATTAAAAGGAGCTATTTTTCTGGCAAAAGTCCATGATATTTTACGTAAAAAAAAAGTAAAAGTTGTTTCTATTTTTGCTGGTGAAGATATTCATGGAGAAAAATGCCTTAGTATAGGAGGTGATAAAATCAAATTAGTTGGTCATTTGAGAGAAAATGAAATTTCNGAGCTGTATAATTTATGTGATCTTTTTGTGTTTCCCTCTANGTTTGAAATAGGTCCACAAGTAGTTCTTGAAGCAAAAGCTTGTGGAACTATTTGTGTTGTTTCACCTGAAGGAGGTGGCAAAAGAATAAAAGAAACTGGATTAGATGGAATTATTATTGATGAATACNATCCGAATGTTTGGGCTAANACAATAATTNAGTTNTTGTTTAATAAAAAAAAAATTAACTTTATGAGGAATATGATTCTNTCAGAATTTCAACCACATTCATGGGAACACATTTTTAATAAGTATTTTGTTAAAAAGTGGAACAAAATTTTAAAATGAAGAAATACTTGTTTATTGTNCCNCATCCTGANGATGAAATTGTTGGTTGTTGTATAATATTAAAAAGACTTTTATTGAAAAAACATAAAGTCTANGTATTTTTTGTTACAAATGGAGTNTTATCTNAAAAATCACTTTGGTTGTGGGAAAAAAAGAAATATGAAACTAAACTTGCATTAAGAAAAAATGAAGCAAATGAAAGTTTAATGACCCTTGGAATTAAAGACTTTTGTTTTCAAAATATTCCAACTCGAACGTTAAAAAATAAAATTGAAGATACTTATACAAAAATAAAAAATCTAATTACTTCTAAGAAAATTGATATATTATTTTGTCCTGCTTATGAAGGGGGACATCAAGACCATGATGTGGCAAACTTTATATGCTCTAAATTCAAGAAAATTTGCAAAGTTTATGANTATTCAGAATATAATTATTTTAATAAATCAATAAATTGNAATACTTTCCCGACGATTATAGGNAANCACNCTAATATTAAATTATCTGAAAACGAAATAAAATTTAAAGAAAAATGTTTGAAAATTTATAAATCCGAAAAAGGAAATCTTAGCTATATAAAAATANTTAAAGAATCATATAGAAAGATAGTTGATTATNATTATTCAAAGCCTCCTCACAAAGGAATTGTTTTCTATAGACGTTTTAGATTTTTCTCTTGGCATCCACGAGTTGATGGGGATAGACCGGAAGANGTATGNGAAAGAATAAAAAAATCAAGTATCTACANAAAATNATGAAAAAATCTTTTATTAAATTTATTTATCTTTTTATTGGTATTTTTTTATTTTATTGGGTTTACGAGTTTTTTGCTGGACCAGAATCAATCAATTTAATACTGGAAGCANAATTTAAGCTAATTTTTTTAGTAATAGCTCATATACCTACACTTTTTTTTGACTCNATAGCTTGGAGATTTTTAATGTCAAAGAACAAACTAAGCATTTTACAAGCAATTAATATAACTTGGATTTCTCAAACCTCAGGTAAATTTATACCAACAGGAAATATTTCAGGTGAATTTGTAAGNTTTTACCTTGCTAAAAAAAGTGGTCAAAGTTTTGTAGACTCATCTTCAACAGTTTTAATTGATTTAGTTATTGCGACATTTGCACTTTTTTTAGTTGGTTTTTTTTGTCTTATATATATTTTCAAAATTAACGCAAATATAATAAACGATTCCAAGTTTTCTTATTTATTAATTTCTTTATGCCTCATAATGCTTTCTTGTTTTATTTTCACAATAAGTATTAGGAAAAGGATAATCTTTAAAGTCTTAAAACTCACATCCAAGTTATTTAGTTTTTCAACAGAAAGATCAAAAATTATTAGTTTGATTCGCNTGGATAATTCACTTTATAAACTTAGTTTTGAAAAAAAAAAGCTCTTGGGTGCACTTGCATTAAGAACATTAGGTTGGGTAGCTGGAGCAGCTGAAATATATATTTTTTTAATGGTAATTGGAATAGATGCTAAATTAATGGATGTGATTTTAATAGAAGCNGTGACAGCGATAGTAAGATCAGTTGCTTTTTTTATACCAGCAGGCTTAGGTATTCAAGAATTTGCTTTTGTGGTTATAGGCGAGTTCGTTGGCTATTCCGGAATTGTTTCATTTTCTATTGCAATTGGAAGAAGACTGAGAGAAATCTTAGTGGGTATTCCGGCTATAGTTGTATGGTATATATCTTTTAGATCAAAATTATTCAACTAATTCTACTCTATCGTATTTTTTTGAATACTCTTCAAATATATTGTCAAACTTTTGTGAAATATTATTTGAAGAAATTGTAANAAAAAAGGTGTTTGGTGCNGTTCTATTTCTTATNACTGACTTCAATACTTTAAATTTATAATTTTGAAGACTTTTCTTCAATTTAATTATTTGTAATTGATGATTAACATTAAATGATTGAAATTGTGTGAATATAATTACCTTATTCTCGTTTAAAATCTTTCTACAATCTTCGGGTAGAAGATATTTTAATGACGCTTTCCCNNTCTTATTTTCAGAAAANCCATTGTCNGGATCAAGGAAAAAAATATTTTGATCTTTTAATTTTATTAATGAATCTTGGATCCAAGACTCTCTATTGTTAACTGTAAGTTTGTTGTTAAAAAATTTTATATAGGATTCGAGGTGAGAGNTTTGTGTGAATTTTATTAAATTTCTTTTATTAGTATTTTTAAATAATTTGAGNTCTTTNATGAGTAATTGATCATAATTTTTCATATNAACGTCATATAAGTATTTTCTTTTTTCACCATCATTTTTATTTTTTTCTTTTTCTCCTATATCATTTGGATCAACAAGAAACCAATTTAAACCTATTTTAATTTTTAAAGTCTTACTCAAAAACTTGAGAAATAAAAACTTAAAATAATCATGAATATCTCCTAAATATCTTTCCTGCATAAGTATAAAAATTAATCAATTAATGAATATAGCTTAAAAAATAGTCAATTAAACAAACAATTGCAATTAATTTAAAAAAAATAGTCAATATTATCAAGGGTTTACTTTATTTAGTTTCCGTATGGCATGCTTTGTGCATATTTAGTTTTTAATAACAATGTCATAAGGGAGAAAATATGATAGCTAATATTTTAAAAAAAAGCATCTCATTTGATTTTAAGAATTTAATTAATACATCTCTATTTGTATTTTTAGTATTATTTTCAACTAATCTAAGTGCAGGTGCGCCTGAAGCAGCTCCGGCTGTTTCACCAGAAGTTGCGTATATACTTAATACGTTTCTTTTTTTAGTTTGCGGTTTTCTGGTAATGTTCATGGCTGCCGGTTTTTGTATGCTTGAAGCAGGCCAGGTAAGAAGTAAAAACACAGCAGTTATTTGTCTAAAGAATATAGGACTCTTTTCAATAGCAGGGTTCATGTATTATCTAGTAGGATATAATCTAATGTATGATGGAGTTGATGGAGGCTACATAGGTTCATTTTCTATTTTTGATAGAAGTTCTGATGTCGACTTAGAAACAGGATATGCAGCTGCATCCGATTGGTATTTTCAAATGGTTTTTGTAGCTACTACAGCATCAATTGTTTCGGGTGCACTTGCTGAACGTATCTTGATTTGGCCTTTTTTCCTCTTTACTGCAATCCTTACTGCATTAATTTATCCAATTGCAGGCTCATGGCAGTGGGGTGGAGGATGGCTTAGTGAAATGGGATTTTCTGATTTCGCAGGCTCAACTTTAGTTCATTCAGTAGGTGGATGGGCAGCCTTAGCTGGAGCTATATTACTAGGATCTAGAGATGGAAAATACTCTGCAGATGGTTCTGTAAATGTTATTCCTGGCTGTTCTATGCCGATGACAACACTAGGTGTGTTTATTCTTTGGTTGGGATGGTTTGGCTTTAACGGAGGTTCTCAACTAGCACTTGGTTCTGGTGCCGATGCAACCGCAGTAGCTGATATATTTGTAAATACAAATCTAGCTGCAGCCGGCGGTGTATTAGCATGTATGATAGTGAGTAAAGCCACAAATAGTCATACAAATATTGCTGCTACTCTCAATGGAGCAATTGCTGGACTAGTTGCAATTACAGCTGAACCACTGACACCCTCTATGGGACAAGCAGTAATAATTGGAGCAATTGGTGGTGTTATTTGTATGTATGGTATGAAGCTTCTTGACATGCTTAAAATAGATGATGTTGTAGGTGCTATACCAGCCCACCTTTTTGCAGGAATCTGGGGAACCCTTGTTGTAGCGTGGACAAATCCTGACGCTAAACTTGGTGTTCAATTTATAGGTGTTGTTTCTTATGGAGCTTTCGCACTTATTTCCAGTTTATTGGTTTGGTTCCTTATTAAGACTGTAATTGGTATTAGAGCATCTAAAGATGACGAAGAGTATGGTCTTGATATGAGTGAATTAGGAACTGTATCATATCCTGATTTTAACAAAAAATAACAAGTCTCCCCAAGTATAAGCGGATTTTATTAAATAAAATCCGCTTATTTCATCTACAATCTAAGGGAGTTAAATTTAACTTCTTAAGATTTAATTCCAGAGAATAATCAGGATAATCGTATCTAAAATAACTTGCTATACCTTGATTGTTAAGATGAACAGTTTGTTCAAAAATAGGCGTTTGTAATTTATCTTGGTAGTATGCCATTCTTATTTTTTTAAATTCATTTACAACTCCATTTGGAAGAATCTTCTTGTCAAAAGTAACAGTCTCATCAGTAAAAAAAACGGAGATGTTGAAAAATTTTTCAGGAATAGTTCCTTCATAAACATTTCTTACAATCATTTTTTTGTTAGACTCAAAATTGTTAATAATCTCCTCTAAGAAGTGGTGTGGAAAAATGATATCCTCTGAAAACTCAAATGTTTTGTCCTTTTCAACAAATTTGACTACAAGTGTGTCTTTTTTTTCAGCTTTTCCAAAGTGTCTATCAACAAGTTCAGCATTCTCCTTAATCTCAAGTACAAATTCCATTTTATTTTCATTTACTAGCTCATTTAAAGAATAATTTATCTCACTAACAGTTCCAACACCATGTGAGTTAATAAATTTGGTCATCATTCTCTGCGTGGTTACCCAAGACTCCTCGCAGTTATTTATCCAATCAATAAGAAGATAGCCAGAGGCCTTATCAACATAAGTTCTGCCTGGAAGTCTTGGCGAATCTGTTTTTCCGAGTGATATGTTATATTCACTTTGAAAGGATAACAGTTTAGCATGTGCTTTTTTTAAAAAAAACGTGAATTGTGTTAGTATGGTAAGAATTAATAGTTTGTTTAAAATTTTCATTTAATTACTTTAAGAAATATTGTTGATATTGTTGGCAAGAATAAGATAATATTTTTTTCAATATGATTAAAGCATTAATTTTTCTATTACTAATATTTATTACGTTCTCTTTTTACGTTCTTGTTAAAAAATCCGAGAAAAATATTTTTTTAATCTCTATAGTGACTATTTCAATTATCATTTTCGTTCTAATTTACTTCTTTTTTTTTAATGAGAACAATAGAGAAGATTTAATATATATACCTCCTATTTACGATGGAGAAAAAGTAATTCCAGGGTATTTTGATGAGAAAGATTAAAAATTTTAATCATTTGTGTAAAAAAATTGGACTTCCAATAAAACTTATAAGAGACATAGAAAAGATATTAAAGGTAGAAAGAGGTAAAATTTATATAGTAGGTGGTAATGTAAGAAATTTAATTCTCAATAAGAAAATAATTTCTCACCCTGACCTTGTAGTTGATGTTACATATGATTCATTGGTGAAATGCCTCAAGAAGCATAAAATAAAGTTTCTGGAAATCGGTTCCAAATTTGGATCACTCGTTGTTGTAAGAAAAGGTTTCAAATTTGATATTACGTCAATGAGAAATGATATTGAAACAGATGGAAGATGGGCAGTAACAAGTTTTACTAACAGTTTGAACGATGATTCCAAAAGAAGAGATTTTACTTTTAACTCTGTATACTGCGATACTAAAGGAAATTTATATGACCCTAATAATGGAATAAATGATTTAAACAAAAAAAAAATAAAATTTATCGGCAACATTCAATCAAGAATTAATGAGGATCATCTACGAATTCTTCGATTTATCCGTTTTTCATTACAAATTTCAGGAAAAGTTAATACGAAATATTTGAATATTTGTAATCAAAGCTCAAGTAAACTTAAAAAGTTATCTTATAATAGAAGAATAAAAGAATTGAAGCTGATTTTGCTGGACGAAAGTTTGAAAAAGATTTCGATTGTTAACAAATTAAAGACCTTAATCGAGAGTTCAATCGAAACAAAACTTAATTTTGAAAATTTCTCTCTTTTTTGTAGATTAGAGTCTAAAATAAAAAAAGAGAGTTTTGAAAGAAGACTTAAATTCTTATTAAGAACCAAAAGAAAACTTCCAAAATTTTTTGACTACAATGCTGAACAGAAATTAAAAAAAAGGTTAAAGAAAGTTGTATTTTTTAAAGAATTTGAAGAATATGATATTAATTTTAACTTGTATAAACATAAAAAAAATCAACTGGTGGATCAATTACTCATTGATTCTTTTGATAAAAATTTGGATAGTCTCAAAATTCATTTTCTCTTAAAAAGGATTGAGATATTTAGAAAAAAAAAATTTCCTCTAAGAGGAAACGACTTAATTAAATTAGGTTTTGAGCCTGGAAAATATTTAGGAGAAGTTATCAAAACAGTAGAAAAGTGGTGGATAAGAAAAAAGTTTACCAAAAATAAAAACGAATGCTTAAATTATTCAAAAAAACTTTTACCATGAAGCTGATGGAGGTAATGACATGAAAATAGCTTCAATATTCCCATCTGTCTCTAATCCAAATTTAGTTCCTCTATCATGCAATAGATTGAATTCCACATATCTTGACCTTCTATGAGATTGAAGTTCTTTATCTTTCGCATTCCATTTCAACTTTACAGTATCTTTTACTATTCTTTTATATACTTCCAAAAATGTTTTTCCTACACTTTCTATAAATAGCATATCGTCATTCCAACAACCAGAATCAATATAATCAAAGAAAATACCTCCTAATCCTCTAGATTCGTTTCTATGTGGTAAAAAAAAATATTCATCACACCATTTTTTATATTTTACATAACTACCTTTTTTGTATGCCTCACAAATTTTTTCCAGTTCTTTGTGAAAGAAACTAGCAATTTTTAATGATTCTTGAGAATTTTTATCACTAGGTGTTATATCAATTCCTCCTCCAAACCAAGATTTCTCTGTTGAAATAAATCTTGTATTCATATGAATTGCTGGTACTTTGGGAGACATGGGATGAATTACTAAGGAGATCCCAGATGCCCAGAATTCTGAATTTTTATTTGTTCCAGGAATTTTTTTCGTTAATTTATGGGATAATTCTCCGAAAACAGTGGATACATTTACTCCTGCTTTTTCGAAAATTTTACCTCTTAAAAGCCTCATTTCTCCTCCACCCAAATCTTTCGATCCATTTTTATCACGTAACCATTTTTTTTTTTTAAATTTATTACTTGAATCTGAATAATTTGTTTCAATTAATTCTAATTGATCACAAATCCCTTTTTGAAGTTTTTTAAACCATTTTGAGGAAATCTTTTTCTTATCATTGATATTTTTCATTGTTTTGTACTTTAAATTTTTTATATTATAACTAGATTTTTATAGTATAATTAATTTGTATGATTATTAAACAATGTCTGAAAAAGAAATAAAAAATAAGAATTCAAACACCTCCGTTGATGAAGACAAGAGAGATTTCTTATTTGTAACTACTGCAGGTCTTGCTGTTGCTGGAGGAGCCATAACGGTTTTCTCTCTGATCGATACAATGAATCCTGCTAAAGATGTTTTGGCCCTATCTACAACTGAGGTTGACCTTTCGCCAGTTGAAGAAGGTCAAAGCTTAACAGTTATGTGGCGAGGAAAACCAATTTTTATCAGACATAGAACCGATGGTGAAATCAGTGATGCTAGTAACGTCTCTGTNGGAGATNTAAAGCATATGGCAAGTGATGAATCAAGAGTCAAAAATCCTAAATGGCTAGTCGTTATTGGTGTTTGTACNCACTTGGGTTGCGTGCCTTTGGGGCAAAAAATTGGTGACAATAAGGGNGAATTTGGAGGGTGGTTTTGCCCTTGNCATGGTTCNCATTATGATACATCAGGAAGAGTAAGAAAAGGACCAGCACCGCTAAANTTAGAANTTCCTCCGTATGAGTTNGTCTCAGAAGATATAATTAAAATAGGATAATATTATGAAAGAAAATAATTCAGAACAAAANAANGGTGTGACNAANTGGATAGACAAAAGACTNCCGGTTTTCACTTTTATAAATCACAATCTTAGGGATTATCCNACTCCAAAAAACCTNAATTATTTTTGGAATTTCGGTTCACTTGCTGGGATAACTCTTGTNATTATGATTGTTACNGGGATTCTNTTGGCTATGCAATACACAGCTAANACTGACATTGCATTNGACAGNGTTGAGAGAATAATGCGGGATGTTAACAANGGGTGGCTTTTGAGATATATCCACATGAATGGTGCATCGATGTTCTTTATAATTGTTTACATTCATATNTTTAGAGGTTTGTATTATGGTTCTTACAAGTATCCTAGAGAAATTTTATGGATGCTTGGTGTNGTTATTTTGNTACTAATGATGGCTACCGCNTTCATGGGTTATGTTCTACCNTGGGGACAGATGAGCTTTTGGGGAGCTACNGTCATAACAAATTTNTTTTCAGCTTTTCCNGTTATAGGTGACTACATTGTAACATTCTTGTGGGGTGGATTTTCAGTTGATAACCCAACTCTTAGNAGATTTTTTGTCNTACATTATCTTCTTCCGTTNGGAATAGTAGGAGTTGTNGCTCTTCATTTGGTTGCTCTTCATCAATTNGGATCGAACAATCCTACAGGTCTTGATGTAAAGTCTGAAGGTGACACAATTCCTTTNCANCCCTATTANACAGTTAAAGATTATCTTGGTNTGGGGGTATANCTTATTATATTTGCTGGTTTAGTATTTTTTGCACCAAACTTTCTTGGNCATCCAGANAACTATATCCCAGCTAACCCNTTGCAAACTCCTGCGCATATTGTGCCCGAATGGTATTTTTTACCATTTTATGCAATTTTACGGGCNGTNCCAGACAAATTAATGGGTGTTTTGTTAATGTTCGCAGCCGTTATGGTATTATTTTTTCTACCATGGTTAGACAANCATAAAGTGAGAAGTGCNAATTTTAGNCCATACTATAGACAATTTTATTGGTTATTTCTTCTTGATTGTCTCATATTAGGATGGGTTGGCGCCATGCCTGCCGAGGGTATTTATGTTTTGATATCTAGAGTTGCNNCTGCTTATTATTTTGGTTTTTTCTTAATNNTAATGCCTTTTCTATCTCGCTTCGAAAAAACATTTGTCCTACCCTCNAGTATTTCAGCAGCNGTAATNTCGGAAAAATTTGATAATAAAGAACCCTCAACAGAGAGCTATGTTAAATAAATCGAAAATTTTCTTTNTTTTTNTNTTTATNCTTTTAACTGTTCATTCTGGTTTGCACGCTGCTTCATCTAGTNCAGAGTTNATAAAGCAAAATTGGCCATTTAATGGGATATTTGGAAGATTTGATAAAGCATCNCTTCAAAGAGGATTTAAAGTATACTCNGAAGTGTGTGCAGCATGTCATGGAATAAGNCACATATCTTANAGAGATCTTAAAGGTATTGGNTATACCACTGATGAAATTAAAGNAATTGCAGGTGAATATGAACTCACNGATGGACCAAACGANGAAGGNGATATGTTCACAAGAGANGCAAAAATGAGCGACAAATTTGTTGATCCTTACGAAAATGAGAAAATAGCAAGACTTGCTAATAATGGNGCNTATCCNCCGGATTTATCNTTNATAGTAAAGGCTAGAGCCGGNGGAGCAGACTACATCTATAGTCTNTTAAATGGATANAGAGACTTTCCAGATAATTTTGAAGCAAGTGAAGGAATGTACTATAATGAATATTACCCCGGTTATCAGATAGCAATGCCTTCTCCTATTATGGATGAAGCAGTTGAATTTGATGACGGTACAGAAGCTACTCACTTGCAAATAGCAAGAGATGTAACTTCTTTCTTAGCTTGGACAGCAGAGCCAGAACTTGAAGAAAGAAAGAGTCTTGGGGTAAAGACTATTTTTTTCTTGGTTTTAATAACAATTATGCTACTNGGAGTTAAAAGAAAAGTTTGGAAACATCTGGACGATTAAATGAATAATGTTGAAATAGCATTTATAGGNGGGAGCGGTCTTTATAANNTACCTGAAGTNAAGAATATAAAATGGAAAAAAATATCCTCAAATTTTGGNNAACCATCNTCTGANATATGCATAGGNAGAATTCACGATAAAAACATAGCTTTCCTTCCNAGACACGGNAAACACCACAATATTTCACCATCAAACATAAATTACAGAGCTAATATAGAAATTCTCAAAAAACTTGGTACCGAAAAAATAATTTCTCTTTCAGCGGTTGGTAGTTTAAGGGAGGATTATGCTCCAGGNGATTTTGTGTTAGTTGATCAATTTATTGATAAAACGTACTTAAGAAAAAAAACTTTTTTTGAGGATGATCTTGTTGTTCATATTCCATTGGCCAACCCAATTTGTTCTGAACTAAAAAAAAATATAGGAGAAACTTTAAATAAGCTCAATATTAAATTTCATCATTACGGAACTTACATATGCATTGAAGGACCACAATTTTCTACATTAGCTGAGTCAGAACTATACAGATCATGGGGCTGTGATGTTATAGGGATGACAAACATGCCTGAAGCTAAGCTAGCGCTTGAAGCAGGTATTTGTTACTCATCTGTAGCAATGGTAACTGATTATGATTGTTGGCATAAAAATCATGATAATGTGTCAGTAGAACAAATTTTAAAAACCTTAACTGAAAACTCCGAAAAAGCTGTTAGATTAATTTCACATTTTGTTAGGCAAGATAAAAGTAAATGTAACCAAAAGACAAAAGAATTGTCAAAAAATTCAATTATTACTAACGTTTCTAAAATAAAAAAAGAGACAAAAATTAAAATCAAAAATATTCTTAAAATCGAATGAATTTTAAAAACAAAACTTATTCAACGCTATGGGTTGAAAATAAAAAAATAAAGATTATTGATCAAACTAAACTTCCTTTCAAATTTTTAATAAAAGAACTAAAAACCTTGTCGCAGTTTTGCTCAGCTATCAAGAATATGGAGGTTAGGGGAGCGCCTTTAATAGGAGTAACTGCTGCATTTGGCTTGGCCTTGTCTATAAAAAAAGATCCATCAATATCCAATATAAAAAAATCCTGTAAAGCGTTACTAAAAACAAGGCCTACTGCTATAAACCTGAGATGGGCTTTAAATTATATTGAAAAAAGAATAAAAAAAGTTCCAGCAAGAAATCGAGCAGAGAAATCTTTTGAATTAGCTTTGAAAATTAGAGAGGAAGATATCATTAACAATATTAAAATAGGCCTTCATGGATTTAAAATCATAAATCAAATTTATAAAAAAAGAAGGAGAGTCATTAATATTTTAACACATTGCAACGCAGGTTGGCTTGCAACTATTGATTGGGGAACTGCGTTAGCTCCTATTTTTTTTGCTAATAGAAATGGTATTCCTATTCATATTTGGGTTGACGAAACTCGACCTAGAAATCAGGGTGCTTTATTAACTGCATGGGAACTAGAAAATGAAAAAGTTCCTCATACTGTAATTGTCGATAATGCGGGTGGACACCTTATGCAGAAAAATATGGTTGATCTTTGTATTGTCGGTAGTGATAGAACAACTATTAAGGGAGATGTGTGTAACAAGATTGGAACATACTTAAAAGCATTATCTGCCTTTCATAATAAAATTCCATTCTTTGTTGCACTTCCATCATCAACAATTGATTTTAGGACTAAAGACTTAAATTCAATTCCTATAGAGGAGAGGAAAGGAGAAGAATTATCTAATCTTATATTTACAAAAAATGGTAAAGTAGAAAAAGGGAAAATTTATCTTGATAGTTCTCAAACATTCAACCCCGCATTTGATGTAACACCATCAAAATATATAACAGGTCTTATTACAGAAAATGGAATTGTAAAACCCAATGAGAAAGAAATAGTTAAGAATTTATTTAATGAAAAAAATTAAAACAGAAATTGTTCGAACTCTTAGGAAAATGAATGATCTTAATCTAATTATTGGCTCTGAAGGAAATATCAGTTGCAAATTTGGAAAAAAAATTTTTATAACTCCATCGGGCATAGAAACATCAAAACTTCATTATAATGAAATATCTGAATTAGATTTATCTGGAAATATATTAAATAAGAAAAAGCCATCAAGTGAAGTTCTAATGCATCTAAATATTTATAAAAATAGACCAAATATAGACTCCATTGTCCATTGTCACTCCGTTTGGGCATCAATATTGTCATGTCAAAGAATTAGAATTCCAGCATTTCATTATATGGTTGCTGAATTTGGTGGAAGAGACATCAAATGTGCTAAATATGCAACTTTTGGATCATCCAGATTAGCTAAAAATGTATTAAATGTTTTAAAAGATAGAGAAGGTTGTTTGTTGGCTAATCATGGTCAATTGACAGTAGGAAAAAGTTTAGATAATGCTTTTAATTTAGCGATTGCGCTAGAAAAAATTTCAAAGCAATTCTTCTTCTGTAATCTCTCTAGCCAAACAAAATATCTTGAAAATAGTGAAATGGATAAAGTTTTAAAACTCTTTGAAAATTATAAATCTAGACATTAAACCTAAATGTAACTACGTCTCCATCTGATATTTTATAATCTTTACCTTCAAGTCTTAATTTGCCATTCTCTTTGCAGTTTGACTCTCCTTTGTAGTTTATAAAGTCAGCATAACTAATTACTTCTGCTCTTATAAACCCTTTTTTAAAATCTGTATGAATTTTTGCTCCCGCATCCGGTGCAAGAGATCCTTTTTTTATTGACCATGCTCTAGATTCTTTTGGCCCTGAAGTAAAGAAAGTGATTAGTTGAAGTAAGGAGTATCCTTGTTTTATAAGACTTGATAAAGAAGTTTCTTTTAGTCCTAAAGCCTCTAGAAACTGATTTTTTTCATTAAAATCCTCTATAGTTGATATTTCAGACTCTATTTGTGCAGATATGATTATGCTTTTAGAGTTTTTGTTTTTTGCATAATTGACTACAGTATTCGATAGGTTGTTTCCAGCCACTATTGACGACTCATCAACGTTGCAGACATAGATTATTGGTTTTAATGTAAGAAAATTATAGTTTGAAAGAATTTTTAAGTTGATTGTTTGGGAGTTTGAATGACTTAAGAAAATTCCTTGATTGATACTTTTCTTTGCTTGTTCGAGTGTGTCAATTAATTCTGGATCAATTTTTTTCCCTTTATTCTTTTTTTTAAGATTATCAATTATATTATAGATTTTTGATTGATCAGATAATAGAAGTTCTGTCTCAATCACTTCGATATCATTTAATGGTGAAATTTTATCGTCAACGTGTGTTATTTCTTTATCTTCAAAACACCTGACAACATGAATAATTGCATCAACTTCACTCAAGTTTGATAGAAATTTATTTCCCAAACCTTCACCTCGACTTGCTCCTTTAACTAGGCCAGCAATATCAACAAATTCAAGTTGATTTGATATAATTGACTCTGAATTTGATATTTTGGATATGAGCTTCAATCTTTCATCGTTNATTGCAACTCTNCCGACATTNGGTTCAATTGTACAAAATGGATAATTTTTTGATTCTGCAATCTGTGTAGATGTTAAAGCATTAAATAAGGTTGACTTCCCAACATTTGGTAANCCCAAAATNCCACAATTAAATCCCATTTNAACTCACTAAAATATTTTTTTTGAATANAATAAATTCCTTATTTATTAGGTGCTTGAAGTTTTTATTGGTAAGGCTCAAAAATTTTTCAATTTCTCCCTTTTCAATCTTATTGAAATTTTCTAACACAAAGTTTTCAGGTTTAATATATCCTTTTTTAAATTCATCATTTTTTATNCCAAATTTTACTCTATAAAAATTTTCACCAATAGATTTTATNGTATCCCTAANTCCATTATGTCCACCATGTCCACCAGAGGATTTAATTCTAACTTTTGAGAATTCCATATCCATATCATCATGAAAAACAATTAAATCNGANGATTCACTTATTTTATAAAAATTTTTNATTTTACTTATCGGATCTCCAGANAGATTCATGAAATTTTGTGGNTTNAATAGGATNATATTTGTCCCNAANAATTTTTTTTTTGAATATAATCCGNCAAATTTTAACTTATATTTAGGAAATGAAAAATATTTATACAGAGAGTTTACAATTTCAAAACCAATGTTGTGTCTNGTCATCTGGTATTGTAAGCCAGGGTTTCCTAATCCAATGATAAGAATCATAAAAAATCAAAGACTACATTAATTTTCTTTTTTTTNGCTACTATCATTTGATGAACTCTGCTGTTTTTCATCCTCTTTTACCAATTCTTTATCTTCAGTGNTAGTTTCTGNNCTNTCTGTTGCTNTTTCAGATTNCTTGGAAGTCTCTTCTTCTACTTTCATTACTGTTGGAGGCGCAACTGTTGCAATAGTAAAATCTCTATCTTTTATTGTTGGTATTACACCATCTTCAAGATTNATGGANCTTATGTGAATGCTATCACCAATTTCTAACCCACTTAAGTTNGCTTCTAAAAACTCAGGAATTTTTGAGACNAAAGTTTTGATTTCAACTTCATGCCTAACTATGTTTAATACTCCNCCTTGTTTTAAACCTTCACATTCNTTTTCATTNACAAACTTAACTGGNACGAANAGTGCGACTGTTGTATTTTCTCCAACTCTAAGAAAATCTATATGAAGAATATTCTCTTTTACGGGGTGCAATTGAATNTCTTTTGGAAGAACTTTATAATTTTCATTCTCNATTGCGATTTCACATTGTCTTGAAAAAAAACCTGAATCAGATACTTGCATCTTTAATTTTTTCTCATCTANGGNAATCAGAATAGGATCTTTTTTTTCCCCATNGATNATNCCTGGTATTTTTTTNTTAAGTCTATATTCTCNGGAGACNCCNGTTCCTTTCTTTTCTCTTCTTTCTGCCTTAATTTGTTCAATTTCCTTCATTTTAACTCCGTNTGTAGNATCAAGCAAATAAGCTCGANACNGACCTATTGTCNGTGATTCTACCAATTGCTTCNCCTATGAGATGTGCAATAGATAGTTGAATTATTTTTTTACACTTTTTTACATCATCTCTGGCTACAATGCTATCAGTTATTATCATTTTATCAATTGGAGATCTTTCTATTCTTTCTATAGCTGGATCTGATAAGACTCCATGAGTAATGTAAGCAAAAACTGTTTTTGCATTTTTNTCTTTCAATGCCATGGCTGCATTAGTTAAAGTGCCTGCAGTATCNCAAATGTCATCAATTAGTATACAATTTTTTTTTTCAACNTCNCCGATTATATTCATNACTTCTGAAACACTNGCTTTTTCCCTTCTTTTATCAATTATAGCTAGGTCACAATCTAATCTCTTTGCTATTGCTCTTGCTCTCACAACACCTCCAACGTCTGGTGAAATNATTATAGTTTCTTCATTATCAAACTTTTTTTTTATATCTTCTATAAATACTGGCGCAGCAAACAAATTATCGGTAGGAATATCAAAAAAACCCTGAATTTGACCAGCATGTAAATCNACCANTAANGCTCTATCAGCTCCTGCTGTACTAATTAGATTTGCTACTAACTTTGCTGATATTGGAGTTCTTGGACCGGACTTCCTATCCTGTCTTGCGTAACCGTAATATGGCATTATTGCAGCTATGCGTTTTGCCGAACCTCTTTTTAAAGCGTCAATTGTTACTAACAGTTCCATAAGATGGTCATTGGCTGGGAATGAAGTGGACTGTATAACAAATACATCTTCACCTCTAACGTTTTCTTGAATTTCTACAAATATTTCTTTATCTGGAAATTTTTTTATCGTGGCTTTAAGAAGAGGAACTGATAAATATCTAGCTATTTCTTCCGAAAGTTGTTTATTACTGTTTCCAGAAACTATCTTCATAATTAACAAATCATAACAAAATTAATCTACTTAATTTTTATACCAACTAAACTGATTTGCCTACCACATTTTTTAATTTTATTAACACAGCTGAATCTATGACTAAAAAATTTTTTTGGATTAGTAAAAGTATTTTCAGAAGAAATATTTAAATTTACTATGTTATGCTTTTTAAGCTTTTCTTCTATCAATTTAGAAAAATCAAAATAAAATCTCTCATTCACATTTTTTATGAATCTTTCATGATCAACTTTTTTTTTCAAAATTTCTATAAAGTCTTTTTTTACTTCAAATGATTTTTCTTTTAGATGAGGCCCAACGAAAACATTTAGTTTTTCAATTTTTTCTCCACATGAAATTAATTTGTTAATAGTATTTTCTATGATTCCATTTAAAAGTCCTTTCCATCCAGCATGTATGATTCCGAACTTGTTTTCTCCTAAAATTATTATTGGGGCGCAATCAGCTGTAAGAATTCCAAGTAAAATATCATCTCTTTCAGTTATAATTGCATCCGCATTCAAGGATAAATCATTTTTATTATTAACTTCTAATACTTTGTTGGAGTGATTTTGATTAGGAATAATAATTTTATTTTGCATAAAATAATTTGAAGCTATTTTTCTGTTTTCTTCTACGTTTTTATCCAAATCTCCACTGTTGTATGCACAATTCAATGTAGAAAATTCATTATTACTACATCCTCCATTTCTAGTAAAAAAACAAAAATAATATTTATTAAATTGCTTAATCTTTTGCATTTTTTTTAAATACGTCGGAATAAAATTCATTCTTACTTATAAATAAGCATTTTATCAGATTACCCATTCCATTTGGACATGTTAGTCGTTCAAATTGAGATTCAATAGCACCAATCTTAGTTTTTGATTTGATTTTAGATGAAAGATTCAAAACTCTTTCATTTATGCCATAAAAAAAAAGAAACTCTTTCTGCGTTATTGGCCCATAACAGAATAAATTAAACTGACTTGATAGCTCTTTTATTTCATGAAAATCAACATGATATGTAATATCAGATTTGAAAGGAAACTCTAAAACTCCGCATTTTTTTGATTTATAGATTGCTTGAAGTGTACTAATTTTTTTTTTCTTAAATGGACCATAATCAAAAATTAGGATGCCTCCACCAAAATTTTTTATATGCTTAAATATTTTTTTTAAGTATAGGTTAGTTAAAGGTGAAATTTCAAGAATATCTCCATTTTTTGCGTCCAAAGGTAATTCAGATTCAGTTTTTTCATTAAAAATTTTTAATTTATTTTCTAAAATTACCTTTTTTTCAAACCAAGAGTTATTTATTTTTTCGTATTGGTTTATTGGAAGGGCATCAAAAAATTCATTACAAATAAAAAAATAAGGTTCTCTATTTAGTTTTAGATTTTCTAAAAAATTTATTGATGTTTTATCTGAATTTAGCTTGATTAAGTTTTTAGATTGTATTCTTTTAAGATATTCTGACTTTTCATATAAATTAAAAAACAATTTATAGTCTATAAACTTTGATAGGGTAAAAATAAGATCCTTTGTAAGTGTTCCATTTCCAGGACCAAATTCACAAATATTTTTTATTTTGAATTGTTTAGTTAACATCATAAAAAAAATAGATATACACTCTCCAAAAAGTTGACTAATTTCAGGGGAAGTTACAAAATGCTTTCCTATTTTATTTTTCTGATAGAACCCATGTTTTTTTTTGTATAGGCATAAACTCATAAATCTACTTAATGAAACTGAGTTTTTAAATAATAATCGTTCAAATGTATTCATTTTTTATACCTTAATAGAACAATGCCAATAATTATCATTGGAAATGAAAGTAGTTGACCCATAGAAAAGTTTTGAAAAATATAACCAATATGTTGATCTGGTTCTCTATAAAATTCTAATGCAAATCTTGATAGACCATAAAATATTAGAAATACAGCAAAAATATTTACGAATTTGTGATAATTTTTGAAAAAAAAATAAAGTATCAGAAAAAAAAGTACAAGGCCTTCGAAAAGTGATTCATATAGTTGACTTGGGTGTCTCAAAACATCATTTTCAATAAATAAAACACCCCAATTGGAATCAGTTGGCTTGCCAACCAACTCCTTATTTACAAAATTTGCAATTCTTCCAAGAAATAAACCAAATGGAGCACAAGCTGAAACTAAATTTGATAATTCAATAAAATCTATTTTCTTTAATTTAGAATATAAAAAAATTGAAAATATTAACCCAAGTAAACCTCCGTGAAATGACATCCCTCCTTCCCAAATTTTTAAAATAAATAAAGGGTTTTCTGAATAAAAATTTAAATTATAAAAGAAAATGTATCCTAATCTTCCTCCAATTATTACAGAAACAACTGCCCAACTTAAAAAATCCTCAAAATAAGAAAAATTGAGTTTTACGTAACCTTTTTGGATAAGAAACTTTGCATAAAAAAAACTAAATATGAAACCAAATAAATATGATAGTGAATACCAGTAGATACTAAAGTTTAAAATTTTAAAAGCAATTGGATCTAGATTGTGAATATACATTTTAAATTTTTATTAAATAATTTTTTACGTAATCGCTTACGCCATCCTCAAGATTAAAAAATTTTCCTTTATAACCAGCTTTTCTAAGTTTACTGATATTTGCTTTTGTAAAATATTGGTACTGTTTTCTAATATTTATGGGAGTAGGAACATACTCTATTAAGAACTTTTTATTACAATTTCTAAAAACAAACTTTGATAAATCTTTAAAACTTTGAGGTTTACCGCTTCCAACATTGAATAGCCCATTTACATTCTTATTTTCTATAAACCAATCTATAACTTTAACAACATCTTTTACATAAATGAAATCTCTTAATTGTTCACCGTCTTTATATTTTTTATTGTGAGACTTGAATAGTTGAACGGTTTTATTTGAATTAATATTCTCAAATATTTTTAACACTATACTTCTCATTTCTTTTTTATGATATTCATTTGGTCCATAAACATTAAAAAACTTTAAGCCTACACACTGGAGAAGCCGGTTTTTTTGTTGTCTATGCCAAATAAATCTATCAACAACGTGTTTAGACCAACCATATAAATTAAGAGGTATTAATTTAGAAAGATTTTGATCATTGTGATCATCATTAAAACCATTGTTTCCATTACCATATGTTGCAGCAGAGGATGCATAAATAAATCTTTTTCTATTAGATTTGCACCATTTCCAAAGATTAATTGAGAGGTCCAGGTTATTTTTCACAATAAGATCGAGATTTTGTTCGGTTGTAGATGTTATTGCACCTAGATGGACAACTACAGATATTTTATTTATATTTTTTTTTAAAAAAGACAGAATTGAATCTGGTTTAATAGTCTCGAAATTTTTATCAGAAAAATAGTTTTGATTTTTTTTACTGTGCCAATCAACAGAGACAATTTTGTCTTTATTCCTTTGCACAAGATAGTTTATCAAGTTAGACCCTATAAATCCTGCTCCACCTGTAATGACGATCATTAACTCAAAACCTTTAAAATTAAAAAACTAGTTAAATAAGTAAAAAAAACAAAAAAAACAATATTTATAAAAAATGTTCTTTTTTTACTATAAATATTCTTTTTAATTAACTTATAGAAAAAATAAATCCATATAAAAAATCCAATAATATATAAAAGAATGAGGAATAGAATTATTGTGTCTTTGATCATGATATCAAGATGTTGTGTATTTTTTTTTCAATAGATACTAATAGTAGTTGTTAATTATAATTATATATACTATTATTATGAAGTGAGTTTTGACAGTCAAAAAAAAATTATCAATAAAAATAACCCGATTGACTATATAGAAGACTATGTTTTAGATGACGACATTGAGACCTATAGATTGTCTCGTGACGAAATAACTATAAGCTCAAAAGGTATATGGAAAAATTATAAAATTTCATTTAAATGGTATGAATACAAAAAGATCATTGAGGTGAATAGTTATTTTGATATGTCAAAAAAAAATAAGATTAAAAAATCAATTTACTCACTAATCTCAGATGTTAATAAAAAAGCTAATGTCGGTTTTTTCAATTTTTGTCCAAAGTTGAATACAATTTTCTATAGTTATAAAATTTCAGTTAAAGGTCAAAACTATATTACAGTTGAGCAGGTTCAAGATTTCATAGATTTGGTTACTTCTGAATGTGATAGATTTTTCCCAGTTTTTTTTGTTTTCTTTTATAAAAAACAAGACCCCGTTTATGCCTTAGATATTGCTGTATTGGATACTTATGGTGAAGCATGACTTATTTATTAATAGGGTGCGGTAATTTAGGCGAAATAATTTTAAATGGATTTTATGTAAAAAAAAAAAAAATATCGGTTTTCGAGAAAAAAAAAAAAAATCGTAACAATATTTTAAGAAAGTACAAAAAAGTAAAAGTTTTTGATAATTTACATAATATAAATTGGGCTGAAATAAATCATATAATGATTTGTGTAAAACCAATCGACTCTGAGAAATCTCTGAATGAAATTAAGGGATATTGCCTAAAAAAGCACATTATAATTTCATTCGTAGCTGGTCTTAATACAGAATTTATTTCGAAAAAATTAGGTAACAAATGTCAAGTGGTTAGAATAATGCCTAACATTTTTATTTCAACAAATACAAGTGCCACAGCAATTTATATAAACAATAATAATCGTAGTCTTAAATCACAAATATTTAATGAGTTCAATCATTTTGGGATATTGGTGAAAATAGAGGATGAAAAAAAAATGGATTTTTTTACGGCAATGTTTGGAGGTGGGCCAGCCTATATTTTTTTTATTTTAGATATCTTAATGAAAATAATAAAAAAGAATGGTTTTACTGACAAAGACTCTCTGGTTCTATTAAATTCTTTGCTAGAGGGTGCAATAAAAAAATTACAAAAAGGAAATATAGACTTTAGATCAGAAATAAGTGAAGTAGCAAGCAGAGGAGGGACTACTGAAGAAGCTCTGAATGTTTTTTCTCAGAAAGACAGACTTTTAAATTTATTTAATAAGGCAATATCTGCCGCTACCAATAAATCAATAAAAATTTCAAAGAATTTAAATAAATCAATTAAATAAGGGTAAAGTAATTGAAAAAAGTGATCCTTTGAGTTTACCTGATTTTGAAATATGAATTCTTGCTTTTATTTTTTTTGCTAATTCTTTGGCTATACTTAATCCCAGTCCTGAACCACCTTCGTTTAAGTTTCTAGAGTTATCAATTTTATAAAATGGTTTGAAAACTTTTTTTCTAAATTGATTTTCAATTCCTGGTCCATCATCTTCTATAATTATTTTCAATTTGTTATCTTGTTTTTTAGCGGAAATTTCTATTTTATCTCCGTACTTACAAGCATTCTCAAATAAATTAAAAATTATCCTATACAAACTATTTTTGTCAGTCATTACAAACAAATTTTTAGAGCAGTTTATCTTAATTCCTTTTTTCTTAAATTTTGATAATTGTATTACTTCACTAATTATATTTTGAAGGTTTACTTTAACAAAACTAGTAATTTTTATCTCTTTGGAGTAATCAAGATATTCTTTGAGGAAAACCTGCATTATTTCAATATCTTTTTTTATATCTTTGATTTCCCTCTGATTTTCAAGCAATTCTAGCCTTAATTTAATTCTTGTTATAATAGTGCCTAAATCATGCGAAATTCCTGCTAGAAAACTTGTCTTCTGATCGATGTAATTATTAATTCTACTTCTCATTTTCATGAAAGCATTTCCAGCCGACCTAATTTCCAATGCTCCTTCTGGTTTGAACTTTTCTATTTTTTTTCCTCTACCAAACTCTTCTGCTGAATTAGCTAATCTAAAAATTGCTCTTATTTGAATTCTGAGAAAGAGAAAAGCAATTAGTGATAAAATCAACGAGGTTGAAATTATCCACAAGATGTAAATTGTTGGGGTTTCACTTAATAAATATTTTCTGGGAAAATCCATTTTCAAATGACCATTGTCTATTCCATGAAAAACAGATACAAAATTTTTATTAAAATCAATATTAATATCTTTGTTTACTCTCGACTTAATTGTCTCATGAATTTTTTTCTCTAATGGAGATTTGATTTTAGAATTTACTTGAAGTTCCTCTTCAATTCTTAAGTTTATATTTAATTTTCCTGCAATATTCTTTGCAGTATTAAAGCCATTTATTTGATATTGATTGATTATTAAATTTATATTATTAGATGCAATATTCGAGAATCTATTAACAATTTTCTCCCAATGTCTGTCATAGAAAAAGAAAATTACTGAACATTGAATAATTATAAGAGGAACTAAGAAAATCAAAAGTAATCTAGGTAAGAGTCGTTTTGGCAGAAATTGTTTTATAAACTTTTTACTCATATTCACTTACCAACATATAACCTTTACCTCTTATTGTTTTTAAAAATGAGGTGTTTTTACAATTTATTTTTTTTCTTAATCTAGTTATTGTTACATCTACCGATCTCAANTTTATTTCAGGTCCAAGTAAATTTGCAATTTCTTCCCTAGAAATTTCTTTATTTAAATTTTCAGATAAGAACTCAACAACTAACAACTCAGAAGATGTAAGGCTAANATTAATTTTATTCTTTGTAAGGTTCCTAGTGCCGCAATCAAATTCGAAATCACCAAAATATCTTTTTTTCGTACTTAAATTTTTATTAAAACGTGGGTTTANTAATTTTTTAATTCTTAGTAGAAGTTCTGTTGGTTCAAAGGGTTTAACTAAGTAATCATCACATCCGATGTTAAAAGAGTCTTTTTTCCTCTCAAGTTCGCTATCTGCAGTTAACATTAAAACAGGNGTNTTTGAATCAAATTTTCTTAACTCATNNAGGAAATCTATTCCACTTTTNTTTGGCATCATTATATCTAATATAATTAAATCAAACAGAAAGAAGCTTATAAACTTTTCTGCTTCAAAGGCGTTTTTTGATGAAGTTACTCTAAAACCCTTTGAGGTAAGATATTTTTTCAANAGTTCTCTAATTTTATTATCGTCGTCAATACACAAAAGGTGTGGAAGTGTTTTCATAAATAAATAAAGATCAGACTATTTATAAATTAAATTTCAATGTTATATTAATAAATCTTAACTTTAACTAATGAATTATGCAAATGATCCCTTTTAATAAAAGAGATGGCTATATCTGGATTGACGGAGAGTTCAAAGAATGGAGCGAATCAAATGTCCATGTTCTTAACCATGGACTCCATTATGGAAGNTGTGTTTTTGAAGGAATAAGAATTTACGATGGAAAAATCTTTAAATTTGATGAACATATGGAAAGACTNTATAAATCAGCCGATATTCTNGATATGAAAATACCATTTAAGATACAAATAATTAAAAANATTATCTATGAGTTANTGCAAAAGCAAAAAGTTAAGGATGGCTATATTAGACCAGTTGTCTGGAGAGGTAGTGAAAAAATGGCGATTTCTGCCATAGATGCAAAAACNCATATTGCAGTTGCTACGTGGGNATGGCCNTCATANTTTTCGCNAGATAAGATTATGNAAGGAATACGTNTGACCAAAGCTAATTGGGTTANACCATCACCAAATTCTGCTCCAGTAAATAGTAAGGCAGCAGGTTTATACATGATATGTTCTTTAAGNAAACATGAGGCAGAAAGAAAAGGTTTTGATGATGCTTTAATGATGGATTATAGGGGTTATATTGCTGAGGCAACTGGAGCCAATATTTTTTTTATCAAAAATAACAATTTATATACTCCAACACCTGACTGCTTTTTAAACGGAATTACCAGACAAACAGTAATTGAAATTGCTAAAAAATTAAAAATAGNAGTGCATGAGGGAAAATATGAATTAAGTTTTCTAAAAAATTGCGAAGAAGTTTTTTTAACAGGNACTGCAGTCGAAATTACCCCTGTTATTTCAATAGATGAGCATAAATTCAAAGTTGGNAAATTAACTAAGAAATTAATAGAGGAGTTTAATAANCTNGTTTCNTCTTAATCGGATACAAATTCTTTATCTTTNTTTTTTTGTTCNACCCATTCAGANTGATTGGTATAATTCTCTTTTTTCCAAAAGGTTATTTTTACTTTTAACCAATCNACTGTTTCTTCAAGGAATCTAAATGCCTCNTTTCTATGTTTAGANCAAACAAAGATTGCCACTATATTTTCTCCTGGATAAATTTTTCCATAACGATGAATTATNAGNTNATCNAGAATCTTATATTTAGNATTTAGTTTTATTATGATTTTTTCCATTTGAGTAGTTGCCATTTTCTCATATATCTCAATATCAATACTNGTTACACTTTTGTNATAGTTGGTTGGNCTGACTTTGCCAATAAAAGACAAAATAGCACCTGCGNGACTATTNAGTTTTGAAAATTTNTCAAAATTTTCCTTATATAANATTTTATTTTTTTGAAAGATTATTTTCATTAGCCTCCTGTTACTGGNGGAAATAAGGCTAGCTCATCATGATTANTAACTTTTGAATCCAAGGTTACATATTCACAATTAATAGCACANTGTAAGTTTTTAATNTCTAAGAAAGCTTTTTTATTTTTTTCATTAATTTCTTTTAATTCTGCAATAACCTCTTTAACGGTCATTTCTCCCTCGATAGTTAAGCAATCTTCACTTTTACCCAAAAGTTGTTTCAATTTCGCAAAGTAAAGTATTTTCAATTTAGCATGTCCTCGTACCTATAAAATTTTAATAGAGTGCCCTTTTTTATAAAACTACTATTTTTTTCTAATTCAATAATTCCTTGACTTTGACTGATGGAACTAATAATTCCAGATCCTGTAGAGGGAAATCTTGTTATAAAATAAGATTGATTTTTTTTTGTTATTTTCCCACGTAACCATTCAGTTCTTCCTTTTTTTTTTTTTAAGTCAAAATCACAAGGTAAAAGTCTTTCAACTATAGGTATATCTGTTAACCCAGACAATCTGTTAACATAGTTAATTACTAGCATAAAAAATGTTATAACAGCGGCAACAGGATTTCCAGGTAATCCAATAAATGGAACATTTTTTAATTTACCAAAAGCAAAGGGTCGACCCGGTTTTATTGAAAGTCTCCAAAATAAAATTTTTCCTTTTTTTTTTAAAAATTTTCCTATCATATCTGTTTTGCTTTTTGACACCCCGCCACTTGTGACTATGAGGTCTAAAAAGTCTATTTTCTTTGAAATTTTTCGCTCTGTTTCAATAAAATTATCACGTATAATTCCTAAATCAATTACTTCACAGCCTATCTTTTTAAATAATGACAAAAGTGAAAATTTATTTGAATCAAATATTTGATATCTTTTTTTTTTATGAGTTATTTCACATAGTTCGTCACCACTTGAAAAAATACCTACTTTTAACTTCTTATAGACTTTAATTTTTTTTAAACCTAAAGAAGACAACTGTGATAGATCAACTGATCGAATTCTTCTTCCTACATCAAATATCTTTTTATTTTTTTTAACATCCTCCCCTTTAATTCTAATATTAGAACCTTTTTTTAAATTATTTCTTATCATTATCTCATTCCCATTTTCTTCAACATCTTCCTCCATACAGACAGTGTCTACATTTGTAATCCTTTTTATAACATAGGCTCCAGTAAAAACTTTAATTGCTTGCTCTTTATTTATCTTACCTAAAAAAGGTTTACCTGGCTTTGACTCACCAACAATTTTTAATTTCCTAATTTTCTTTTTTGAACTAATTAATCCAAAACCGTCTACTGCAGAATTTGAAAATTCAGGAATATTAATTTTTGAAAAAATATTTTCGGCTAAAATTCGATCCACACACTTTTCTATGTCTATTATTTCAACCTTATTTTTAGAAATTGAATTAAACATTATTTCTTTTGCTTTCTCATAAGATAAAAGGTTTTCATTTAATTCATTCATTATTGAAAAATCTCCATATAAAATCTCCAATTAAATTGGTATTGGAAAATTTAAATACTGGCAGTGTATCTTCGTAAAATTCTTTTGACTCATCGTCAACAACAAGCGCCTTTATATTATTATCTTCTTTATAGATAAAAGGATTATTTTGATTCGTTCTGATAACCTCAATTTTTGGAAAACTACTATGCTTTAATCCCTCAACTAATATGATTTCTGTTTTTTTCTCAAACTTATCAATTATTTTTTCAATGCCAACCCTCTCATTTTGATACTTGCTAATAAGGGCCCACTTATTTTCATTAAAGATAATGACTTCATTCGACCCAGCTTTCATGTGTTGATTGCTATCTTTACCTTTTTTATCTACTTCAAAATTATGGTGAGTATGTTTAATAGATGCGACTAAGATATTTTTTTTTACAAAATAATTTATTATTCTTGTAGTCAAATCTGTTTTACCACTCCCGCTCCATCCAACAATGCCAAAAACATTAGTCATTTGAATAATCTTAAATTTTTTTTAAAATAAATATATCCAGTATGTATTGTCATTATCGAAGCAACTGTTAAACCAATGAAGCCTGTGTAGAGTATTAAGTTACTTTCAAAATTGTTTGCAACAATTAAAAAACCTAATGAGAACATTTGAATTAAAGTTTTCCATTTGGATAAATTTGTTACTAAGAGTGTTTCGGTAGAATGTGCAAAAAAATCCCTTAAACCAGAAACTAATATTTCCCTGATAACAATAACTAATGCTGGATAAACAAAAAAACCAGTTATAATAGAGTTGGACACAAGAATAAAGATAACTGAAACAATTAATATTTTATCAGCAATTGGATCAAGAAATCTTCCAAAACTTGATTCAAGTTCAAATTTTCTTGCTAAATATCCATCAAAAAAATCAGATATACATGCTATAATGTAAAGTAGAAGGGAAAGCCAATTGTAAAATTCATTTCCTATCTCCAAAAAGATGATTATTACTGGAATTATCAATATTCTCAGAAGTGTTAAAATATTCGGGATATTTGCTAATTTAAACATTCTTATTAAATTCCTTGTAAATCTTTTCAGCTGTTTTCATACCAATATTAGGAACTTTTTTTAAATCATTAATTCCTGCAGTTTTGATATTATCAATAGAACCAAAATAAGATAAGAGAATAAATTTTGTTTTCTTTCCAATCCCTTCTATTTCATCAAATATAGATTTTTTTAAACTATTGTTATGTTTTATTTTTGTTGATGTTACAGCAAATCTATGTGCTTCATCTCTCAATCTCTGTAAGAAAAAAAGAATTTTATCAGTTTTTTCGAATTTTACCATCTTCTCAGAGGTGTAAATATTTTCTTCTCCAGAATTCCTATTTATACCTTTTGCAATTCCAATCAAATCGATATTAGTAATTTTTTTTTCATCTAAAACTTTTTTTACTTTATTTAGTTGACCTTTGCCTCCATCAATTAATATCAATTGAGGACTTTTTTTTTTCCAAGGACTTGATAAATTAAATCTTCTTTTGAAAACTTGGTCCATCATAAAATAATCGTCAAATGAATTCTTGTTTTTAGTGACAATATTAAATTTTCTATAGGCATTTTTTAAAAAACTTCCATTTTCATATACAACCATTGCTCCTAGAGGATTAGTACCGTTTAAATGACTATTATCATAGATCTCGATTCTTTTTGGTAAATTTTTTAAATTTAGTTTAGATTTAAGAGCGATTAAAATGTTATTGTTTTCTTTTCTTTCATAATTTTTCTTAATAAGTGAGGCATCTACATTTTCTTCTACCATTTTAAGAAGTGTTCTTTTTTTTCCTTTTTGAGGAATTTTCAAAGATACATTTCCATTATTCTTTTTAGAAATAAGTTCTTGCAAAATATTAATGTCAATCGGTTTTGTATTTAAAATTATTTCTTTTGGAGGAATATTTCTTGTATAAAAAAAATATAAAAATTGTGATAAAATTTTATCATTTTCATCAAATAGGTTGTTTTCAAATAAGAAGTCCTTGTTACCAAGATTTTTTCCACCTCTGAAGAAAAATATATGAATAGAAATTAAATCAATTTTTTTTTTAAGAAAAATTATATCAAAATTTTCGTTATTATTTAGATCTGAATATTTTTCATTTGAAATTTTTGAAATAGCTTTAATTCTATCTCTTAACCTTGCAGCTTTCTCGTAGTTTTGATTTTGGCTTTCAGTTTTCATTTCTGATATTAATTTTGTTTTTGCTTCTGGGTTTTTACCCTTCAGAAATAAGATTGCATTATTAACAAGTTCTCGATAGTTATTATTTGAAATATAATCTACGCATGGCGCACTACATCTTTTTATTTGATATAATATGCAAGGCCTTCTTCGTGATTTAAATATATTTTCTGAGCAGCTTCTTAAAAGAAAGGCTCCCTCGATTTGTTTTATAACGTTGTCAACAGCAGCAACACTAGAAAATGGACCAAAATAAGCATCTTGTTGATTCCGCTTGCCACGAAACTTTCTTATTCTTGGCCAATGCATTGATGTGCTGATATTAATATATGGATAACTTTTATCGTCAATTAGCCTTATATTGAACTTTGGTTTATTTTGTTTAATAAGATTATTCTCTAGAATAAAAGAATCTACTTCTGTTAATGTTTTAATAAATTTAATATTTGATGTTAAATTTATTAATAATCTAATTCTGTTGGTTTGGTATTTATTATTCAAATAACTAGTTATTCTTTTTTTAAGATTTTTAGCTTTACCTACATATAATACTTTTTTTCTTATATCTAAAAAGGTGTATACTCCGGATCCATTCGGGAAATTTTTGGATGCACGTTTGATTGCTTTAACACCAGCATTATAATTGTATTTCGTATCGATTTTCATATTAATACTCTATAAGCTATTGCTTTCATTGTAAAAAATTGTTCAAAAATTACTATCCACTAATAATGTGGATAAATCTGTTAGTAATCTTTGAGTTTTGTATTAAATGATAACAATTCTGCAGATTTTATCAAAATGATTAAAAAATAGTCAAATTTATAAGTTACTGATAATGTTGATAAAAATTTAAGTTTTGGCATTATTTCCATCATTTTATTTTTTTATATATTTTTAATTTTACTTTTTTAATTTTATTTTTTCTTGTAGACAACTTCAATTTTATCAATCTGTTGTAAAAACTTTAGATTTAGAATGCGCCCACCCTAAACTTTGTCCAGAATCTAATGTTAATACTTCACCTGTTACCGATTGATTATTGATTAGGTAATTAACTGCATGATTTATTTCGTCCAATTCAACCTGTTTTCGTAATGGTGTCCTTGATATTTGCTTTTTGAATTGTCGTTCATTTTGATTTTTGCTCATTAAAGTGGGACCAGGTGATATTCCATTAACTCGTATATTTGGAGCTAAAGATAATGATAGACTTTTTGTTAATGAATATAACCCACATTTACTTATTGTGTATGAGGTGAAGTAAGGGGTAATATTGTTAACCCTTTGATCAATAATATTTATTATAAGCCCCTTATTTGTTCCTAGCTTCTTCACGAAAGCTTGAGACAAAAAGAATGGTGCTTTGAGATTCACATTAATATGTTTATTAAAAATTTTCTCATTTGATGAGTTAATAGTGTCAAATTCAAAAGTTGACGCATTGTTAATTAAAATGTCAATTTTTCCGTAATCTTTTTGAATATTGTTGAAGAATTTTTGGATATTTGAATCGTTTTCAAAATTAAATTTATATGCTAGAAATTTAACTTTGAGATCACTGAATTGATCCGTAAGAGTATTGGCTTTTTTAGAAGAAGTATTATATTGGATTGCAACGTTATAACCTGATTCTACTAAGAATTTGGCCATAGACTGTCCTATTCTTTGGGCTCCTCCAGTTATCAATACTGTTTTATATGTTTTCTTTAATGCCAAGGGATCTTTTCTCAATTTTCGTGATTGTGTCTCTAATTTCTGCTGCACGTTCAAAATCTAAATTTTCAGCATATTCTAACATTTTCTTTTTAAGTTCTTCAACAGAGTAACTAATAATTTCCTTATTTTTTTCTAATTTATTATCTCTTTGAATTGTTTCTTCAATTTTTCTTTGTGTTGAACGTGGAATGATTCCGTTTTTTGTATTAAAGTTGATTTGTTTTATTCTTCTTCTACTGGTTTCTTCAATTGCAAGTAAAATAGATTTCGTTTTTTGATCAGCATACATGATTGCACGACCATCAATATTTCTGGCGGCTCTTCCAATAGTTTGAATTAAGCTTACTTGTGACCTAAGATATCCCTCTTTATCTGCATCCAATATTGCCACCAGACCGCATTCTGGAATATCCAGGCCCTCTCTTAATAGATTTATACCAACCAAAACTTCAAACTCACCTATCCTAAGGTTCTTTATTATTTCTATTCTTTCAAGTGCGTCAATATCTGAATGCATGTATTGAGCTTTGACACCATTTTCATTTAAAAACTCAGTAACCATTTCAGCATTTTTTTTTGTTAAAGTTGTTATTAAAACTCGAAGATTTTTTTGTGTTACTTTTTTACATTCTTCAATAACGTCCTCAACTTGATTTGAGGCTTTCCTAACTTCACAGATAGGATCAACTAAGCCAGTGGGACGAACTATTTGCTCCACAAACACTCCCTCTGTAGAATTTAACTCATATTCGCCAGGAGTTGCAGATACATAAATAGTTTGTCCTTTAAACTTTTCCCACTCTTCAAACATAAGTGGTCTGTTGTCTTTACAAGAAGGTAGTCTAAACCCAAAATCTGACAAGGTTGTTTTTCTTGATCTATCACCTTTGAACATACCCCTAATTTGTGGAATTGTTACATGGGATTCGTCAATGAACAGAATGACATCATCAGGTAAGTATTCAAATAATGTTGGTGGAGGTTCACCTGATAGTCTTCCAGATAGGTGTCTGGAATAGTTTTCGATTCCAGAGCAACTTCCAGTAGCAGCTATCATTTCTAAATCAAATTTTGTTCTTTGTTCAATTCTTTGTGCTTCTATAAACAACTTTTTTTGTTCAAAGTATTTAATTCTATCTTCAAGCTCAAATCTTATCTGATCTATTGCGTTTTTTAAAGAAGGTTTTGGAGTTACGTAGTGGCTATTAGCAAAAATTGTAACTCCTTCTAAACTGTCTGAAATGGTTCCTAAGAACGGGTCAAATTCGTCTATTGTTTCAACAGTGTCTCCAAAAAAGGATATTCGCCATGATCTATCTTCAAGATGGGATGGAAATATTTCTAGTAAATCTCCTCTTATACGAAATGTTCCTCTAGAATGTACTTGATCATTCCTTTTATATTGAAGTTCAACTAAAATTCTTTTTATCTTTTCCATATCATATTGTTTATCTTTATTAATTTTCAAAACCATTGAAGAATAAGATTGTACAGAACCAAGGCCATATATGCATGAAACACTGGCGACAACTATTGTATCTTTATTCTCTAATAGAGATCTCGTAGCTGAGTGTCTCATTCTATCAATTTGTTCATTTATGGAAGATTCTTTTTCTATGTATGTGTCTGTTCTTGGAACATATGCTTCTGGTGTGTAATAATCATAATAGGAAACAAAGTACTCTACGCTATTGTCGGGAAAGAAACTTTTCATCTCACTGTATAATTGTGCAGCTAAAATTTTATTTGGTGCGAATATTAATGATGGTCTCTGAAGTTCATTAATAATGTTTGCCATTGTAAAAGTTTTCCCAGAACCTGTAACACCAAGCAATACTTGATTGTTAAATTTATCATTTAAACCTTTACAAAGATTTTCAATAGCAGCGGGTTGATCACCAGCAGGTTTATAAGAACTTTTCAGCTTAAACATACATTTTGCCATAAAAAATTAACAAAAAAAAAAATCTAATATATTTTTCTTAAAGTTTATATATAATCGATTAATTGAAGATTTACATTTTTTTCTTAATAGATGACTCTTATTTCAGATCGATTATCTAGGTTTAAACCATCTCTAACTGTGAAGATTTCTCAGACTGCAAGAGAAATGTCTCTTTCTGGTGAAAAAGTTATTAGTTTAAGTTCAGGCGAACCCGACTTTGATACCCCCGATAATATAAAAGAAAGTGCAATTGAAGCTATTAGGAGTGGCTTTACTAAATATACTCAAGTTGATGGAATACCAGAACTCAAAACAGCTATAACCGAAAAGTTTAAAAATGAGAATAAAATAAATTATAATATTGATCAAATTACAGTTGGAGTTGGAGGTAAACATGTTATCTATAATTTATTTATGTCTACAGTCGATAGGGGAGATGAGGTAATAATTCCGGCTCCTTATTGGGTTTCATATCCTGATATTGTTATTTTAGCAGAAGGAAAACCAGTAATTGTAGAAACAGAAATGAGAGATGGGTTTAAGATTAATGCCAAACAGTTAGAGAAAGCAATAAGTGAAAAGACTAAATGGTTTATTCTAAATTCACCTGGAAATCCAACTGGAAATGTTTACAAGAAAGAGGAATTATTGGAAATTTCAAAAGTATTACTAAAAAATCCTCATGTAAATATACTTTCGGATGATATATACGAACACATTATATATGATGATATTTTTCACAATATTTTAAACATAGAACCCAAACTCTATGACAGAACATTTATAGTTAATGGTGTTTCAAAAGTGTTTTCGATGACAGGCTGGAGAATTGGTTATGGAGCTGGAAATCAAGACATAATAAAATCAATTTCTAAAATTCAATCTCAAAGTACAACAAATCCCTGTTCAATTAGTCAAGTAGCTGCAAAATATGCTTTGCAAAATGAAAAATTATTTTTGAAAGACTGGTTAAAAAAATTTGAAAAAAGAAAGAATTTATTAGTAGAATTTTTTAGATCTAATACAGGCTTTAAACCATTTATTCCCTCTGGTGCTTTTTACTTATACGTTGGTTGTGAAGGTTTTTTAGGAAAAACATTTAATGGAAAAAAAATAGAATCTGATATCGATTTTGCAGAATTTTTGCTCAAAGATGCTAAAGTTGCAGTTGTTCCTGGATCAGCTTTTGGAAAATCACCATACTTTAGAATTTCTTATGCCACTTCATATAATCTTTTAACAGAAGCATGTATAAAAATTGATAATTCTTTGAAAAAATTACATACATGAAAATATTAGTGTTTGGTGTAGGAGGAGTTGGTGGTTTTATTGGAGCTCAAATATTAAATACAGATTTTGATATTTCATTTGTCGCAAGAGGAAAAAGATATATTTCATTAAAAGAAAATGGATTAAATCTTCAAAGTGATCTGGGAAATAAGTCACTTCAGGGAATAAAAGTTTATAACACAATACCTAAAAAGAAATTTGATGTGGTAATAAGTACAGTGAAACTTTATGACTTTGATAAATTTATTTTTCAATTAAAAAATACAATATCAACAAACGATACGGTCCTTCTTCCTTTTCAAAATGGAACTTACTCAGAGCAAAAGATTACAGAAGAATTCGGAAAAAAACACACATTCGGAGCTGTAGCTCAGATTTCTTCTTATATTGGAGAAAATCAAAAAGTTATTCATAAAGGAAAGTTAGCATCATTTTTTGTTGGACACATTGAAAGTAAGAAAAACGATAAGTTGTTTTATTTTTGTGAGAAGTCAAAAAAAGCTGGACTTGATATTCGACTAAAAAATAATATCAAAGAAAAAATATGGGAAAAATTTATTTTCCTATCAGCCTATAGTGGAATAACAACACTCACTCAAAAAACCATAGGTGAGATTTTTGAGGATCCAAAATTAAAAGAGGATTTTATAAGAGCTATGAATGAAACTTTGGAATTATCAAAATTCTTCTCAGTTAAGTTTGATTCAGATCCAATTGCATTTTGGATTGAAAAAATTAAAAAAATGCCCTTCGACATGACTTCATCAATGTATATAGATTATATTAAAGGTAAAAGATTAGAACTTGATTGGTTATCTGGTTTTGTAGTTAGATATTCAAAAAAATATGGCATTTCCAGTAATATCCACTCCAAAATATTAAATGAAATCAAAATTTAGATAATTTTATTTTTTGTTAAAAAGTTTTCTGCTTCAAGTGCACTCATACATCCCATTCCAGCTGCAGTAACAGCTTGTCTGAATATTCTATCTGTTACATCACCGGCAGCAAAGACACCATCAATACTAGTTTTTGTTGAATCTGCCTTTGTAATAATATAACCATCAGAATCCATTTCTAACTCTTTTTTAAAGATGTCAGTTGTTGGGCTATGACCAATTGCAACGAAGAAACCATCAATTTTAATTTCTTTAACTTCACTGTTTTTCTTATTTTCAACCAATAAGGATGTGAGAATTTTCTTATCTATATCTCCTTGTATTTTTTTTACATTAGAATCCCAGAGAAATTCAATGTTATCTTTTTCAAAAAGTCTTTTTTGAAGAATTTTTTCGGCTCGCAAATTATCTCTTCTGTGTATTAAGATAACCTTGCTACAAAGATTTGATAAGAATAAAGCTTCTTCGACAGCAGTATTTCCTCCACCAGCAACAGCCACAATCTTATTTTTAAAAAAAAAACCATCACAAGTCGCACATGCAGATACACCAAACCCCCTGTATTTTTCCTCACCATCAACGCCTAGCCATTTAGCCTTCGCACCCGTAGCTATGACCACTGTATGCGATTCAAATTCACTTTTTTCTGTGAGGATCTTATGTGTTTTAGCTTGAAAATCTACACTTTTAACGTAATCATTTAAAATTCTGGTTCCATATGTTTCAGCTTGTTTTTTCATCTGTTCCATCAACCACGGCCCTTGAATAGGATTTTCGAAACCTGGAAAGTTTTCTACCTCTGTTGTAATTGTTAATTGTCCTCCTGGTTCTAAACCTGATATTAATAATGGAGCGAGACCTGCTCTAGCAGCATATATTGCTGCTGTATAGCCTGCAGGCCCAGAGCCAATAATTAATATTTTTTCCTTATTAGGCATTTATATAAAATTTATTGAATTGATTTGGTATTCCTTTAAACCGTTTGGTGTATGAACTTCAAAAACATCATTAACTTTTTTATTTATCATAGCTTTACAAAGTGGAGCTGAAACTGAAATAAGATTTTTTTCAATGTCAGCTTCGTCTGTTCCAACAATTTTATAAGTTTTTTTAGAATTTGAGGTTAAATCAGTTACAACAACGGTCGCTCCAAAAGTTACTTTAGAGTCATCTAACTTCTTAGGGTCTATGACTTCAGCTCTAGTTATTTTGTTTTCTAGCTCAACAATTCTTCCTTCTATAAAACTCTGTTTTTCTCTGGCGGCGTGATATTCAGCATTTTCAGATAAATCACCGTGATCACGAGCCTCTGCAATTGCCTTAATAATTTCAGGTCTTTCTACATTTTTGAGATTTTCCAATTCTTTTCTCAGCATTTTAAGACCTTCAGCCGTCATGGGAAACTTTTCATTCATAATATAATATTATATTCAAATACAAAAAATTCTAGAGATTATACAAATCTTGAATTGATTTAACATTCAATTCACTTTCCTTTATAATATTTAATCCAGAAATCGCGATTTTAGCTGCTGAAATAGTTGTAAAATACGGGATTTTTTTACTAAGGGCTGTTCTCCTTATTGACAAACTGTCTGCAATAGACTTTGAGCCACTTGTCGTATTAATAATTAAATTAATCTTATTTTTCTCTATTAAATCAACAATATGTGGACTACCTTCATTAACTTTATTTGTTAATATTACATTTACTGAAAATCTTTTTAGAAATTTTACGGTTCCTTTTGTTGCAAATATTTTAAAGTTTAACTTTTCCAGTATATGACATAGCATAATAATGTTTTCTTTGTCTTCATCTCTGACAGATACGAAAACAGATCCTTTGAGCGGAAGTTTATTACCAGCAGCCATCTGTGATTTTAAGAAAGCCATTGGGAAGTTTTTGTCAACCCCCATCACCTCTCCTGTTGACTTCATTTCAGGGCCTAAGATAACATCTTCCCCGGGAAATCTGTCAAATGGAAACACAGATTCCTTAACAGTAACATATTTTTCTAAATTTTTAGAAAGATCAAAATCCTTAAGTTTTTTTCCAAGAATAACTTTTGTTGCTATTTTTGCTAGTGGGATACCTTTTGACTTGCTTATAAATGGTACTGTTCTACTGGCTCTTGGGTTCACCTCAATTACAAATAATTTTCCGTCTTTAATAGCAAATTGTATATTAATAAAACCAATTATTTTAAGTTTTTTTGATATAAGTATAGTACATTTTTTTATTTTACTAATCATACCATCTGATAAAGTTTGAGGAGGAAGAGCACATGCTGAATCACCTGAGTGAACTCCAGCTTCTTCAATATGTTCCAATATTCCTGAAATAAATACATCTTTTCCATCTGAAATTGCATCTACATCAATTTCCTTTGCTCCAATAAGAAATTCATCAATTAAAATTGACTTATTATTTAGAATAAAATTACTACGAAAATATTTTTCTAGTTCATTGTAATTTTCAATAATTTTCATTGCTCTTCCACCAAGTACATAAGAAGGTCTAATTACAATTGGAAATTGAATGGTTTTGACTGCTCTTTTTGCTTCATTGAAATTGAAAACAATCGTACTTTTTGGTTGTTGAATTCTTAAACTATCTATTAATCTTGAGAATCTGTCTCTATCTTCACACAAATCAATGGATTTAAAAGATGTGCCAAGAATCTTTATACCTGATTTAGAGAGATATTCAGATAATTTTAGTGGTGTTTGTCCTCCTAATTGGACTATTACTCCTAAAAGGTTTCCTTTGATATTTTCAGCTTTACATATTTCAAGAACTGACTCACTGTCCAGAGGCTCAAAGTACAATCTGTCAGAGATATCGTAGTCAGTTGAAACAGTCTCAGGGTTGCAATTTATCATTATTGATTCAATGCCTAGCTCTTTTATTGCAAAAGATGAGTGAACACAACAGTAATCAAATTCAATTCCTTGACCAATTCGATTTGGTCCACCTCCTAATATAATCACTTTTTTTTTATTAGTTACTCTTGTCTCATCTTCATGTATTTGATTTTGTTCTGCACAACTCCATGAGGAATACATATATGGAGTTTTTGATTCAAATTCACCCGAACAGGTATCAATATTTTTAAATGCTGGATTTAAATTTTGATTTTTTCTAATTCTATCAATTTGAGTTTTTGATGAATTAGATAATTGCAGTATTTTTTCATCTGAAAAACCTTGTTCTTTTGAAGAAAGATAAGTTTCAGGTGAAATTTTTTTTCTTCTCAATAAATTTTCAGTTAGAATAATTTCGGATATTTCTCTAATAAACCAAGGGTCATAGTTTGATGCTTCAGCAATTTTTGAGAGTTTAATTTTTTTTCGAATACATTCTGCTAAAACAAGAAATTTATTTGGCCTATTTTCTTTTAGTAAATTAATTAATTGTTTTGTATTCTTTTTTTGTAGTAATTTATTTGAATCTAACCCTATCAAACCAATTTCTAGACTTCTTAGGGCTTTCTGAAATGACTCCTTAAAATTTCTTCCAATAGCCATACATTCTCCAATAGATTTCATAGCGGTTCCAAGTTTTTCATCAGTGACGCTAAATTTTTCGAAAGTAAATCTAGGAATTTTGGTTACAATATAATCAATAGTGGGTTCAAAAGAAGCAGGCGTTGTTTTAGTGATATCATTTTTTAATTCATCCAGAGAATAACCAACAGCTAACTTTGCTGCAATTCTTGCAATTGGAAAGCCTGTTGCCTTTGAGGCGAGGGCAGAAGATCTTGAGACTCTCGGATTCATCTCAATTACAACATTTCTTCCCGTTTTAGGATTAATTGCAAATTGTACGTTAGCTCCCCCTGTTTCAACTCCAATTTCTCGAATGACTTTGATAGAATCATTTCTCATTTTCTGAAATTCTTTATCAGTTAAGGTTAACGCTGGAGAAACTGTTATTGAGTCTCCTGTATGGATTCCCATTGGGTCAACGTTTTCAATTGAGCAAACAATTATACAATTGTCTTTGTTATCCCTAATTACTTCCATTTCATATTCTTTCCAGCCAATTAGTGATTCTTCAACTAACACCTCATTTATTGGGGATAAACTCAACCCTTTTTCTATTATCTTAAGGTATTCCTTTTTGTTGTTTGCAGTTCCTCCCCCTGAACCACCAAGTGTAAATGAAGGTCTAATAATAATAGGGAAGGACAATTTTTTTAAAATTTTCATCCCATTATTTATATTATTTATCACAAATCCTTTAGGGGTATCCAAACCAATTTTTTTCATTGATTTTTTAAATAATTCTCTATCTTCTGCCTTTTGGATTACTCTTTTTGAAGCTCCGATCAGACTGACGTTATATTTCTTTAGAATATTTTTATTCTCAAGTTCAATTGATAGGTTTAGAGCAGTTTGACCACCCATTGTTGAAAGAAGTGCATCAGGTTTTTCTTTTTTAATTATTTTTTCAATAATTGATATATTTAAGGGCTCTATATATGTGCTGTCAGCCAGATCAGGGTCTGTCATAATGGTAGCAGGATTTGAATTAACTAAAACTATATTAAATCCCTCCTCTTTGAGTGCTTTGCATGCCTGAGCTCCTGAATAGTCAAATTCACATGCTTGACCAATAACTATAGGACCTGCACCAATTATAAGAATTTTTTTGATATCTTTTCTTTTAGGCATTATTCATTAAATTAAAAAATTGATCAAATAGATATCTGCTATCTTGAGGGCCTGGTGATGATTCTGGATGATATTGAACTGAGAAGAAGGGTTTATTTCTAACTTCTATACCTGCGATAGTCTTATCGAATAGAGATGAATGTGTGACTTTAAGTGTTTTTGGAAATTTCTTTTTTGATACAACAAAACCATGATTTTGAACGGTTATCTCAACTTTTTTTGTTTTTTCATTTTTTATAGGATGATTTGCTCCTCTATGTCCGTGATGCATTTTTTCTGTTTGTGCATTAAATATTAATGATAGGATCTGATGACCTAAACAAATGCCGAAAACTGGTTTAGAAAAAGTTTTAATTAAATTAAAATTTTTTTGATATTTTCTAAATGTAGCCTTTGGATCGCCAGGCCCGTTCGACAGGAAAATACCTTCAGGTTTCATGGAAAGTATTTCCTTAATTGGATAACTAATTGGAAAGACAATAACATCATACTTAAAAGAGCTGAGAATGTTTAATATATTGTTTTTTATTCCAAAATCTATAACAGCAATAAATTTTCTCTTTTGCCCTTTCCCTTTAAAATCATGTTTTTGTTTCTTTTTCCATACATAAACGTTTTGGGTTGTCACCTTGGAGGCCAGATCAGTGCCATTCATTTCAGGAAAACTGTTAAGCAATAATTTTAATTTTTTTAGTGAGTCAAAAACACCTTTTTTAGGATAATGAATCAATGCTTTTGAAACACCTGAACGTCTTATTTGCTTAGTTAAGACCCTTGTATCTAAACCTGTAATACACCCAATCTTTTTACTTTTTAACCAGGAATTTAGATTTATTTTTGATCTGTAGTTTGAAGCCTCACTTAAATCATTGTTAATAATGCAGCCTGATGCATATATTTTATCACTTTCATAATCTTCAAAATTTGTTCCAACTATTCCAACGTGGGGAAATGTGAAGTTAATTATTTGATTATAATACGAAGGATCAGTCAAAATTTCTTGATAACCTGTTATTGAGGTGTTGAAGCAAATTTCTCCAATATAATTGCCAAAGAGTCCTGCCCCTTTTCCTAAAGTATAATTTCCATTATCAAATAGTAATAAACAATTTTTTCCATTTCTTTTGACACTATTTTTCATTTGTTCAATAATATACTTTGATATTACTAAATTCCAACAATTAGATAGTAAATATTATATTTTAACGTTTTTTTATAAGTGAGTTCCATCAAATGACATCTTTAAGAGACAAAATTAAATTGAGTCTTGATACAAATTTAAAAAATAGAGAAGAAATAGCTACCTCAACGGTAAGGTTGATCCTGGCTGCAATAAAAGATCATGATATTCAACTCAGAACAAAAAAACAGGGGGAAGTTATCTCGGATGAAGACATTTTAAATTTACTTTTAAACATGATCAAACAAAGAAAAGAGAGTGTGAAGATTTATTCAAAGGCTGGTAGAGAGGATTTAAAGAAACGAGAAGAAAAAGAAATTGAAATTATCAACTCCTTTTTACCGCATCAAATCAACTCAGACGAACTTAATGATATTTTAGTCGAATCTATAAAAGAATTAGATTGTAGATCAATAAAGGATTTGGGAAAATTAATTAGTTTTCTGAAAAACAAGTATCCTGGTCAATTAGATATGCAAGAGGTGGCAGAAAAGGCAAAAAAAAATCTTCAATGATTGATCAAAAATCTTCAATTAATAACTTTCTTAATGAAGTAAACATGAAAGTAAGGTTATCTGATTTTATTGGTCAGTATGTTGATTTAGTTGAAAAGGGTAATTCTTTTGTTGGAAGATGTCCTTTCCATAACGAAAAAACTCCTTCATTTAATGTAAATAATGAAAAGTCATTATTCTATTGCTTTGGCTGTAAAGCAGGTGGAAATATTTTAAACTTTACAACAAAATACAAGAACTTTACTTTTCTTGAAGCAGTTGATTATGTCTCAAAGTATGCTGGGATTTCTTTTATTGTTGACAAAAAAACAAGAAAAGTTACCACGCACGAGAAAATAATTCTGGAGATTTTAAAAAAAGCTAATAATTTTTTTCAATCAAATCTCCAAGACTCATCTGAAGCTTTAAACTATTTAAGATCAAGAGGGTTAAAAAATGATGAAATTAAAACTTTTAATATCGGATTTTGTCCTGAAGAAAGATTATTAATCAATTATTTAAAAGAAAAGGGTTTTGAACCAGAGGACATAAAAAAAACAGACTTATTAATTAAAAATAAAAATAATGAATTTTTTGGAAGGTTCAGAAAAAGAATAACTTTTCCAATTTTTGATTTCTCGAATAATTTAGTTGGTTTCGGAGGACGAAGCTTGATTGAGTCAAAAATTAAATATATCAATTCACAGGAGAGTTTGGTTTTTAAAAAAAGTCAGATACTTTTTGGATTACAACAAAATTTAGAATTTATTAGAAAAGAAAAACAACTGTTTTTGGTGGAAGGCTACATGGATGTTATCAAGCTTTATTCGTATGGGATAAAAAATGCTGTTTCACCATTAGGTACTACCTTATCCGAGATACAACTTAGAAAAATGTGGAATTATTCTGAAGTTCCATTCATTTGTTTTGATGGGGATGATGCTGGAATCAGTGCTTCAAAGAAAATTGCCGTGAAGATTTTGAAATTCTTAAAACCAGGAAAGTCGATAAAATTTATTACAATTCCTGAGAATGCTGACCCTGATTTGTTTTTGGAGAATAAAACTAAAATAGATTTTTTAAATTTAAGAAATCAATCAATTGATTTATCAAATTTAATTTGGGAAATTGTTAAAGAATCTATAAAAACTGACACGCCTGAGTTCTTGGCTATCATTGACGAAAAAATTAAGAATATTATAGATAAAATTGAAGATAGAAATGTATCATCCGAATATTTTAAATTTTTGAAAGCAAAAAAGGATAGTTACATTTGGAATATTAATAAAATACAATCAGGTAATTATAAATTGAAGAAAGTTGTCAATGTTATTGAGAATACCAATGAAAAACTTTTTATTTCTATGATCCTTCTTGATAAAAACTATCTAACAGAATTTCACGAGGAAATATTTGATATACGATTAGTTGAAGTAAATTTAAGAGAAGAATTGCAAAAAATACTAAAAACTTTTAATGAAAATCCTAACTCTACACTACTTAATATTGAAAAATTTAAGGAAACAAATTTCAAATTTTACCAAGAAATTTTAGATCTAAAAAGAACACATTTAGATTCTTTAGTCGGGGATGAAAAAAAAATATTTTTTAAACAAATCCTTAATAATTTAAGACTACCAGTTTTAATAAATGAGAGAGAACTTATACAAAAAGAAATAGTTGAAGAAAAAAACTCTTTAATTTCTGAAAATCTTTTAAAAAAATATACTAGAATTTCTGAAGAGATTAGGGTTATCCAAAATAAAGATATTGAATAATATTCATCGGAAGTTCATGTATTAGTAGTAGAAAGTATGGAAAATGTCCAAGATAGACCCTAAATCCAAAAAAGATTATTCAGAAGAACCTTTGATTGATCAATCAAGTGAAGGCTTAAAAAAGCTTATATTAAAAGGAAAAAAAAAAGGATTCCTTCAAAGAACAGAATGTGAAAAAGCATTAGAAAACGAAAAATTTGAGGATAAAGAGGAGTTTTATTCAAAAGTAGAAAGTCTGAATATTCAAATTTATGATGAAGAAAATGAGGAAAGTTCTTCAGAAGAGGCAGATTCTGAAGTAACGGTTTCACAAAAAGAAGAAGATACAGGAAGAACAGACGATCCAGTGAGGATGTATTTGAAAGAGATGGGGAATGTAGAACTTCTTTCAAGAGTTGGTGAGATTGAAATTGCAAAGAGAATAGAGGTGGGAAAGAAAAAAACAGCCGAAGCTTTCTCTAAAAGTTTTATTTCGATGATGTCCATTCAAAAATATTTTGAGGCATATATCGCTAACGAAAGACAGATAAGAGACTTTATAGACCTTGATTCAACATTTAGATCAGTAAATGGCGAACAAGAAGAATTTGAAGACATTTCAATTAAGGATGATCAAATATTTGAAGATAATAATGATGAGCAAAATAATTCAGAAGAAAAAAATGGAGAGGATCAAGAAGATTTTGAATCAGAAGAAAGTTCTGATGATAATAATGAGTTGTCTGATCTTTCTATTCTTGAAAAAGAAGAAAGTTTAAAGCCGCAGATTTTAGATAATTTAGAGAAATTTTCAAAACTATTTAAAAAGTTTAGAAAGTTAAAGGAAGAATATATAGATCTAAAAATACTAAATAAAAAGATTGATATTAAGTTAGAAAAAAAAATTAAATCAACTGAAAATTCTGTTTCTGAACAAGTTATGAATATATACATTAATCAAAATAGAATTGATGATGTTATTGAAACTCATAAAATGTACAATCTTCAAATTCTTGCTGGTGAGCAAAAGCTTAGAGAGATTGGGTTAAAACTCAAAATTTCAGCAGATGAATTTGAAAAAGAGTACAATAAAAATGGCCAGTACAAAAATTGGCTAAGAAACTTATCTAAGAAGAACAACAAAAAATGGGAGTCATTTGCAAAAAAAGATCTGACAGTAGAAATAGTCACAAAATTTAGAGAAATAATGAAATCAACTATGATGACTATAAAAGAGATCAAAGAAGTATCCGCTCAAGCTAATGAGGGTGTACAAGAATCAGGTAGAGCGAAAAAAGAAATGATAGAGGCTAATTTACGTTTAGTTATTTCAATAGCAAAAAAATATACCAATAGAGGTTTACAATTCTTGGATTTAATTCAAGAAGGGAATATCGGACTCATGAAGGCGGTAGATAAGTTTGAATATAAAAGAGGTTATAAATTCTCTACCTATGCTACTTGGTGGATAAGACAAGCCATCACAAGATCAATTGCAGATCAAGCTAGAACAATAAGAATACCAGTTCACATGATAGAAACAATAAGTAAGCTTGTTCGCGTATCAAGACAAATTTTGAATGAAAATGGAATTGAGCCACAGCCAGAAGAATTGGCATCAAGGCTTGGTATGCCATTAGAGAAAGTTAGAAAAGTTCTAAAAATAGCTAAAGAGCCTATCAGTCTAGAAACTCCGGTAGGAGACGAAGATGATAGTCATTTAGGTGACTTTATTGAAGATAAAAATATTAAGCTTCCTCTTGATGCTGCCATTCAAAATAACTTGAGAGAGGCTACCACCGGAGTTTTGTCTACACTTACCCCTCGAGAAGAACGAGTTTTAAGAATGAGATTTGGTATAGGAATGAATACTGATCACACACTTGAAGAAGTTGGACAACAATTTTCTGTTACTAGGGAAAGAATAAGACAGATTGAGGCTAAGGGATTGAGAAAACTCAAGCATCCTAGTAGATCTAGAAAATTAAGAAGTTTTCTTGATAATTAAAATGTCAGGTAATAACATAAATTATACTATTATATAAATATTTTAGTCTCTTTGGAGGCCCGTAGTTCAGTTGGTTAGAACGCACCGCTCATAACGGTGTTGTCGGGGGTTCAAGTCCCTCCGGGCCTACCATTTGTTTTTAATTAAATTTATGAATTTTGAATAGATGAGTTAACCTGATATTTTTGCATCCATTGCTTCAATTAGACCAATTACTCCCCTAGGATTATTTTTAATTACTGACATAAATTCAGCTCTTTGAGTAACTAGCATACTTACGCCGTCTATATTGACATCTAAAATTTTAAAGTTTTCATTTTTGTCTAGATAAATTTTCCATATCAGCTTGAGTGTTGGCCCATCTTCATTAAGAACATTCATTTTTACATTATAATAATTGTTTTCTATGAGCGAATCTACTGCTTTAAATGTTCCTTCCCAACCTTTAAATTTCGGAGCATAAGTTGCCACTATATAGTTGTTAAAACTTTTAACGAATTGCTTTCTCATATCCATATCCAGCCTTTTCCAATATCTTCCTAGCACGAAGCGAGATATGTAATAATTATCGAATGAATTTAAATAAAGATCTCTAAAGTTCACGTATCTCTCATTTTCAGTTAAATTCAGGTTTGAAACTTTTTCTACAACCTGTTTTCCCAGGTTTTCCACAAAATATTTACTTTGCTCTATATTTTCATTTGAATAAGAATTGAATGGGATAAATAGTAAAATTAATAGAATAAGTCTTTTTGAGAACAACATACTTATCACTCAATCAAGTTTACTCTTGACTCACTAAATGCTGGGTAGTTGGATGAAGGAAGTATACCATTATAATATCTTGAACCCTTGGGCTTAAGATCTTCTTTATTATCTAACAGAGTGCTTTTACTTGTTGAAGAAGAAGTATCCATAGAAGTAACTATATTTAAATCATTACTATTTTCTAAATTCTCTTTCTCGTCTTTAACCACATCGAGATCTTCATAAACTTCACTTAGTGGTAGCTGGCTGAGGGTCAAATCTTTATTTTCAAGCTCTCCAGAAATATCTTTTCTTCTCTTTTGCCTATACAAACTTCTCATAGTTGCGTAAAAATCAAGAGAACCCTCCTTCATTTCATCGAGATAATCAAGATATTTTTCGCGGGTTGTGACTCCTCTCACAACTGGACCTGACAAACGAGCTTCTAGCCCAATATTACTCATCCTGTATGCAAAAGAAAGTGGGTTGGTAACAGTATCAACTCCGAGTCCAACAGCGTCTCTAATACTTGATGGTCCAAAAATTGGAAGCATAACATAAGGGCCATCCGGAACTCCCCAAACAGCTAATGTTTGACCAAAATCCTCATCAACTTCAGGAACATTCCCGAAAGCGCTAGTGCCTGCAACGTCAAACATTCCTCCTAAGCCGAATGTCATATTTATTAGAAATCGTCCGAGGATGTTTCCGATGCTTTGCTTGTTTAGTTGAAGTATTGCGTTTGCTAGGCTTATTGGGGTTTTAGCTGTTGTAGCTAAATTAGATAATGGTTTTCTTGGTATGTCTGGTATTTCTCTCCATCCCTTTGCAACGGGCTTAAAAAAATAATCATCTAGGTGATTGTTGAATTTAAAAATATTTCTATTAACTTTTTCAAATGGGTCATTTACGTCTTCTGCAGCAATACATGGTTTTGCACTTAAGATGATGGATACGCTAAATATGCATAAAAACAACATTTTGTTAAATTTTTTGATATAATTTACCATATATAGATCATTAAATAATATATATTAATTTAAATCATTTTATATTAAAAAAATAAACATAAAAACATAAAAATAATATTTTTGATAATTAATTTAATATTAACCACATTTTGAAGAAATTTCATGACTTACTCACAAATAAATGTATCATTTGAGTTTTTTCCTCCAAAAAATGAGGATTCAATTGCATCTCTATGGAATAATATAAAAAGACTAGAGCCTTTAAAACCTAGATTTATATCAGTAACCTATGGAGCAGGCGGTTCTACAAGAGAAAACACTCATTCGTTAGTGAAGGAAATTAAAGAAAAAACATCCTTGAATCCTGCGGCACACCTAACATGTATTGGAACATCAAAAAGTGAGATTGAAAGAATTGCAGATGAATATTGGTCCTCAGGTATAAAACATATTGTTGCACTAAGAGGTGATGAAAGAGAAAATGGTCATGGGAGTGTTAAAGATTTTAAATATGCAACAGATCTAATAAAAGTTCTCAAAGATAGATTCGATTTTGAAATTACGGTTTCAGCATACCCTGAGATGCATCCCGATTCAAAATCTATGGACCAAGAATATGATGTTTTAAAAAAGAAAATTGACTTGGGGGCATCAAAAGCTATTACTCAATTTTTTTTTGATATAGATTGTTATTTCGAATTTGTTGATGGAGCTCTAAAAAGAGGAATCAAAATTCCCATAATACCGGGAATTTTACCGGTTACAAATTGTAAAAGAACCTTTGAATTTGCTAAAAAAATGAATTGTAAGATGCCAAAATCTTTAATTGAAATGTTTGACGGACTAGATTCTGACCCGGAAACTAGAAAACTTGTAGCAACTACTGTGGTTCACGATCAGTGCAAAAAATTATTGGAGGGAAAAGTTAATGATTTTCATTTTTACACCCTTAATAGAGCCGATTTATCTTTTGCGATTTGTCATATTTTAGGTATAAGAAGCTGAGAAAGGTCTAAACAGTGATGAATAAAGAAAATAAATTAATTGAACTACTCCAAAAAAAAATTCTAATTTTAGATGGTGCAATGGGGACTATGATTCAAAGAGAAAACCTTAAAGAGAATGATTTTCGAGGAGATACATTTGCTAATACTGAAATCAACTTAATTGGAAACAATGATATACTTAATATTACTAAAAAAGAAGTTATTCATAAAATTCACATGCTGTACCTAGAATCTGGAGCTGACATTATAGAGACAAATACTTTTAATTCTACAATGATATCTCAAAAAGATTATAACTGTGAGGATTATTCATATGAATTAAATTATCAGGGTGGAATGATAGCCAGAGAAGCTGTTAATGATTATTTAACAAAGAATCCTGATGAACAAAAGTTTGTAGCTGGAGTTTTAGGACCAACAAATAGAACTTGTTCAATGTCTCCGGATGTAAATGACCCTGGATTTAGAAATGTTAGTTTTGATCTTCTTGTAAATGATTATGAGAATTCTGTTGAAGCTCTATTGAAGGCAAAAGTGGACATGATATTTGTTGAAACTATATTTGACACATTAAATTCAAAATCTGCCTTGATGGCGATCAAAAATGTAGAGAAAAAAAATAATATTAAAATCCCGGTAATGGTCTCTGCTACAATCACTGATTTGTCGGGAAGAACACTCTCAGGACAAACGGTTGAGGGATTTTACAATTCGATTGTTCATTGCGAACCATTAAGTGTAGGACTTAATTGCGCCTTAGGTCCTAAAGAACTGGAACCCTACTTGATAGAACTAAATAGAATATCAGAGGTTTTTATTAGTGTTCATCCAAATGCTGGTTTACCAAATGCATTTGGTGGGTATGATGAAACTCCTCAATCAATGGGAAAATATATAAAAGAATGGTGTGAAAATAACTATTTAAATATTGTAGGCGGTTGTTGTGGAACAACCCCAGATCATGTGAGATTTATGAAAAAAATAGTCAAAAATATAAAACCTAGACCAAGTTTAAAAAAAACTACTGATAATAAAATGAGACTATCTGGTCTTGAAGCCTTTAATTTTTAAATATGAAGCCAAATATAAACTTTATAAATATAGGAGAAAGAACCAATGTTACAGGTTCAGCTAAATTTAAAAAATTAATACTTAATGGCGACTTTCAAGAGGCCGTAAACGTTGCTAAAGAGCAAATTGATAATGGAGCGCAAATAATAGACATTAATATGGACGAAGGTCTTTTAGATTCAGAAAGTGCGATGGTTAAATTTCTAAATTTAATCTCTGTGGAACCTGATATTGCTAAAGTTCCTTTCATGGTTGACTCTTCGAAATGGTCAGTGATAGAAGCTGGACTAAAATGTATTCAAGGAAAACCAATAGTAAACTCAATCAGCTTGAAAGAAGGTGAGAAAATTTTTCTCGAGCAAGCTGAAAAAATTAAGAATTATGGAGCTGCAGTCGTGGTAATGGCTTTTGATGAGAGAGGGCAGGCGGATAGTACTGATAGAAAGTTTGAAATTTGTAAAAGAGCTTATGATTTACTACTAGAAAAATTAAATTTTCCAGCTCAGGATATTATTTTTGATCCAAATATATTTGCTGTGGCAACAGGAATTCAAGAACATAACGACTATGCTCTTAATTTTTTTGAAGCCACAAGAAAGATAAAAAAACACCTCCCATTTGCAAAAGTATCTGGAGGCTTGTCGAACGTTTCATTCAGCTTTAGGGGAAATAACCAGGTTAGAGAGGCAATGCATTCGTGCTTTTTATATCATGCTATAGATGCAGGGTTAGACATGGCCATCGTAAACGCTGGCCAAATTACAATATATGAACAGATTCCAAAAGATTTAAAGACTTCAATAGAAAATGTCCTCTTTAATAAAAAAGATGACGCTACTGACGATTTAATTGAAATTTCAAAAAGATACTCTGGTCAAGTCCAAAAGAAAAAAACAGATAAAAAATGGAGAACAAAGACCTTAGAAAAAAAAATTGAATATGCCTTGATTAATGGTATCAACGAATTCATTGTAAATGATACTGAAGAACTCAGAAAAAAATTTAACTCGCCTCTTGAAATAATTGAAGGACCATTAATGGATGGAATGAATGTGGTAGGAGATTTGTTCGGCGCTGGAAAGATGTTTTTACCACAGGTAGTAAAATCAGCACGAGTTATGAAGCAATCTGTAGCTTATTTACTACCTTTTATGGATAATGATAAAAAAGCAAAGGCATCATCAAAAGGTAAAATATTATTGGCTACTGTAAAAGGAGACGTTCATGATATTGGTAAAAACATCGTAGGTGTGGTTTTACAATGTAATAATTTTGAAATTATTGATCTTGGCGTTATGGTTCCAGCTAATAAGATAATTGATATCGCTATCAAAGAAAATGTTGACCTTATTGGACTTTCAGGTCTTATAACACCAAGTCTGGATGAAATGTGTTTTGTCGCAAGTGAGTTGCAAAGGAATAAAGTCAATAAACCGCTTCTCATTGGAGGTGCAACAACTAGTAAGATCCACACTGCTATAAAAATTGATCCGCTATATAACTTTGGAGTGTGTCATGTTAATGATGCTTCTAAAGCCGTTTCTGTTGCATCTGATATGATTTCAAAAAGCAAATGTAGACCTTTTGTTGAGTCTTTAAAGCAAGAATACGAAAATTTAAGAAAAAACTATTTTAAGAAAGACAAGGCAAACGATAACAATTTAGAGATCTGTAGAAAAAATAAATTGAAAGTAAGTTGGGAAAAATATGACCCTTTTAAACCTAAGTTAGATAAAATTAAAGTGCTTGAAGAGATTTCTATCAATAAAATTTTAGATTATGTTGATTGGAAACCATTTTTTGAAGCTTGGGAATTACATGGAAAGTTCCCTGATATACTCAAAGATCCATTAGTAGGTGATGCTGCAAAAGATTTATGGAATGATGCTAATAAAATGATTAAAAAAATTATTGAAAAGAAACTAACTCAACCGAAGGCTGTATTTGGTTTTTGGCCAGCTAACTCGGATGGAGACGATATTGTAATTTTTGAATCAGAAAAAAGAACAAAAATTTTAAACAAATTGTTTTTTTTAAGACAACAAATAAATAGAAAAAATTCTGATAGACCTAACATGTGCTTAGCGGATTTTATTGCACCGATTGGTGTTAAAAAAGATTATATCGGAGGTTTTTTGGTAACAGCAGGTTCTGGAATAGAAGATTTGTCCAGTGAATATGAAAATAAAAATGATGATTACAACTCTATTCTTGTTAAATCAATTGGTGACAGATTTGCAGAAGGGCTCGCCGAAATGCTTCATGCATCCGTTCGAAAAAAATATTGGGGTTATAACCCTAAAGAATCTCTGAAAAATTCTGATTTGATATCAGAGAAATATATTGGTATTAGACCTGCTCCTGGTTATCCAGCATGTCCTGATCATACTGAAAAAGAGACTTTATTTAGTCTCTTAAATGTTAAAGAAAATTTAAAGATTAAATTAACAGAAAGTTACGCGATGAGTCCAGCGAGTTCAGTTTCTGGATTGTATTTTTCAAATCCAATGTCGAGTTATTTTGGGGTTGGAAAAATTTATAAAGATCAAATTGAAGATTATGCCAAGAGAAAAGGATTAGGTGTAGATCTTATAGAAAAATGGTTGGGCCCTAATCTTGGGTATTCACCTAGTAAAGTAAATTAAATGCTAGACAAAGAACACAAAAAACTTCAGATACCAGAGCCAGACTTTTTAATTAATCTTAATAAACAACAAAAAGAAGCTGTATTAAATATTGAGGGACCTTTATTGGTACTGTCTGGAGCGGGAACAGGTAAAACTAAAGTTTTAACCTCTAGGTTAGCGAGCATTATATATAACAGAAAAGCAAAAATCTCAGAAATTTTTTGCGTTACTTTTACAAACAAAGCAGCAAATGAAATGAAAAAAAGAGTTGAACAAATTTTAAAACACCCTGTTGAGGGTATGTATATTGGAACATTTCATTCTATAGGATTACGCTTCTTAAGAAAACATTCGGAATTAATTGGATTAAAAAGTGATTTTACGATTTTAGATAAAGATGATCAACAAAGATTAATAAAGCAAGTCCTCAGTTTGATGGATTTAGATACTAAAATACATGTTCCAAAACAATACTTATATATGATTGACCAAGCAAAGAATGCAGGTCTATTGATCGATCAAATAGATAATCATGACTTTGAATTACAAACAAAAGGGATATTTGGTAAGGTATATGAGAAATACCAAAATAGACTATCAAATTATAATTCAGTGGATTTTGGTGACTTGATTTTGTTACCTATTAAACTTTTTTCTGAAAATCAAAAGATACTTAATTTTTACAGAGAAAAATTTAAATATATCCTTGTAGATGAGTATCAAGACACAAACGCAGCTCAATATATGTTACTACGATTGCTTACAAGCTCTGAAAATAATATTTGTTGTGTTGGTGATGAAGATCAATCCATTTATGGTTGGAGGGGAGCTCAATTGAAAAATATTCTCAATTTCGAAAAAGATTTCAAAGAATCACAAATTATTCGACTAGAACAAAATTACCGGTCAACTGGTAATATTTTAAAAACAGCCTCTTCTCTAATTTCTGAAAATAAAGAAAGAATTGGAAAAAATCTTTGGACAGCAGATATTGAGGGCGACCCTGTTGTGATTAATAATTTTGAAGATGATGATTTGGAAGCGATGTTTATAGCAAAAAAGATTCGAGATTTAGAAAAACAATCTTTTAGCCTTTCCCAAATAGCTATACTCACAAGAGCTAGCTTTCAATTTAAAGACATTGAAGATAGATTTCTAAAGGAAAATATAAAATATAAAGTTGTTGGTGGATTGAGATTTTATGAAAGAGCTGAAATTAAAGACGCCATTTCTTATTTAAAACTTTTAATTAATAAATCAGATAATTTGTCGCTAGAGAGAATTTTGAATGTTCCCAAAAGAGGACTAGGGAAAGCACTCATAAAAAAACTTTATGATATTTCAAATATAGAAAATTTGTCACTATTCGAATCTTTAAAAAAATTTTATGAAGAAGGAAAGTTAACAGTAAATCAGAAAACAAATGTTAAAAATTTTATACAAATAATTCAGAACCACACTTTAATGTTAAAGAAATATGATCACTTTGAAGTTTGTGGTTCTTTGCTAGACGACGTGGGTTATACTAAAATGCTACAAGCAGAAAAGACACCAGAGTCTGAGGGTAGATTAGAGAATTTAAAAAAATTAATTACAGATTTAAAAAATAGAAATTCAATTGAGGAATTTTTAGAAGAAGTTAGTTTGCTTATAGATAGCATTAATGACAATCAGACTTTAGATAAGGTGTCAATTATGACATTACATAGTGCAAAAGGTCTTGAATTTGATTTCGTTTTTTTGCCCGGTTGGGAAGAAGGTATTTTCCCAAATCAAAGAAACATTGATGAGTATGGAAATAAAGGACTCGAAGAGGAAAGAAGACTTGCTTATGTAGGAATAACAAGAGCTAGAAAAAAATTGAGTATCTCATACGTTAATTATAGAAAACAGTATAATTATAACTTATATCGTTCTATTCCCTCAAGATTTTTATCTGAACTACCTAAGAAAAATTGTAAACTGATTCAGGTAAGCGAAAAAAATATACATTCTAAAAATAAACTTCCCCAATACATTAACAAAGACTTTATAGTTGGAGATAAAGTAAGTCATAAGGATTTTGGTATTGGAATCATTCTAGGTGTTTCAGAAAATAAACTTCAAATAAGGTTTGAGAAATCAAATGAAATTGTAAAAATTTTTTCTGATTTTGTATCAAAAGTTTCATAAACAAATTGAAGAAAATTCAACTTGAAATAAATGAGATAAAAGCACAAAAGATTTTTCAAATACTAGACAGCTTTAAAAATTTATCAATTTTTCCAAAAAAGTCAGGATATTTGATTGAATTATTTATTAAAGATACCGAGTTTGATAAAGAACTAAAAGATCAAATAAATAAATATTTTAAATCATTCGTTGTATTTAATATTAAAAAAAAAGATTGGATTCATCAGAATAAAATAGATGATAAAGGTATTGAATCTAATCTATTCTTTATTTCTCAAGGACTAAAAAATAAAAAAGGAAATAAGAAGTTTAATCTCAAAATACCTGCAAATTTAGCTTTTGGAACAGGAAATCATGAATCTACATTTTTAGCAATTAAAGCCATTGAATATCTTACGAAATCTAAGAAATTCAACAGTGCACTGGACTTAGGATGTGGATCAGGGATACTTTCTTTTATACTAAAGAAAATATTAATGACAAGAATAATTTCTACTGATATTGACGAAGAGGTAAAGAAATGTTTTTTTGATAATCTGAAAAGCAATAATTTAAATAATATTCATTTCATAAAAGCAGATGGGTTTAGGAATAAAGAATTATTTAAAAAAAAATTTGATTTAATTGTTTCTAACATGTTGTGTAATTTTCAAAAAAAATTAATAAAAGATTATTATTTAAGGTTAAAGAAAAATGGACAACTTTTAATATCTGGAATTTTAAACATTCAAGAAAATGAAATATTAATGATTTGCAGTAAATTTAATTTAATATTAAAGAAGAAATTTATTATTCAAAACTGGGTTTCGTTAGTTTTTATAAAAAAAGGAAATTAAAATGAATAAAAATTTAAATGAGTTGATAAAAATTCTAGAACAGAAAAAGAATGATTATTATTTAATTTCTACTTATGACGAATATTTATTTGAATATGTTCCAGAGAAAAATATGCGTCTCAAATGGTTGACAAACTTTTCTGGAACTAATGGGATTGCTTTAATTTCAAAAAAAAAAAAATATTTTTTTACTGATGGNAGATACCTACTTCANGCAAAAAAAGAGTTATCAAAGCAATTTGAATTAATAGACATNACNGCTATAAANTTTCTAGCTTTTGTTAAAGCTAAAATTTATAAAAGTAAGATATTAGTAGACTTTAAGTTATTCAAAACTGATTTCATAAGAAAATTAAAAAAAATAGCTGATTCAAATCAAAACTCTATTTCACATGATTGCGCTAACATAATAGATAAANTATGGAAGAAAAGGCCAANAGAATTAAAAAAAAANTTGTTTTTTGTAGATAAAAGTATTTCTGGAGAAACCTNAAATGATAAAAAAAGGAAACTATTTCACAATAATAAATACGATTATTTTATTATTACATCTTCTGACTCAATATGTTGGCTTTTAAATATAAGGGGNTATGACTTACCACACACACCTATTGTTTTTTCAAAATTAGTAGTCTCAAAAAAAATAATCAAATTATTTATTGATCCTGAAAAATTACCAANAAAAGAANTTAAATTAAAAGGAGTCCAAATTTANAGTGAGAATGAATTTCAAAATGAAATTTATAAAATATCAAAAAAAGCAACTATTTTACTTGATAANTCTACTTCTTACTTCTATTACGATTTTTTGTNTTCAAAGGGNTTCAAGTTTGATTTNGCAACAGAACCATGTGCAAANCTTAAGTGTCAAAAAAATACTGTAGAAATATTAAATGCAAAAAAAGCACANCAAAAAGANGGNTTATCNCTAGTCAAATTTTTTTATTGGCTTNNNTCACAAAATTTTACAAAACAACTGACAGAATTGAANNTCTCAGANAAACTTGAAAGTTTTAGGAGGTGCGACAAAGATTTTTTCTCCCCAAGTTTTCCAACAATTTCNGCAACTGGTTCAAATGGTTCTATAATTCATTATTTTCCTCAAAAAGAATCTTTAAAATTAAAACCTGACCAACTTTATTTATGTGACTCTGGTGGACAATATTTTGGAGCTACAACAGATGTAACACGAACCATCTATCTTGGAAACAAAAAACCCAATAAGGAGTTCAAGTCAAATTATACAAACGTTTTAAAAGGACATATTGATNTNTCTATGATGAANTTTCCTGTAGGAACTAGAGGNTCACAGATTGATGTTATTGCAAGGAATTATTTATGGAGAAATGGTTTAGACTATGATCATGGAACTGGACATGGTGTNGGCAGTTTCCTAGGAGTTCATGAAGGACCTCAATCAATTTCAAAAANTGGANGTAAATACCAACTTAAAGAGGGAATGATTCTATCTAATGANCCAGGTTTCTATAAAAATAATAATTATGGTATTAGAATTGAGAATTTAATTCTTGTCGTAAAATCAGAATNCAAGGGTTTCCTTGAGTTTGAGACCCTAACTTTATATCCTTACGAAAAAAATTTAATTCAAATAGAAGANCTTTCAGTTCCACAAAAAAATTGGATTAATATNTATCATTCAAAAGTTTACAAAATCTTAAGTAAAANTTTAAAACCAAAAGAAAAGTTGTGGCTAAGAAAAAAAACTGAACGTATAAAATAAATATCATTTTATTTAGAACTTTCAATTAANNTTGTTGCTGCTTTNATTGCTTCATTTGTTATATTTTTACCAGAAAGCATTCTTGCAATCTCATTTACTTTTTCAGTTGCATTGAGTTCCTTTACTAGAATTGAAACCTCATCTTTATTAATACTCTTTTTAACTAATAAATGATTTTGACCCAAAGAAGCTACTTGTGGGGAGTGAGTTACAACAAAAACCTGTCTTTTGTTTCCTAGCCTTCTTAATCTTTCTCCTACTGCTGTTGAGACAGCGCCTCCAATACCACTATCAACCTCGTCAAAAACAATCGTGGAGGAAGTGTTCCTTTCTGCTGTCACTTTTATTGCAAGNGCAATTCTACAAAGCTCTCCACCTGATGAAATNCTCTTAATTTCTCCCATTTCTGATTTTGGGTTNGTTCTAATTTTAAAAATTACTTTGTCTTTACCAAACTTACTNTTTTCTGAAGGTTCAAGATTGGTTTTGAATTTTGCGTTTTCTAATTTGAGACTTGGAAACTCTTGATTTATCTTTTGATCCATTATNAGAGCATTTTTTTCTCTNNTATNAGTGAGGTCTTTACAGATAATATTATATTGTTTAACAATATTATTAAATTGATNTTCAATTTCATTCANCGACAATTGACTTTCTTCNATNTNATTAATTTTTCTTTTAATATCAATCATAACTTCATTTAAACTNTCAGGATTCACAGCNTGCTTAAGGGCCAAGCGTCNATATGTTGCTACTTTGTCATCAATTTTCTCTAATGAATCATTTTCAAAATCTTTAACTAAGTATTGCTCAAGAGAATTTGATATTTCTGATAAATCTAGAAGGATAGAATTTAATTTATCAATATTTCTTGATGTATCTGAATCTAACAAATCCTTAATTTTATTTAAAATATTCAGGTTTGATGAAATTAATGTATCAATTCCAGGTGGATTTTCTCTATTAAAGTTGTCTAAAACTTCATTGAGCGATTCAATTATTTTTCTAGAATTCAAAAGGACCTTTTTTTTTTTTTCTAAGTCTCTAAATTCATCTTTTTGTGGGTTCAACAATTTAAGTTCGCCATAATCATGTTTATGAATTTCAAGATTGGTTTTCGCTTGTTCAATTATCTTTTTTTTTTTAAAAAAATCTTCTTCAACTAATTTCATTTCGTCCCATACTTTTGAAAGTTTTATTAACTTATTCTTATAATCACCAAATTCATCCAGTGTTTTCAAATGTGTTGAATTGTCTAGAAGTCCTTGCTCAGAAAACTGGCTATGCACCTCTATAACGTGTGTAGTAATTTCTTTTAATGAGTTTAAACTAACAAGATTATCATTTACCAATGCCTTACTTTTTCCATCGGTATCAATAATTCTTTTAATGATTATTTGCTCTTCACATTCTATTTCTAAAGTTGCAAGGTAGTCCTTTACTCTACTGTTATCATCAATATCAATCAAAGCACTAATAATTGTTTTTTTTTCATTATTTGGTCTTACGTTCGGTTTTATTCTTCTTCCAGATAATAAATCTAAAGAATCAAGAATCATTGACTTTCCAGCTCCTGTTTCACCTGTTAGAACACATAATCCAGACCCTATATTAATTTCTATTTTCTCAATAAGTAGTAAATTTGTAATAGATAAGTGTTTGATCATTTTAAATTAAATCAAAGTCAATATTTTCTATTTTTTGAAGGTCTAACTGTTCTTTCTTATACTTTTTTAAATTTTTATTCAGATTGTATTTCTTTACTAATGAATTTCCTTCCTGTTTCCACTTTGATTTAGGAAAATTGAATTCTAAAATTTTATATAAATAAAATGATTGCTTGACTAATCCCAGTGAAACATAAGATTCAATTAATCGATAAATTGATTCTGGTATGAGTATGGATTTTCTGTAATCTCTTAGAACAACCTTATATCTTTTTATTGCAGCAAGAAAGTCTCCATTTGATTGATAAAACTTTCCAACACTAATTTCTTTTGCAGCCAAATGGTTTTTAAGTTTTTGTAAATGTTTTTTTGATTTTTTTGAGTACTTAGAGTTAGGATAACGGTTAATTAATTCAGAAAACTCTTCAAATGCCCTTGATGAAAATTTTTGATCTAGATTAATATCAGCTATTCTTTCGAAATAAGAATATGCTTTAAGATATATAGCATAGGGAATCAATTCATGATTTGGGTTTAATTCAATAAATTTGCTTAGACTTAAAATTGCCTCATCATATTCATTTGCAGTATAATGTGCAAATCCTGTAAGCAATTGACCTCGGGATGCCCAAGGAGAATAAGGATATTGAATTTCCAGTTCTGTAAACAATTCTATAGCTTCCTCAAATTCTTTAGCTTTTAATTTTAACATGGCATTATTATAAAGATTTGCATCATCAAGGCCGGTATTGTAATTTTGAGCAAACTCTTTCTTAGACGAACATCCTTGAAAAAAAAAGCATAAAAGTATAATCAACATTGTTTTTTTCATGTTGGATATTTTTAAATAATTTGAGGAATTTATAAAGAATTATTTTTTATTAATTGGAACAAACTAACTCCCAATTGTCTTGGGATTCAAAAATTTTCTTAAGAAGTTCGAGATTTAGTTCATGTCCAGGGTGTGAGGTGTAAAATGAACCCAATATTCTGTAACCTGATAGAGAGATGTCTCCAATAAAGTCGAGCAACTTATGACGAACGAATTCATCGGTAAATCTAAGTCCTTCTTCATTAAGTACTTCTTCTTCATCTAGCACAATGGCATTTTCTAGACTGCCACCTAGAGCTAAGCCAGATTTTCTGAGATTCTCCACATCTTTGAGGAAACCAAAAGTTCGTGCACTTGCAATTTGCGATTTATAAATATTAGGGTTCAATACTAACGAGATTGACTGTTTACCTATTACTTTGTGATTGTAATTAACTTCTGTTGTGATTAACGTGTTGTCAAATGGAGAAACTCTAGAAATTTTATTATCAATTTTAACTTCGACATTTTTTTTAATTTTAAGGAACTTCTTATGAGACTTTTGCTCTTCAAAGCTTGCTTTTTCAATCATTTTTACGAATTCAAGAGAGGAGCCGTCGTAAACGGGTATTTCATTTGAATTTATATCTATAAATACATTGTCGATTTCGTATGCATAAAGCGCAGATAAAATGTGTTCAACGGTAGAAACACTATTTCCATTAATATCCGACAATACTGTGCAAAGTCTTGTAGAAACCACGTTTTTATAGTTGGCCTTTATTTCTTCGGTTTTCCCTTCGATTTGTTTTCTAAATACAATACCAGTTTCAATTGGAGCTGGGTTAAGTGTCATTTTGACTTTGTTTCCTGTATGAAGACCGATACCAGTAAAGGTAATTTTGCTTTTTAAAGTTTTTTGCCTAGTAGCGTTTAAAAATTTCGGGAGCTTTACTTCAACAAAAGAATTGTCGAGCACGGTTTTTTTATTAGGTATCATGATTATACTCTATATCAAGAAACCAATTAATCTATTCACAAAAAGTTACATTTTGTTTCAATATCTAAGCGTAACTTTCTTCTATCCAATTTTCCAATTTATCAAATGCTGTAATTATATTTCCTTTTTTTAATACATTTGAATATTCATATTTTTTATTATCTTTTGCTAGTTTGATTAAACCCAAAATTGTACTAAATTCTGGTTTATTGAAAAAATAACTACTTTTATCATTTACACCTCCAATTCTAATTTTCCTGTTAAAAATGCTCTCTGAGAGATCTGATATACCAAAAATTTTACTTGCTCCTCCTGAAAGAACGACGGATTTTATACTTACACGAGCATAAAGATCATCGAATAAATCATCTCTTATTATTTCAAGTATTTCTTCATATCTAGGCTTGATTATACCATAGAGAAAATTTCTACTTATTTCTTTATTTATATTTTTATTAGTATTAATTTCTATTTTTTCATTAAAAGGTAATGTCAAAGTTCCATTAACAATTTTTGTGTGCTCAGCTGATTCTATGGAAATATTCAATCCTTTTGAGATGTCATTTGTTACATTTTCTCCACCAAGGGGAATGATATTAGAATACGCTATCTTATTATCTTTAAAAACTGTTACTTTCGTTGATGTTGATCCAATATCTATAGAGGCAACGCCTTCTTTTTTCTCTAATTCAAACAAATTTCCAATTGCCGAAGCCACACCAGTTTCAAAAAAACTTGTAATTTCAATTTTTTTTTCTTTAAAACACTTTTGTAATCTGTCTTGAAGTTTGTTATCAATCATCAAATTAAACGAAGAAATTCCCAATTTCTTTGATTCAATTCCAATTGGATTTTCACTTATTTTATCATTAACCCTAAAATGAGTGGGTTCACTATGAATGAGGTATTTACCCTTTAATTTTGATTCGGAAACTGATTTTTTAAAAATTTTTCTAACATCTTTTTTTGTAATACTAAGTTTACCAGTATCTACTTCTATATAATTTTTTCTTGTGATCAAAGATTTATCGGTAATATTACTAAAGAAAATAAAATTACTTATATTTGATCCTTTTGGAAGACTGGTTTTAAATGCTCTGTGAATATTTTCAGATAATTTGTTATCATCAATTAGAGTTCCATTCATGAAACCAACACTTTTTTGATGATCCATTCCTAAAATAATGGGTTTATTATTTTCTACTCTAAATAAAATACAAACAACTTTGTCTGTTCCTATATCAAAAACACAAAATTTCTTTTTTTTCTTAATTAGATTCAACATTCTTTTTTACTTAAATAAACTCTGTTATTTATTCTTAAATCAAAAAAATTAAATTCCAAATATAAATCAGAATTAACTATATTCTCAAATATATCTGTAACTTTTTCAAGTTTTTTTAATGGAAAAAAAAAGCATTTCTTATTATAGAATGTAATTTTCCAACCAATGTTATTTAAAAAAAAAATTTCATTTACTTTGATTTCTTGAGACTTTTTCTCAAAAAAATTAGTTTTTAAATAAGGGATATAGATGTTGGCATTATCACCATATAAATTGATTATTTTCAAATTATTTAGATTTCTATCATAATTAAGAATTTTTCCCTCATCATCAATGAATTTTACATGATTATTCAAATTCCAACTCATGAATGGTTTTTTTTCTTTTATTGAAATCATCAAATTTCCTGCCCAATCCAACTTAAATTTATATTCTTCAATTTCATTAAAACTTTTTAACTCTTTTTTTAATTTAAAGGAGTTGAATAACCAAAAGCTTTGTCCTTCTTTTGTACTTATTTTTGACATTAAAAATTCTTTGGACATATATTTGTTGTCTATGAATATGATTTCTTTAATTATTTTTTTTTTTAATACTTTATTTATTAAATCTGTTTGTATTAACAAACTTAAAAGCGCAATTATTAAAGAAATAATTATTAAAAAAAAAAAAAATTTATTCACATTTTGCATAAGATAAGATAATTTCACATAATTCTAAAAAACTAATACCTTTGCTTTTTGCCATTTCTGGAAGTAGTGAGTTTTCTGTGAGACCAGGTTGAGTATTTATTTCGAGAAGAAAAACCTCGTCTAAAACTGTATTATACCTAAAATCCAGTCTAGACAAACAATTGCAATTTAAATTGTTATGTACTTTTAAAGATATTTCACATATTTTTTGTTTAATATTTGACGAAAGAGGTGGATCAATTACATGTTTAGCTATGTTAACATACTTGTTTGTAAAATCGTACAGCTCACTTTCAAAAATTATTTCCATTATTCCGCATATTTTATTATCTAAAATTCCAACTGTTAATTCTCTACCTTTGATGAATTCCTCATAAAAAATATTGCTTGGCCTTTTTTTTTCTAAATTTAAAAGCTGAGCATTATTCTCAATCTTTACTAAACCATTACTTGAACCTCCACAAATTGGTTTTGCAATAATCGGAAATGAATTACTTGAGAGTTGTTCTTTTTTTTTAATAGTTTTTGGATACTTAATATTTAATGATTCATAAAAAACTTTTGATAATATTTTATTCATTGCTAATGACGATGAGAGAACACCAGAATGAGTATAAGGAATCTTAAGGTAATTGAGAAATGATTGAACTTGACCGTCTTCACCAAAAAAACCATGCAAACAGTTAAAAACTTTGGTAGGTTTTGAATCTATTAGATCATTAACAAACTTTTTGCAGTCAGAACCAACATCTATTATGGTTGTGTTATACTTTTGTTTTAGTTCCTTGCACACTTGATTTGCTGTGAGGATTGAGATTTCTCTCTCATCAGAAAACCCTCCACGCAGTATAGAAATTCTTTCAGATTTTTTTAAATTTTCCAACTCTTAATAGCTCCCAATTTAACTCGACTTCAAATTGATTCCAAACCTTATTTTTTATTTCCTCACCAAGAAGTTCAATATCCAATGATGATGCAAGGTTTTCATTAATAAGGAAATTTGAATGTACCTCTGAAACTTTAGCACCTCCAATTTTCTTTCCTCGGTATTTAATAGCATCTATTAATTTCCAAGCTGAATGTTTTGGTGGATTAGTAAAAGTACTTCCTCCTGTTCTGGAAGCAATAGGTTGAGTTTTTTTTCTTTTATTTGAAATTTCATTTATTTTTTTTTTAATTAATTTCTTATCACCTTGATTAATTTTAAATCTGGCTTCAATTATAATATGTTGACTGGAAAATGAACTTTTTCTATAACTAAAATCAATTTCATTTTTTTTTAAAATTTTTAAATTTAATTGTTTATCAACAATTGTACAGTCGATTAAGTTGTCACTTATCTGAGCCCCAAAGCAACCTGCATTCATTTTCAAGTTGCCTCCAATTGTTCCTGGAATTCCGCTCAAAAACTCAAATCCAGAAATATTATTTATTAGACAGAATCTTGAGACTTCGAGATCTTTTACTGCTGCACCAACCGAAAGTATTGAGTTTTTATTAGAAACTTTTATTTCTTTGAAACTTTTACCTAGTTTTATAACAACCCCACTGAACCCACCGTCACGTATAAGTAGATTTGAGCCACCACCTATCACTAAAATAGGAAAAAATTTTCTATAAGTTTTTAAAATACATTTTAGTTGATCAACCGTATCTACGTTATAGAAAATTTTACAGTTACCACCAGAGCCAAACCATGTTTTTTTTCCTAATTCATAGTTGAATTTAACAGATGAAAGATGAAAAAGTTTATTTAGCATTACTTTTTATAAATTCAGAAAATTTCAACGCTTTTTTGGAACTTTGTCCTGCTCCCAAAAAAATAATGTTATCACCATTTGCAAAGTAATCACTAATAGTCTTGTTGTCATTGACTTTTCCATCTAAAGGAATGACAACTTTTCTTGTGTATTTTTTTTTTAAAAGCATGCAAATCTTATTGTTAGTTATTGAGGGGTCAATCTTTTCGCTTGCATTGTAAATAGGTAAAACAAAAATTATGTCAGATAACAGAAAGCTGTTTATAAATTCTTTTTTCAGTTCTTTAACCCGGCTGTAACGGTGTGGCTCAAATACTGAAATTAATTTATTTCTCGTTATTGATTTAAGAGCTTTCAAAGTAACATTTATTTCAGCCGGATGGTGTGCATAATCATCAATTATCATATTATTTTTATTTTTAAAAATTATTGAAAATCTTCTTCTAACTCCTTTAAAATTTTTCAATGATTTTTTAATACTTGTATCTGATAATTGCAAACCCTTAGAAATGCTGTAAGCACAAACTGCATTTAAAATATTATGTGAACCTAACAATGGAATCATTATATTTTTAAGAGTATACATTTTTTTTAGATTTATTTTTATATCGAAAATAGAGTAGAAATTTTCGTTTATTCTTTTGGTTTTAATGTTTAAGGCTTGAAAATCTGAATTCTTAGAGAATCCATAAGTTAGTAATTTCTTTTGTTTAAGTTTTCCAAGTATTGCTCTTACGTTATTATTATCAATATTGATAGAAATAAATCCATAAAAAGGAATATTTTTAGCATATTTTATGAATGCCTTTTTAACTTCCTCAATATCTTTATAAAAATCAACATGTTCAAAATCGATGTTGTTAATAACTCCTACTGTTGAAGGCAGCATAGTAAAGGATCCATCAGACTCATCTGCTTCAGCAACAATCCATTCACCATTACCTAATTTTGCATTTGCATCAATTCCATTAATTATTCCTCCATTTATGATGGTAGGATCAATTCCTGCATCTTCTAGAATACAAGCAATTAAAGAAGTAATTGTTGTTTTTCCATGAGAGCCTGCAATAGTTATTGATTTTTTTAATCGCATTACTTCTGCCAACATCATTGCTCGCGAATATATAGGAATTTTCTTTCTTTGAGCTTCTAAGATTTCTATATTTGACTTTTTTATAGCCGACGAATGTACAACAATATCAACATTTTTAAGGTTATTCGGTTGATGTTTGTTAAAAATTTTTAAACCTTTACTTTTTAAACGTTTTGTTATCAGATTATCGTTGATATCACTTCCTGATATTTTAAACTTTTTTTCATGTAGAACCTCTGCTATTGCACTCATCCCAATCCCACCAATGCCAACAAAATGTATATTCTGCTTTTCAATCATTTTGATTTAATATTTTATTAATTAGTTTCGATAGTGTTAAGTTGATATTAGTCTTAGTATTTTTTTTTAATTTATATGAATTTTGTTTTAAAAAAATATATTTCTCAATTATTTTGATCTCACTTTCCAATTCAATTTTTTTCTCATCTAAAATAATACAATTATTCTTTTTCTTAAATTCAATTGCATTTAAATATTGATGATTATTAATGGAGCTAGGCAATGGTACGAGGATCACAGACTTTTTGAAAGACTGAATCTCAGCTAATGTTGACGCACCACATCTTGATATAATTACGTCAGCATTATTATATTGTTCATATATATTCTCAAAAAATTCTTCGACTTCACAATTTAACTTCATTTGATTGTAAATTTTTTCAAGTTCTTCCTTATAACCTTTTCTGGTCTGTTGAATTATTAATAATTTTTTTTTATTTTTTCTACTAAAGTTTGAAATTATTCTTGGTATAATAGTTGAAAAGGACAGAGCTCCTTGACTCCCTCCAACAATAAAGATTGTCTTTTGCAAACTCTTTTTTTTGGTTTTTAAATTATTTTTTCTAATAGGAATTCCAGTATATACTGAACCTTTACTAGCATTCTTTGTATTTTCAAAAGTTAGAGCTATATTTTTTGTTAAATAAGATAATATTTGGTTAGCTCTTCCCATTACTGCATTTTGCTCATGAATAATAATTTTAATATTCAATAATTTAGCGGCAATAATTGATGGAATTGAAGTATAACCTCCAAAACCAACAACAAGATCAGGTTTATAATTAAAGAAAATAAATATAGATTGAATAATTCCAATGAATATTTTGAATAAATAAAATGGAAGAAAAATATTAAATTTTATTCTGGATGATTCGATCTTAAAGTAATTGAGTTTACGTTTAATTAAAATGTTCTCAGTTCTTTTATCAATTAAAAAATAATATTTATTATCTTCGTCTGTTTCCATAAGAGAAATTGCTGGAAAAACATGCCCACCTGTACCACCTGCACTAAGAAATATTTTTTTAGGCATTTTTATCCTCTCTTATAAGTGATAACAAAAATCCGATAATGATTGAACAAGATATAAAAGATGACCCTCCATAAGAAATAAAGGGTAGTGTCATGCCTTTAGTAGGAATAATATTTAGTGTGGAGGAGATATTTATAATAACCTGAAAAAGCAATATATTTGCTAGTCCAGTTATTGAGTTTATTACAAAAAAATTTTTAGAATTCTGAGAGACAATATTTGCTCTAATATATAATATTAAATATAGTAGAATAATTAATAAAGATAAAACACCACCCAATTCTTCAGCNATTAAAGCAAAAATAAAATCNGAGTGAACGTCAGGAAGTGTTTTTGCAACTGTGCCNTCACCAATACCTTTACCAAANAGCCCCCCATTTTCAAAAGATTTTAGTGATTTNGTGATTTGGTAATTGTCACCAACATCAGAAAATAAGAAATTCATTATCCTAAATTTTACGTGGTCTAGACTCAAAAAAGATATTAGAAATACTACAACAAAAACTATTATAACTGGAATTAAAATTCTTATATTAATTTTTGTGGTGAACAATTGAACTAACCATGCAGCAAATATTAAAATAAACATTCCAAAATCTGGTTGTAGTATCAATACTGCAGAAATTATTATTAAACACAGAAAATTTACATAAATTGAGTAGTCTTCTTTAAACCTGTATCTCCCTAATAAAACTGCGCTCACTATTATAAACGATGGTTTTAATAATTCTGATGGTTGAAAAGAGAAGTTAAAAAATTTTATCCATCTTGTTGCTCCTTTCGTTTCAGGAAAGAAGAAGATTGCAACAAATGATAAAACTATAGCTAGACNAAAAAGAAAAAAAGAACANAATATTAAATTCCTNAGGGAAAGTTGAGATGTGAAGANAATAATAAAAATTCCAAGAAGGCAAAATATCAAATGTTTTTTTAGAAGTAAATTAGATGAAAAAGAAAACTTTCCCTCTAAATGTTGAGAGATACTGGTAATTGAAATAACTCCAAATAAAAAAAGGATCAATGTTGGTATAAGAATCAATTTATCAGTATTTCCCCACCAATTATTGTCTTTGACAATTGTGTTTTCAGTGTTCATTAACTTTAATTTTTTTATTAACTAATTTTTTAAAAATACTACCCCTCATTTCAAAATTTTTGAACTGATCAAAAGACGCACAAGCTGGAGAAAGTAAAATACTTATTTCATTTTCGAATTTTTTTGCATCATGAAATGCTTTCTCAAAAGCTTCTTCAAGGGTNGNGAATTTTAGACATTTTATATAGTTTCCATTCAAAAAACTTTTTATCTTTTCTCCTGACTCTCCAAAACAATATGCTCGAATAATATTTTGTAGATTTTTCTCNATACCCTTNAGACCACCTTTTTTTTCTCTGCCCCCTAATATCCAAAAAATATTTTTAAAAGATTTTATAGCTGTTTTAGCTGAATTAACATTTGTTGATTTGCTATCATTGTAGAAATGAATATTTTTGTATTTTCCTAAAAACTCAATTCTATGCTCTAAATTANCAAGTTTNTTAATNGATTTTATAAAATCTTCTTCACTTTGTTTNAGTAAATACCCAGAAACGTANGAAGCAAGTAAATTTCTAAAGTTATGCTCAGCTTGAGTAAAGTTTATTTTATCCCTAGGAATTACAATTTCTTNATTAATTAAATTGTTTATTATTGAAATAGAATTTTTATTTTGGTTTAAATAAATCTCNGCATCTNTTTTATGTTTTGAACTTATCNTAATAAGTTTNGATTTGAATAATTTTTNAAAGTTTTTAGCAATTTTTTTAGTATATAAGTCGTCGATACAAATTATTGCTGTATCGTTTTTATTTTGATTTTTAAAAATATTAAGTTTTGACTCAATATATTCTTTCATCGTTCCATGCCAATCTAGATGATCTTTTGAAATATTTAACAAGAAAGCTTGATCAAACTTAAGCTCTTTAATTTTTGAAAGTTGAAAAGATGAAATTTCGATTATTAACTTTGTGTTTCTATTTATTTCTAGATCTGTAAAGGGTGTTCCAAAGTTGCCACATATTTTGCACTCAAATTTATTATTATGAGAAACTATTTTTTGAATAAAATGGGTTGTGGTAGATTTTCCATTTGTGCCTGTTATTCCAATAAGATAATTTTTATAATTAAGTAAACAAAGAAACTCTAAATCNGTTATNATTTTGATTCTTAATTTTGAAGCTAGAGTCACTGCTTTGTGNGGTTTGGAAGCTAGATGATTTATACCAGGACTTAAAACTAAAAAACTACATTTTTTAAGAGTACATTCGTTAACAGGAGAAAAATTAAATTTTTTATTCTCTAATAANTTTCTTGTATCAANATTATCATCCCAGCAATAATAAGAAATATCTTTTTTCAACAAAAATTTAGCAAGTGAAGTCCCTGATTTTCCCATTCCGAGCAAAAAAACGCTTTTATTAAGTTTTTTTTTCATCTGAGTTTTAAGCTTGCCAATCCTATTAAAGCCAGGATGATTGATATGATCCAAAACCTNATAACGATNGTTGACTCTGACCAGCCTTTTTGCTCAAAATGATGATGGATTGGAGCCATTCTAAAGATTCTTTTTCCTGTTAATTTAAATGAAATAACTTGAGCGAATACTGATAAAGCCTCCAAAACGAAAATGCCTCCAATTATAGAAAGAATCACCTCGTGTTTGGTGGCGACAGCTATTGCTCCTATTGTACCNCCCATAGATAAAGAACCAGTATCCCCCATAAAAACCATGGCAGGAGGTGCATTAAACCAAAGGAATCCAAGACCAGCACCAATCAAAGAAGCACAAATAATTACAAGCTCTCCAGTATCATTCACATAGGGAATTTTTAGATAATCAGAATAAATCAAATTACCCGTAAAATAAGCTATAAAAGCAAAAGAGAGAGAAGTGATCATTATAGGTCCAATTGCCAAACCATCAAGACCATCTGTTAAATTTACAGCGTTTGCACTGCCAACAATTACAAGTGAGGCGAATAGGTAGTAAAAGATTCCAAGATCNANAAAATANCCTTTGGTAAATGGAATAAAGACNACNTTTATTAAATCNGGATTAATNATTTTATTAAAAACATATACAAATAAAAAACATATTATAAATTCAACTACTAATCTATGAGAACCTTTAAACCCTTCAGAACTATTATTTTTGAGTTTTTTATAATCATCTAATGCTCCAATTATTCCAAATAAAATGGTTATACTAAATACTAACCAAACGACTTTACTACTTAAATCTGCCCATAAAACAATAGATATAAAAAGTGAGATTAAAATTAGCATACCACCCATTGTTGGGGTGCCTATTTTGTTTAAAAGGTGACTTTTGGGACCATCTTTTCTNATAGGTTGCCCTTTTTTCTGTACACTTTTAAGTTTTCTTATAAATTTGGGCCCTAANAACAATGAAATTAAAAANGCAGTGAATAAAGCACCACCAGCTCTAAATGTTAAGTAGTTAAATAAATTTAAAAAACTAAAACTTTCAACTAGAGGTATCAAAAAGTGGTAAAACATCTAGATTGATCTCCTTAATTCTGCAGAAACAAGATGTAGTTTTGTTGAGTTGGATCCTTTTATCATAATAACATCTTTATTTTGAATGGTGTTCAATAATTTATTCAAAACATCTTTATAATTAAAAAAATGGAATTTTGAAAAATTACTGGGTAACTTCTCAAAAATTATTTTTGAGTGATTTCCTAGAGTTATAGTAACGTCAGGTTCATTATCTAATAAAACTTTAATCATTTTCTTATGGAAATCTTCAGACATATGNCCTAATTCTAACATATCTCCAATAACGCATATAGTTCTTGTTTTNATTGATTTATAATTTTTCAAATTTTTNATTGCCTGAGTAAGAGATTCTGGATTTGAATTATAAGATTCATCAATTAAAGAGAAAGTATGATTTTTTTTCTTAATTTTTAGAAGCTCTCCTCGACCTTTGATGGGACTCAAATTTTCAATTATTGGTAAAATTCTTTTCATTCGAACTTTTAAAATCTTTGCTAAACAAAGAATTACAGCTACATTTTGTGNCCAGCTTATAAAAGTTTTATTATTATNAATTTTGAAAAGNTCGTCCCAAAAGGTAAAGGTCCAACTATCTTTTTTTTTTATATTCTTAACTATTTTTATGTTACTATCTTTATTGATTCCGAAAGTAAAAATTTTCTTAGTTTTTTTTGCTGCTTTCAAATACATAAATTTATGGTACTTGCTATCACGTGGAATTATTGCAATGGAGTTCTTATCAAGATAATTAAAAATTTGAGACTTTTCTTCGACTATTTTCTTTATAGGGTTTTTAAAATTTCCCGCGTGAGCTGATCCAATATTAGTTATAATTGATATATTTGGATTAGCTATTTTAGATAACTTNTTAATTTCACCAGGTGAATTCATTCCAAGTTCTAAAATACATAATTNAGTATTTTTAGGCATGTTAACTAATGTTANAGGCATACCAATTTGATTGTTNAAATTTCCAAATGTGCAATATGAAGTCTTCTCATTCTTGAAGGTTTCAAATATCCATTCTTTAAGTGTCGTTTTCCCGCTACTTCCAGTTATACAAATAGTTATCAAATTTTTAATTCTTCTTCTTGAGTATTCAGCTAGCATAGATAAAGATTTCATTGTATTATTAACAAAGATAAAGTTTCCTTGAAAATCTATTATTGCCCTTTTTTTTATATTAACCAATGATGCAGATGCTCCATTTTTAAAAGCTTCTTTTATAAAATCATGTCCATCATAGTTTTGTCCTTCAATTGGAATGAANAGTTCACCTTTTTTTATTGTTCTGGTATCAATTGAAATTCCAGAAACCTCAATTTGAGNCTTGGTATTATTAATTTTTAAAGCAGAATTTATGTCCGTNGTTGTCCAAAGTGTCATATTTTTCTCAAAATGTTTTTAGCTATTTTTTTATCACTAAAACTGTATTTTCTATTCCTGATTANTTGATAATTTTCATGACCTTTGCCAGCAATTAATANAAGGTCATCGGTCTCCAGTTTCTTAATAGCTGATTCAATTGCTTTTGATCTGTCTCNGATTAAAACAATTTTGTTAAGTTTTTTTTTNTCTAACCCTCTAANCATGTCATCTATTATTTCTTTTGGATCTTCAAATCTTGGGTTNTCGTTNGTTATAAATACTTTATCTGAGTGNTCAAGTGCCNTATTTGTCATTTCTGGCCTTTTAGTCTTATCTCTATCTCCNCCACACCCAAATACAANATACAGCTTACCTAAAGTAATCTTTCTCAATGAGTAAAGTACTTTGGAAAGTGCATCTGGNGTATGCGCATAGTCGATATATACACGNATATTCCTTTTATCAAAAATTTTTTCAAGTCTACCCTCNGGATTTTTAAGCTCTTTTAAATATACTAAATGTTCTTGCCTTAATCTTTTATTAAAAACCATAATAAGTGCACATAGTTTATTTTGAATTTCGAATTCACAAAAACATTGAATNTTTATNNTAATTTNTTTTTGATTTAGCAAAANAGTAATTTNAAAATAATCATTNACTCTTTTTGTTTTTAAAATTNTTAAAAAATTAGCTTTCTTNCCATAATCTAGAACTTTAACGTTATTCTTTTTACAAATATTGAAAAAGTAATCCGCATATTTTGAATCCGAGTTTATTACTGCGATTGAGCTTTTTTTAATGTGTGATGAAAACAAAATAGATTTTGAATTTTTATAATTATTAATATTAATATGATAGTCCATGTGATCTATAGATAAATTGGTAAAAGCTACTACGTCAAACTTTAAGGGGTATAGTCTCTTTTGTTCAAGTCCAATGCTCGAAGCTTCAAAAATAATATTGTTACAACCGTTTTTCCATAATTTATTTAAAATTTGATGGTTTGATATCACATCTGGTGTAGTGAGTTTGATTTTTCCTGAATTTTGTTTATCACTTTTAATACCAAGCGTTCCCACAGATGCAGAATTTATATTTTTTTTACTCCATATTTGTTTGACATAAGAAGCCACACTTGTTTTTCCGTTAGTGCCTGTGATTGCAAATTTATTTTTTATCTCACTAGGAAAAACAATAGAAGCAATCTCAGATATTAGAATTCTTACATCATCGGTTTTGATGAAAGTGATTCTTTTAAATTCAGGTGAATCCAAATTCAAATTCGATTTTGATGATATAATTACTGCAATATTTCTTAAGTTTGAAAATTCATTTAGAAAAATTTCCCCATTAAACAATTTCCCTTTTATCGCAGCAAATATAAAGTTATTTTTAATATCTTTTGAATGTAATGAAATACCTTTCACAGGAAAATTGTTTTTATGTTTAACTTCTTTTTTAAGTTTGCATTTTTTTAAAAGCGTTTTTAAATCAAACTCTTTCATCTCTTTGCATAATTGTTAGAGTTAATTATTGGTGAAATTTTTTTTACAATTCTCGAAAATGTTGGTGCTGCCGTGTTCCCTCCTGTATTGTCAGATGCTCCAATAAAATTTTTTTTTGGTTCGTCGAATAATACAAAAGTCAAAAATTCAGGCTTATTCGCAGGAAAGACACCTATAAATGAAGTAATAACCTTTTTCTCTGAATAATTTCCCATCTCTACTTTTTTTGAAGTTCCAGTTTTTCCTCCGATCGGCACACCATCAACAATAGCTAATTTTCCGGTTCCTTGATTAACAATTTTCTGAATTAAAATATTGATTTTATCTGAAGTTTTGGCGGATAAAATTCTCTTTTTTGTTTTAATTTGATTTAAACTTATTACTTTTGGTTGAATTTTATAACCTCCATTAACAAGAGTTGAAAATGCTGTAATTAAACTTATTGGGGATAAAGAAATTCCATAACCATAACTAATAAATTTAGAATGTGCATTCCAACTGTTAGGTAATTTATTCGCAACAACATTTAGACCATTTATATTTAACTTTTCGGTTAAACCAACTTTTTGAAAAAATTTTCTTTGTAAATCAAAACCCAATGATTCTAGAATCTTTACACTCCCCACATTAGACGACTTAATAAAAACATCATCAAAACTTAAAAATGAATTTTTTATATGATTATCCTTAATATTTTTCTCGTTTGTTATTTGATAACCCATTGAAATCTCAAATTTTTCGTTTTGTGAGTTAGATTCTGATTCATATGCTATTGCTGCATTAAATATTTTTAGGGTAGATCCCATCTCATACCTAGCTTCTGTAATCAAATTATTTTCTGTTTTTGGCAGAATAGATTTTGGATAATTGGGGTTAAAATCAGGCAATGAGACCATTGATAATATCTCGCCAGTATTTACATTCATTACAGTTGCTAGTGCTGAATTAGCTTGATAATTATCCATACTCTTAAGAAGTTCATCTCTGACAATATTTTGAATTCTTAAATCAACGGTTAATTTTAAGTCTTTCCCGTAAGATAAATATTTGTTTTGATTTTTTTCAAGTTTACTGCTTATACTCATCGTTTTAAGTCCAGTTATATGAGAAAATATATTGTGTTGTGGATAAACACGTTTTGAAGAGTTATGTAGCTTAATAGCAGGGTCTCCAAGCAATTTTAATTTATTTATTTCAGATAATGAAATATCTTTTTTAACAAGAACATATTGATTTTTTTTGAAAATTTGTTCAAAAAATAAAGGTTCTTTATTATTGAAAATTTTGATCAAACTTTCCTTTAACTTTCTTTTATTTAAAGATTTTTTTAAATCAATATATAAATCCTTTGTTTCTAAAGAAGTCGCAACTATCTCGCTATTTTTATCAAGTATTTTTCCACGTTTATTTAAAACTTCTTCATTTCTAGAAATATAATCGGTTTTTACATTAGTTGTTGTAATGATAAGATTAAATGAAATAAAAATTACAAAAGATACTGTAAGAAGAGAAATAAATAGATTAGATTTTTTCGCAAAATTAATTTTTTGTCTTTTCTTTTCATTATTAATAAGATCATTTTTATCCTGAAAATTAATATTTTTTGTCTTAAATGATCTGTGGTTTGGTTTTACATTGTCAAAATTAAAATTTTTTTCATTATTCATTTATTTTCCTCTAGTTTTTTTATATCTGATTGTAAAATCGGAATAAAATCAAATTGATCTCTATTCAAACTTTCTAGTTCTTGCGGTCTGGTAGCGTATGAAATATCAGTTTCTAATTTCTCGATTATAGAATCAATTTTTAGAATCTTTTGATTGATATTTGAGATTTTCTTTTCTTGGTTAGCTATCATTAATTTGACACTAATAGTTAAAGTTACTGTTGAAAAAATAATAAAAAAACTAAAAAACTTCATGACTTTTCTGCAACTCTCAATTTTGCAGATCTTGATCTTGGATTCATTTTAATTTCCTCAAAGGATGGTGTTAAAGGTTTTTTTGTAATTATTTTAAAACCAAATTTTGGTTTTGAGCTTGTAAGATTTATTTGTTTTTCTGAAACATTCTTTTTGAAGAAGTTTTTAACTAATCTGTCTTCTAATGAATGGAAAGCAACAACTATTATCCTTGATTTATTATTAAGGATATGAAGGCTTAATTTCAGAATTTCCTCTAATTCTCTCAACTCTTCGTTAATATAAATTCTTAGAGCTTGAAAAACTCGAGTTGCAGGATGTTTGAATTTACCACTGTTGATTTCTTTTACAATTTCTGATAGCAACATCGTAGTGTTAATTCTTTTTTTTTTTCTAAATTCAATAATTGATCTGGCAATTTTTCTTGAATTTCTTTCATCACCATAGTAATAAAAAATATCACTCAAGTCTTTTTCATTAAATTCATTAACTACAATTTCTGCAGTTAACTTTTGTGTTGTATCCATTCGCATGTCCAATGGACCATCATTAGAAAATGAAAAGCCTCGTAATGGATTATTAAGTTGTGTGTTAGAAACTCCTAAGTCTAAAACTATTCCATCAATACGATCTTCTTTATATTTTTTTAGTAAAAGGTTTATATTGCTTAGTTTTTCAACATTAAAAATAAATCTTCGACCAAACTTTTTTTTTAATTCTTCAGCAAATTGTTTTGACTGATGATCTCTGTCGATTGCGAAAATTTTACAATTTGCCTTGTTAAGAATTTCCCTGGAATAACCTCCTTGTCCAAAAGTTCCATCCAGGTAAATTTTTTTATCTTTTGGATTTAGAAGAGAAACAACTTCGTCGACCATCACAGGTAAGTGTGAAAGGTTAGACATTTTAGTTTGCTTGTCTTCTCAGAAAAGCTGGTATTTGAAGAAGGTCATCATTAACATCATTCTCAGAATTATTGCATTCCTTTTCCTCTTGATTAATTGCAGGACTGTCATCTTGATCATTTGTGTTCAAAAACCTAACACTCTCATCTTCTATGACGATTTTTTCATTTTCATCAGTGATATTGTCATTATCTTCATCTGATATTTCTTGAATCTCATTAATAAATTGTTTCTTACTGTATTCCTCATCATTTAGTATTTTTTTATTATCAACACCAGTTTTTATAGTTTTATTTCCAAAAATAAATCCAAAAAGAGATTTCTTTTCTGATAAACCTCTTTCCGGATGTTGTTCATTGAGAATTTTTTCTTCATTTTCTAAATTTACATTTTTTTGAGATTTACTTGGCTGACGCAAATCAACCAAAAAACTAGGTTGATTACCAATCTTTTCTTCAACTTCTTGATTGATATCTTGATCAATATTCTGAGAATTCATTAAATTATTATCAGTTTCTTCGTTAATTAAATTGCTGTAATAGTTATCAGAATCTATACCTGTTGAAATTACAGAAATTTTAAATTTTCCATTATAACTGTCATCCTTTTGAAGACCAGAGATTATATTTGCGTCTTCATCTGCCTCTTCTCTAATTTTATTATTTGCAAGGTCAATATCTTGAAGTGTTGTATCGTCTCCACATGTAATATTTATAAGAACTCCCTTTGCTCCAGACATAGAATTATTTTCTAAAAGTGGATTGGAAATCGCTTTTTCAGTAGCTTCAATCACGCGACCTTCACCTTCGGCAACACCTGTTCCCAAATGAACTTTACCTGTCTCACTCATCACACTTTTTACATCGGCAAAGTCATGATTCATAATCCCTGGTTTTACCATTAAATCAATAATACTTCTTACACCGTCAATTAAAACATTATTTGCTAAATGAAGTGAGTCGGTAACCGGAGAATCAGGTCCTGCAACAGCAAAAATATTTTGATTTGGAATAACTACTAAATTATCTACAAATTTCTGTAATTCAGCTACACCACTTTCAGCCTTTTCTGACTTTCTTTTTCCTTCATATTGAAATGGTTTGGTTACCACGCCAACTGTAAGTATATTATTCTCTTTTGCAATTCTAGCTATTACTGGAGCAGCTCCAGTTCCAGTACCACCGCCCATTCCAGCTGTTAAAAAAACCATATTGGAATTTTCAATGTATTCTTCTATTTCATCTAAAACTTCTTCTGCTGCTTTTTTACCCAATTCTGGATTCCCTCCTGCGCCTAAACCTTGAGTGCAAGATGGGCCTAATTGCAGTGTTTTTTCTACCTTGGAGTGTTTGAGTTGTTGACTATCTGTATTGACATTTAAAAAATCAACTCCTTCCACGCCAGAATCTACCATTGCATTAATAATATTTCCTCCAGTCCCACCAATTCCTATAACTAAGATTCTTGGGGACAGATTGTTACTTTGAGATGGCATTTTAAGATGAAGAGTCATAGTTTCTCCTTGTCAGATCCCTTTGGGGATTGGTTTAAGTCTAGGGTTAAGATTTTTTTTAGTTGCTATTTTAATTGTTTCCATTTTTTTCTTTCTGTAGGAAGTAGGATTCCACATTTGAAATGTCGGACCAAGCCCTACAAATAATACTTCATTTGAGATTGAGGCATGATTTATCAGGTTTTTAGGAAGTATGATTCTTCCCTCTTTATCAAAAGGAAGTCTTTCAGCTTCTCCAAAATATAATGAGATGAGATCAAATTCTTCTTTTGAATATTCATTATTTCTGTCTAAACTATCCGAAATATTCTCCATTCTATCAATACCGCAGGCGTCAATTGAATTATTTTGGTAAGAAGGAAATGCTATGACTCCTTTGAAGGTTTGCTTTTGCAAGCTATTTCTGAAAGTAGAAGGGACGGATACTCTGCATTTAGCATCCATTCTATTTACTATTGTTGACAAAAATAAAGCCATAAAAATTCCTTACATGGGATATTATGGGATTTTATGGTATTTTCAACCATTTTTCAACAAAAAATTTTCAATTGCAAACTAGATGGCATGTAAGCCGGATTCTGTACCTTATAAAGTCAAGGCTGTGACTATTAATCTTGGATTGATGTTACCAGCAATCTCTAGCGTCCTACCACACCTAAACGCAGAGCAACGTTTGTCACAAAATGACTAGGTTTCTTGGACTTGCTCCCAAAGGGGTTTACAATACCATTCTTGTTACCAAGCATGTGGTAAGCTCTTACCTTACCTTTTCACCCTTACCGTTTCCGGCGGTATATTTTCTGTTGCACTTTCCCTAGGGTTACCCCCGCCGGAAGTTATCCGGCTTTGGTGCTCTGATGAGTCCGGACTTTCCTCCTTAAAAGGCAGTCACACAGCCATCTAGTTAATATAATTAAATTTTGAAAGTAGAAAAAAATCAAGATTTTTTTATTTTTAACAAATTATACGAAATTTTAAGAGTGGTGCTTGTGGGAACTCTGCCAATCAATTCAGGAATAAATCTTCTGTGAAATGCTTCTAGAACTTTTTTAATTTTCTTATCATCTTTTAATTTCTCTAGATTGGGATAACCAATTTCCCTAAGATTAAGAATAAGTTCATGATTTTGGCTAGTATTTAAGATTTTATTAGATGGTTCTTCTTCTATCCAAACAGCAACGTTTTTTTTTGCTAGCTCCTTCCAAGGGAAAAATTTTCCTGGATCAATTTTTCTCAATGGAGCAATATCACTATGTCCTAAAATATTAAATATAGAGATTCCGAATTTTTTCATTAAGTATTTTAGTAAATTTATTAGAGAACTTATTTGACTCTTTGGATAATTTGCAAATTTTTTCTCTCCAGAATTAACAATTTCAATGCCTATTGATCTACTATTAATATCTTCCATTTGATCCCAATTAGAAATACCGGCATGCCATGCCCTTTTTGTTTCACAAACTAAATTATAAATTTCACCATTGGTATCTATTAAATAATGTGAACTTACTTTTCTTATATTATCTGATAAAAGCTCAACAGACTTGGCTAAATTATCAGTTTCAGTGTAATGTAAAATTATAAATTCAATCTGAGCTTTTCTATTATCAAAGTTATCTGACTTAAAGTTGTGTGATATATCTGGTTGACTCATAGGAAAATGTCTTTATAAAAGTTTTAAATGATAAAATTTGTATTTACCATAATCTCATTAATTCTGTGTTCATTCAATGGTTTAAAATCCAAGGAGTTAGTTTTTGCGTCCAAAACTGTCTCAAATTTTTATATGAGCCCAAATTTAGAATCCCCAGTGATTTATCCAATAGACATAGGAAAAGAAATGGTTCTAATTGAAGAAAAACAAGAGTGGATGAATCTTATGGATAAACAAACTGGTTTGGTTGGTTGGTCTTTAAGTGAAAATTTCTCTTTAGAAAAACCCAAAGAAAAATTGTCAATTAAAAATTATGAAAAATCATTCGAAATCTTTAAAGAAAGAGTCTTGGAAATGAGTAAATCAATCAAAGAAGCTATCTCAATTGAAACATTTATAGATGTTGAGCATTTAGGTGGAGCAGCAGCAGCAATTATTGCTGACGACGAATGGTTTAAAGGTAGAAGACATGCTAATCAAGCGTTTCAGGTTTACGAACTTTGGAAAAATCAAAATCAAAGTCCATCATTCTTATCATTCAGAAATTCTTCAAAAGAAGAGCAGTTCATCATACTTTCCGGTCCTCATAGGCCTAGATATTTAAAATCATCAAAATAGTGTTTAGAAGGATAACTAAACTCATATTATTTACCACAGCTTCAGTGATTTTGTTTTTATTGATTTTCCCCCTATTAATTGACAAAAAAAAAATTATTCATTCTTTGAATAATAAAGTAAATAAAGAATTAAATTTAGAATTAGATTTTGACGAAAATATTAGAATATCTCTTATCCCGTTCCCAGAGTTGACGGTCAATAATTTGTCGATTTCAGATAAGATGAAGACTTTTAATGTCAACATTCCTGATGTTGAAATTATTTCAACATGGAGTTCTATTTTTAAATTTGACCCTAAAATACAATCAATAAAATTAAACTCTCCAGTGATAAAACTTGAGAAAATAAAAACATCAAAAAGAAACATTATTTTTATCAAAAATAGCGAAGAGAGCAAACTAATTCAGATGAAGCGTTTTATGAAAAGGTTTAAAAAAATAATAGTTGATAACGGATCTTTGCATTTTTTTAATTCTAATGTTTCACATGATTTAAGAAATCTGAATTTACAAATCAAAAAGTCTGATTTTTATTTTCTTAATGCTGACTTCAGTTATCTTAATTACAAATCCTTTTTTAAGATTAATGCAAAGACCAAAGATTTCTCAAAAATAAAATACGACATTAATCAATTATTTGATAATAAAAATGAAATTTTTGGTTCAGGAATTCTAGAAATAAAAAACCAAGATATAGATTTAACTGGAAAATTATTTAGTGAGGAACTTAACTTTTTTCAATTAAAAGATTTATTTGCAATGATTAAACAAAAAAAAGAAAATATTAAGAAAGTTTCTTTGGATAATAAACAGATAAACTTAAATCTAACCTTCGATTTTGATAAATTAATTTTCAACAATATTACTATTGAAAAATTAAAATTTAAAACGGTTTCAAACAATAAAGGTATTATCCTAAAAAACATACAAGCTAATTATCTCAAATCCCTTATTAAAGGAGAAGTAAAATACTTTTATGCGAATCAAAATATTAACGGTCAAATCAAACTCTTTGATTTTCTTGTGGAAAAAAATCTTTCCGAAAAATCAAATTTTGGTTTTAATAAAGCATTATTTGATTGTGAGATTGATTTTTTTACGAATAAAAAGACCTCAAATTTTTTTAATAATTTACGAGCGGATGGGGAATGTGATGCTGATAATGCTAAGCTATCAGGACTTGATATTGAAAAGTTATCAAAAGGTGTTGACAATTTAAATACCTTCCAAGATTTTTTTGATTTGTTTAATAAACGAAAGATGCAGGGAGTTACCAACATTGACTCGGTATATATAAAATTCGGATTTTCTAAAGGAATCCTTAATATAAAAAAAATGGAGGCAAAACAAAGAAATGTCAAAGTAATTAGTTTTGGAAACTATAATCTAAAGAAAGATAAAATTAACTTTAAGAATAATATCTTTATTAAGACTGAAAAATATAAAAATTTGCCAAGTTTTGATGTACTGATAAAAGGATCCTCTAAAAATTATGATGTAAGCTATGATTTTGATAAGATAAAGTCGGCGGTGTTGACTGGGGGAATAAATTCTATTCTTAAAGAAAAAAAGAAAATTGTAATCGACCCTAAATCATTCAAAAAGTTGATTGATAAGAATAAAAAAGAATTTAACCCTGAAAATATAATTGATCTATTTCTAAATTAGCTAATTTTTGTCATTTTTAATGGATCAATAATTTCATCGAATTCAGAGGATTTTAAATATTTTAATTTAATGGCTGCTTGCTTCAATGAAATCCCTTCGTTGAATGCTTTCTTTGCAATTTTGGATGCCTTTTCATAACCAATCTTAGGGTTTAGTGCAGTAACAAGCATTAAGGAGTTTTCAAGATTTTCTCTCAATTTTTTTCTATTTAATTCTATGCCGTTGAAACATTTATTTACAAAAGAATTAATGGCGTCGCTTAAAAGATTTATAATTCTTAAAATAGAGTGCATTATAACCGTTTTATTTACATTCAGTTGAAAATGCCCTTGTGAGCAAGCAATACTAATTGAGAAATGTAGTCCCATTAGATGAATACATACCTGACATAAAGCTTCGCATTGAGTTGGATTAACTTTTCCGGGCATGATTGAGGAACCAGGTTCATTTGATGGTAAAATTATTTCACCTATTCCAGATCTGGGACCTGAAGCTAATAATCTCAAATCGTTAGATAATTTATAGCATGTTGTTAAAAGGGTATTAATTGCACCTGAAAAATTCAATAATGGTTCATGAGATGACAGTGCTTCAAACTTATTTGATGATTCTTTAAAATTATATCCTGTAATCATTTTTGTAGCTTCTATAAATCCAGAAATAAATTTTTTTGATGTATTTAATCCGGTTCCAACTGCAGTGCCCCCCTGCGCAAGAAAATAAACTTCATTTAAAGATATTTCGATTCTTTTCAGAGAATTTTGTATTTGTGATGAAAAACCACTCAATTCTTGACCAACCGTCAATGGTGTAGCATCTTGCATGTGAGTGCGCCCGATTCTTATAACATCTTGAAATTGTTTTCTTTTCTTTTCAATTGCATTATGAAGGTTTTGAATTGCAGGAATTAAGCGTTCATTAGTTTGAATCACAACTGCTATATGAATTGCAGTTGGAAAAGAATCATTAGATGACTGACCTAAATTACAATGATCATTTGGATGAATTGGGTTATATGTGCCAAGTTCTTTTCCCAACATTTGATTAGCTTTATTTGCAATCACTTCATTTAAGTTCATATTTGTTTGTGTGCCTGAACCAGTTTGCCAAACAGAGAGTGGAAATTGATCATTAAATTTACCAGTTATGATTTCATCACACACATCAATTATTTTTTCTCCAAAATCTACACTTAACTTTCCAATTGCAATGTTACTAATCGCAGCAGCCTTTTTTTGTATTGCAAAAGCTTTGATCAATTCTAGGGGCATCTTATCTTTTCCAATTGGAAAATTTTCAAGACTTCTTTGGGTTTGAGCTCCCCATAATTTTTCAACTGGCACATTAATTTCGCCCATGCTATCATTTTCAATTCTGAATTTAGTCATCTTTCTTCCTGAAATCAGCTAATGAAATAATTTTTTCTTTTGATAATTTCTTTTTTATTTTTTTATCCTTTTGAGTCTTTATTTTTTCATCTTTGCAATCCAATTGTATACTAAATTTTACAAAAGGATCATAAAATTTTGTGATAGAATTAAATGGAACTGTTAAGAATTCTTTTTTTTTGTTAAATAATAAAGTCACTGAGAATTGATTTTTTTTTATATTAAGATCCCAATATTGATTTTGTAGTACTATAGTCATTTCATTAGGATAATCTTTTTGGAGTTTATTAGGTAAAATCACTCCGTTGGCTTTCGTCTTAAAACTAATATAAAAACAATGATTAGATGATATCTTCGACTTTGCAAGATCTTTAAGAATTTCTTTTATAACATTAAGTATGGCTTGATTAATTCTTGTTCCATAATCGATAAAAATTTTATCCATAGTAATATTAGTTAGCACTATTAGAATTTAAAAAAAACTTAAATATGATTATAATCTATAAATTTAAAAAAAAAAACAATGATTAACGTTATAATGACCAGATAGGTAATTAATCTAAAAAGTTCATACATAAGAATGTTTTAAAATCAAAAAAAATTAGTCAAAAATTTATGTAAGAAGTATCCTCCTACTAGAAATGTAATTCCCAGAGAATATATAGTAAAAAAACTGAGGCCAAGACTTTTTCCAAAAAAAAATGGTAAGAAAAATAAAAGTGAAACTGGTATTCCAACTAATATGCTTTTTGCAAATAGTATAGTCTTGTCAAGGTCCTTGTGCTCCATGTAAGAAANAATAATTGATAAAATACTTANTAAAGGTAGTGCTATTANNAANCCTGCTAATGCTGGCTTCTTAAGAGATAATAAGCTAGCNAATGAGATTATCACACTNGATACAAGGACTTTAAAGATGAAAAAGANCATANAATCTTATCCAAAAAAGTTTTTTATTTTAGATATTGGNTTCCTTANAGGTTCGTATACTCTGTCAATGAATTCGATGTGATCTGAAAGTTTCTTCTCNAGTCTTGTAACCGACTTTTGCAACTTATCAATTTTTGCCTCAAGAATTTCAATTTTAGCTGAATTTACTTCTCTTTTCATTATTATAATTTAGATTGTGATGTAAAAATAGCAAATGATTTTTTTGTGATTTAAAATTTGCTTAATTTTTTTTTTGACTTCAAAATATAGGTTTTGCTAAATTTTTCAGGAAACTCTTTTGGTTCATTCTTTTTTGAGAAAATGATATAAATACTGATAAAAATTATAAAAAATGTATTTAAAATCATTACAATCTTAAAAATATCATTATACATGTTATTGTATAACGACATCTACTAATATTAGTTAAGCCTATTCCCATTCCAATTCTGTATAGACTTTAGTTATGTTTGTATAATGATATTCAGTAAATAAGACCCATTTCTCCTTATTAACACTCTGAGGATCAATAATTTCNTTTTGTAGTACTTGATTAATTGATTCTTGAAGGGATTTATTGTTTTTATGAAAACTNCGCATTTGATCTATTAATCTATTAAAATAACTCAAAATTGGTTTTATTGCTTTTTCTTTTTCAAGAGGTTTGCCATGTCCAGGGACTATTAAATTGATATCCATATCAAGAATTTCTTCCAGATTTTTTTTCCAACCTAAAACACTTGCTCGTATTGATGGAATCCTACTAACAAAAACGTTTTCAGACCAAAATATTTTTGTTTTTGTGTCGTAGACTGAGAGATCATTATCAGTATGACCACTCTTCCAAGCTTTAATTTCGATGATCCTATNACCTAGGTCCACTTTTAAAATTTNNTTAATTTTTACCTCAACATTTGCCTTTACTAACTTTGCAGTTTTAATGGACNTAGATTTGGTGNTATTTTGTTGNAAACTNTTGTAGAATTCAAANTTATTAATTAATGATCTGTTCAATTTTTCATGTCCTATGACTAAAGGTTTTGCATTTAAAAATTCTTGTGTTCCAAAATAATGGTCTGGATGAGAATGGGTGATTACAACGTGAGAAATAGGAAGTATGGAGATTTTCTTAATGGCTTTTAAAAGTTCTTTTCCAATTTCAGGTGTACCACCCGTGTCGATAACCATAATAGATCTTTCACCAACAACAAATCCTATATTTGCTATATCTCCTTCATTTTTAGAGTTGGAGTCTTCATGAATTCCATAATGAACATAGACTCCATCATCAATTTCTTCTACTTCAAANGATAGGGTGATGATAGGGCAAAATATTATGNAGAAAAATAAGAAAAATATCATGGCGACTGCTGTAAGATCTANTCTTCTAGATTTNATANATCTTAATAGAATCTGAGTGAAAAACAAAATAGAAATAATTAATTTTAATAGATATTGATAACTATTATCAAAAAAAAAGTTGACAATATATGTGATAATGATTATCGTTATATACGATAATAATTACCATTATTGTTTATCTTATTTGATAATGATTATTATTTTCTTTAGTAAATAATAAATTTAATTAATGAGGTAAATATCAATGGTAATTAGAAAATCAAGGTTGGTACCTAAACATACCCACTGGATGTCACGGTTAACATTCTTCACTGGCTTACTTATTGCTGGAAATTCCATCGCTCAGGACNNANCTTANGTTGCTCCTGATGTGAANATATTTGAATCACCAGANCAGNTATTCGAACTACCTGGATCTGGTGATTATATTGGGCCAGANGAGATTAGAAAGTATAACTTCAACAACATTAACGAAATTTTAAGAAACACAACTGGTATTTACTCAAGAGAAGAAGATGGNTTGGGGATATTTCCTAATATAAGTTTAAGGGGTGTCAACACCCTAAGATCTGCTCAGGTAAATATTATGGAGGATGAAATTAATATCATGCCAGCTCCTTATTCTGCACCAGATGCTTATTACTTTCCTATTACAGGTAAAATGAATGCTGTAGAGGTTTTAAAAGGTACCAGTCAGTATAGATATGGACCACATTCTACCGGTGGTGCAATGAACTTTGTAACAACACCCATTGATTTTGGTCAAAGGTATCATGCAAGTGTATCCTACGGTTCAGGTAATGACATTATTACTCAAGATTACTTTAACTATGGTGTTTCAGGAAGTTACGGTGCTTTAGCTATATTGGGTGAAATGTATTATCGTAATAGTGATGGTAATCAGAAGGAATTCAATATTGAGCCTCCAGCAAGTTCACAACACAGAAAAGGTTATGATAGTGATGAGCTTGGTGGAATCAATCANATTGCTCCTATGGTTAAGTTGTTATGGCAACTNCCAACAACAAGNAATATTACNTTAGAACTAAAAGGGTCATATAACGATATGAATTATAATGAAGGTTATAGCGGATTAACCACAGCAGATTTTGCTACTAATCCTGACCACACGTACGTTGCATATCAACTTGACGAAATGAACTCTGAACAACAAACTTATTATGCAAAACTTAGAGCTGAATTAAATTCAAACATTACAAACAACTTAACTGTAGGTTACAACCGTTTTACAAGAGATTGGTTCAAGCTAGCNGATGCTAATGGTGATTCTCTCACATCTATTATGTCTAAAGCTGGCAGTGCTGCTTCATTAAATATTGTAAAGGGACTAGCAGCAGGTACTATTAGATATGTAAACAATGATAGGCAATATGGTTCTTACGTTCTTAATAATGAGACAGAGTTTAACTTTAACACAGATTATTTCGGTAAAAATATCAAACATAATCTAAAAGTTGGGTATGGATACCATTATGATTACATTAACAGAGACCAACAACGTCATTCATTTACTCAAGCGGTTGGAGGAGCTTTAACTGCAACTGGTGTGTCTGCCAAAGATGATAGACATGAGAAGGCCAGAGGCCATAGCGGTTATATTGAAGAATCAGCAACCATTAATAATTTTGTTGTTTCGCTTGGTGGTAGGTTTGAATATGTTGACTACCATTATAGAAATAAAACTGCTGCTGAAGGATCAACAGATAATATGAGTGAAGAAATGTTTGCTTTTGCACCAGGTGGTGGTTTAGTTTACAATCATGATGATAACTGGCAATGGTTTGGTGGAGTTTATAAAGGATTTAATATGCCTGGACCAGGTTCTGCTAGAGATAATGGTAATCCAGTAGAAAAAGAAACAAGTATAGCTAAAGAGATTGGTGTAAGATATGCTTCTCCAACATTCTTTATGTCTTGGACAGGTTTCCATACAGACTTTAAAGATTTAATCGTTATTGATAATAGTAACGCTGACAGCCAGCCCGATAATGCAGGTAACGTTGTTTCAAAAGGATTTGAACTCTCTACAACATACGCTCCAGAGAACTTTTTNCCTTTTAGAGGAGATATCTCATTCTTTGCTAATTATACATTTACAAACGCTAACTTAGATGGTGCAGCAAGCTCAACTGATTCAGAAACAGCTTTTGCTGGCGGTAGAGATGGCTCTAATGTGCCATATATTCCAGACCATCGTTTGTCTTTCGGTGCTGATTATGAGTACAATGACTTTGATTTTGGGGTAAATATGACTTATCACTCTGAGTCACATGGTACTGCAGATGAAAGTGAAACAGAAGAATTTAATGGTTCAGCAGACGCAAGAAACGGAAAAATTGATGATGCATTCCTATTAAATTTCTATGCAGGTTATGATTTTATGAATAACTACAGGATTTCAGCCGGAGTAAACAATGCAACTGATTTAGAGTATATTGCTTCAAGGCATCCGAATGGAGCTCGAAGAGGTGCACCACTTACTGCATACATCAAAGCTGTAGCAAATTTTTGACCAAGAATATGGATGGAAGAGATCAATTCTCCACATATAATTAATCATACTCTGATTTCTTCCATTTCATATATTATTAANCATAACAAAAAGACAAATGAAAAAAAACGGACATTCATATTCACAAAAACAGAATATAATAACCGAAGAAAGTTATCACCATATAGTCATTGAAATAATCAATGATGTAATTGAAAAAAGAAAAAAAATTCATTCAAAATATGATGAATTAACTAAAAAATTGTTGGTTTCTAAAAAAAAAACATCAAAAAAATCATTGCTAGCCAAATATATTATGTCTAGGGTTTTAAAAGAATCTGATAGAGCATTTGCTGATGCCCAATTATTAGCAAAACAATTATGTCCAGTATGCAAAAAAAGTTTTTCAAGTTATGAACATAATTCAGAAAAATATCATTAATTAACTTCTTTTATTTTTTTTCTATTAAAATTTCATTTTCAAAAAAAGTTTAATCATTTAATTTTTTTATGTTAAAAAATGTCATGACAAAGACGACATTAATACTATTATTTATCTTCATACAAAACTTCGCTTTATCAAAAGATTTTATTATTCTACAATCTACAACCTCTACACGAGACTCTGGATTTTATAATCATCTTTTACCTGAATTTGCAAAAGAAAATGGTTTTGATGTACGAGTTGTGGCAGTGGGCACGGGACAGGCTATCAAAAATGCAAGAAAATGTGACGCTGACGTTCTTATAGTTCATCATAAACCCTCAGAGGAAAAATTTGTAAAAGATGGTTTTGGTTCATACCGAAAAGAATTTATGTTTAATGATTTTGTTTTAGTTGGTCCAAAAAATGACCCAGCTGATATTAAAATTAATAAGTCCATCAAAAAAGCACTCACCAAAATAAAGAGATCTGAATCAATTTTTATATCAAGAGGTGATGAGAGTGGAACAAATAGAAAAGAAATAGAGTTATGGAGAGAAATTGGTTTGAAACCTAATCCTAAAAATGAAAAATGGTATATTTCCGTTGGTCAGGGAATGGGGGGGGCATTAAATGTTGCAGTTAATAAAAATGCATACACTATTTCTGATAGAGCAACTTGGGAAAGTTTTAAAAATAAAAAAAATCATTCAATTTTGGTGTCTAATGAGCCACTTCTCTTAAATTATTATGGAGTAATTCCAATAAGTTCTGAAAAATGTCCAAATACAAAATCTAATCTAGCAAATATTTTTGTTAATTGGCTTGTTTCTGAAAATACCAAATCACTTATAGATAATTTTAGGGTTAATGAACAACAATTATTCTTTTCAATAAACAACTAATGAAAAATCTTAATTACTAACTCTAATGGCTTTAATTTACGCTTAAACTCATGTTATAAAAACATTTAATTATTTAAATACCTTATTTATTATGCCACATTTACAATTTGAAGTTAATAAACCTCTAAAGGATAAAGAAAAAGAGGATTTCATTGAATTTGTAAAAAATACATTTTCCTCGGTTATGAAAACTGATACTGGTCACATTGCTGTTAGTCTTAGAGAATTTCCTTTAAATTCGTTATCACTAGGTCGGGCAAAGAAAAATGAATATGTATGTTTAATGAATCTAGATGTAAGAGAGGGCAGGAGTTCCAAACAAAAACGAGAGCTTGTAAAAAAATATATGGAAGGAGTTGAAAACTTTTTAAAAATCAAAGTTCATAATCAATATTTAACAATCACATCTCACAGTGGATCTGATTTTAATTTGTTTGAAAAACCCTTAGAAGAATGGTTGGAAAATGATAAACCAATTTCTTAATAATAATACAAATTAAACAATCTTTAGATAGTTCTTTTAGGGCCGTAATATTTATCGAATCAAAGACTGAACACACAATTATACTAATTGATTATTGCAAAAAAAAAATTACTGGTAGTGACATTGATAAAAAGAAATTGATTTGATTTGGTATGAAATTTTTAATTGATAGAGAACAAAATAGTTCAATATAATCAAATTTTGAGTTGCGAGAAATATTGAAATACTTACTAAGCTTCTTTGAAATCTTCGGTAGTGGTGTTTAAAAACAAATTTAAAAAATAAAACTAGCTCATTGCTTTTTATATTCTGATTAATATATTTAATATAATATTAATTTATTTTGAAGGAGGTGATCTGATGTCTAGTGTTATAGATTCTGTTCAACTCCAACACCTTAAAAAATTATCAGAGAAGCCTTTGATAAAGATTTAAAAAGTCTGGGTTGGATAAACTTTAATGCGAAAGGGGGGGCGACTCCCCTTTTTTCTGCGAGTCATACTCTTTTAATAAATTTATTTTTCATAGGATTATTAAATGTTTTTAAAATTACTATTACTTCTTTGTATATTCAATTTTAATGTTCATGCTGATGAACTTAGTTCATGGAGCGAATTGGTAAAAAGAGGTAATACATATTTTAAAAAATCAGATGACAAACCTTTCACAGGTGTCTTAAAAAATTTTTTTCCATCAGGAAAGATCTCAGTAATAGATCATTTTAAAGAAGGAAAGCAACACGGAGAATTTAAGAGTTATCATGAAAATGGAGAACTCTCAATGGAAGGAAAATTTAACGAAGGTAAACAAGTGGGTTACTGGTTTGAATACTATGATGATGGATCATTATTTTGGAGTTTAAGGTATATCGATGGAAAAAAAGAAGATGGACTCTTCCAAATGTTTCATAAAAGTGGAAAGATCAAGTCTGAGGTAACTTATAAAAATAATAAACCATCAACCGATTGGGTTTACTATGATGAGAGAGGAAAGAAAGAGAGAATAGATATTTATAAAGATGGTAAATTTATCTATGAAAAGCATTTAGACTAATTTTTATTTCCATTTATTATATAGTATGTAGACCAAAGCCCACATTCCAAGAACAACTAAAATTTCAACTAACGTGACTAATTCCCTTACTAAATAATTTTTTTAAAATTTCTAATCATTGTGACTGTAAAATACAAAATAACTCTAAATACATTGCTATTTAAGTCTGATTATACAAAAAACAACTCTAGAAAGCCATAGTAAATATACTTTGACCAATAACCATTTACAATGGTTAGTCAAATTCTTTCACTATGATTGATAAAAAAAAGAAAATAAATAAAAGCATATAATGCTGTTTGATTAAACCGATAAAAAACCAAAGTTAATTGTAACATAATAGTACCCCAAACCTTGAAAAAGAAAGCATCTAAAATACAAATCACTATCAATAAAAATAGAATCCTTGTAAATCATTTTAACATTAATATTATTATACTGTTTTCCAATTAAAAAAAGGTATGAACTTTTTACTTTTAATATTTTTTATTTTATTCTGTTGTTTAGAAGTGCATGCAAAAAAAAATATTTTAAATTGTTCAATAACTGATGAAATTGAAAATAACAAACCAGCAAAAAAAAAAAAATATTTAAATAAAAATCTCACTATTTATTATGATCCTCAAAATTCTTGGATAAATGATCTTGAAAAAAATCTTTGGATGTCAGAATTCAAAGATGATTTTGGAAGAACACAAATCACATTTATGGAAGATAACAAAAATGTTAATTTTCNTTACCAACTTTATTTTTCTTCTGAAAAGAAAAANTTAGANTTAGATTCTTTAATNATTTTNGAAAAATTCNNTGGTCATTTAAGTTTTATAAAAAATTATTACAATTTTAGTAATGAAATATTTTTTGCTTCTGAGTTACAAGGCAAATGTTTTAGAAACTAAATGACTTGAATTTCATTTCTTTTTTTTAATAAAAACACTAACAATTTCATTTTGAGTCCCAAGTCTCATTTTAGGTCCCCAGCATCCAACACCTGAGGAAACATAAAGACTTGAATTTTTTTGATGGTACATACCGTATATATACTTGTATTTAAGTTTAACTAAAAAATTAAATGGAAAAATTTGTCCATTATGTGTATGCCCAGACAACATCAAATCGATTTCATCTCCAATTTTATCCCAAAAAATTGGTTTATGAATAACTAAAAGATTGAATTTATTTTTTACTTTTAATTTTTTAATTAGATTTAATTGATCTTTACTTGAAGTATTATCACCAATCCCAATTATATTTAAATCANCAATTTGAANTTTTTTNCTATCAATTATNTTAATTTTATTTNGCGTGAGTGATCTAAAAATCTTTTCAGAGTTTTTAAGATAAAATTCGTGGTTTCCTGTGACATAAAGNATTTTTTTTTTNACAGTTTTAAAAGTTTCCAAATACTCTATTTTAAAACTACTCAAATCTACCAAGTCCCCTCCAATTATAAGAACATCGTATTTTATATCTTCAATTCTTTTGATTATTTTTTTCAAATAGATTATTGAATTTGAACCTAGATGAACATCACTGATAAATATGAATTTATAATTCTTTTTAACCTTTGAAGAAGTAATTTTTACTTTTTTTTCTTTGATAGTTCTTCCATTATATAGGCTTATTGATGTTAAAAGAAAAATCAAAGTAATACAAAATATTCCAAGGTACAATGAATTTATAGATGTAAATAAATGTATCAGATATGTAGGTAATGAAACATTAAAACTTATGAATCCAATACCCATTGCTTGGTAGACTAAAAATCTAAAAAAACATGAAGATTTTGTTTTAAAAAACAAAATTAAAAAAATATAAAAAAAGCCACAGATGACAAACGAAGAAATATTTAGGACGCTTATTCCAGTGAATAAATGATTTAAAATATTAAATGGAAAAATCAATATTAGGTAAGTAAAAAAAAAACTAATAGTGGTAAAATAAATCTTTTTTATAAAAATCATTTTTTAAATATAATGTTTGTCAATTATATTATCCCTATTAAAATGNGANATTNNTTTTATTTTGNTTAAATATTAACAAAACTTTTTTGGTGTCANAGTGTTTAAATCGTTTGAAAAATTTATGGAAAATTTAATGTTTGCCTCTAGGTGGTTGTTGGCTCCATTCTATTTTGGTCTTATTATTTCTTTGTTCTTTCTATTAATNGTTTTTTTAAAAGAAATTTTTCACTATATCGCTCACTTTAGTACAAATGAGACTGAATTAATTTTATTTATTTTGACATTGATAGACCTCTCCTTTGCAGGAAACCTATTGATAATTGTAATATTTTCAGGTTATGAAAATTTTGTATCAAAGATTAATATAAAAAACCATGAGGATAAACCTGAATGGATGGGAACAGTTGATTTTGGTGGTTTAAAACTTAAATTAATCTCGTCTATTGTAGCGATTTCGGGTATACATCTACTGAAAATATTTTTTGGTTTAGAAAATTATACACAAAGTCAAGTATTACTNTTTATTGCGGTNCATTTTACNTTTGTTTTGAGCGGAGTGCTTCTGGCATANATGGATTCNTTGATAGCAGGTGGTAAAAAGAAGTAGATAAATTTTTATATTTAGTTCAAAGAAAGAGTATTAAGAACACCCTTTCTTTGATTTTCTTCACTGAAAAATATCCACCAATTATTAAATAGTTGATGGTAAAATTTTTTCAAGACAATACGATATAGATTTGTGCATTCAATTGTTGATGGTTTATAGGGATGAATATATAATTTACTTTAAATGCTGTTTGATATAAAAAATATTAAATATAAAGTTGAAGATTTTATCATTTTAAATAACTTGAGTTTCAAAGTTAACGAAGAACAACATTTACTTATACTAGGACCATCTGGTTCCGGAAAAACAACTATAATAAATTTGCTATCTGGTTTATTAAAACCTTCATCTGGATATATAAATTTTAAAAACACAAAGTATTCTTTATTATCTGAATTGCAACTTGATCAACTTAGATCAGAAAATTTCGGCTTTATTTTTCAAAAACTTCATTTAATTGGACATCTTAATGTAGAGCAAAATATAGCTATTGCCAAAAATAAAAAAAACTCATTGGATATTAATAAGTTACTCGATAATCTTGGCCTGAATGGTTACAATAAAATGATAGTAAAAAATTTGAGTTTTGGTGAATCTCAACGTGTAGCTGTTGCCAGAGGTGTGGTTAATAATCCGAAAGTTATTTTTGCAGACGAGCCAACCTCAGGACTTGATGATAAAAACACTGAATTAGTAATTAAGTTAATCTTTGAGCAAGTAAAAAAAACAGAATCAACTTTGATTGTTTCGTCACATGACCAACGGATTAAAAAAAATTTTTCAAAAATTTTGGAAATTAAATAATGAATGATTTTGATTACATATATCATTCATTAAAATCAAGATGGATAAATTGTTTACTTTCAACATTACTAACTGCCTTTGGTCTTTCAATAGCGATTTTAATAACTCAATTTACTGATAATGTCCAAAATAGAATTAATAATGATGGGAAAGGAATTGATATAGTTATTGGAGCGAAAGGAAGCCCATTACAAATTGTTTTATCTTCTATTTATCATATTGATGTGCCAACAGGGAATATTCCATTAGAGGAAGTTGAAAAATTTATAACACACCCTCAAGTGGAACAAGCAATACCACTTGCACTGGGAGATAGTTGGAAAGGAAAAAGAATTGTAGGAACAACAAAAAATTATTTAAATCACTACGAGGCAAAAATCCAAAAAGGAAGAACTTGGGATGAAGAATATGAAGTTGTAATTGGTTCTTCAATAAATCTGAGATTAAATGATGAATTTATAGGTTCACATGGACTGTTTGATGGTGGTAAAGAACATGACGAGCATAAATATAAAGTTGTAGGTATTTTGAAATCTACTGGTACGGTTCTAGACAATTTAATATTAACAGATTTAAATTCAGTACTAGAGATGCATCACCATAAGAAAGTTGATTTAAATAATTTTGAAAATCTCAAATTAAAAAATAACGATAATTTAAAAAAAAATGACAGTCATAATCATCATCACAATGATCATGATGAATCTGAATCAAACACTCACGACATTCATGATCACGAAAGTCATGAATCAAAGGTTCACAATGAACATAGTCATCAAGGTAATGAAGATACAATTGAAAATAATCACTCATCAGAAATTACGGCATTACTTATTACAACGAAAACTCCTATAGCAAACATAAATTTACCCTTAAAAATAAATAAAGAAACATTAATGCAGGCAGCAAATCCGGCAAAAGAGATTACCAGATTATCTTCGATGCTAGGAATTGGTTCAAAAAGTTTAAATATATTATCAGTAATTCTAATTTGTTTTGCAGCGTTGAGTGTTTTTTCAGGGTTGGCAGCTAATTTAGAAAATAGAATGGGGGATTTATCTATTTTAAGAGCAATTGGTTATTCAAAAAAAAGAATTTTTAAATTAATTTGTTTTGAAGGAATTTTCATTGCCCTTATTGGTGTTATAATTGGGATTGTTATAAGTCTTATAATTTTTTATTTAATGGTATTTACTTTTAATACACTATCTGTTGTTCAAGTTTCTTTTATGCTTTCAACAAAGATATTTTATATTTCTATAATTGTTGTATTTACAGGATTTGTAGCTGCACTGTTCCCAGTTTACACTTTTTCAAAAATAAGTGTTGCAAATCAATTAACTAGGAATACATAAATCAAAGAGTTGATATGAATAAAATAATCAAATCTATAATTAAATATCTTTTTTTTTCTCTTTTTCTAATATCTATTAAAATCATTCCAAAGAGCCTGATGAGCCTGGAGTCTCAAGAAAACTTATCTGTTCAGAAAGATTTTGTTCAAGACGAGGAGCAGTTTAACGATACATCCGATTTAATATCTAACATTGATGAGTTTATAAATTTACCTGATGGTGGAACACCTTGGGATGTTTTTGGGGAAACAGGAATGAATGAATACACTTTTGAAGATAAAGAAGGTTATGAGTGGACCGGTGTGCGTCCTGAATTTTCTTCTGAAATTAAATTGTTGGAAAATAAGAAAATATTGGTTCAAGGTTATATGTTTCCATTAGACCTAAGTGACAAACAAAAAACTTTTCTATTGTTACCCTTCCCAATTAGCTGTCCATATCATGTACACGCTTCTTCAAACTTAATAATAGAAGTTCACGCAAAAAAACCAGTTAATTATTCATACGAGGCAATTAATTTAAGTGGTAAGTTGGAGTTAGTACCGGATGATGACCTCTACAACATTTTTTTTCGTCTTAAGGAAGCAAAAGTAGTTTTAAATTAAAGTTTAAGAAGAACAATCATTACACTGACCACTGATTTCAAGATTCCATTTGGTAGTTCTAAATTGTTTTTTTTTTAATTCTTTTTGGATTTTGGAGGGTAATTCACAGGAAGTTGATTCCATAACCTTTCCACAATCATCACAAATCATGAATTGTGTACCTGAATGTAAATGATCGGATATGCAAGCAGAGTAAGCATTTAAACTTTCAATTCGATGAATAAAGTTATATTTTTGCCAAAATTCAATAGCACGATAAGCGGTAGGAGGCTTTGGATTGTTAAGTTCAAGTCCAAGTTTTTCTAAAATTTCATAAGCTTTCAAAGGTTTTTTGCTTGAGGAAACGATTTCAAGAACCTTTTTTCTTGGTTCAGTATATCTATGCTTGTTTTTGAAGCAAAATTCAAATGCTTTTTTTTGTATCGATTTGACCATAAAACAGTTTGAAAATATCATGTGTTATAATATAACACTTTATATATATAATAATTTATCAAGTACATATTACAATGAAATTCCCCTTAAAAAAGCAAATAATTTATTTTTTCACAACAGTAGTGTTTTGCTTTTAAAGTTCGGCAGATACTATATTTACAGCACCAGATATTTTTATAACCTCAAAAATTCAACCAACTGAAAATTTTGAGGCAGATAGAGGAAATATTTTATTTGACGGGCATAAAATGGAAGTTAAAAAAAATTATTCTATTGGAAGTATGTTAAAGGATCTACCCGGTATTTCATCTCAAGGATTAGGAAACGCAAGTCGTCCTATAATCAGAGGTATGTCTAATTCTCGAGTTAAAATTTTACAAAACAGTGGATCTTTAAGTGATGTTTCAGAGTTTGGTGAAGACCATATTGTAGGTTATGACCCAATGTTAATTGACAAAATTGAAATTATTAAAGGACCAGGAACCCTTTTATATGGTAATAATGGTTTCGCCGGTGTTGTAAATATTATTAACCCCCTAATAAATATTGATAATCTAATTCCCCCTGAAATTATTCAAGCAGACTTTGGTTATCAAACTTCGGGAGGAGAATTAAAATCAGCGTTAAAATTAGCGGAATCTGTTGGTAATTATACAGTAAGGGGTTCGGGTAGTTTTTTAAGCTCAGGATCTTATGACCTTGCAAATACAGATTCTAAACAACCAAATTCTTCTAAATTCATGACATCTGGAGGAGTTGGCTTTACTTACAATGATGGGGACAATTACTTCGGCGTTTCGGTTGACAAATTAGAAGCTGTGTACTTTCTTCCTGGAGGTAAGGGTGAAGAAAACAATACTTCGTTAAATCCAACTAGGAACACTGTTTCCTTTAAATCCTCAATTTCACTAAATAATAATTTTATTGATAAATTTAATCTTGAAGGGACGGCATCTGAATATAACCATGCGGAAAGAACTACAGCAGGAAAAAATCATAATATTACTTTTTTTAATGATTCTTATGAGTTAAAAACTTCTGTAAATCACAAACCACTAATAAGTCAAAATTCAAATGGATTAATTGGTTTTCATTTTCAGAATAAAGACCAAGGGGCATTGGGAGATGAAGAGGGTCATTTAGAAAGAACTAAAACTAATAGCTTTGGTTTTTTTGTTTTAGAAAACTTTAACTTTGATTCTTTTGATCTAGATCTTGGAGGAAGAGTTGAATCAGTAAATCTAAAAAATACTAATCACGAAAATGGGTTTTTCGCGGGTGCCTTTTCTTCAACAATTAAAAATGAATTCATACCCAATAATACGATTTTTGCTGGATTTGACTTTACTCAAAGAGCACCAAACCCTGTTGAATTATATGCCAATGGTCCACATCATGCTTTAGAAAATTTTGAGAATGGTGAAATAAACCTAGGTGTAGAAACCTCATATAATTTTTCAATAGGCTACAATTACGGAAAAGATTTAAATAAAATCAAAATCGAAACTTATTACAACTTTATTGATGATTTCATAGCTGCAGATAGAGATGGAGCTACGGTTGCAGTGGAGGGGGAAGATTTTAATAATGTAATTCATGAGCAATACAACGCTATTTTTACCGGTGCAGAGTTAAGTGGTCAATATGGTTTAGCTAAAATTGATGATTTTGATTTTATTACAAGTGTGATGGTTGATTTCTTAAAAGGATACAGGACATCAAATGACAAAGCGCTATCTAGAATACCTCAATCAAAATTAAATGCTGGTTTACAATTGATCAATGATAACTGGGACGCTAACTTAGACTATTATCATTATTTTGATAAAGATTTTATTGGCCCTTTTCAAACAAGAACAGGTGGTCATTCTAGGTTAGACTTTGATCTAACGAGAGATTTTTCATATTCTAATGTTTCAGGTCATTTGATGCTAGTTGCTTCCAATCTATTAGATACTGTTGGCAGAGATCACTTAGAATCAAAAAAAGCTCAAGTTCAACTTCCTGGAAGATCTTTCATGTTTAATCTTAAGCTAAAATATTAAAAATTATGTAATAGGAGATTTAAACAAGAATGTTTTTTCTTATTTGAATAATTTATTGGTGGTTTGAGCATCTAAACAATAAGAGTTAAAACTACAGGGTATAATTGTTGATTAAATCCTTTGTTTTGATTGTCCGTTAAATAATTTTTCTTTTTAATATTTTTAAAAAATTTATTTGATTTTCAGTTTATGAAAACAACGAAATTAGTTAAAACATCAGCGTTTTAGACTTTTTTGTAATTGAATGGCATCAAATTTGCTCACTTAATAAAATGACTAAAAATTTTATAAAATTGGACTGGGGTGGATTTGTTTTAATAGAATACCTCTTATCCATGAAAAGTTTTAAAAAAAAATTCAAAGTTCTAGATATTGGTGGTGCGCTAGGTAGTCATACTAAAATAATGAGAGATTTTGGTTTAATAGTCGATTCTATTGATAAATATGAAAAAGATGCAGAGTTTGTTGAAGATTTCAATTCATTCGAATTTAAATCAAAATATGATATGATTCACTGTTCACACGTGATTGAACATCAAAGAAATCAGGGAGTATTTCTGGATAAAATATATGACGTTTTAAAAGATGATGGAGATCTAGTAATTTCAGGTCCAAAGCATGCAGCAGAAAGATTTGTTGAGGGACATATCGCTTCAACAATAATGCCAATTTTTCTTCAAATCCTAATTTATTCTGGATTTGATTGTAAAAATGGCAAAATTTTATCACTAGCTGGTATTGAAAATTCGTTTATAGTTAAAAAAGCAAAAAACTTTAATTTGAATGAAAGATATGAAACTGGCTATAAATGGAAGAAAATTCATCATGAACGTTCTCCAGTTAATTTAGTATCTGGAATGTCAGTCCCAGCTGTAAATCTTGAGATGTATAATTGTGAAATTTTCAGAGCCCATATTAAAAATCCAGAAAGTAATCAACCCATCATAGGATTAGTGTTTGATCCTCCTAAAGAACGCAAAGGGCGAAATATTCAATTTCTTTTAAATATTTGGAAAAATTTCACATTATTTGATTCTTCTTTAAATGAATTTGAAGCAAAAATAACTGATGAAGAATCAAAAAAACAATATGTACTATTTCAAATATGATTTGATTGTTTCACCTATGAAGTAATCTAAACTTTTATCTATTAAATAATACTTACTATGAAATTTTTATTGTTTACCTAAAACAATCAAGTTTGGACAATTGCATGTCCTTTCCAATCAACCTTCTGTGTCCTGGTTTGAGTTCTAAAATCCTTTATTAATGAGTTGCTTTGAAAGTGTACGCAATATATGAACACTTTTATGTACTAATCTGTTTTTAATGTGTTAATTTTACAATAAGAAGACGAGAATGTCTTATTTAGTTATTTTAGTTTGAGTATTATAACAGTGGGTGATATCAAGTATAAAGAAGAAAAATTTCAAAAAGATTAAAGATTTATTAAAATAAATATCTAACCTTTATTGGAGATATTCATGAAATATTTTTACCTTTTATTTTTCTTGTTAGCATTTTTATTTTCCTCTGAATCCATAAAAGCGGATGGGCATGGAGAAAAAAAAGAAGTTGTAGAAGAAAAAACTGAAGAAATTTCTGAAGAAAAAGAAGAAGAAACAAAAGAAAAAAAAGAATAAAATATTAAATATTGGTTCAAGCACTATAACTAAAGTAATTTTGCTTGAACCGATACCATAATAATTAACATTGGATTTAGTTGCAGTCGCAACTTCCTCTTCATTCGTATTTCTGTTTTGAAAAGCTTTGAAGACCTTTGTGAGGATCCTTCAAACAAACAAGTGCAAAAAGTAACCTTTGATCATTTAAGTATGTTTCTTATAAATATTAATGATAGTTGGTATAAATAAGAAAAATTTCAACCAATGCCAACAAGTTACAATCTTATATATGGGCGTTCTTGACTTATTCCTTCCTTTGATTGAAAGAGTTTAGGGCGCCTTCAAATTATTAAAATCAAATAACAATCTTTTATCATAGATATAAATGAAATATTTTTAACAAAACTAGAAAAACTTCTAATGTATAACTTGTCATTGATGATTATAGATAATGAGAATAAAGATTGAACTAGCAACTTTGTCTGCAACTAATTACGACATTACCTCTCTTTTATTCTGTTGAGTGAACCCTCTAAAACCCTTTGTGAGTGTACCTAAAACAAACAAGGGCGAACAATTGCCCGCCCTTGCCGATGAGACTTCTGTTGCCCGGTGCTCACTACCGCGCTTTCTTAATTAATTAAGCAGCGAGTGCCATTTCATTATCGTTGGCATTTATAAGTTTGGTCCGATAACGTTGGTACCATTCCGGGCAAAGTTTTTGATTATTCACACGCGCGTCGATCCTATTTCGCCCCCATATGGTGGAGGCGCCGGGTACCGCCCCCGGGTCCGCCTCGGCTCAAAATCAAACGTTTATTGCCATAGCTGAAATCAGCATTTTTATAATAATGAATGATTAAAAAAATAAAACCTATAAATTGTTTTAGTATAAAAATAAGTTATCCTGATATAAAAGTTTTATATGAAAAAAAAAACAGATCAACAAATTGACATTGAAAAAGTAAGAAAAAATAACTTCTCTACAAGAAGAGTGACTGTAAAAAAAGTTGAAAAAATTCTATATCAAAGTTTTAAGGTATTAGATCATGGATTTATAAGAGTTATAGATTACATGGGTGACGATTCTTCAATTGTTCAAGCAGCAAGAGTATCATATGGAAAAGGAACAAAAAAACTCAATCAGGATAAAAGTCTCATAAACTACTTGATAAGTCATAGACACTCAACGCCGTTTGAAATGAATGAAATAAAATTTCATATTAAACTTCCAATTTTCGTTGCAAGACAATGGATTAGACACAGAACAGCCAATGTAAATGAATATTCTGCGAGATATTCAATACTTGATAGAGAATTTTATATTCCAAAAAAAAGAGATCTTAAGCCTCAGTCAAAATCAAATAATCAGGGAAGATCGGGAAATTTAGAATCTGAGGAAATTGAACTGTATTCGAAAATTATAAAGGAAAACTCAAGGAGATCTTTTGAAAATTACTCTACTTTATTAAACTCGGACGAAGAAGGAAATTTAATTAATGAGAAAAGAAATGGATTGGCCAGAGAATTATCGAGAATGACATTACCACTTAACGCTTACACACAGTGGTATTGGAAAATAGATCTTCATAATTTGATGCACTTTCTTGCTCTCAGATTTGATCCTCATGCACAGTATGAAATAAGAGTATATGCTGAGGTTATGATGAACATTTTCAAAAAATGGGTTCCACTGACATATGATGCTTTCATTAACAATAGATTAAAAGCACTTACAATATCAGAGGAAGGAATTGCTTATATTAAATTCTTGCTACATGGAAAAAAACAAAAGAAACATGGTCTTTCCAAAAGAGAGCATGAAAGTATAAAAGAAATTTTTAGTTTGTAATTTTAACTTCAGATTTTTTGTTTTTTGTAAGAGAAGAAATAAAACGATCAGAAATCTCACTAAAAATCTTAAATATATTTGAATCTTTATTAGTTGTTATTGGTTTGCCGATGTCTCCTGAGTCGCAAATTTCAGGGTTTATTGGGATATCACCTAAAAATTCAAATTTTTGTTTTTCTGATTCTTTTAGTGCACCATTTTTACCAAATAGGTAGTTTTTTGATCCATTAATTTCTAAATAACTCATATTTTGAATAATGCCAAGAATAGGCACATTTACTTTTTGAAACATACCAATTGCCTTTCTTACATCGATTAAAGAAATCTCTTGTGGTGTCGAAACAATTAATGCACCGGTTATTTTAATATTCTGACAAAGTGATAATTGAATATCTCCGGTCCCAGGTGGCAAATCAATTACCAAATAGTCCAAATCACCCCACTGAACATCACTTACGAGTTGTCTAATTGCACTTGACGCCATAGCGCCTCTCCAAATTATAGCTTTTTCCTCCGGGACCATGTTTCCGATTGACATCGACTTTATTGAAAATTTATCGTAAGGGAGTATCTTTTTATTTTGATCTGAACTGGGTTTTTCAGAAATTCCCATCATTCTGGGAATTGAAGGACCGTAGATGTCTGCATCTAGCAAACCAACTTTATATTTTTTTGATGCTAAGGTTATGGCAAGGTTTAGAGAAACTGTTGATTTNCCAACACCACCTTTTCCTGACCCTACTACTATGAAATTTTTAATCATTACTTGTAANTTTAATCTAAAAAAAATAAAAATTAAATTAGAAAATTAATCTTTGCATGCTGAAAAATTNTCTTATATATAAATANCAACAAAAAAAAATATGTCTTGGTCATCTAACGATAATAATAGTCCATGGGGNAAAAAACCTAAGGGAAATGGAAAAGGATCTTCAGAAGNTTCANGTGATAACAATTATGGAGATGATTATTTAAAGGGGTTTCAAGATAAACTTAGAGNCATGTTTCCNAAAAACAATCCTGCAAGCTTAAGCTTGCTAATTATTATACTTCTTGCAATATGGACTTTGAGTGGTTTCTATAGAGTTGGTACTGACGAGCAAGGTGTTGTAACCCGCTTCGGCGAGTATGTAAGAACCACAGAACCAGGGCTTCATTATCATCTTCCCTATCCCATTGAATCTGTTTTAAAACCTAAAGTAACCAAAGTTAATAGAATTGAAGTTGGTTTTAGAACTTCTCAATCACAATTCTCTCAAACACCTCAAACCAGNCAAACNCCNGAAGAAGCTCTCATGCTTACTGGAGATGAAAACATTGTCGACCTAAATTTNACAATTTTCTGGATNATTAATGATGCAAAAGATTTTTTATTTAATGTTAGAAATCCTGAAATAACAATAAAAAGCATAGGTGAAAGCGTTATGAGAGAAAAAATAGGTCAAACTCCAATTGACCCGATTCTCTCTGAGGGAAAATCTATCGTTGAAGAGGATGTAAAAAACGATGTACAAAGTGTATTAGATTACTATAAGTCTGGCGTTTTAGTAACCCAAGTTCAGCTTCAAAAAGCCGACCCACCTGAATTGGTTATTGAATCGTTTAGGGATGTTCAAAGGGCTAAGACAGACGAGCAGAGATTAAGAAATGAAGCAGAAGCATATAGGAATGATATAATTCCAAGAGCAAGAGGTGAAGCAGAAAAAAAGATACAAGAAGCAGAAGCTTACAAGCAAGGAGTTGTAGCAAAAGCTGAAGGTGAAGCTCAAAGATTTATATCAGTTTACGATTCCTACAAAACTTCTAAGGATGTTACCAGAGAGAGAATTTATCTAGAGACTCTGGAGAAAACACTAGGTAANATAGACAAAGTAATTNTNGATAATAAAGCTGGAGGTGGNGTAGTTCCGTACCTTCCACTACCNGANCTAAAAAAAAAATNAAATAATAAAACCTNAAANCAGNATCAAANTAATGAATAAGTTAACAATATACATCATCATANTTGTTGTTTTAGGNTTTGTGGGNCTTAACTCTGTATTTACCATGAACGAAAGACAGCAGGGGTTAGTNCTTCAATTTGGAGAACCAAAGAGAGTNGTTCAAATCTCAGGTTTNCATTTTAAACTCCCACTGATTCAGAATGTAGTGAGATATGANCGAAGAATCTTAGAATATGATTTACCTGTTGAAGAAGTTATTGCAGTTGATAAAAAAAGAATGCTTATTGATTCTTTCACTAGATTTAAGATCATCGACCCACTTGAGTTTTATAAAACAGTGGGTAATGAAATAAATGTAAGAAATAGANTAAACTCAAATGTAATTTCCTCTCTTAGAAGAGTTGTNGGTAGGGTTACATTAGANGAACTCCTTTCTCAAGAAAGGAGNAACATCATGGAAAATATTAANGTTGAGGTGAATAACGAAGCCTCTCGTTTCGGTATTGAGATTGTTGATGTTAGGATCAGAAGAGCCGACTTACCTGAAGCGAATAGTCAAGCGATTTATGAAAGAATGATAAGTGAAAGAGTGAGAGAGGCCAAGGAATTTAGAGCAAAAGGTTCTGAAATAGGTCAAAAGATTAGAGCGGAAGCAGATAAAGAAAGAACTGTCATATTAGCAGAGGCAACAAGAAAATCTGAAATTTTAAGAGGGGAAGGTGAATCTAAGGCGATTGATATATACGCTGATGCGTTTGAAAAAGACTCAGATTTTTATTCATTTTATAGATCAATGCAGGCTTATGGAAACGTTTTAGGTGAAGATGGAACGACAATGATCTTGTCTCCAGACAGCGAATTTTTAGAATTTTTTAACAATTCAAAAGGAAGAAATAGGTAAACAACTTTATGAGAAAGCTTTTAACAGCCTATTTTTTTTTGGTAAATTTTTTTGTTTATGACACTGCCACTGGACATCCTCTGTCCGATAATTTTGCGGATTTGGTTGAAAATAAATCCCCTAGTGTTGTAAATGTATTTACCGTTCAAAAACCAAAACAGACTTCAAACAATCANAANCCTTTAGAAAACATTCCTCCACAGTTCAGGGATTTNTTTAAAAACTTCCCTCCAGGGTTTCCATTTGGTCCTCAGCAACAACAACCCAATCAACAAGAGAGTGAGAGACCTCAGGCNTTAGGATCNGGCTTCGTAATNGATTCAACAGGATATATAGTTACTAATAATCATGTTNTAGAACAAGCTAATGAAATCAAAGTTAAGTTTCAGGATGATTCAGAATTNGAGGCCAAGTTAATTGGNACAGATAAGCTTACAGATATAGCTTTACTNAAGGTTGAANCAAAAAGTCCACTTCCCTATCTTAAATTNGCCGACTCTGATAAAGCAAGAGTTGGTCACTCTGTGTTTGCAATTGGAAATCCTTTTGGTCTTGGAGGAACCGTGACCTCAGGAATTATATCTGCATTTAATAGAGACATTAATGCTGGTCCATACGACAGTTTTATTCAAACAGATGCGTCAATAAATAGAGGAAACTCAGGTGGACCTTTGTTTAATTTAGATGGAGAGGTATTAGGGATTAATACCGCAATTTTTTCTCCTACTGGGGGAAGCGTTGGAATTGGATTTTCTATACCTGCTAATCTGGCAAAACCCATTATTGAACAATTGAGAAAATTTGGAAAAACACAAAGAGGATGGTTAGGAGTAAGGATACAAGAGTTAACACCAGAGATTGCAAAAAGTTTAGGTCTGAAAAATGAAGATGGTGTTCTCATTTCTATGGTCAACCCAGGTGAACCTGCAGAAAAAGGTGGGCTTAAATCTGGTGATGTTATTCTAGAGTTTAATGGTAAAAAAATAAAAGATGTAAAATCACTTCAGAGAACCGTTGCTGAGTCTGCAGTTGAAAGTAAAGCAAAGGTTAAGGTTTGGAGAGATAAAAAATCTAAATCATTTACAGTTAAACTCGGCGAGTTAGAAAAATTTAATACAGCAGATAATAATGAAGATGATNAAAAACAAGAAGTTGTAAGTGAAGAAATTGAGATTGATAATGTTGGATTGAGACTTTTGGGTCTTAATAAAGAAACCAGATCTCGTTTTAATATTTCTAAAAATGTTAGTGGTGTTGTAATTACAGCAGTAAAAAGAGATTCGTTTGCAGCCAAAGCTGGACTTTCAGTTGGTAATGTTATCTCTCAAATCGCACAAAAAGATATAGAAAGACCAGAACAAGCTAAAAAAATATTTGATGATTTAACGAAAAAAAAATCTGAGTCTGCTCTTCTTCAAGTCTTTGAGGGAGATTTTTCTAGATTTTTAATAATTAATCTTAAGTAATTGACTTGTATCCCCTAGCAATTCTAATTGGCGGACCAACAGCATCAGGTAAAACAAATTTAGCGTTTGAGATACAAAACAAAATTCCAAGCTTTATTGTTAATGCAGATAGCATGCAAGTTTACGATAAGTTAAATGGTTTAACAAACGTTCCCCCAAAAAAAAATCTAGTCAAACATTCATGTAATCTGTTTGGTTTCGTAAAATATCCAAAAAAATGTAATGTTGGTTTTTGGTCAGATTCAGTCCAAAAATTACTGTTAAGGTCAAGAAATAATATACCTATTTTTGTTGGTGGAACTGGTTTGTATTTGGAAAGTTTGTTTGGAAAAATTTCTCCAATTCCTGAAATTTCTCAAAAAGTAAAAAATAAAGTAGATAAATTATTTTTAAAACTTGGAAAAAATATTTTTTTTAAAAAGTTACAAAAAATTGATTACTCTTATTCTGAGAAAATTTCTAAAAATGATACTCAAAGAATTTTACGCGCAATAACCGTAAAAGTGGGGACTGGAAAAAATATGACGTATTGGCATAAAAGAATTTCAAATAAAATTTTTAAAAAGGTTCTTTATGTAGTGATTTTTGAAGATAGGAAAGTACTCTATAACAATATAAATAATAGGTGTTTACAAATGTTAAAATCAAATGTTGTAAATGAAGTATCTCATTTTCTTAAAGAAAAAAAAAGTATAAGTCATCCATTACATAAATCTATTGGCCTTTATTCATTGGAAAAATATATTAACGGAGAAGAAAATTTTGATGACACACTTCAGTCGTTCTGTTTGGACACAAGAAGATACGCAAAAAGACAAATTACTTGGTTTAAGAATAAGTCAACCAATTCAGTCAAACTTAATTTCTCTGATGCTAAAAAATTTATATTAAAAAATATTTAGAGATTTTAAATTTTTTTGATGTGTAAATAATATTTTTGGTTTAATTTAATTATTATGAAAAAATTAACTGGAGCTAAAATTGTTATCGAGGCATTAATAGAAGAAAATGTTGAAGTTATATTTGGTTACCCAGGCGGAGCTGTATTACCAATTTATGACGAATTATTCAAACAACATAAAATTAGGCATATTTTAGTTCGTCACGAACAAGGAGCTGTCCATGCAGCTGAAGGCTATGCAAGGTCAACCGGAAAAGTTGGTGTTGTTCTTGTGACGTCTGGCCCAGGAGCCACAAACACAGTTACAGGACTTGCTGATGCTATGATGGACTCAGTTCCTGTAGTTTGTATATCAGGGCAGGTGCCAACGCATATGATAGGAAATGACGCATTTCAAGAAGCTGATATTGTCGGAATCACTCGACCATGCACTAAACACAATTATCTTGTAAAAGACATTTCAAAACTAAGTAGTTGTATTCACTCAGCATTTTATATTGCAAAAAATGGTAGACCAGGACCTGTTTTAGTTGATATTCCAAAAGACATACAAACATTTAAGACCAATTACTTAGGTAAAAAATTAACCAAAAGCTATTCTTTTTACAAACCAAAAGTAAAACCGCCAATGGAACAGATTAAAAAATTTGTAGATCTTCTATCCGCCACAAGAAAACCAATCTTTTATGTTGGAGGAGGTGTAATCAACTCTGGAATAAAAGCATCAAAGTTATTGAAAAATCTTTTGAAAATTACAGGATTCCCATGTACTCAAACTTTAATGGGACTAGGTGCCTCTCCAACATCAGATAACCAATTTATTGGTATGCTTGGGATGCACGGAACATATGAAGCAAATTTAGCTATGAATAAATCAGATCTAATGATTTGTGTTGGTGCCAGATTTGACGATAGGATAACTGGAAAAGTATCAGGGTTTTCTCCAAAATCGATAAAAGTTCATATGGATATTGATGCATCCTCATTTAATAAAAGCGTGAATGCAGACTTATTAATTCAAGGTGATTTATCGAAAATTTTAGAAATGACATTAAAATATATTAATGATGAAAAAATAATTTTTTCAAAAAATAATACAAAAGATTGGTGGAAACAAATTGAAAAATGGCAATCCAGGGATTGTTTGAAATTTAAAAACTCATCCAAGATAATTAAACCTCAGTTTGCACTTCAAAGATTAGATTACCTAACCAAACATTTAAACCCATTTATAACAACAGAAGTCGGGCAGCACCAAATGTGGGCTGCACAATTTTTAACTTTTAATAAACCTAAGCATTGGATGACATCTGGAGGTTTAGGGACAATGGGATATGGTTTGCCAGCTGCAATGGGTGTCCAAATAGCACATCCGAAGGACTTGGTTATTGACGTTGCAGGTGAAGCGTCAATTTTGATGAATATTCAAGAAATGTCAACAATTAAACAGTATAGGCTTCCAGTAAAAGTTTTTATTTTGAATAATAATTACATGGGAATGGTTAGACAGTGGCAAGAATTACTTCATGGAAATAGATTATCTGAGTCCTACATGGAATCTCTTCCAGATTTTGTAAAACTAGCAGAATCTTTTGGAGCAACTGGATTAAGAGTCGAGAAACCAAGTGAGGTTGATGATTTGGTAAAAGAGATGGTAAAAATNAAAGGTTCAGTAATTTGTGACGTTGTTGTTGATCCAAAAGAAAATTGTTTTCCAATGATTCCATCTGGTTCAACTCACGATCAAATGCTATTGGGACCAAATGATAAAGTAGAAGGAGAAATATCAGAAGAGGGAATGGTTTTAGTATAGTATTTAAAAAATGACGGAATCAAATACTAAACATATTCTATCAATAATGGTTGACAATGAGCCCGGTGTCTTGGCAAGAGTTGTGGGTCTTTTCTCAGGAAGAGGNTATAATATTGANAGTTTGTCTGTGTCTGAAGTTGACTCAGACAAATTTTTATCAAGAGTTACAATCGTTACATCAGGAACTAAAATAATTGTTGATCAAATAAAGGCTCAATTAAANAAGNTAATCCCAGTGCATAACCTTATAGATATATCTGAACTTAAAAGCTTTATNGGAAAAGAGTTGATTTTAATCAAATTGGATGTAAAAAAGAAGTCAGTTTCTAAAATATATGAATTTATAGAAAAAAATGGGGCAGANNTTTTATTTGAAAATAAATTTGAANTAATTATTCAATTTTCAGGAACACCTTCTGAAATNTCATCTATGATAAAAAAACTAAGTTCATATAATATTATTGAATTAACANGATCAGGTCTAGTCTCTATGGCACTNGGAACTGAATATATTAAAAAGTAAGGACAATATCNATGAAAGTTTACTACGACAGAGATGCTGANTTGAATCTCATAAGAANGCAAAAAGTTTGCATAATAGGGTATGGTAGTCAGGGTCATGCACATGCTTTAAANCTAAAAGACAGTGGAGTAAAAGAATTAGTAATTGCATTAAGAGAGGGTTCAGCTTCTATTAAAAAAGCTGAAAAAGATGGTTTTAAAGTTCTAAGTGTAGATGAAGCTTCAAAGTGGGCAGACATTTGTATGGTGCTAGTTCCAGACGAACTACAAGCAGATTTATATAACGAATTTCTTAAAAAAAACTTAAAAAAAGGTGCATGTTTATTATTTGCTCACGGTCTTGCAATACATTTTCAGCTGATTAATCCGAGACCTGATCTGGATGTTTTTATGATAGCACCTAAAGGGCCTGGTCATACTGTAAGAGGCCAATATNTCTCTGGAGCAGGAGTTCCTTGTCTTATTGCAATTCATCAAGANGCTTCAAAAAATGCATTAGAGCTTGGANTTTCATATGCCTCAGCTATTGGTGGNGGNCGCTCTGGCATAATTCAAACTACATTTAAGGAGGAATGCGAAACTGANTTATTTGGAGAACANNCGGTATTGTGNGGTGGTTTAACAGCTCTTATCCAAGCAGGTTTTGAAACATTAGTTGAGGCTGGGTATTCACCAGAAATGGCATACTTTGAATGCCTTCATGAGGTCAAACTTATCGTAGATTTGATTTATGAGGGTGGTATTGCAAATATGAGATATTCAATATCAAATACAGCTGAGTANGGAGATTTAACAAGAGGACCAAGAATAATAAATAAAGANGTNAAAAATGAAATGAAAAAGGTTTTGAATGAAATTCAGACAGGTAAATTTGTAAGGGACTGGATTTTAGAATGCAAATCTGGTCAATTGAATTTTAAGGCTGAAAAAAGAATACAAAATAACAAAGAAATTGAAATAGTAGGAGAAAAGTTGAGGAAGATGATGCCATGGATTAGTTCAAATAAACTGGTAAATAAAAATAAAAATTAATATTATAATAACTATGAATAAAGAAAAAATTTTAATCTTTGATACTACCTTGAGAGATGGAGAGCAATCCGCAGGTGCTTCTATGTCTGTAGAAGATAAAATTGAGATAGCGTTAAAATTAAATGCGATGAAAGTTGATATTATTGAAGCTGGGTTCCCTTTTGCATCTAAAGGAGATTTTCAGGCAGTTAAGAAGATATCAGAAATATCGAAATACTCAACGGTTTGTGGACTTGCTAGAGCACAATCTAAAGATATTGATGCGGCAGGCGAGGCATTAAAACCCGCAAAAAGAAAAAGAATTCACACATTCATATCTACNAGNGATCTTCACATGAAATATAAGCTAAAAATGTCAAAAAAAGAGGTTCTAGAATCGATAAAGAAAAGCATTGATAGAGCTTTGAAATATACAGATGATATTGAGTGGTCCCCTNAAGACGCATCTAGAACAGATTTGTCCTTCTTGTATAAAAGTATAGAAGTAGCTATAAAATCTGGTGCAAAAACTATTAATATTCCAGACACAGTGGGTTATGCTATACCAGAAGAATTTGGAATGTTAATTAGGAATATCAAGGAGAATGTTTCAAATATTGATAATGCTGTAATATCAGTTCACTGCCATAACGATTTAGGTTTAGCAGTCTCAAATTCGCTTTCAGCTATTGTTAATGGTGCTAGACAAATAGAATGTACTATCAACGGTATAGGTGAAAGAGCTGGAAATGCAGCACTTGAAGAGATTGTGATGTGCTTGAAAACAAGAAGTGATAAACTTCCTTTTTATTCAGATGTCGATACAAAAAAAATAACTTTAATTTCTCATTTAGTTTCTACAATTACAGGATTTCCTGTNCAACCTAATAAGGCAATAGTAGGAAAAAATGCTTTCGCACATGAGTCAGGAATTCATCAGGATGGGATGCTTAAGAACTCGAATACTTATGAAATAATTACTCCTGAATCCATCGGACTTTCATCGTCTGAACTTGTTTTGGGAAAACACTCTGGAAGACATGCTTTCAAAGTCAAATTGTCTGAACTTGGTTATGAGTTTGATGAAAAAAAAGTAAATAAACTGTTTGGCAAATTTAAAGATCTTGCAGATAAAAAAAAACAAGTTTTCGAAGAAGATCTTTATGCCTTAGTCGAAGATGTGCAAAACTTTCAAAAGAAGATGTTTTTGGAGCTCATAGATCTTAAATTAAATTGTGGAACAAATAAANAATCANAAGCTACNTTGAAGTTGAATATATTTGGNGATCAAAAAACAATTAAAAAATCAGGTAATGGNCCTATTGATGCAATTTTTAATGCNTTAAAATCATTAATACCTAATAAGGCTAACTTAATAATCTACCAAGTCAATGCAATAACNANAGGAACTGATGCTCAGGCGGAAGTAAATGTGAGANTAGANGAAAANCTNATAACTGTTCAAGGTCAAGGGAATGATATAGATACAATGGTTGCATCTGCTAAGGCTTATATAAATGCAATGAATAAATTGATTATGAAAAGAAAAAAAGTTATGGATTCAAAATCCATGTTGCAAACTTCCAACACAAAATTAGATAAACATGTAATTTAATCTATTGCTTTTTTTGACTTATACATGTAGAAAATATTAAAATGAAAAAATTCTTCTCTTTTCTATCACAAGATATCGCCATAGACCTCGGTACTGCCAATACTTTGATATATGTTAAAGGAAAAGGCATCGTCCTAAATGAACCTTCAGTCGTAGCCCTTTCTAATGATAAAAAAGAAGCAAAACCAAGAGTTCTTGCGGTTGGTCATGAAGCTAAAACAATGTTGGGAAGGACGCCTGGTAATATCCAAGCTATAAGGCCAATGAGAGATGGTGTAATTGCTGATTTTGATGTGGCAGAGGAAATGATAAAACACTTTATCAGAAAGGCTCATAACCATAATAGTTTTTTCAGTCCAGTAATAGTGGTTTGCGTTCCATCTGGAGCTACCTCGGTAGAACGAAGAGCCATTGAAGGATCGGCCGCCGCCGCCGGTGCCAGAAAGGTTTATTTAGTCGATGAACCAATGGCAGCAGCATTAGGTGCAGGTTTGGCAGTTACAGAACCATCTGGTTCAATGGTCGTGGATATTGGTGGTGGTACAACTGAAGTTGCACTTTTAGCACTTGGAGGTATCGTTCACGCACACTCTGTCAGAGTCGGAGGTGATGCTATGGACACCGCGATAATAAATTATATAAGAAGGTCTCATAATCTTTTGGTTGGAGAAAGTAGTGCTGAAAGAATTAAAAAAGCCATTGGTGTTGCAGCACCACCATCATCAGGTGATGGAAAAGTTCTTCATATAAAAGGAAGAGATTTGTTAAAGGGAGTTCCCAAAGAAGTTGTTATTAATCAGAGACAAATCGCAGACGCTCTTCAAGAACCAGTACAAGCAATAATAGAAGCTGTTACAAATACTTTGGAAAATTCAGATCCTGAATTAGCTGCAGATATTGTTGATAAGGGTATTGTTCTCACAGGGGGTGGCTCGTTGTTGGGTGAACTTGATCAAGTGATAAGAGATTCAACTGGTCTGCCCGTAAGCATTGCTGATGACCCTCTAAGTTGCGTAGTTCAAGGAACAGGAAAGTGTGCAGAGAATTTAAAAGATCTTCGTTCAGTTTTAAGTAGTAGCTACTAATTTATGGTAAATAAGTCGTCTTTTGGAAGAGGATTTAATTCAAGTATTTTAAACAGTTATGTTTTAAGCCTTGTTTTATGTATTGCGATTGCGATAACTCTTTTTGTACTATCAATTCTAAATAATTCATTCATCAAAAATGCTAGATATAGTGTAATATCAATTGGCAAACCTTTTTTTATAATTGTAGCCAAACCTTTTCAATTGATTAATGAATCATTAATCTACCTTAGTGAAATCAAAGATTCTAACAAACTTAATAAAAAATTAATCGAAGAAAATAAACTTTTAAAAAAACAATTAGATAAAAATAATTTTTTAATTATTGAAAATAATAGATTAAAAAATTTAATGAATATTCAAGACGTAAATTATGTAAAAAAGATTACTGCCAGAGTTTTGCTAGATGCTTACAAAGATGATGGCTCTATTATTTATATAGATGTAGGTAAACAAGATGGTCTTAAAATTAACGATGTAGTTTTTAATGAAAAAGGATTAATTGGAAGAGTAATAGAGCTGGGTAAAAGCTCCTCGAAGGTTCTTACTATATTTAACCAAAACTCGATAATTCCAGTAATCTCAATTGATTCTAAGAAATCATTTTTTGTTCAGGGAAGAAAAGATAAGCTAATATTGAAACACATAGAAAAAAAGTTTGATTTAAATCATGGTGAATATGTTGTATCGACAGATGCAGCAGGTTATTTTAAAGAAGGAATAAAAATTGGACGAATTTTTAAAACTCTTAATGATGTATATTTGATCCCATTTGCAAAAAATACAGATTCAATTTATGTTAATGTTTTAGTTTATGATTTTAAAAAAGAATTTAGAGATTAGTTTTAATGTTTAATAACTTAATTTTCAAATCCCTTCCATATCTGTTTATATTGATTTTTATTTTCTTTGAATTTTCGCCAAACTATTTTTTTCAAGTGCAATTAATCAAGCCATTTATGTTTTTTACGATTATTTATTGTTGGATTTACAATGATCACAAAAAATTCTCGCCATTCTCAATATTAATTCTTACAGTAATTTATGATTTATTGAATGGAGATATAGTTGGTGTTACTTGTTTATTTTTCCTGTTTATACAATACTCTCGAAGAAAATTATTCAGCGACTTAATATCAGACGACTTCAAAGAACTTTGGATGAAATTTATTTTGAGTTTTACTTTTTATATATCAGCTAATCTTCTAATAAAACTTTTTTTAACAACATCAACAACTAGTTTAAAAAATTTAACAATAAGTTTTATTATTACTATTGCTTTGTTCCCATTGTTTTTTAAAATTGTAAATAAACTAAGCTATAAATTTAGAAGTTATAATGAGTAGAGATGTTAATTTAGAAAAAAAACTAAGACGAAGATCTCTTATATTAGGATTGTCAAAATCCTTTTTATCAATTGTTATCTTTGGAAAGTTATTTTATCTTCAAATTCTTCAAAATTCAAAATATGGAAAGTTATCCGATATAAACAGATTAAAAGTAAAAATTTTATATCCTGAAAGAGGTACAATATATGATCTTTACAATAACCCAATCGCCTCAAATAAAACTGATTATCAATTAAGTATATTTAAAGACAAAAGAAATTTAATAAATAAATATATTATTAAGCTACAAGGACACATAGATTTCTCAAAAAAAGACTTGAATGAAATAAAATTAAATCTTTTGGAACAAGACTTGTCTGATTTTATCATTATAAAAAAAAGTTTGACATGGAATGAGTTAGAATTTCTTGAATTTATGAAAAGTAAATTTCCATTTTTAATAATAACAAAAGAAAAAGTTAGAAATTACAAGAATGATCAAATTTTTTCTCATGTACTTGGTTATGTTGGTTATAAAAAAGATATCGCAAAAAAAAAACTATCAAATCTTAAATTTGGGATATCCGGAATAGAAAAAAAACTTGATTCAAAACTTTTAGGTTCAGACGGATGGATCAAATTTGAAACTAATTCAAAAGGTGAAATTAAAAAAGAGTTAAAAAAAAAGAACGCAATTCCTGGATCTAATATAAAAACATTTTTAATTGGAGAACTTCAAAATAAGGCTTATCAAGAAATGAAAGGTGTTAGCGGAGCTGTAGTTATGATTAATTGTCTCGATGGTGGAATTAATTGCTTGGTTTCATCACCGTCTTTTAATAATAATGAGTTTAGCGATGGCGTGAGCCAAGAAAAGTGGAATGCATTGTTATCAGATCAATATAACCCTTTACTTAATCGTTCTATTGCTGGTTTATATTCTCCAGGTTCAACTTATAAATTAGTTACTGCTCTACACGCAATCGAAAATGAAAACTTTGATAGAAATAGAAAGTTTTTTTGTTCAGGACACGTAAAATTAGGAAAAAGAAAATTTCACTGTTGGAAAAAAGAAGGACATGGAGAAGTCAATTTATCTGATGCTATAAAAAAATCTTGTGATTGCTATTTTTATAATTTGGCTAAAGAAATGGAGATTGACAGATTAGCTAATTTTTCAAAAGTTTTTTCNATTGGAACTTCGACTGGAATAGACATTCCTAATGAATTAAGTGGTTTGATGCCAGACANATCATGGAAAGTNAAAAATAGAGGTGAAAAATGGCAAAAAGGNGAAACTTTTAATACTGTNATTGGCCAAGGATTTATNTTGTCAACTCCTCTTCAATTATCATTAATGACAGCAAGGATAGCTACAGGGAAAAAAATAATCCCTAGCATTTTATTTAAAAAAAGACAATTCGAAGATCTCAANATTAATAAAAANAATCTAAGTTTTATTCAAAAGTCAATGTACGCAGTGGTAAATGAGATTAANGGAACAGCATTTTCCTCTAAACTAAANGGGACAAATAAAATGGCGGGAAAGACTGGAACCTCCCAGGTNAGAAAAATATCATTAGAGGAAAGAGANAGAGAAGACGGAGTTATAAAAAACGAACAGTTAGTTTATAAATTAAGAGATCACTCNATTTTTACCTGCTATGCACCTTTTCACAAACCAAAATTCGCGTTGGCTGTTGTTGCAGAACACATGGGAAGTGGTTCGAAAGTAGCAGCACCTATAGCAAAAAGAATAATGCAACTNGCTTTAAGTAAATANTNGTAATGTCAGAAATACTTATNAAATTCAAAAATCTTAATTGGTTCTTTGTTTTTATGATNAGCTTTTTAAGTTTTGTTGGTTTTNTAATGATNTATAGNGCAACCNATGGAAGCGAATCNAAGATTNTAATTTCACATGTGTATAAGATTATNTTGGGTTTTTTTATAATGATTTTTTTTGGATTANTTGAAATAGAATTCTGGAAAAAAAATGCTTANCTTTTATACGNATTNGGACTTATCCTATTAATAATTGTTTCTTTNTATGGTTATTTNGGAAAAGGTGCAAGAAGATGGATTGATTTTTATGGTCTAAATATTCAACCATCCGAAATAATGAAAATATTTTTAATAGTTTCATTAGCGAAATTTTTTGATGAAAAAAAAATTCAAGAAACTAGAGACTATTTATTTCTGATTGTTCCTGTAACTTTAGTTGTAACACCTTTNTTTTTAATCTTANTACAACCTGATTTAGGTACAGCAATGCTTATTTTGTTNGTTAGTATNGCTGTATTCTTNATTTCTGGAATAAGTTTGAAATTTTTTGGAATTCTTGGTTTCTTATCTCTAATCATCACACCTTATCTTTGGGGCGGGTTAAAAGAATACCAAAAACAAAGGATATTAACTCTTTTTAATCCAGAAAACGATCCATTAGGCTCAGGTTANCATATTATACAATCTCAAATAGCAGTTGGNTCAGGTGGAACTTTTGGGAAAGGATGGACAAAAGGTACTCAGTCGCATTTAGACTTTTTACCAGAAAAACATACTGATTTTATTTTTTCTATGTTAGGTGAAGAGTTCGGTTTTTTTGGTACTNTATCGGTTGTGGGTTTAATATGTATNATTACTTATATGAGTTACATAATAACAAGTAAATTTATTCACGATAATTTTTGCAGAATTGTTGGCTANGGAATAATTACTAATTTCTTTTTTGCAGCTTTCATNAATATGTCAATGGTAATAGGTATNCTTCCTATTGTGGGACTTCCNTTNCCTTTAGTTTCATATGGAGGATCATCAATGCTCACTTATTTCTTAGGTTTCGGNATACTCTTATCATTAGAAAGNACAAGAAAGTATAATTAANCATCCCCTTTTTCTGATAAAAAAATAGCAATNNTTTTTGTCGANTTGATTCTTCTTAAAATTATCAATATAACAACNAGAAGTGGAACACTTAAAAACATTCCAGCAATACCCCAAATTTTTCCCATAATAGAAAGAAACAAAATCATTGCTACAGGACTTATATTTAACTTATTTCCCATTAATTTTGGTTCTAAGAAANTCCCAATATAGATTTGAATAATNGTTAGGGCTATAAGAGTTGTTATGGGTTCAAAAACACTTAAAAACTGAATTCCTGAAAAAATAAAAGGAATTAATATGCCCAGAAGTGATCCAATTATGGGAATAAAATTAAGAATAAAAGTTAAAACACCGAATGCTGGAGCTAAATCACTTTTTAAAAAAAACAAAACTATGAATGTAAAAAAACCAGTTAAAAAACTAGTCAATGATTTNATCTGAAAATAATAAAAAATATCATAGTTAATTTTGNNAATAATCTTCATATTTTGACGACTAACAATTAAATCTAACTTTTTNAAAAAAAACTTTTCTTCTATTATAAAAAAAATAAGTAACAATAGGATAAATGAAAAGTTTCCTGCAAAACTTGATAAATTATTGAGTATTTGTGAAAACAGTTTCATAAAATTCAATGAATTTATTATTTCATTTGTTGAGAAGAACTTTTGTATTGAGGTGTTAGAAACTAGATTTAAAACCTTGTAAAAGTTATTTTGATAGATTGTTGAATTTTGTCTTACCGAGTTAATATTGTATTCTAGTATTACCCAAAAAAAATACAAAAAAGCAAATAAAATTACTAGAATAACCATTAAAGCAAAAATTTTATTTACCTGAATTTTTAAATAATCTTTTACAGTGGAAGAAAATTTATTTGATAAGGATTTTATTATCAAAAAAATAAACAACGAAATTGAAAAAGGTAACAATATGAATTTTCCGATATAAAGTATAGCAACAAGTAAAAATAAAATTAGAATAGTGTTGTTAATAGACATAATATAAAACTATTTATAATCTTCTAAAACCTGTAACATTTCTGTTGTGCCAAAAAGATCGGAGTCCGTTTTTTCAATTCTTAAACTTTTAATTAATCCTATTCCTTTTGCATACCATTCTTCTGATGAAATGTTAATTTCTATAGTACCAATCTCACTATCCCCTATGAATTTGGTTTTTCCAGTTCCTCTTACAAAAAGACAGTTCTTAAACTTTCCAGCTGGAGTTATTACGGTTTGGTTTTTTGAAATTATTTCATATTCAATTTGAAAGTTTGTTGTAGCTCTATAATCATAATAAGGGTATCTTTTTAAAATCAAAAAAGTTTTACTTTCTGTTGCCCATTTCCTCCCAATTTTTTCAGGTTTAGGCAAAACAATTCTTTCACTTTTCTGTTTATTTATATTTTTATCTTTTAGGAAAGATGATCCTTTTCTGTATATTCCATCTTTATTAAAGGAATAAAAATATATTGAACCATCTTCTCTAAGTAATGGATAAATTGAATATTTTTCTCCATTAATTTGAAGTTTTTTTTTCCCAAGTGATAGGTTTACTTTTTTATAGACTGTTTTTTGGTCAATCTCTGGTTTGATTTCAATTTTGTATGACCAATATTTCTTTTTTGCCAAAGGAAAGTATGAGTTATTATTTTCTGAACATCCAATTAAAAAAAAAATAACAAATAAATATCTCATTACTTTTCTGGTAAGAGTTGATTAGGCATGTCAAAAAAATTCAATTTTGAACTAACAGTTGATGCTTTTTCTTTTTTGAGAACAGAGGAGATTATATTTTTTTTATTTTCATCAACGTTCTCTCCCATCTGTGGTATTCCATTCTTTAGGCTGACTAAAGCTTTTGATATTCTTTCATGAACATCCTTATTATATTTTATGCTATATGATCTTGGGGTGCTTAAACCTGCTAAATCATCCATATCAGTGATCCAAAGAAAAATTGACCCTTCAGAGCTTATTAAAGCGTTTGGTTCGTATATCTGTGCCGCAACAAGTCTAAATCTATCTGGAAGAGAGTCACTTGATGGCCAACCTATAAGATTTTTAAAAGAATCGTAAGTTAAAATATAAAAGAATGTTGTTATGATAATCATCGATGACTTTATTAGCCAATGAAAATTTGTTCTTAAATTAAATAAAACTAGCAGAAATGCTAATATTACATAACAAATTATTATAAAAAAAATTTCTGAGTTCATAATTTCCTTTCTTTAATTTTCTGGAACTAATTTCTTAAACAAGTTTCCTGAAATACTTACAACTCCATCTTGTGTAATATTAAATCTTGTTGCAGTTTTTTCTACACCTTTTTTTTCTAATTTTATAGTACCATAATAAATCACTTCTAATTTAGGATTAACTTTTTCTACTTTGACGTTTACATCAACCGGTTGCTCTGTTTTTGTTGCATAATAATGTATATTAACAATATATTCTCCAGGAACAACTGCTCTTATTGTTACAACTTCCTGGTTAAGTGGGTTTTGAACTTTCTCTCCATTAATTTCAATAGTGTCATTAAGGAGGCCTCTATCATCTCTATCAAGATGAACAAATCCAGCCTCTTTTCCTCTAAACCAAACCAGGTCGCCAGTGGGACTTTGTACATAAGTATCAACGTCATCTGGATTATTATCTTTCCAACTAACTGTTATTATATACTCTGCTTTTGGGTTTATAACTCCAGTTTTGGGGATTGGATTCATAAAAATAATTGCTAAAAACATTAAGAGTGTAAATGACAACAGTATATTGAATAACAAATCGGTGAAGGGATCAGCCCTTAATCTTCTTCCAGAGTATGACATTACAGACTATTATCTATACTTACTTCAGAAATTTGGTTTAATACTGAAAATAATTCTTCACATCCGCTCTCCAGATTAAAATATTGAACAGCAACCATCACACCTGCTACTAAGGCAGATAGTGTTGTGTATAGCGCAACACCCATACCACTTCCCATTGTTGTCAGTACTCCTTGTAGTAAAGTAACATCAAATGTTGTTATGTCGGATAAGGAGCTTAACATTATTATAAAACCAATCACCGTCCCGATTAATCCAAGTTTGAGCATAATATCAGAACAAAACCAACCAAACTCATAAAATCCTACTGTTTTTTTTACATATGAGTCGAGAATTTGAACATGCGATGTAGCACCATTTTTTTTAAGACCAATTAAATCTTTAAAATAATCTCTAACAATACCGTGAGAAATCTCTCCCTTAGAAGTTAAAATAAGTGCATCATCAATAATTCTAAGTTTAACATTTTCATCTAGCAGACTTTTTTTAATTACATGTGCTTTATTTAATTCATCGGATATTTTAAAGGTGTGGTAGAAACAATGAATACTTACAGCAAAGAAGGATATAATTATAAGACTAGTTATATAGCTTCTGTCGGAACTTACTATTTTAACTATTAATCCTTGATCAAAAATAAAAAAAAGGAAAAAAAACATTAAACTAAATTGTAAAAGCCATTTAAGAAAAAGTTTGTGAACTCGTGTCATAATTTTAATTTAAGTTTTGATTAATAATGTATCAAGGATTCAGTTGGTATTTCAATTTTTTTACGTCCCTCAAGAAAATCTAATTCAATTAGAGAAACGAAACAACAAACTTCTCCACCAGATTTTTTAATTAGTTTTGTTGCAGCATTGGCAGTGCCACCCGTAGCAAGTAAATCGTCTACTAAAATAAGTTTTTTATTACTCAAATCTACATTTAACTCTAATTTATCGCTCCCGTATTCAAGATTATATTCATAGCTTATTTTTTTTCCGGGCAATTTATTTTTTTTTCTAATCATCACAAACCCTTTTTTCATGCTATGAGCTATTGCCGAAGCAAAGATGAAACCTCTTGCATCTATACCTGCAATTAATTCAAATTGGTATTTCTTTACAAGATCTATCAATAATTCTATTGAGTTGTAAAATGCTTTTTTTTCAATTATCAGCGAAGAAATATCGTAAAATAGAATTCCAGGTTTGGGATAATCTGGAATTTTACTCACATATGATTCAATTTCTGCTATTTCCATCTTAAGTATTATTTTATGTGACTAACTAATAATTTGTTAATCAAATAAAAACGAGGTTGACCTTCTAAGTTTTTTATATACAACGCTAATAGAATATATATTAATGTATGTTTTACAATACAATTGTATGAATTTATTTGACAAAAAATTTAATTTAATCAACAAGGCTTTTAAAATAATCGAAAAGATTGGCTGGAAATCTTTTTCTTTTGATAAACTTGCTGAGGAAGAAAAAATTTCAGTTCTAGATGTTAATAAGGTCTTAAAGACTAAAACTATCCTTTTAAGAGAATTTTCGTTAATGATCGATTCAGGTGTGGAAAAAAATTTTGATTTAAAAGATTTAGAGAACTCTTCAACAAAGGATAATTTATTTGAGTTGATTATGTTAAGGTTAGAGTTGATGACACCATACAAAAAAGCACTTTACAACATTATTGATGCTTTTAAAAACGATTTGTCGGCCTATAAAACAGTATCATGCACTATTCATAGTTCTCTGGATTTTTATCTGGAGCTAACAAATTCTTATGATGGCTCCTTTTTAGATGGTTTAAAAAAAAATACCCTCTTAATAATTTATGCTCGAACTTTTATGACATGGATGAATGATAATTCAGATGAAATGACCAAAACAATGTCTGAGCTTGATAAAATGTTATCTTTTTCAGAAAGGGCACTAAAATCATTTAAAGATTATTTTCCAATCTGACTTTTTTTAGCGCTAGGTCTTGTCTTTTTTTTAAATTGTTCACTTCAAAGTCCTTAATTAGTTCGTGAAAAATACGATACCAATTAACCTTTGCGTCAAGATGTAAAAATACTGATCCAAGTCCGATTGCAGCTCTGTCCATAAAAACAAATTCTCTAGGTGGTTTGACGCCTCCTATTTTTTTTAATTCTTTGTGAACTTTTGAAGCAGCCTCTGCACCGTATGTTGATGAGTTTGTTTCTTGCATTTTTCTAACTTTATCTTCAAGTAATGGTGAATAAAGAAACTTTGCCCATATGTTGAGAATTTCTATAAGTTCCTTAGTAATATTTTCAAATCCCCAACTTTGATATGCATGTACGGCCAGGTCTTGATTTTTATTTTTTATAGCGTTGTAGAGATCAATCACACCTTTAACAAATGATGGCTTAAATATTCTTATACAACCGAAATCAAGTAGATTAATATTTCCATTTGCTGTTGAAGAATAGTTTCCTAGATGAGGGTCGCCATGAATTACACCGTAATGATAAAATGGATAATACCAAGCTTTAAACATGTTTATAGCAATTTTTTTTCTTAAGGAATGTGGATGATCTTTAAATTTTAAAAGTTTGTGACCTTTTAGATAGTTCATGCTTATAAGTCTTTTGGTTGAAATTTCTTCAAAAATTTGAGGAATAATTACTTCACGAGAATTTTTAAAAATTAATTGAAACAATTTGATATGTTTTTGTTCTTGAAAATAATTTAGTTCTTCTTTAATTCTTGTACTTATTTCTTTTTGTATCTCAGTCGTATCAATACTTTTATCAATTTTTTTGTAAACTGAAAAAATAAGTTTGAGTTGGTTTATATCGGCGTCAACTATTGAACTCATATCAGGATATTGAAGTTTGCAAACAATTTCATTTCCTTTGTGTTGTGCTCTATGTACTTGTCCAAGCGAAGCAGCTGCGAATGGTTCTTTCTCGAAAGAATCAAAAGAGTCCAACCAGTTAAACCCTAATTCATTTTTCATTCGTCTTCTAACAAAGTTCCATCCCATAGGAGGCGCATTTGATTGTAATTTGGTTAGTTCTTTAGTGTATTCCTCTGGTAATAAATCGGGAACTGTCGACAAAAGTTGAGCTATTTTCATAATTGGACCTTTTAGCCCGCCAAGAATAACTCTAAGGTCTTCAGCATTCTTTTCGTGTTCTTTATTAAGAAATTTTGTTTCAAATAATTTGAATGCAATACTACCTGCTGATGTTCCTAAGTTAGCATATCTTAAAACTCTTTTAGAAAGTTTATTAATCTCATCCATAAAGAATAAGTTAATAGAAAAAAAAAAAAATTAAATGAAAAAAATCAGAACTATCAATATTGTTAAAACAAAAAGATAGTTTTTTGATAAAAATTCTAAAGATTTTGCTTTAAAGTAATTCGTTGATGAAGGTTGACTTAATTTTTGCATGGTATGTATTTGCAAAATCTATTCCAATAATCAGTTTGTTCTGTAAGTGAGGAAATCTACTAAATTTAGAAGTTTACTTTTTTCAGGGGAGTCTGCAAAAATTCCAAGACTGTCCTTGGCCATAATAGAAAAATGAATCGCTTTCTTAATACAATCTTCTCTGACTTTATTTTTTTCCATTAAAAAAATTATTTTTTTAAAATCTGATTGATTTGAATTGTTATTAATAACAATTTGTTCAATCATTTTTTTTTCAACTTTACTACACCTTTTATAACAAATGATTAACGGTAATGACATTTTACCTTCCTTTAGATCATTTCCTGTAGTCTTTCCAGTCACCTTAAAATTTGAAAAATAGTCAAGAGTATCATCAATAATCTGGTAAGCAATTCCTAAAAACTTTCCAAATTCAGCCAAACTAATTTTTTTTTCCCTTTTAACTTCGCTAATTTCTCCTCCTATATGACATGCGGCAGAAAATAATTCAGCCGTCTTATGGTCTATTATATCTAAATACTCGGATTCATTTGTGTGAAGGTTTTTGACTGAAACTAATTGTTTTACCTCTCCTTGAGACATTTTAACAGATGCTTTAGAAATTACATCTAAGCACTTTGAAGATCCATCATCAATTAGCATCCTAAATGCTTTGCTCAGTAGGTAATCACCCACTAAAATACTTGATTTATTATCCCAGATAAAGTTTGCTGTATTTTTGCCTCTTCTTTTTTTACTATTATCGACAACATCGTCATGTAGAAGCGTAGCTGTGTGAATGAATTCAATTGCGGATGCAAGGTCTATATGCCTATAACCAGTATATTTACAAAGCTTTGAACATGCTACAGTTAGTAGTGGACGTATTCGTTTGCCCCCTGAATTTATTATATGACTTGAGAGATCAGATATGAGTGATGCGCTACCTGCAAGATTTTCCATAATTTTCTGATTAATCATAAGAATTTCAGGTTCAAGCCAATCAAAAAAATTTTCGAGTGGACTTTTTTTGTTATTTGGATTTAGTTTTATGATATTCATTTTTTAATATTTCATTTTAGAAATTATTTAATATGATGAGTGTGTTTAGAATATAGTATTCTAAAATTGAATTTTAAATTACTTTTTATAATAATATTTACAATGTTAAGTTTTCAAGAAATTATAGACAATCTACAAAATTTTTGGAAAGAAAGAGGTTGCTTGCAAATGCAACCTTTTGATATGGAAATGGGCGCAGCCACATTCCACCCAGCAACTACACTGAGAGCAATTGGTACAAAGCCTTGGAGTACAGTTTTTGTTCAACCTTGCAGGAGACCATCTGATGGAAGGTATGGACAAAACCCCAACAGATTACAACACTACTATCAACTGCAGGTACTTCTAAAACCTAATCCCAATAACTCCCAAGAATTATATTTGGAAAGTTTAAAATCAATAAATATCAATATTAAAAATAATGATATTAAATTTATTGAGGACGATTGGGAAAGCCCTACTTTGGGGGCAACAGGCCTTGGTTGGGAGGTTCAATGTAATGGTATGGAAATCAGTCAATTCACTTATTTTCAACAAATTGGAGGAATAGATTGTAAACCTGTAAGTGTTGAGCTTACTTACGGACTAGAAAGAATTGCAATTTTTGTTCAAGATGTAAAAAGCATCTATGACGTAATTATGGATAAAAGTGGCACAACTTATGGAGAAGTTTTTCTAGAAAATGAAAAGCAAATGTCTTTTTTTAATTTTGAACTAGCATCTGAATCTTATTTATATAATTCTTTTGATTTTTTTGAAACAAACGCAAAGAGTCTTATTAATAATCGACTTCCAATACCAGCTTATGAACAATGTATAAAAGCAAGTCATACATTTAACTTACTTGATTCACGTGGTTTGGTTTCCGTATCGGAGAGGCAAGCCTATATACTTAGAATAAGATCTTTAGTTCAGGATTGTTGTAAATTGGTAATAGAAAATGAGTGAATTTTTATTAGAAACTTATTGTGAAGAAATACCCTCATCTTCACAAGTATTAATTGAATCTGAGCTTAGAAGATTATTTATCGAGTTATTTTCAGAATTTGATATTAAATTTAATTATATTGAAACATTTTCAACATCAAGAAGAGTGGTTTTATTTATTAACAATTTATCAAAATATTCTGGCCAAAAACAAAAAGAAGTTAGGGGTCCAAGAGTTGAGGCGAATGAAAATGCAATTAAAGGGTTTTTAAAATCAAAAAATATAAAAAATATTGATAAACTTTCTAAGAAGGAGATCAATGGAAAATTATATTATATCTACAAAGAAAATTCTGAAGTTAAAGAAGTAAAATTTTTGCTAGAAGATAAAGTTCCTCACATTTTACGTTCAATACGATGGGTAAAATCAATGAGATGGGGTGATCACGAAGATAGGTGGATTAGACCAATAAAAAATATATTTTGTATTTATGATAAGAAAATCTTAAATTTCCAATTTGCTAAACTCAAATCAAATAATTTAACATTTGGGAATTATTTTTTTGGAGAAAAAGAACTCAAGTGCTTTGATTTTGAATCTTACAAAAAAAAATTAAAAAATAATCACGTAATTCTCAAAAGATCAGAAAGAGAAAATTTGATCACGTCAAAAATAAAAGAATTTTGTAAAAAAAATAAACTTATTTTTAATTTAGATAGCGCCCTCCTCAGAAGGACGTCCGATATGGTTGAAAATCCAAATATTTTTTTTGCAACATTTGATGAAAACTTTTTTGAACTTCCAGAATTTTTAATAGAAGAGATAATATCTAATAAACAAGATTATTTTTCTTTTAAAAAAGTTGACAATAAGTTGACTAATATCTTTGCTTTCATTTCAAATCTCGAAAGCACAAAAAAAAAATTATTAATTAAAGGAAATGTTAATGTTCTTCGAGCAAGGTTTAGCGATGCTTCTTTTTTTTTAAAAGAAGATCAAAAAATTACATTAAAAAAAAGATTAAATTTACTAAAAAATATAATTTTCTATAAAAATACCGGAACTTTATATGATAGAGCTTTGAGAATAAATTCGGCGATACAATTCGTTTATAAGAAAATTGAAAAGGAATTGAATTTTAATACTGATATACTTACGCTCTCTAATGTAGATCTTACTTCTGAACTTGTGAATGAATTCCCAAATTTACAGGGCAAAGTTGGAGGCTTTTATGCTTATAAAGAAAATTTACCTAAAGAAATCTATCTTGCCTTTTCAGATCAATATGAATACGAATTTCCTAAGGATTATAAAAATTATCTAACTTTTATTTTATCTATCTGTCAAAAGTTTGATTCAATAGTAGGTTATTTTATAGCAAAGAAATCCCTAAAAGGAACTGGAGATCCGTTTGGGATTAGAAGGGCTGCTTTGTCAATAATTAAGATATGCATAGAAAAAAAAATTAGTGTTGATTTTTACGAATTATTTCTTCACTCCAAAAAAGTTTATGAAGAACAAAAGATCAAAGTTGATATCGAATACAATATTTTACAAGTTTTTTTTGAAAAAAGAATTATGGTTTTATTTGAAGACTTTGGTTTTTCCAATGATATAATTAAAGCTTCAGGCCTAGTTTCAAAACTAAATCCATACTTAATTTTTATTAGGGCAAAGGAACTTAAAACGTTTATTAATTCTATAGAAGGAAAAGAATTTTTAAAAGCTTTTAATCGTTTGGATTCACTTAATGAAGATTTTGATAATAATGATATAAATAAAAATTTACTGAAGCATAAAGAAGAGATTGAATTTTATGATCTCCTATTTGAGCTTAATGAAAAACTTATAATTTTAGAAAACAATAATTTTG
>NZHH01000055.1:0-17445 GCA_002691245.1 Rickettsiales bacterium | reverse complement strand
ACCAAGCTCTCCAAAAAACTCTGGAATTTGTATGGAATTAGTTAATAAAAATATAAAGAATTCTAAAATAGTACCTACATTAGGTGTTTGCTTAGGCCATCAAGTTATAGCTGAATGTTTTAATTCAAAAGTCATACAAAGTGGAAAGCCAGTTCATGGCAAAGTTAGCAAGATTTATTTTAAAAACTCTTATATTTTTAATGAAATTAAGAACCCCTTTGAAGCAACTAGATACCATTCACTTATTGTGGATCAGAAATCGTTAAGCAATGAACTTAAAATCACCGCTAATACCAATGATGGAGTAATTATGGCTCTTGAACACCAAAAATTTCCAATATATGGTGTCCAATTTCATCCCGAAAGCATAGCCACAGAAAACGGTCATAAATTATTAAAAAATTTCCTAAACACAAAAAAATATTTTTGTTAAATTATTTAGAAACATTAATGATACAAACTCAATCAATTATAAAAAAACTAAAAAATCAAATAGATCTGAATGCCAATGAATCTGATTATCTAGCAAATTATATTATAAATGGAAAATTTGATAGCAATCAAATAGCTAGTTTCCTCACATTTCTTTACATCAAAGGTGAAAGTTATCAAGAGATATATTCATTTATTAGTCTGCTAAAGAAAAAAATGAAAAAACTAAAATTAGGTGAAGATGTCATGGATACCTGTGGAACAGGAGGAGATCACAAAAATAGTTTTAACTTTTCAACAGCTACATCTATCAGTTTGTCAGCATGCAATATTAAGATTGCTAAGCATGGAAATAGATCGGTTACCTCTAAATCTGGGAGTTTCGATGTTTTGGAGAAACTAGGTATTAAAATAGATTTAGATCTAAACCAAACAAAAAAGTTTTTTAAAAAAAATGGAATCTGTTTTTTATTTGCTCCAAGATATCATCCAATTCTAAAAAACTATTCTGAAGTAAGAAAATCTCTTACTTTTAGAACAATTTTTAATTTGCTAGGACCTCTTTTAAATCCTGTGAGTTTGAAATATCAATTATTAGGTGTTAGTGAAGAGAATAATTTAACTACTCATGCGCAAAGTTTAGCAAAATTTAATATTGAAAAGGCTTGGGTCGTTCATAACGAAAATGGCTATGACGAATTAACAACAACTTCAAAAAATTTAATAATTGAAATTAAAAAAGGTGTTGTTAAAAAGAAAAAAATTCTCGATCCAAAAGAGTTTGGTTTTAAAGAATGTAAAGAAGAAGATCTTAGAGGGGGATCTGCTGAAGAAAATGCATTCATGATGAGAAGAGTTTTTGATGGTGAAACTGGACCAATAAGGGATAATCTTATTTTAAATTCCGCTGCAGGATTGCTAATCTCTGAAAAAGTAAAAACTTTGGCCGAGGGCATTGATTTAATACAAAATAAAATTAATAATGGTGTGGTTTCGGAAAAACTTATTGCATTAACAGAAAATTGAGATGAATATCCTAACAAAGATATGTAATAAAAAAATTGAAGATATTAAAAAACTCAAAAAAGAGATTGACTACAAAAAGAAAATCAAAATAGTCAAAAAGCGAGAATTTTTAAAAAACTTATTAGAAAAAAAAACGGATAGGTTTAATTTAATTGCTGAAATTAAAAAATCTTCTCCAAGTAAAGGAGATATTTGTCTCAATTTTCAACCCTTAGAAATTGCTTTAGATTATCAAAAAGCTGGTGCATCATGTATTTCAGTACTGACTGAAGAAAATTTTTTTTCTGGAAGTATCCACTTCCTAAGTCAAATTAGAAAAGTCGTAGATCTTCCATTACTCAGGAAAGATTTTATTGTTGATGAATGGCAAATATACGAAAGTTACTTTTTTGGGGCAGATTGCATTTTACTCATATTAGCCATCTTAGATGACAAACAGATGCTTCATTTTTACAAAATTGCAAAAGAATTAGAACTTGACGTTATTGTAGAGGTTCATGATGATCAGGAGTTAGAACGAGCTCTAAAAATAAAAGTAGAATGCATAGGAATAAATAATAGAAATTTAAAAACTTTAAAAATTGATCTAAATACTTTTAAAAAGTTATCAAAAAAAATTCCAAAAGATATCGTTAGAATTTGCGAAAGTGGTATAAGCAAGAATTCTCAAATAAGAGAGTACACTTCATATGGAGCAGACGGATTTCTAGTTGGAGAGTCATTGATGTCGTCAGCTAATATTGAAAAAGAAACATTAAAACTTATAAAAAAATGAAATTTTCGCACTTGAAAAATAATAAAGAGATTAGGATGGTAGACATTTCAAATAAAGACAATTCTGAAAGAAAAGCCACAGCAAAGGCCGTTTTAATTTTCAATAAAAATACTTTCGGTGATATAATTTCAAATAAGAATAAAAAAGGGGAAATTTTTAATACATCAAGATTGGCTGGTATTATGGCTGCAAAAAAAACTTCTGAGCTTATTCCTCTGTGTCATAATATAAATATAAATTCTATAGTAATTGATTTTAAAATTAAAAAAGAAAAAAACTCCATAGAGATTTGTTCAATGGTGAAAAGTAATAATAAAACTGGCGTTGAAATGGAAGCATTAACTGCATGTTCTATTGCATCTCTTACAATTTATGATATGTGCAAAAGCTTGGATAAAAAAATAATAATCAAGGATATCAGATTGATTTCAAAAAGTGGTGGGAAATCTGGAGATTATTTTGATGATAGAGTTTGAAAAAGCAGTTAAAATCATAAAACAAAACGTGAATATTTCGCAAGCAAGTGAAATAATTGACGTATCTAATTCTCATAAAAGAGTGCTGAATAAGAGTTACATTTCAAAATATAATATTCCTAGAACCAATCTATCGGCCATGGACGGTATTTTAGTAATGAAAAACAATAAACATGATATCTTAAAAATTGTTGGAGAAAGTAAAGCTGGAGATTTAAAGGCAAAGAAAATTAAGGACGGTGAATGTATATTGATTTTTACTGGAGGACCTATATGCGGAGAGGACAAGCAGGTAATTCCAAATGAAAATTTTAAAATTAAAGATGGATTTGTTCACATACATACAAGATTATATAACGATTATGTTAGACGAACTGGATCTGATTTAAGCAAAGGCAAGATTTACCTTAAAAAAGATTCAATTATTACAATAAGATCAAAAGTATTGGCACTATCTATGAAACTAAAAAATCTTAATGTAAAAAAAAAACCTAAAATTTTTATAATTTGTACAGGCGATGAAATAATTCCTAAAAAAGGAAATCAAAGTTTAGTAGCTTCAACAAATCATATTTTTATAAAATTTTTCGTAGAGCTTTTTGGTGGAGAGGTAGTAAAAATATCATATTCTAGTGATGATTATAAAAATTTTATTAAAACTTTCAAATCACAAAAAGTTTTTGATTTTTTAATAACTAGTGGAGGTATATCTAGGGGTAAATATGACATTGTAAAATCATCATTAAAAAAAAATGGTTTGAAAATTCTTTTTGATAAGGTGGCTGTTAAGCCAGGGAAACCAACAACCTTTGGCAAACTTTCTAAGAGAAAATATTTTTTGGGCTTACCTGGAAATCCAGTATCATGTTTTATATCAATGATTAATTTTTTTCCAATCTTCATCAATGCTTTTTATGGAATAAATTTCATTAATGCTTCACTCAAACCATTTATTTCAAAAAAATTTATTAAAGAAAATAATAACCTAACACAATTCCAACGTGTTTTTATCAAAAATCAGCATTTTGAAATTTTTAAAAGTCAAGACAGTTCTCTTCTCAATACGTTAAGTTTATCTGATGGAATTTTAATAAGAAGACCAAAGGCAAAATCAATTAAATCTGGAGAAATATCAAATATAATGCTTTTTCAGGATCTTAATAATGAACAAATTTAACACTTGACAATATAGTAGAACTTATGTAGAACATTCAATATGTTAACAATAAAGCAGAAATTGTTATTGGATTATTTAAAATCATACTACAAAAATAAAAGTATATTTCCAACATTTGATGAAATGAAAAATAATCTTAATATCAAATCAAAATCTGGTATTCACAAACTCTTGTTAAGTTTAGAGGATAAAGGGTTTATCAAAAGAATGCCCCACAAAGCAAGAGCACTAATTTTAAAAGAAATACCAAAACAATCATTGTCTGAATATGAAACAGAAGTTCCCTTTCTTGGTAGAATAGCTGCTGGCAACCCAATTGAAGCAATAACTGGAAGTTTTGAACAGATTTCTGTACCAAATTATTTGATTAACAATAAAGATGATCATTTTACTTTAGAGGTAAACGGTGATTCAATGATTGATGAAGGTATCTTTGATGGAGATATAGTTGTAATAAAAAAAATCAACCTTGCTAATACTGGTGATATTGTAGTTGCACTAATTGATGAAAACGAAGTTACATTAAAGAAATTTAGGTCTTTTAAAAATTCCATAGCGTTAGAACCAGCTAATAAAAATTATAAAACTAGAATTTTCGGTGAAGGTAGGGTAAAAATACAAGGAAAACTTGTTGGTTTAATTAGAAAATTTAAATAGTTGTAAAGTATTATGGCTACTGTTACTAGATTTGCTCCCTCACCTTCTGGTTCTTTACATCTAGGTGGAGCCAGAACAGCATTATTTAACTACCTTCATGCTAAAAGAAATAATGGAATCTTTAAATTAAGAATAGAGGATACAGATAAATCTAGAAGCACAATTGAGTCATCAAATTTAATTATTGAAAGCCTTAAATGGCTTAATTTAGAATTCGAAAAAGAAATAGTATATCAGAGCCGTAATATAGGAGAACACAGAGACGTAGCATTTTCACTTTTATCAAAAGGTCTAGCATATAAATGTTTTCATGATAAAGCATTCCTGGAAAAGCATAAGTCCTCAAATAAAAAGTTCATAAGTGAATGGAGAAATAAACAAAACAACTTACCAAAAAAAAAATCATATTGCATAAGAATTAAATCTCCAATTTCTGGGTCTTATATGCTAAAAGATTCAATTCAGGGAAAAGTCAAGGTAAATTTTGATGAAATTGATGATTATGTAATCTTACGGGACGATGGAACTCCAACCTTTCTTCTCTCTTCCGCAACTGACGATTTAAATATGAAAATTACGGATATAATAAGAGGAGATGATCACCTAACAAATTCCTTTAGACAAAAGATTATATTTGATTTCTTAGATTACAAACCAAAGTTCCACCACATTTCCTTACTTCACAATGAACAAAATCAAAAAATGTCAAAAAGAGATAATACGCCATCTATATTAAAATATAAAGATAACGGATACCTTCCAGAAGCAATTATTAATTACTTAGTAAGATTAGGTTGGTCACACGGTGATCAAGAAATATTTTCAGCTAATGAAATTAAAAAAAGGTTTTCAATCGAAAAAGTAGGTAAATCACCTGCTAAGTTTGATGAAAAGAAATTAAATTTTCTTAACAGTCATTATATAAAACAAAAAAAGAATGAAGAAATTTTAAAATATTTTGAAAACAATGATAATCTATATTTTGAGAGTAGAAATCTAAGTAAAAANAATATCNNTATTCTTTTAGAATTATATAAAGAAAGAGTAAAATCTCTTGGTGAACTTTCNGAAAGTTTATCAAATATTTNTAATGGTAATTTTNAATTTTCNNATGAACAAATAGTTATTATCCAAGAGTTTGATAAATNTAAAGACTTAATTTTAAGTAAGTTGTCTGATATAATTAATTGGAATTCAGTAAATATAGAAAAAAAAATTAGTGAAGTCATCCTAGATGAAAAATTAACTTTTAAAAAAGTTGTACAACCATTGAGACTTTTAGTCACTGGAAGTAACTCCGGACCTACTATTTTTAAGATCATTGAAGTTATTGGTCATGAAGAGACTTTAAACAGGATAAAAAAGGTCANTATATAACAAATGAATAAAAAAACATTAACNATAACCGATAATAGAACTGGAAAAAGCTTTGATTTTAATATTAAGAATGGATCATGTGGGCCAGCTGTAGCTGATTTAACAAGTTTTTACGATAAAACTGGAATGTTTGTATACGATCCAGGTTTTAAGTCAACCGCAAGTTGTTCATCAGGAATAACATATATTGATGGCGAAAAAGGTTTACTTCTTCATAGAGGATACAATATTGANGATCTTGCTGAAAATTCAGATTATCCTGAGGTTTGCTACCTTCTCTTAAATGGAGACCTTCCTGATAAACAAAATAAAATAAAATTTATTGATATACTTACTCATCATACTATGCTTCACGAACAAATTTTGAGATTCTACAGTGGATTTAGAAGAGATTCACACCCTATGGCAGTTATGGTTGGAATTGTAGGAGCATTATCATCATTTTACCCAGAAAAAACTTATGATTTTTCATCTGAAAAAGGGAAATGGGTTGCAGTAAGCAGGTTATTAGCAAAGATGCCTACCATGGCGGCCATGGCCTACAAATACTCTCTTGGCCAACCATTTATTTACCCAAAAAACGAATTATCTTACAGTGAAAATTTTTTACATATGCTTTTTTCAACCCCTAGTGGCGATTACAAACCAAGCAAAGCTAGTGTTGCAGCATTAGATAAACTTTTAATACTTCATGCAGATCATGAACAAAATGCTTCAACNTCTACTGTTAAAATAGCAGGGTCCTCTGGAGCTAATCCCTTTGCTTGTGTAGCAGCAGGTGTTGCATCTNTNTGGGGACCAGCACACGGAGGTGCCAATGAATCTGTTATCAGAATGCTAAATATTATTGAAGATGAAAAGAATATTACAAAATACATAGATAAAGCTAAAGATGTTAATGATCCGTTTAGATTAATGGGATTTGGCCACAGAGTTTATAAAAGTCATGATCCACGTGCAAATGTGTTGAGAAAATATTGCCACAACTTACTAAATGAAGTTGAGAACTTTAACGAACCATTATTTAAATTAGCTACAAAACTTGAAGAAATTGCTTTAAATGATGAATACTTTATAAAAAAGCAATTATATCCAAATGTAGACTTTTATTCAGGTATTATCCTCAAAGCACTAGGCCTCCCTGAATCAATGTTCACAGTTATTTTNACAGTAGCCAGAACTGTAGGNTGGATTTCNCAATGGAAGGAAATGACTGAAAGTGAAAATAGAATTAGTCGNCCACGACAGCTTTACAACGGAAAAAAAACTAGGAAATTTGTAAAACTTAAAAATAGGATATCAAATAAATAACATTTTNAAAANTACTTNAAGAAACACTTCAAANTTGTAAATGTTTTACTATNANTTCAGATGGATTTTTTTTCTCAAAAAGCATTTTTTTTGAAAAAGTTCTAAAGTATCTAAGTTGTTTTAGTCTCTCTTCCTCGTTATTTACAAGTTCTTCCATCTGATTAATTAAATTTTTTGTTGTAAAATTTTCAAATAAAAATTCTGGTATAATTTGCTTATTAAAAACAATATTAATTATTGATGCAAATTTTACTTTTACAAGAAATTTTATTAGTCTACTTGTTATCCAATGTGTTTCATAAAAAACTAACATTGGTGTTTTAAAATTTATTAATTCCAATGTTACAGATCCAGATGCTGCAACTGCTAAAAAAGCTTGTTTCATGATTTTTTTTTTTTCTTTATCGTTTGTTTCTATATTGATCGAATCTGAACTTAAATAGTTTTCAATCAATTTTTTATGTTGATTGAAAGTTAAAATACTTAAATCAAATTCTCTAAATAATTTTTCCGATCTGTGAATTACGAATTTTAATTTTTCCATATTTTTTTTTATTTCTACAGTTCTTGATCCCGGTAGAAAAATAATTATTTTTTTTTTTTTTAAATTGCTTATCCTTTTTAAAAAAAATAGGATGACCTACGAACTCGGTATTCAATCCATATTTAGTAAAATATTTTGGTTCGAAATCAAACAATGTAAACATCCGGTCATAAAGTTTTGAAAATAATTTTGCTCTATACGATTTCCATGCCCATACAGATGGCGCAACATAATGAACAAACTTTGTATGATTTCTTAATATTTGTATTTTCTTTATAATTCTATAACTAAAGCTTGGAGAATCTATTGTGATTATTAAATCAGGACCATAATTTATAATTTTATTTTTTATAAATACTATTATTTTTATAAATTTAAATAATCTTATTAACACCTCATATATGCCAATAGCATTAAATTTCTTGATAGAAATCCATGAAGCAAAACCTTCCCTTGCCATTTTTTCTCCACCAATTCCACAAATTTCAATCTTTTTATTTTTCTTTTTAATAGCCTTAATTAATTCGGCTCCAAGAAAATCACCAGATGCTTCGGTTGCTAAAATAACAACCTTCATTTGTTATATTCCATACAAAAATATTTTATTTAAGTTACAAAAATTAATAACTTCTTCTTTATTAACAAATAATGTTTTTTTTGCACTATAGGCAATACCACCTATTGAGAACCTTTTACAGTTCTTAAGGGTTTTAATACCAATAGTCGGCAAATCAACTTTTAGATTTTGTTTTTTTTTAACAAGCTTTATTAACGTTGGTTTGTCTGATTCATTTGAATAACAGTTACTAACTTTAATTAAATTATCAGTACCGTGTAACGTTTCAATTCCTATTACATTTCCTTGTTGTATTATTATAGATTGTCCAATATCAAATTTAGAAATCGTATTTAGTATCATTTTGCCTTTTTGTATATCCTTTTTATTTATCTCAGTTAAGTTCACGCTTGTTTGATTTCCTTTACCTAAAAAATTATATGGTAGAACATTTCTTATATCTACAACTTTAAAACCTAATTTCTCTAAAGTATCAGTAATAAGTGTAAATAAATTATTATCACCCCCTTTAAGCAGAATTCTTGTGAATTTAGAAATCAATTTTAAGGCATTAATATCTGGCTTAATTTCACTAATTTTAGGTCTATTAAGATTACCAATCATTATAATTTCGTTGAATCCCTTATTCTTTAATCTATTAAGTTCGGTAACTATTTTTCCGTAATTTATTATTTTATGATGTTTCTTATCCCTAATATTAGGTAAAGGGTTATTTTTGAAACTAATACAATAAAATAAAATTTTATTTGTTGTAAAATTCTCAACGACCTGATTTGGCAATTCACCACCACCTGCTATTAATATAACTTTTCTCATATTGTCTTCAGGGCATACAAAATGATCTTCGTGTCTCACTTTCTAGAAATTTAAATATTTTAGTTATTGTATAATAATTTTGATTTTCTTCTCTTATTTTATTCAACCTATATTCTAGTGTCTTTTCATTGCTATAAAATAAATATTTAAATATTCTTCTTAGCTCATTGATCTCACTTTTTTTAAAATTATTCCTTTTAAGACCTACTAAATTAAGACCGCTTAATTTAGCTCTATTACCCATAACCGTCGTAAAAGGAATAACATCAGATGTTATTCCTGACATACCACCTATCATTGAACCCTCACCAATTCTACTAAATTGGTGTATAGCACTTAAAGCACCAACCACAACATTTTTTTCAACTGTCACATGTCCAGCCAAAGTAGAGTGATTTGCAAAAATCACATTATCGTCAATAAAACAATCATGTGCAATGTGAGTTCCTATCATTAGTAAACAATTATCACCAACTGATGTAATACCACCGCCACCTTTAGTCCCGAGGTTTACGGTAACATATTCTCTAATCTTACAATTTTTTCCAATAACTATTCTTGTCTTTTCTCCTTTATATTTCAAGTCTTGAGGTGTCGTACCAATCGATGCAAATGGAAAAATTTCTGAGTTTTCCATAACAGTCGTGTTTCCATCCACTACAACATGGCTATGTAAGGTACAATTGTCCTGGATAGTTACGTTTTCACCTATAAAACAAAATGGTCCAATTTTAACATTTTTCCCTAATTTAGCATTATCATGTATGATAGAAGAATTATTCATTCTGCTTTATAAATTAATTAATTTCTAGAGACAAATAATAAATAATTACAAATTATTACAATAATGCTCTTAGTTTTGATTAATAATAGCTGAAACCTCTGCTTCAGCTACCAACTCATTATTTACAAATGAGGAACATTTAAATTTCCAAATATTTTTAACATTCTGCTTTTTCTCAACTTTATGATGTAAAGTATCTCCTGGACAAACAGGTTTTCTAAATTTAGCTTTATCTACTGTAAGTAGATACACTGAAATATTTTCTTGGTTTTTTTTTAAGCTATACATCACTAAAGTTCCTGCTGATTGGGCCATGGATTCGATAATCAAAGCGCCTGGCATTACTGACATCGATTCGAAATGTCCTTGAAAGAAATTTTCGTTAAAAGTGACATTTTTAATTCCGGTAGCACTTTGTTCTGGTATAATATCTATTAATTTGTCAATTAGTAGAAATGGATATCTATGAGGTATTAAATTTTTAATTTCTTCAATATTTAACTCAACTTTTTTTTCCATGCTCCCTCAATCCTTTTAATAAAATTGTGTTCCTATGCCAATCTGTAATTTTTTCGGATGGATACCCTGCAATTGTACTATTATCTTTAACATCTTTCATCACCCCAGTTTTGGCAGCTATAGTAACATTGTTTCCAATATTTATATGACCACTTATACCAACTTGTCCTCCAATGATAACATTATTGCCAATTGTAGTGCTACCAGAGATCCCAGTCATTGCTGCAATTATACAGTTTTCACCAAGTTTCACATTATGACCAAGATGAACAATATTATCAATCATACAAGAATTACCAATAACTGTATCTCCTATCGACCCTCTATCAATGGTGGAATTTGCACCAACTTCAACATTATCTCCAATAATTACGCGTCCAAGTTGAGGAATCTTTTTAAAAATCTTTTTTTCCATTATAAAACCAAATCCTTCACTTCCTAACTTCACACCTTGGTATATTCTTGCATTTTTTCCAATTAGTGAAAAGTAAATTGAAACATTATCGCCAACAATACTATCATTTCCTAAAACTACTCCTGGTCCAATTACAGAGTTACAACCTATTTCAGAGTTTAGGCCAATTTTAGCTGTTTTATGAATAAATGCACTATCTGACACTTTGATTGTCTTACTAAGACTAGAGTGTTTGTCTTCACTTTTATAAAAAAAGCTAGGGTATTCAGCATTTGGATAAAATAAAGATGCTACTTTTGCCATGTCTAAATGAGGATTAACTGAAAGTATGAAATTTCTTTCATTGTTACTTTTTTCAATTTTATTCACAATAAAGGCTCCTGCTTTAGAGTTACTAAAATACTTTTTATATTTTTGTACAAAAAAACATATCTCAGAGGGTTTTGCATCTTCTATAGTTGATATATCTTCAATAAGTTTATTCTTATCTCCGTGTAATTTGCATCCAATATGTTGAGATATCTGTCCCAGCGTATATGGACCTTTGTTTTCATAAAATGAAAGATCAACCAATTTTAAGGATCCATAAAAGTTTTTACTTATCTAGTGAAATTTTAGGTAGAACCTTGTTTAATTCTTTTATTGCATCGTCGGTTAGGTCAATATCTTTACCTACTAAGATCACCTGACTTTTTGCAAGCACAAGATTAAGTTTTTTATTATTAGCAATTATTGACAATACATCAACTAATGCTCCTTGAATTTTATTTGTCGACTTTTCAAATGATAATTCAATTTTTTTTGCATCATTAGTTTGTTTCTGTTTCAATTCATTAATTTTTTTCCCTAATGACTTTACTTTTTCTGCGTAAGCTTCTTTTGAAAGAACATTTTTTTGTTTTAAAAGTTCACTCTCTTCATCTCTTATTACATCTTCTTGCTTCGTAAAAGTATTCCTATGTTTTCTTCTCACATCTTCAAACTGATCGACAAGACTTTGATATGCTTTTGATTGAGCAAGTATTTTCTTCATATCTACAACACCAATATTAGTTCCAGATGCTGAAGGTTTACTAGTAACTTTTGTTTCCTGGGCTATTGAATTTCCAAAAAATAAAAAAAGTCCAACAATAATTGTAAAATATTTCATATTACTCCTTATAGTATTTAATATGTTGTACCAAAACTAAATCTAAAAATCTCCTTTTTATCATAATTTTCTTTTAAAAATGGTTTTGATAAGAATACTTTAACTGGTCCAAATGGCGAAATCCAAGTTATCCCTACTCCAGCAGTTGCCCTCAAACTTGTTTCATCTTTAATTAGAGAACCAGATCCATCCGTATTATAAATAGTGCCAACATCTAAAAATGCTAGACCACTTAAACCTAAATCATCGGGTAATCCTAATGGAAAATTTAATTCATTTCTGGCTAAGTAGTAAATTTCTCCTCCTAATGCATCTCCTGTACTTGTATCTCTTGGCCCAACACCTAAATTTTTAAACCCTCTAAGTCTATCCCCATTTAAAAAAAATCTATCATTAATGTTAACATCCTTTATAGAAGCGATATAACCTGCCTCTAAAAAAGAACCTAGAAAAAAACCTGAAGAATCTGTAAATCTATAAAAGTTTGCTATTTTTATTTCACTTTGAAAATGTTCAGAATCACCAATCAAACCATAGTAATCTAAATCTAATCGTATTCTAAAGCCATCAGTAGGGTTTAATCTATCATTTAGTTTATCATATTGAAATGCTTGACCAACAACTGAATTGGTTCTTTTTCCTTCTTGTTCTCGAATTAATAAAGAAGTGTCATTATCAATGTCGTGAATTTTATCTCTTTTAAGTGTATAACTTGAAATATGCCTGAAATTGTCAAATATTTCGTATCCGCTTCGTAATTTAAAACCGATTATATTATGCTTATACCCACTGTAAGTTTTATTATTTCTTCTAATATTAAATAGATCTACTCCGACAGCAATATCTGAATCAAAAAAGTATGGGTCAGTGAAACTTAAATCTATAGAAGACCTTCTAGTTGAAAGTCCTAGATCTAATGCAATTTCCTTTGCTTGTCCAAACGCATTTGATTCTTTAATACCAATATTACCTATAGCACCATCTAATGAGGAAAATCCTGCACCAACTGAAAACTCTCCAGTAGACCTCTCTGTCACTTCTATGTCTACAGTTGATTTATTCGTACCAGTCAATTCATCCACTTTTAAATTTACATTTTCAAATAACCCAGAGGAGCGAAGGTTCTTCTCACTTTGTCTTAACTTTAACGAACTAAAAGGGTCACCTTCAACAAGTTCAACTTCACGTCTAATGACCTTATCTTCTGTTTTTATATTTCCTATTATATTAATACGATCAATGTAAATTTTTGAACCCTGGTCTATATCAAAAGTAATATCAATATATTGTTGATTGACTTTTTTGATTCTAGGAATAATTTCTACAAATGCATATCCATATTCTGATGTTACTTCATTAATGTTTTTTATTGAACTCTCTATGTCCTGAGAACTATACCAATCTCCAGGTTCAAGAGATAAAAGCTCTGATATTTGTTCTGAAGTAAGTTTTTTAATTGATGATCTGACTCCAACTTTGTTTACTTTATATCTTTTGCCTTCAGATAAATTAAAATTAACAATAAAATCTTTCTTATTTTTCACTAAACTTGAATTAGCTGAAATCACTCTGAAATCAATGTATCCATTCTTATAATAATAATCTTTAAGTAAATCTTTATCATAATTTATTCGATCTCTGTCAAATCTATCGTTTGAACCCCAAAATTCATACCATCTAAACTCAGATGAAGAAATAACATCTTTAAGTGTTGAATCTGAAAAAACTTGATTATTAATGAAATTAATTTTTTTAATAGTTGCTTCTTTTCCCTCATAAACTTCAAATACTAAATTTACCCTATTTTGATCTAACCTTATATATTTGGGTTCTACAAAAGTTGAAAAGTAGCCTCCCCTTTTGTATATGGTCTGTATTTTTTTTACATCTTTCTTTATAATATCAGTTGAATAAACACTTCTAGATTTAGACTCAAGCTCAGCGAGTATAATTTCATCCGATATTTCATTATTTCCTTCAATCGAAATTTGATCAATTAAAGGGTTTTCTGTAACATTAATGTAAATAACATTATCTTTTTTAAAAATATTTACATTTTCAAAATATCCAGTTTTATAAAGATTTTTAATTGCATAACTTAAATCTTTTGGATCTGTTTTTCTTAAATCAATCAGAGAATCTCTTATAACAACAGATGCATCTAAACGGGTATTACCCTGGACAATAATATTTGTTTGAAGGGGTACTGAGGGTTTTTTTAGTTCAATAACTTCTTCTTTATTGTAATATTTATTAGAGTAACTTGACGATGGACTAGCAGGAGAATTTTCTTGACTTAGCGAATACTTAAAAAATAAAAAGTTTAATGAAAAATAAAAAACTAAAATAAACTTTATAAAACACACTTTACTTACTCAAAAAATCTTGAAATATCATTATATGTTGCAAAAATCATCAATGATATAAGAATAATAAAACCAAAAGTATGAGCCACCTCCAAATATTTTTGTTTTAGTGGTGCACCATTTAAAAATTCCACAAAATTTAAAAGCAGATGCCCCCCATCTAGCATAGGTATTGGAAAAAGATTGATTAGCCCTAAATTTAGAGAGATTATCATCATAAACCATAAAGTACTATGTACTCCTTTACTCCAGAAATCTCCAGATAACTCTGCGATTCTTATTGGACCTCCCAACTCATCTGTACCTCTGGTTCCACTAAAAATTTCATAAACACCAACTAATGTTGCTTTAGTGAAATATAAGATTTGGGAGAAAGATTCAGAGCATGAGTTAATGAAATTTAGTTTGCGGGTTTCAATTGTACCTCTTATCCCAATTTTTTTTTCTACAACTAGCACCTTAATTTCACTAATATTCCCATCTCTACTATATAGAACATTAATGTAATCATTATTTTTATTCTCAATAAATTTTCTTAATTCACTAAACTTGTCAATTTTATTACCATCAATTTCAAGTATTATATCTCCCTCTTTTAGTCCTGATTTATAGGCAGATTTGTTATTTTCAACCATACTTATGACTGGCTTATCAATCGAAATCCCGAAATAAGTGTTTATAAAAACAAGTAATATAAATGAAAATAAAAAATTAGCTGCAGGACCAGCAAATAAAATCATTGACCTTTGAGATATTGACTTTTCATGAAATGATTCTTCAGCATTAATTTTTTTTGAATCGTCTTTTTTACTACTCGCCTCGTCAAGATCTCCATGCATTTTGACATAACCACCTAATGGTATTAGCGAAAATTTCCATCTAGTTCCAGATTTATCAGTATATCCTAATATTTCTTTTCCAAAGCCAACTGAAAACACCTCTACTCTTACACCATTCCTTCTTGCGACTATGTAATGACCTAACTCATGTACAAATACCAAAATGGTAAGTATTACAATAAACGGTAAAATATTATTAATTATTAAATCAAACATATTAAATTTATCAGTAAGACCTCAGATTAATTAAGTCTGTAGCCACTTTTCTAGATTCTCTGTCTATTTCAATTACATCTTTTATACTATTGATCTCAGAAATAGAAGTCTTATTTAAAGTTTTTTCAACTACCTTCGGAATTGAAAGAAACTTTATTTTTTCTTTTAAAAAAGCATCAACAGCGATTTCATTGGCAGCATTGAGTATGGTTGGAGCACTTTTTTTTAGTTTAAGTGAATGATAAGCCAGTTCAAGGCATGGATACTTTTCAAAATCAGGTTTAAAAAAAGTAAGTTTCTTTATATCACATAGATTTAACTTTTCAACATTGGTTTTTATTCTATCTGGATATGCAAGTGTAAATGAAATTGGTGTCCTCATATCAGGATTACCCATTTGAGATAACATTGATCCGTCCATATATTCGACACATGAGTGTATAATTGATTCAGGATGAATAATAACATCAATTTGTTTTTCTGGAATATCAAATAAGTAAGATGCTTCTATAAGCTCTAGACCCTTATTCATCATTGTTGCAGAATCAATTGATATTTTTTTACCCATTGACCAATTAGGATGCTTTATGGCTTCTTCAGGTTTAACATTATCAAGCTCCTTGATTTCTTTATTTAAAAATGGCCCGCCAGAAGCAGTTAATATTAACCTTGATATTTTAGATTTATTTCTCGAATCTAGCACCTGATAAATCGCATTATGCTCTGAGTCTACAGGTAAAATCTTGACATTGTTTAATCTAGCCATTGAGGTTATTAATGAGCCAGAACAAACCAAACTTTCCTTGTTTGCCAACGCAATATGTACCCCTTTTTTTATTGATGCAACAACTGGCATTAGCCCAGCTGATCCCGAAATTGCTGCCATTACTAAATCCGTATTGAAATCTAAAATTTCTTCATATGAATCATGTCCATTTACAACTTTTAAATTTTTATCATTATTTAGCTCATTAAATTTATTTAAGGAATCTGAATTGTTTAAGGAAATAATCTTAGGCTTGAAGCAATCTACTTGCTCAAGTAGTTTTTTATAATTTCTATTTGCAGTTAGGCCAATAACCTCATATTTATCTGGATGATTTTTAATAATATCTAATGTTGATTCACCAATAGAACCAGTTGAACCAAATATTGTGATTTTTTTCTTCATTCTTAAACTATACTATAAAAAAAAAATTATAATCCATTAACTTCATGATTGATACAACTATGATAAGTAAAAGAATACTATCAAGTCTATCAAGAACCCCACCATGACCAGGAATAAGGTTACTACTATCCTTTACAGAACAAAATCTTTTAAATTTAGATTCTAAAAGATCCCCAAACTGAGAAATAATTGAGAGAAAAATAGTAAGAAAAATAACATTATGTATATTATTTATATCATAATATAGGACTGAATATATAATTGAAGGAAATATTATTCCACCAATCGAACCAGAAATTGTCTTACCAGGGCTTATATTAATTGCTAATTTTTTTCCTCCCACTCTGCGTCCAACGAAAAACGCTGACATGTCTACCAACATGGCAAACAACACAATAAAAAATAAATAATCAATCAAAACTCCCTCTATTCTAAGTAATATCAAAAAATAAAATGCAGATGATGGATATATTAAAAAGACATATTTTTTAATTTCATTTATATTAATTAATATCCAGCAAATCAAAATGATAATGGTAACAAGTTGAAAGAAAATAGATGATAAAATTATCGATAAGATAAATAAATTAATAAAAAATAACATAATGTAGTCCTCCAAAGGAATTCTACATCGAGAGAGAAAACAGTTTGTATAACTTAATTTATCCAGCTTTTTTTTTCTATACTCAAGCATTCGTAATAATTCCCAATTAGCTAAAAAAAGAATGATTTGAGTTAAAAATATAAACCCTGCGTTATTCGAATATAGTAGCAAGATGAAAATGATAAACATCACTAATGAAGACCATATTCTTGT
>NZHH01000054.1:0-10425 GCA_002691245.1 Rickettsiales bacterium | reverse complement strand
TCAGATCAAAAAATTTTTGTAAATCTGTCAAAAATATCTAATCTTAACACTCTACAAAAAAACTATAAATTACTCCAGATTGGATCAGCGGTAAAAAGAAATTGTGGGTCAGGTAATTTTTTTATTGATTATTTTGGTTGTAGTAAATCAGAAATTAAAAATTTTTTTTTAGGGTGGAGGTTAGCAGACTATGCATTTGAAAATTATAAATCAAAAAAAAAATTACAAAACAAGGCGACAATTGTAAATCAATATGAAAAAGAAACTGAATCAATTAGTGAATCATATTTTTATGTTAGAGATCTAATTAATACACCTGCTAATATTTTAGGACCAGAGGAGATTTTTCAGTCGTCTAAAAAATTCCTAAACAACTTCGAGGTTGTTAACTTGTTTACAAAAAAAAAATTAGAAAAAGATTTTCCACTCATTTCTGCAGTTGGGCGAGGTGCTGATGATAGTAAACAACCAATTTTTTGTGAGTTTAAGTTAAAAAAAAAAAAACAAAAAAAAAAAATATTTCTCATCGGAAAAGGAGTTTCTTTTGATACAGGTGGGCTCAATATAAAAACAGGGACCGGAATGTCTCTAATGAAAAAGGATATGGGGGGTGCAGCAAATTGTATTGGACTTGCAAAGTTAATTAGTAATTACGAATTAGATGTAGATATAAGATTGTTACTATGTTTGGTTGAGAACTCTATTTCAAAAAAATCAATTAGACCATCTGACATTATCAAGAGTAGAGAAGGAAGTTTTATAGAAATTGGTGATACGGATGCTGAAGGAAGGTTGATATTGGCTGATGCTATCAGCTATGCTTGTGAAAATAATCCTGATTTGATTATTGATATGGCAACATTAACAGGCGCTTCAAGAGTTGCAATGGGAATAGAAGTTCCTAGTTTTTTTTGTAATAATGACAACCTCTCAATGAAACTAATTAAATGTTCTCAGAAAACTGGAGATCCACTTTGGCAATTACCATTATGGCAAAACTACTCAGATCAACTCGATTCGGCGCATGCAGATTTTAAAAATATTGGTAACGGTGTTTTTGGAGGAGCAATTACGGCTTCTTTGTTTTTAGAAAAATTTATAAAAGATATTCCATGGATACACATTGATCTTATGGCTTGGACAAGAGCAAATCAATTTAGTTCTTATGAGGGTGGGGAGGCTATGGGTATAAGAGCGCTTTTAGAACTGATTAAACAATTTTAAAAATATGCTGAACTTAATAATTTTTTTGTATACTCATTTTTGGGTTTAGCGAAAATTTTCTTTTTTTCTTCAAATTCAATTATCTTACCAGATTTCATAACCATAATTTTATCTGATAATGCTTTTACTATTTTTAAATCATGACTTATGAAGATATACGTCAGACTTTTCTTTTCTTGAAGATTCAAAAGCAAATCAACTATTTGTGATTGAACCGTCATATCAAGTGCGCTAGTTGGTTCATCAAGGATTATTAATTCTGGATTAAGAATAAGTGCTCGTGCAATTGCAATTCTTTGACGCTGTCCTCCAGAAAATTCATGAGGGTATCTTGATAACATAGAATAATCAAGACCTACGTCTTGGATGATTTTTTTTGTGGCGTCTATCATCTCTTTGCTTGATTTTTCTTTATTATGTACTCTCAGCCCTTCACTAACAATGTCCTGAATAGTAAGTCTTGGGCTAAGTGAGGCGAATGGATCTTGAAATATTATTTGAATATTTTTACGGTATGACCTAAATTGTTTTTCACTTAGACTTGAAATTTCTTTACCCTTAAAAGAGAACCTCCCCTCTGAAGATATTAGTTTGATTAACGCTTGAGCCACAGAACTCTTTCCAGATCCACTTTCACCAACAATTCCAAGTGTTTCTCCTTTTGCGATTTCAAAACTAAGACTTTTAACTGCATGAAATTCGTCGCTTTTATTTTTATAAAAAAAACTACTTTTATTTTTGTAGTAAACGTTAAGGTTTTTAACAGACAAAATAATATTTTCTTTTTTTTTTCTTGGTTTTTTTTCCCTGGGTTTAGAGTTAATAAGTTTTTTTGTATAACCGTGATTAGGTTTGTTAAAGATTTTTGATGTTAAATTTTGCTCAACAATTTGACCTTTTTCCATAACACAAACTCTATTAGCAATTTTTTTAACTATTCCTAAGTCGTGAGTAATAAGTAATAGTGACATTTTGTATTTTTTTCTTAATTTATTGAGGAGGTCTAAAATTTGCTTTTGAATTGTAACGTCTAGGGCAGTTGTTGGTTCATCAGCAATTAATAAGTCGGGATTGTTTGCTATTGCCATAGCAATCATTACTCTTTGTCTTTGTCCTCCTGACAATTGATGTGGGTAATGAAGTAATCTTTGCTCTGGGTTTTCAATTCCAACTTCTTTTAAAAGATTAATGCATTTTGATTTATTTAATCTTTCNTTAACTTCAAAGCATTCAGTAATTTGTTTTTCAATNTTGTGCAGTGGATTAAGNGATGTCATTGGTTCTTGNAAAATCATAGAAATNTTTTTCCCTCTAATTCTTTGTAAACTTAATTCATCTAAATTTAAAAGATTTTTATTTCTGTAGATNGCTTCTCCAGAGATTTTAAGTTGTGAATTTGACCTTATTAGTCTCATAATTGTCAAAGCAGTCACAGATTTNCCAGAACCACTCTCGCCAACAATTGCTAGGCATTCGCCTTTTTCAATTTTAAAACTACTATTTTTAACAGCATTAACAATNTGACCATTAAATTCAAAAGTAATACTAAGGCTTTTAATCTCTAGTAGGGTTTTCATCTTAAATAACCTTTCTAGGATCGAAAGCATCTCTGACAGCNTCACCAATAAAAACTAACAAACTTAATTGTAGTGATAGAGTAATAAATGCAGAAAGACCAAGCCAAGGAGCCTGTAAATTNGCTTTTCCTTGTGCAACCATTTCTCCTAATGATGGAGANCCAGGNGGNAAACCAAAGCCTAAAAAATCTAGNGAGGTGAGNGTTGCTATTGAACCTGAAAGAATAAAAGGCATTAATGTTAAAGTTGCAACCATGGCATTTGGAAGAACATGCTTAAACATAAGCTTTATATTATTAACGCCCANGGCCTTAGCAGCCTTNACATATTCAAAGTTTCTNGCCCTTAAGAATTCCGCTCTGACCACACCCTCAAGTGACATCCANCTNAATAAAAGCATAATAAATANAAGAATCCAGAAACTCGGTTCGATAAAACTTGAAATGATAATCAGTAAGTAGAGCACTGGTAATCCAGACCAGATTTCAATAAATCTTTGACCAAACAAATCAATCTTNCCNCCATAAAACCCTTGTATACCTCCTACNACTATNCCAATGAAACTTGATAAAATTGTTAAAATTAATCCAAAAAAAACAGAAATTCTNAATCCATAAATCAATCGAGATAAAACGTCTCTTCCTTGATCATCNGTACCCAACCAATTTTCCAAAGATGGGGGTGAAGGNGACGGAACCTTTAATTCATAATTAATCGTATCATAAGAATATTCAATAAGTGGCATAATAAAAAANCCGTTTTTATTAATCAAATTTTTAACATAAAGATCTTTGTAGTCAGCTTCTGTTTCAAATTCACCTCCGTAAAAAGTCTCAGGAATTTTTTCAAAAACNGGAAAATGAATTNTATTATCAAAAACAATTAAAATAGGTTTGTCATTAGCAATAAATTCAGCGAAAATNGAAATTAAAAATAAAATACNGAACAGCCAAGACGAAANATAACCTCTTTTGTTGGCTTTNAAATTTTTTAATCTGCGNATTGTTANTGGTGATAAGTTCATTAATTNCCTCTGCNTTCGAAGTCAATTCTTGGGTCAATTAAAACGTAAGTTAAATCGCTAATAAGTCTAAGNAANAAACCAATCAAAGTAAAAATATATAAACTTCCAAATACAACAGGNTAATCTCTTCCNANTGCCGCTTCAAAACCAAGAAGACCTAGTCCATCCAATGAAAAAATGACTTCGATTAACAANGATGACGTAAAAAGAATATTTATGAAAGCNGCAGGAAAACCAGAAATAACAATCAACATTGCNTTTCTAAAAATATGACCATATAAAACCTTTTTTTCGCTTACTCCTTTAGCTCTTGCTGTTAGAACATATTGCTTNTTNATCTCATCNAAAAACGANTTTTTTGTTAACATAGTTAGACTNGCAAATCCTCCTATAACCATTGCTAGTACNGGGAGAGCTAAATGCCAAAAATAATCAAGAATTTTATTTAAAAGTGAAAGNTCTTCCCAATTTTCNGAGATTAANCCTCTTAAGGGAAAAATATCTAAGTAACTTCCACCAGCAAAGATAACAATTAGAAAAATTGCAAATANAAAACCTGGGATNGCATAACCAATTATAATAAATGACGAAGANTAAATATCAAACTTTGAACCATCTCTAACAGCTTTTTTNATTCCCAGGGGAATAGATATTAGATAAACAAACAAAGTTGTCCACAANCCTANAGAAATTGACACGGGTAACTTTTCTAATATAAGAGATATAACACTTTTATCTTTATAAAAGCTCTCNCCAAAATCAAATAATAAATAATTTTTAAGCATTTCAAAAAATCTCTGAAGAGGTGGNTTGTCAAAACCGTATTGTTTTTCTAATTCTTTAATCAAGTCNGGNTCAATTCCTTGTGATCCTCTATATTTGTTTTCAGCAGAACTAAAATTATTTTTAGACTGATTACTCGACAGCTGTTCTCCTCCAGATGATGTGAATCTTTCTGTAACTGAAACTTCAGTGCCNTTAATTTGGGCTATGGCTTTTTCCACAGGTCCGCCTGGTGCTGCTTGAATAATAAGAAAATTNACTGCTAAAATTCCAAATAATGTGGGTATTATNAGAAAAAGTCTTTTGACAATATAGTGTAACATTAGCTTTTTTTCCTTTTNATTTTCCATAAAANAAATAATAAAAAAAAGAAAAGAAAATAATAAATTGAATATTCTTNNTTTTTTATTTNCTCATTNTTTGANGNTTTGATANTGCTTAAATNTTNATCTTTATTTTTNTCAAACCACCAGAAATCGAAACCTAANTCATATTTGGGNGANATTNCTGGTCTTGAAAGCTTATTCCAATAGGCTACNCTATAGTGACCTATGTGAAATTGTGGAATCAAATAATAATTAAATAGTAATATCCTATCTAAAACTTTTGTATATGTAACTAACTCTTGTCTTGATTTAGCACTTATTAACTCATCAATAATTTCATCNAGGACAGGGTTTTTTACTCCCATATAATTTGGNCTTCCNGGCTGATCAGCAGTTGATGAACCCCAATAATTTTTTTGTTCATTACCTGGAGAAATAATTGATCCATAATTTACTACGATCATATCATAGTCAAAGTCTTCAAGTCTTCTTATGTATTGTGAATCATCTTGGACTGTTCTAATTGAAACTTCAATACCCAATTTTTTTAAATTTCTTTTCATTGGCAGAACAATTCTTTCAAAAAGCGGTGATCTTAAAAGTATCTCAAATTTAAATATTTCCCCAGTTTCTCTGTTTGTCAGTAAATCATTTTTTATAATCCATCCTTCTTCTTTTAGTAATCTTCTGGCAAATCTTAAGTTTTTTCTTAAACCGTTTTCATCATCTGTATTCGGGGGTGAAAAAATAGAAGTAAATATTTCTTCAGGTACTTTTCCCCTATATTTTTCAAGAATAACTAACTCCTCCTCACTTGGAAAACTTTGAGAGGAAAGATCAGAGTTATCAAAGAAACTTTTGGTTCTAGTGTAAGCATTATAAAATAAATTTCTATTTGACCATTCGAAATCAAATGCATATGTGAGAGCTTTTCTTACATTTATATTTTGAAAGATTGATTTTCTCATATTGAAAGCAAACCCCTGCATACCGCTTGGTCTAAAATATTTAATTTCTTCTACTTTTACTCTTCCTTCTTTTACTGCACCAAATTTATAGGCTGTTGCCCAGTTTTTTGACGAATTCTCTTGCTTGAAATCGTAAGCACCTGACTTGAAGGCTTCCAATGCTACAGTTTCATCTCTATAAAAATCTGTATGAATAGTATCGAAATTAAATCGTCCAACATTTACATTTATCTTATTTCCCCAATAGTCTGAGTTTTTTTTTAGTGTGATACTTCTTCCTGGTTTTACATCTGATACTAAGTAAGGTCCACTTCCTAGGGGTGGGTTTAGGGTTGTTTTATCAAATTCTTTACCTTCCCAATATTTTTTTGAAAAAATTGGAAGTTGATAACCAATAATTAGAGGTAATTCCGGATTTGGGTCGCCTTTAAAAGAGAACTTCACTTCATTTTCAGAAAACTTCTCGACTTTATCTACTTGACCATAGTAAGTTTTGTAAATTGGGTGACCTTTGGTAGTTAAAATATTAAAAGAAAATATAATATCTTCTGGTTTTATTTTCTCTCCATTAGAAAATTTTGCAATTTTTCTAATTTTGAAAATTATCCATGATCTATCCTCGGGAATCTTAACACTCTCAGCTATTAGTCCATACTGACTGAAAGGCTCATCAAATGACGACTTCATTAAAGTTTCAAATAGATAGGTTGTTTGCCAAGCTGCAACACCTTTNAATATATANGGATTAAGATTATCGAATGTTCCAATTGATGAAAGCTTAATTGTACCNCCCTTNTATGCNTTATCACTAGCGTAATCAAATTTTTTAAAATTCTTAGGATACTTNAGATCTCCATGCATGGCTACACCATGTTGATATTCTATTCCATAACAGAAATTAAAATTTGAAAAAAAAAGAATTAATATAGTTCTCAGTAAAAAGTTTAAATACAACATTCTATTTATTTAAGTGTTCAATTATTTTTTTATGGTGATTTTTTTCTAATGATGCAATGATTTTTCCACTAGACTTTAGGCCAAGCTGTTCACCTTTCCAATCTGTAATAATTCCACCATATTCATTTATTAAAGAAACTTGTGCTAAATAATCCCAGGGTTTCATGTTAGCTTCAATTATTAAATCAATTTTACCTAATAACATTAAACCATAAGAATAACAATCACTACCAAAGATAGGGAATCCGATATTTTTATATATATCTTTTACTTTTTTTTCATAAGCTGGGTCAAACATTAATAATGAGGTTGAAGCGACAATTAGATCATTGAATTTTTTTTGTTTTTTTTTAAATATACAATTTTTTCCGTTAAATTTTACTCCTAATCCTTTTCCTCCATACCATCTGTTTTCTAAAATTGGAACCTCAACAATTCCAATGAAAGGGACACCATTTTTCATACAACAAATAAGTGTTCCAAATAGAGGTTTCCCGGCAATAAAGTTATGAGTGCCATCAAGAGGATCGATAACCCATACATACTCATTATTCTCGTTTTCAAATCCAAATTCTTCACCTACAACGCCATGTGATGGAAAAGTTTTTTTTAAAAGATCTCTAAATTTTGATTCAATTTCTTTATCAATACTAGTTACAAAGGAACCATCATTTTTTTGTTCAATTTTTAAAGATTTTAGAAATTTTTTTTTTAAAATATTTCTACTTTGATCTGCAAAATAATTTGCAAATTTAATAAAAGTTTTAATATCATTTGGCATTGTTTTGATAATTTCTTTCCATTTTCAAGTTTTGCTTTTTTTGATAAATTGTCTATGTCCTGTCTAGTAAATTTTTTATTTTAAAATCCATCTTTTTTATTATTAATATTTTTCAGTTTAAACTCTTTAACTAGATTAATTTCGTAATTTATAAAGATTCCATCAAACAATCCAATTGATTAAAAACAATCAAAATTGATATTACAGATAAAAAATATTTAATCATTATAATTTAGTGTTTGTAAGATATTATATATAAATAAACGTTTACTGTGATCAATAAAATTAAAAAAACTCCCCGTATTGTCATCATCATTCCAGCAAGATTGAAATCTGTTAGACTAAGTACGAAACTTCTTAAAAAAATAGATAAGATTCCAATGATAATAAGAGTGGCAAAAAATGCAGAAAAATTAAAAATAGGTCGAGTTATTGTTGGAACTGATAGCGATAAAATATTAAAGTTATGTAATGAGTTTAAAATTGAATGTATCTTAACCGATAAAAATCACAAAAGTGGTACAGACAGAGTACATGAGGTTTATAAAATAATAAATCGTGATTATGATTTAATTATTAATCTTCAAGGTGACTTACCTTTATTTAGAAAAGATTTATTTAAGGAAATGATAAATTTATTTAATGATGAATCTGTTGATATAGGTTCTGCAATTTGTGATTTAGAAGATCTTGAAATTGAAGATAAGAATATTGTGAAAGCAAAGGTTATTTTAAATAATTCTAACGTAGGAATGGCTATTGATTTTTGTAGGAAAATTGAAAAAAATATTAACTTTTATCATCATATTGGGGTCTATGCTTACAGACCTTTAATTTTAGAACAATTTATTCAACTAAAACAAACAAAAAACGAGATAGAAAGAAAATTAGAACAAATGCGTGCTCTCGATAATAACTACAAAATTAAATTAGTCAAAGTTTCATATAATCCTCCTAGTGTCGATACCGCAAAAGATTTACAAAAAATTAGATTGATTTTTAAAAAAAATAATTTTTAATCACCTTAGCAATGTCAAAAAAAAAAGTTTCATTTCAAGGTTTAAAAGGTGCATATTCAGATCTAGTTTGTCGAGAACTTTACAAGGATTATAAAACACTTCCATGTAAAACTTTTCAAGATACGCTAGAAGCAGTGTCTTGTGGTCAAGCAAAATTTGCAATTATTCCTGTTGAAAATAACATTGCAGGAAGAGTTGCAGATATGCATTTTCTTCTCGAGAATATAAAACTAAAGATTGTTGCAGAACATTATCAAAAAGTTGAGCATCATTTGATGACCCTGGAAGGAATTGAGTTGAATAAAGTGAAAAAGGTTTACAGCCACATACATGCTTTATCTCAATGTAAAAATAATATTAAAAAGTTAAAACTAGTACCTCTAAATTATATGGATACTGCAGGAGCAGCAAAGTACATCAATGAAAGCGAGGAAAAAGATATTGCAGCTATCGCCTCAAAATTAGCTTCAGAAATTTATGGACTTAAAATTCTGAAAAAGAATTTTGAAGATAAGAAAGATAATATTACTCGATTTTTGATATTTTCAAAAAATAGCATTAAGTTAGATATAAATAAGAGAATTATAACATCAATTGTTTTTAATACAAAAAATAAGGCAGCATCTCTTTATAATGCTCTTGGTGGTTTTGCTAAAAACAATATAAACTTAACCAGACTTGAAAGTTTTTTTGTAAACAAGGATTTTAAACAATTTTCTTTTATTATTGATGTTGAATCTCATCCCGATCTAAAAAATTTTAAAAACGCTCTTTATGTACTAAAAAAATATTCAACGAAAGTTAGAATATTGGGATATTACCCAGCATCAACCTTTAGAAAATAATATTATATTTAAAATTAGAGTTTAAAATGATAAATTAGATTGGGAGTTGAATTTAGGCAATAGGTTCGCCAATCCGGTCAGAACTGAAAAGAAGCAGCCGTAACGTTTACTATTGGGTTAAATTTCAACTCCTTCTAAATGATATGACTGAAATAAATAATTACATAGTACTTGCTAGAAAATATAGACCAAAAAGGTTATCAGAGATAATTGGGCAAGAAGAAACTTGTAAAATAATTGAAGGATCTGTTAAGTTTGAAAGAATTGCTCATGCCTACTTATTTTCAGGAACAAGGGGAGTTGGTAAAACAACCATCGCAAGAATTTTAGCTAAAGTCGTAAATTGTATTAATTTAAGTAATGAAACCATTGAGCCTTGCGGAAGCTGTAAAAATTGTGAGTCGATTGATTCTGGTAATAATATAGATGTTGTTGAGATTGATGCAGCAAGTAAAACTGGAGTTTCAGATGTTAGAGAGATAATTGATAATGTGAATTATAAACCAGTTGCAGCTAAGAAAAAGGTTTTTATTATCGACGAAGTACATATGTTGTCAAAAGCTGCATTTAATGCATTACTAAAAACACTAGAAGAACCTCCACTAGATGTGATTTTTATATTTGCAACGACGGAAACAGATAAAGTTCCTTTAACGATACTTTCAAGATGTCAACGATTTCAATTAAAAAGAGTTGATGCAGATATTATTTCCAAATTTTTAAAAAAAATTTCAGAAATTGAAGGCTTTGAAATTGGAGTTGAGGGTTGTAATTTGATTGCACAATCTTCTGAAGGCTCTGTTAGAGATGCATTGTCAATTTTAGATCAGGTAATAGTCCCTCATAATTTGATGGGAGAAAAGGTCACAGAAGACAAAGTAAGAAAAATTCTCGGTTTAGCAGATGAGGCAAAGATTATTG
>NZHH01000053.1:0-11362 GCA_002691245.1 Rickettsiales bacterium | reverse complement strand
CTACCATCAAAATGTGCAACAAGTTTGGGGTAAATAAATACAGACCTAAAATCTTCATAAAGATTATCAGAACTAGAAGCTCTTACTGCTTGGTCAACAAGAATTCCTATCATTAGAAAAGAGCGAGTCTCCGTTGCTTTGCTCGTTTTTTCTATTATTTTCTCTGACTCACACTGACAGAAACCATCAAACCCTCCAACGCGAGAAATAGTTTTTTTTATCTTTTCAAACTCCGTCCAAAAGTTATTTATAAGTTTAAAAGTTTCTTGCATGCTTTTTTAAAGTAATTGATTTTCAGTATTCATGGGATAGTCCACGAAATACTATCTTTTATTAATGTTGGTAGAATGCTGAAATCAGTCTCTCTATTTCTTATCGCACACTCCCAAATTATTCCTACTTTCCAGTTATTTTTCTGCAAAATATCTATCGCCTTTTTATCACGTAAAACATTGCCCTCAAATTTCTTTTTCCAGAACTGGACGTTGCTCTTTGGAATGCTGGCGAGTGTACAATTCTCATGTCTATGCCAAAAACATCCATGAACAAAAATACAAATTTTCCATTTTTTTAAGACTATATCTGGCTTTATCCCAAGAACTTTAGTACTCAGGCGATACCTAAATCCTGATCTGAAAAGAATTTTTCTGATAATTATCTCCGGCTTGGTATTTTTTGATTTTATACCAGCCATCATTTTGCTTCTTTCTTTTTTTGTAACAATATCCATACTTGATAGTGTATATCTATATTTTAGAGAATAAAGAGATTGTCAATTATGCCAGGAAATGATTTTGTTAAAACTCTAAACAATAAAGAAGCTGCCGCCTTATGTGCCTATGGACTTGCTAAACTTGAATATGGGAAGCTTGGATATACAAACACCAAAGAGGCCTTTGAAAATCTGGAAGAAATTTTTCATGTAAATAAAAACACGATCAAAAATTTCAGAGATAGCTTTGATCCTCATACAAATAGCAGAAGGGTTGGTTGGGTTGATTCTAAAGAAAAAATGAGTCCAGCCTATTTGAAAAATGTCTTGGAGAAGGCTAAAGATTTAACAGATGTTGCGTTGATTGATACTATAAAAACAATAAAATCATGGTATTGGCTGGAGAACCTCGAAGAGGTTTGGAAAGCCTGTGAGAAAAATCTATCTAGCCTGGCAGATGAGGCAGAAATAAAAATTCCCCCTACACTGATAACCAGAATATCAAATTATTTACAAAAAGATGGCTATCTCATTCATTCAAAAGGGGAAACTGCCATCGGTATCACCTCTACAAAACAGCATCAAAAATCGGTTTTATCTTTTGCACATTTAAAACACTTTAAACAGATTATTCCTTACATAAATGCTACCTCAAGATACAAAGATGCAGCGGACAAGCTAAAGGATACTCTGATCAAACTTTCGTCCTCTGTCTCTTCTAAGGGGGAACAAAAACTTTTTAATGAAATAAAAACCGGGAAAATTTCCTCCAGAGAAATCTCGCAAGCTTCAATTGATTATTTTGGATCGCAGGTAAACGTAGATTATTTTGTGAAAGCTATTTGCAATCCTGCTTGGAGCGGCTTGAAAAAATCAATTTTCAGAGGCAGACACGATGTCATAACCCAAATATGTCAACAAAAACTAGACTTGGAAAACGTAAAGACCGGTTATGTTGAGTTCATTGTAAAATACATTCAAGATACTAAAGATACATTAGACGATTTAAAAGAAACTGGTCTTACAAGCACTAGCCTCAGCACACACATTCCAACTGACTTACCAAGAAATGTACTGTTTTTTGGAGCACCGGGGACCGGAAAAAGTTTCCAAGCCAAAGACTATATTGACTGTGATGTTAAGCACTTTCATAGGGTTGTCTTTCATGCGGATTATCAGAACTCCGATTTTATAGGAACATTAAAACCGCAGAGAGATAATAAATTTGGAATAATTTATGCATTTGAAAAGGGTCCTTTTATCGAAGCCTTTGAAGATGCAATGATTAATAATGACCAGCCTGTAGTATTATTAATAGAAGAGATCAATCGAGGAAATGCGCCTGCTATTTTTGGAGAGATATTCCAGCTTCTCGACAGAAATGAAGCGGGAGAGTCAAGTTATAAAATTCTTGTTCCCGAAACTTTAAAAACATATTTTGGAGAACGAACCGAATTATCTCATATTTCACATCTCACGTTGCCAGAAAACCTGTTTATTGTGGGAACAATGAATAGTAGTGATCAAGGAGTGTTTCCTCTTGATACAGCATTCAAGAGGCGCTTTTCATTTAAATATGTTCCTATTGACTTCAAACAACACAGCGGAAAACCGGAATTTTCAAAGCCAAGGATAAATGTGTCAGGAGAAAACTACAGCTGGACTGAGTTTGCCAAGTCAATTAATGAGTTGTTATTACAGACCGGCATTGTGTCCGAGGATAAATTAATTGGCCCTTATTTTCTTTCTCCAGTCGAATTAGCCAATGAGCATATTGAAGAACTTATAATTGAAAAAGTTTTAGTATATATCTGGGAAGATGTTTTAAGGCATGATGATAGATCAATTATCTTTGAAGAAACCATACTTTCTTTTGCAGAAGTACAGAAAAGATATCTATCAAAGCAGACTATTTTTAGCACGAGATATATCAATGCAATACAGACTAACCGAGTCTCAAATACTGAGTCAGACCCCAATGTAGGAGAAGGTTGACTCAGCAATGACGCCTTTAAATACAAGTAGACCCAAAAATTATATTGATGGATGTAATGTCGACTCTATAGACCCTGAAATTTTGAAAGCGATTGAGGGTTATTCCTCCAGATCAGTTGAGGGTCGAAGAGTGAGCTTTGTCGGAGTTGTCTGGTCTGAAAACGATATAGCGGTCTTTTATCCAAAAGGATTAAGTTCAGATGATAATTGGCAAAATACTGCAAAGCTTATTATTAAATGTATAAGACAATATACAAAAAATGAACGTAAAAGTTCCGATTTAATGGGAGTAGACAATACGATAAAATATCCAATAGGTTTAAGTGTATTAGAAAACTATTTAAAATTCGGATTATATAATTTGCTTCAAAAAAAAGCAGTGCTAGCAACTTCCGGAAAAGTAGACTGGAAAAATACCCTAAATCGCATAATGCCTACACATAATAAAGATAGGGTTCCAATTTACATTCCACAGATTGTCGGCAAAACACGCTCCTCTCCCAACATAATTCAGGAACTTCATAAAGCGATAATTAGTGAGGCTGACAAAGTTTTCGGATGGCTTATAGGAAGCAAAAGTAATTTAGTTGCACCGGAACTGAAAGGAGTAAAGCTCCCTGTTTCGAAATCAGCAGCTCTCAAGATTATAAGAAAAGAAATGAGTTTCCAGTATGTGGATGCAAAGATCTCTCAACTAAAATTGATGGAGTCTTTTTTGTTAAATAAAGAAGATACCGCGAACCAAAGTCGGTGGTGTTTTGGAACTGATCTTTTTCAAAATATCTGGGAGAATATGTGCGCAAGCTATCTAGGTGATCAAAAATCACAATTTCCAATGCCTGCTATTCCAGCATATAAATCAAAAAATGCTTTAATCTTGAAAAAAGAAAATGCATCAAGACCTGACATTATTATTAATGAGAAAAACAAAATAGCGATAGTGGATGCAAAGTATTACGATTTCAAAGCGTCAATGCCGGGATGGCAAGATCTTGTTAAGCAGTTTTTTTATGCGAAGGCTTTTACTATAGTTTATAAAAAGCTGGATATAAATAATATGCTCGCTGTACCCAAAGTAGAAAAAGCAGAGCCAGAAAGCATAGTGGTTGTTGATAGATTTTCCAATCAGCTAGATGATGAATTTCCTCCTATAGATGTACTCTTTCTTGATATGGTAGACGTCATGAAATGCTTTGAGGGACGGCGTATTTCAGTCGAAAAGAGAGCCTTGGCGCTCAATTAGATCGGTTTTTTCATCATTTGGATGCATTCTATCAAAATACAGCATTTGAGCCGCTATAGCTTGGACAACAGGTACACTGACAGAATTTCCGAATTGTTTATAGGCCTGTGCATCTGACACTGCATCTACTATAAAATCTTCTGGAAATCCCTGAAGTCTGGCGCATTCTCGCGGTGTAAGTTTTCTAGGCCTCCTGCCCAAAGCGCTTTGATCAATTAAGATCTCACTGCCATCTTTGTAATACCTTGCACTAATTGTATTTGTGTATTTATCTTCAGGTCTAAACACTGAGAACCCAAATCCATTTCCTTTCTCTTTATGTTCTTTTCTTCGCCGTTCATGACCCTCCAGTAATTTTTGGGAAATTGTATATTTGGGATCTACCTCATTATCTGATTGTAAAATCTGTCTCACACTTGTTGGGATACCGTTGGGCAATGGCCATGAGAATTGAGTTTCAAAATCAATGTCGCCATAATAATCCTTGTTAAACCCTAAAATAAATATTCTTTGTCTATTCTGCGGCAACCCAAAGTCTGTACTTTTTAGAACTTTAAAATCTACCCAATAGTTCAATTGCTCATTTAAAGCATCTCTTGCCGCTTGTGACATATCAATCATCTTCAAATTATTCCCATGTTCACCTTTTAAAATTGATAATATTGTTGCAAAGGTTCGGCCTCCATCATGACCCTTCAACTGTTTTACATTTTCAAGAAGAAACATCTTTGGTCTCTTTGCTACTAGAATTCTTTGAATATCAAAAAACAGAGTGCCCCTTGTATCGTTAAAACCGTTTTTTAACCCCGCTTGTGAAAAAGCCTGACATGGAAAGCCTGCTAAAAGAATATCGTGGTTTGGAATATCCTCTGCTCTAATTTCTCCAATATCTCCCTTTGGCAACTCGCCAAAGTTTGCAGCATAAGTTTTTTGGGCGAATTTATCCCACTCTGAAGAAAATATACATTGACACCCTAAAGTCTGGAATGCCAGTCTTATTCCTCCGATACCTGCAAATAGGTCTACCGATTTTAGACCAACAGAGCGATTTAAAAATTTATAGGGGGTTTCAGTTTTTAGACCCGAAATCTTTTCCAGCTTTGCGGCAGAAGGCTCATGTTCTCCGTTTTCCCAGCCACGGACTGTTCGTTCACCATGTCCCCTCAATCCTAAGAGAATAGAAAACTCTTTTTGAGATAGTCCTAGATTCAATCTTTTTTGTTTAATAACGTCTGCGGAGATCATGTATCCTGTATAATTCCCTGCTATTTATCCTCTAATACTATCAATTTTTTTTATAATTGCACCAATTTAAAAGAGCAGACAATTCTTTTAAAGAACTCGGCCTGAAACATCCAGCATCTACGCTTCTGGCAGTAATAGCCACCCTATTTTTTGTGATGATCTTTGTTCCAATATAGGCTTTCCAAAAATGAGCTGTGTTCCCACTCATACAATACAACCTGGGCACCCCCACTTTACAGATTGGGACTCCAAATATTCTATAGGTATGATAATAGGCAAAAAATCATCACTCTCTAAAGGCATTATCCTTTAACTTCGCTACTGGCTGCCAGAAGTATTCAATGACAGACCGTGACCCTCTGATTATATCTACTTGAGCGATCATACCAGGAAAAATTTCTGCGATCGTAGTTTCATCTTCAAAAATTTTTTCATCAATAGAAATGGTCACACTGTACTGTGGGCTTTTTGTTTCTTCACGATAAACCGTATCAGCAGCAATTTGAATGAGGGTACCCTTGATGTATCCGTATTTGCTTGCATCATACGCTGTTAAACTTATCTTTGCCCTTTGACCGGGCTCTATAAACCCAATATCTTTCGGATCAATAAAGGCCTCTATTTGAAGTCCACTTCCAGAAGGCACTATCTCTGCGATAATATCCCCCTCCTTTAAAACTGCACCCTTACTATTAAAAAATACTCGATTTGCTACTCCACTAATAGGCGATCTAATTTCAGTTTCAGTCAACCTTTGGCTCAATGAAGGAATTCGTGCTTCTAATTGAGAAATCTCGCCAATAACATTACTACGATCTTCATACAAATCCTTGGTAATTTTTTTTTCGACAGCTTTTATCTCCGATTCAATCTTTTCAACTTCAAACTTATTTTGAAATTCCCTTTCTCTTAGCACTCCCAATTCGGTCTGCATCTTGGTCTGTTCTCTCTCAAGGCGAAATTTTTCAGATTTACCTATGATCCCTTCTTCAACTAGTGGAATAACTTCAGACATCTCAAGATCTAAAAGTTCTTTCAATTTTTTTAGACCCTTAATTTCAGACTTTAGAATAAATGCATCTTTTTCAATTTTTGATTTATCTTTGGTTATACCTTCAATTATTGCTTGGTACTCCAACCTCCGAGCTTCAAAAAGATCTAACTCAGCCCTCATAACCTCTTCAGGAAATATGGATAGCTTAGCCTTCATGCTTTCCAGTGAAATCAGGTTCAATTCTCCGTCTATCCTAGTTAATTTCGCATTCAAAGTGGTCAATCGAGAATTAAGCTCCTCCAGAACGCCTTCAGCTTCTATAGGATTAATTTTTGCGATAACCTGGTTTTTCGCAACAGACTGCCCCTTCTTGATAAGGTATTCTTTTATAATTCCTCTTTCGGAAGTTTGAACGTTTTTATTCTCTCCAATGGCAATAACCCTTCCACTTCCACGGGTTACAAGGTCCAAGCGGGTAAAGTTAGCCCACATAAGAAAGGTCAAAATAAGAGCAACAAGTAGTCCAATCATAAGAAAATCTCTGTGATTTGAGACTGCCTTTTCACTAAACTCCATGAACTTAACGCTTCTTTCCAAGTTGAGAACTCATGAGCTCAATATATTTTTCAATTTTGTCATCCCAGATGATTGTTCCCCTATCTATTATAATTACCCTTTGACACATCCGCACTAAGGANAATTTGTGCGTTATNACTANAAGGGTCTTATCTGNGCANTATTTGTTTANACCNTGAATTGTNGCGTTTTCGGTTTTNACATCCATTGCACTGGTTGGTTCATCTAGAAANANAATATCNGGTTCNAATACTAATGCNCGGGCGAGNATTATACTCTGTCGCTGGCCACCNGAAAGGTTTCCTCCTTGATCAGAAATCTTAAAATCTAAATCTATAGTCTTTGGATCACTTCCGAAGATACCCCCTGTTTCAATCAAGCAATTTTTAATCATATCGTCACTGCAATCTTCATAACCNAATCCAATATTTTCTCTAAGGGTTCCGGAGAATAGCCATGGCTCTTGAAATGTCACTCCCAATGTTTTAAAGAGGTTCGTCCTACTATATTGACGGATATCCCNACCNCTAATTAAAACAGTGCCNGTTTCTGGNTGGTTTAACCCTAAAGTCATTTTTAAAAGTGAGCTTTTNCCCGAGCCGCTTCGGCCAACTATAGCNACCTTNTGCCCTGCCGGAATTGATAAGTCAAAATTATTAAAAAAGGGCTTTCCCAGTTCTGACAGTTTTAAGGTTACATTCACTATTTTTATGGCCTCCTCGGAGGGAGAAGGGAAATTAGTTTCTTCCTCATAAGAAGGNATAGCCGTTAGNAGAAACTCTTTAACATTTGACCTTGCCTGAATAGCAGTATTAGCTCTTCCTAACGTTTGCGCAACTCGGGCTAACGGTGACAAGGTTCTACCTGATAAGATGACAGTTGCAATAATAGCACCCATAGTAATATTCTGCGTAACAAATAGGTGAAACCCATAAACGATTACAGCCACCTGAGCCAACTGTTGAATTAAGTAGATAATATTTTCATTGATTTGAGCATAGGACTTTGCTTTTTGCGTTGCCTCTGAATACTGTAAAGATTTCTCGAGAAATTTTTTTCGCATTAACTTAAAAGCNCCNGTAGTTCTTAGTTCGTTCAATCCTCTNAGCACTTCCACTAAGAGACCTTGTCGAGTTTGAGATGATAGAGAAACAGTCAGGCTGTTCTTTGCCATAAAAGGCTGAACAGCTAGNATCAAAACTATAATAAGAGGAATACATACNAGAGGAATTAAGAATAAGGGGCCGGCAACNAAATAAATTACGAANACAAACAGTAAAGCGAATGGAATATCAATTAAGGTGAGAATNGTAGCTGAACTCATAAAATCACGATAGACTTCGACGTCTCTCATTATAGTCGCCAACTCACCTATCGGCTTNTTGTTCTTTGTTCCAATTGTTTCAACAAATTGTGCAAATATTTCTTCATTTATACCTTTGTCGCTNGTAACCGTCGATCTTTCTATGATGCGCGCTTTGGCGCGCTTCAGCAAGATNTCAAAGACTATGGCGATAACAACGCCTAAGGCCAGACCATAGAGTGAATGAGTNGCCTCGTTNGGAAGNACTCTATCGTANACNACCATGATGAATAGAGAGGTTGAGAGACCCAAAAAATTTGAGAAGAGAGCTGCTGTTGCTATCCATAGAAAGCTTACAGATTTAATAATTTTAAATGGGTCTATAATATCTAATTTATTTTTTCTTATGGTGACTTTCCTTTAAAGCGCTAAATCTTAAAANTATTCACATATTTTTCCAATTCGGTGCAGAGTTGCAACAATTTACAAGTGCTNGATGTCATATCTGTTCTTTTTAAAATCTCTTCAAANTAGCTCGCGTTTATATTAATAATATCAATCTCGGTATTAGCGACGACNAGGATTTCCTTGACATAAGAGNTAAAATTTACACGGCCTTGTCTCTGTAATACTTCTAGTTCTTTGAGACGCTGCTTAGAAATTTTTAGTCTGTCTTCGAATAATTTTCGTTNTTTTTTNTGANCTTTATCNAAGCNTATCCACTGATCTTCNATAAGAANGATATTTCTTTTAAGGTCCTTTTTCTCAAGATCTAAAATCAATTTTTGCTTTTCAAGNAGCTTTACCTGTGTTTCGGATTTACCTCCATCTTTTATCGGGAAATCAACGGTTAANCCTGCAAATAATGTAAGANTTCTNGACTTTGACTGAGGGCTNGTTGCNGAAACAGAGAGCTTATTGGTGGGACGTAAGCGNNTTTTTTCNAGAGCNATCTGCATATCTATCGTTTTCATTTTAAGATCGATTATCAATAGGTTTGTGTTTCGTGGAGAAGTTAAATTCCATTGATANGGCTGTTCAATCTTAGANCCCAACTCATTAATTGAACGCTTGTACAATTTATTTAATTTACTTTTCAGAATGTTNTCTGACTTTTTGCTGATTAATTCTGAATTAGCCAANNTTGTTCGAGCCTCAACTACTAATCCTTTTAACTCCAGATTCTCTGAATTTGAGATGGCTCCGATGCNNACTGCCTTATCCAAAAGGACTTCTTGTGCCTCATATCTTTCTAAGTAATGAATTAAAATTTTACTTGTTTCTCGAGCGAGANTNAACTGATTGTAGGCTTTTAAAATTTCCCCGAGACTTTTATTGAGCTCTAGGTCAAGTGTTGAAATCTGAATTTCAGTTTTTATTTTCGCAAGCTTAACCGAATCACTCAACCTAGAGTTATCATCAATCAAGCGATCTGCTCTTATGGTTCCGAACGCCAGTTCACGCGCTTCTGTTTCATATTCATCAAGAACTCCAGCCGATCCTGATGCATTAAATTTTGTTTTTCCGTCAGTCTCCACAGAATCGGTCTCAAGTCGTGCGAGATAAATTGACTGCACACTCCTCTGCGTTTTTGGGTCGTTAAGAAGCGCTTTGATCACAGATGATGTAACTTTTGGCTCTTCAAATTCCCTTATTTTCTGGTTTGCAGGGGATTTTGACTGTGTTATTAGCTCTCCGATAAAAGACCCTTCTGAACAGCCTACAAGAAATAAAAAAACAATGAAGAGAATACGTATCATTACTGAAAGTTAGCAGATTTCTCTAGATTAAAAAAAAAGTTATTTTCTACCCCTAGCGCCAAAGATGGTTTTTCTTAAAAGAATCATATTTTTCCGTTATTGTAAAAAAAACAGCAAAGTTCAAAAATGGAACGAGGCGTACGAAAGGGTAAGGGCCTAAATTTAGCCCCCGGCATTGGTGGAAGCAATACTGCTCCGTTTTTGCTGACACCTTTAGGATTGATTTTGGCCAGTTGCGGAGGTGGTGGCTCTACATCTGGTAACCCCGTATCGCAAGACCCTCCATCTTCAACACCCTCTTCCGTTTCCTATAGTGGCAATGTTGTAAAGGGACCTCTTAATAACGCTCTTGTGTTTTTGGATTTAAATTCTGACGGAATACAGGATTCCAATGAACCCTCGGTTCGAACTGGCTCTGATGGCAGCTACACGTTAACAACTAGTAGCTCGAACTTCACCATTGTTGCTATTTCTGATGATACAACAATTGATACATCCTCCGGAACAGTATTATCAGGCGTAACCCTAAAAGCACCTTCTGGAGCCACGGTCGTGACACCGACAACAACGTTGATGAAAGAAGGTGATCTGACGGCTGCACAAGTGGCTACTGTTTTAGGGCTACCTAGTGGTGTTGATCCTACCTCTTTTAATCCTTATGCGAGTGGTGTTGATGCTACAAAAGCACTAGCTGTTGAAAAAGTTAGCCAGCAGTTAATGAGTGTTGTTAACTCTTTTGCGGCCTCAGCTGAAGGTGCGGGAGCTAGTCAAGCCAATGCATTTACCGCCTCACTTAAATCAGTTGTCGAAGTGGTTAAGTCAAAGGCCACGGCTAGCGGTACATTAGATTTAACAAATAGCACTGACTTAGACCTAATAAAAACGCAAGCCTCGACAGAAATGGCCAGTGTCTCAGGCATTAGTAAGACGGCCTTCGATGCACTGGCAGCTGATACAACAACAGCTATTAAGAATGTTAATGCAAAAATTGGTAGCGTTACCGATCTCACCTCTGATGCTGCAAAAAACACATTTTCAACAGTATCTGCTCTTCAAGATCAAGTGAAAACAGCCGCTACCGCCGAAAAGGCTAGCGCGGGGTCTGGCTCCGCATCAATTACATTTAAAACCTCTTCCAATGTTGATACGGCTGCCTCAAACAAAGCACCCACTGATATTGCCTTAAGTTCTACATCAATCAGTGAGGCGGCGAGCTCTCTCGTTATCGGAACATTATCGACGACAGATAGTGATCAGACAGCGGGAACAGCTTTTACCTATTCACTGGCAGAGCTGGATGATTATAGCTCATTCAGTATCAATCAAGCGACAGGGGAGTTGTCCTTTAAAAGTCAGCCGGACTATGAAACCAAGTCTTCTTACAAAGTAACGATTATCTCTAAAGACGAGGGAGGGAAATCCTTCTCCGAAACCTTCTCGCTCACGGTTATAAATGTACGGGATAGTATCGACGAAGCTCTTATAAAAGCCACAGTCAATTATGTGAATAAGGATATTTATACCGACTTAAAAA
>NZHH01000052.1:0-36204 GCA_002691245.1 Rickettsiales bacterium | reverse complement strand
TGATGACATGGATGGATTAAGAAAAGTTCCATTAAATATCCCTAATCAGCAACTAATCAATGAGCACCTAGAAAAACCACTATCATCAATACCAGACCCGTTTGAAATATATTCAAGTTTTGCTGAACACAACAATCAAAAATTAATTGATTTTCTTGAGAAGTTTAGCTTTAATTTTGAATTTAAATCTTCAACTAAACATTACAAAGCCGGAGACTTCAATTCTGGATTGGAATCTATTTTTGACAACTATGAAAAGATACTCAACGTTATGTTACCTACTTTAGGTAATGAAAGAAAAAAAACATATTCACCCTTCTTACCAATATGTAAAACAACTGGTAAGGTTTTACAGGTAAAGATTGAAAATTTAGACAAAAAGAATAAAAAAATTGAATTTTTCAACCCCCTAACATGTAAAAACGAATCTTCATCTATCTTTAACGGAGAGTGTAAATTACAATGGAAAGTTGACTGGGCTATGAGATGGAAAGTTTTAAATGTAGATTATGAAATGAACGGTAAGGATCTTATAGAATCATTCGTTTTGTCCAGTAAAATTAATCGTATAATAGGTAGTAAACCACCTAACAATTTCACTTATGAATTGTTTTTAGATGAAAAGGGAGAAAAAATATCAAAGTCAGTAGGAAACGGAATAACAGTTGACGACTGGTTAAAATTCTCTCCACAGGAAAGTCTAGAGTTATTTATGTTTCAAAATCCAACTAGAGCTAAAAAACTTTACTTTGATATTATTCCTAAAATGACTGATGATTATTTGAGGTTAAGGAAAGATTATGAAATACAAAACAATGAAGAAAAACTGCAAAACCCAATTTGGTTTTTGAAAAAAGACAATGAATTTAAATTCTTAGAAAATTTTTCATTTAATATGATTTTAAACTTAGCTAATGTTTGCAATGCCGAGTCGTCGGAAATACTTTGGGGATTTATAGAAAATTATTACAATAATATAAAAAGAGATGACTTTCCAATGATTCAGGAATTATTAAACTATGGCGTGGAATATTATAATAAATTTGTATTGCCAAATAAAAAATATAGAAAACCAAATGAATTAGAAACCGTTGGTTTTAAAAAAATAATTGAAGAATTACGAAACATTGACGAAGATTGTGAATCTGAAGACATTCAAACAAAAATATATAAAATTGGAATGGATCTTAAGTTTGAGAATCTAAGAGATTGGTTTTCTGCTTTTTATCAGGTAGTGCTAGGACAAGATCAAGGACCGAGATTAGGTTCTTTTATCAAACTGTATGGAATAAAAAAAACCATTAATTTACTTGAACAAAGATTGAATTGATGAAAGTTCACTGTAATGTAGTTTATAGAGTTTTTAAAAAAGAAGAATTTGAAGAATTTAAAAATAAAGAACTCTTTTCAGGCAATACTCTAGACAAAGAATCAGGTTTTATTCACTTATCTACGAAAAAACAAATTTTTGGCACAATTACGAAGTACTATTTAGAAGAAAAAGACTTAAAGGTAGTGAAATTCAATACATCTGATTTAAAACATAAGTTAAAATGGGAAAAAAGTAGAGATGAGGATTTTTTCCCTCATTTTTATGGGATACTTCGTTTTGACTGGATAACAGAGATTTTATAGGAAATGCAATATGAGTTTTAAAACTATATCAAGTTTCACAGAATTTATACCACCAGAATTTCTTCATAAATTATTTATCAAATTTCTACAAAAAGAATTCTTTAAAAGACAGATTAATTTTGAAAATCTGAGAACAAAAGTATTTGATAAAACATTTAATAATCCTTTGGGGTTGGCGGCGGGTTTTGATAAGAACGCAGAGGCTATTAATGGACTATTAAATTTAGGATTTGGTTTTTTAGAACTTGGAACTGTTACTCCAATGCCACAAAAAGGAAACCCACATCCTAGAGTTTTTAAGATACCTGAATTTGAAGCAGTTATTCAGAGACTAGGATTTAACAATAATGGTATTGAGGAATTTTTGGAAAACCTAAAAACATCAAAAAGTAAAAATAATATTCTGGGAGTAAATATTGGAAAAAATAAAAATTCAGAAAGTCAGTTTTCTGATTATATTTTTTTGTATAATAAGCTAGTTGGACATTCTGATTATATCACCATTAATATTTCATCTCCCAATACGCCAGGTTTAAGAGATTATCAAAACAAGGGGAATATAGAAAAATTAATTAAAGAATTATCAAAAGTTAAAAAAAGAAAACCAACGTTTTTAAAATTATCTCCTGATATATCTGATAATAATCTTGAAAATATTTGTAAACTTATTTTGAATGAAAATTTGATTGATGGACTTGTTTTGACAAATACAACAGTTAGTAGGGATATGTTATTAAAAAAACCTTTAAAAAATTCATGGAAAGTCAACGAAAAGGGTGGTTTGTCTGGACCGCCACTAAAAGAAAAAACTAATGAATTAATAGGAAAGGTTTATGGAATTACTAAAGGAAAAATTATAATAATAGGAGTCGGCGGTATTTCATCTGGTAAAGATGCCTTTCAAAAAATTTCACTGGGAGCAAACCTTATTCAACTTTATACATCATTAATTTATGAAGGCCCAAATATAGTTTTCAAAATATTGAAAGAGTTAAGTGATTTACTTGAAAAAAAAGGTATTGATAATGTTGAACAGCTGGTAGGTAAAAATATTAGTTATGATTGAATCTATAGAACTAAAAAAATTATCTGAAATACAATCTCATTATGACTGTTTTTTCATAGATTTATGGGGAGTCATTCATAATGGTATTTCTCTCTTCGCAGATGTTAAAGAAACTCTAAAAAAATTAAAAAAAAATAAGAAAAAAGTTTTTTTTTTAACTAATGCACCAAGGAGATCCTTTGTGATCAAAAAACAACTGGAAGAATTTGGATTAAATGAGAGTCTTTACGAGGATGTAATCTCATCAGGAGAGTTGACATGGCAAAAACTGAAAAATAGAAAAAATTTGAATTGTTATTTAATTGGTCCGCCAAGAGATTTTCATTTGGTTGATGGTTTGAGTTTAAATGTTGTTAAAAATAAGAAAAATGTCGATATTATTATTAATACTGGTCCGTGGGGTGATCATGATTCTCTAGAGAATTATAAGCCATTACTTAATGAGCTTATTAAATCAAATCCAGTGATGATATGTTCTAACCCTGACAAAACAGTTGTTCGTGGAGAAAAATTTATGATTTGTGCAGGGTTACTTGCAGAATATTATGAAAAGATAGGTGGCAGAGTTGAATATTATGGTAAACCATTCGACGAAATCTATGAATATACTTATTTAAAGTTTAACAATAAAGGTTGTAAAATTTTAGTTATTGGTGATTCTTTAGAAAATGACATAAGAGGAGCAAACTCCCAAAACTTAGATTCTCTTCTTATTACCTCAGGTATTCATAGAGAAGTAAATAATGATTCCGGTATTGATAAAGATAAATTAAATGATTTAATAAAAAAAAAAAACAATAAATCCCTCTTTCTACATGAGGGATTTAATATTTTAAGGAAAAAAAATTGGATAAAACTAATGAGTTTATTGATTGGCAGAATCTAGCAAATAAAGAATTAAAAGATAAAAAACTTAATGAACATTACTGGGAAACACCAGAGGGTATTAAAGTGAAGCCGTTATACACAGAAGATGATTTAAAAAAACTTAATCATAAAATAGGCTTGCCTGGTTTACCTCCATTTACAAGAGGACCAAGGGCAACTATGTACACTAATAGGCCTTGGACTATTAGGCAGTACGCTGGTTTTTCAACAGCAGAAGAATCAAATAAATTTTATAAAGATGGATTAAAAAATGGGGTAATGGGTCTTTCAGTTGCATTTGATTTGGCTACACATAGAGGGTATGATTCGGATCATCCAAGAGTATTAGCAGATGTCGGAAATGCTGGTGTGGCTATTGATTCAATTGAAGATATGAATATGTTATTTGATGGAATTCCACTAGACCAAATGAGTGTATCAATGACTATGAATGGGGCAGTAATACCTGTTTTAGCTAGTTTTATTGCTTCTGGGGAAGAACAAGGTTGTCCTAGAGAAAAACTAACTGGCACAATTCAAAACGATATACTGAAGGAATTTATGGTGCGTAATACTTTCATTTTCCCACCTCAACCAAGCATGAGAATTGTAGCAGATATAATAGAATTTACATCAAAACAAATGCCCAAATTTAACTCTATATCTATAAGTGGTTATCATATGCAAGAGGCTGGAGCTAATCAAGTGCAAGAATTGGCATATACATTAGCAGATGGAAAAGAATATATAAAGTCAGCATTAGATCGTGGTTTAAACATTGATGAGTTCGCGCCCAGGCTGTCATTTTTTTGGTCAATTGGAATGAACTTTTTTATGGAGATAGCAAAAATGAGAGCAGCCAGGTTTATGTGGTCAGAAATTGTTAAAGAGTTTAAACCCAAAAACAACAAAAGTCTTGCATTAAGAACCCATTGTCAAACATCTGGTGTTTCATTGGTTGAGCAAGATGCATATAATAATATTGTCAGAACTACAATTGAAGCAATGGCAGCAGTTATGGGAGGGACACAGTCTCTTCATACCAATAGTTTTGATGAAGCACTTGCTCTTCCAACAAATTTTTCAGCAAGAATAGCGAGAAATACTCAACTTATTTTATCTGAAGAGACTGGTATTTGTAATGTTATAGATCCACTTGCTGGTTCATATTATGTTGAGAGCCTTACTTCCAATATTGTTCAAGCATCAAAAAAATTAATTGACGAAATAGATAATGTTGGAGGTATGGTTAAGGCAATTGAAATGGGAATACCTAAAATGAGGATTGAAGAAAGTTCTGCAAAAAAACAGGCTAGGGTAGACTCAAAAGAAGAAACAATTGTTGGTGTAAATAAATACCAACCAACTGAGAAACAAGATATTAATATATTATCAATTGATAATGAAGAGGTAAGGAAAAAACAAATTTCACGACTAAATAGTTTAAAAGAAAACAGAGATAATAAAATCGTTAAAAGTTATTTAGAGAAGATAAAAAATGTAGCATCTGGAAAGGGAAACTTACTTGAAATTTGTATTGAAGCTTCAAGAAATCGATGCACTGTTGGTGAGATGACTTCAGCAATGGAAAGTGTTTTTGGAAGGCATAATCTTTCAACAAAAACAATTACTGGTGTTTATGGAAAAACAATAAAAAATAATGGAAAGATTGATCTAATAGATATTGAGTTAGATAAGTTTGTGAAAAAAAATGGAAGAAGACCAAGAATGTTGGTTGTTAAAATGGGTCAAGATGGTCACGATAGAGGAGCAAAATTGATAGCCACTGCATTTTCTGATCTTGGTTTTGATGTCGATATTGGCCCTCTATTTCAAACTCCAGAGGAAGTGGCTTTGCAAGCAGTTGAAAATGATGTTCATATTATAGGAGTGTCAACATTAGCAGCAGGTCACAAAACATTGGTTCCTTTACTAATGAGTGAGCTAAAAAAAAATGAAGCCAATGATATTAAAGTAATTTGTGGTGGAGTTATCCCTCCGGACGATTATCCTTTTTTGTATGAGTTAGGAGTTTCAAAAGTTTTTGGACCTGGAACTAATATACAAGAAGCAGCTATTGAAATTGTAAATATTTTATAGTAAATTAACCAAAACGGTTAAATAATGAGGCTTAAGGATTACTTAAAATTTAATAATATTTCCAATAAAGAATTTTCCTTAGAAATTGGAATTTCTCCTGTCTCTTTATCACGATATATTAATGGAGGCAGATTACCTGAAAAAGATATTTTAAATAAAATCTATGAAGCAACAGATAAGCTCGTAGATGCAAATGATTTTTATATAAAAAATATCAACTCAGAAAAATTATCAGAAAATCAAAAAGATAAAGTAAATGAAATTTATGAAAAATTAAGTTTAGGTGAAAAAAAATATTTAGCTAAAGCAATTACTCTTGTTGAATCTTCTTTGAAAAGTCATCAACTAGAAGCTAATTATTTATTATCTCTAATTAAGGAAAATCATAAAAGTCTTAGGATTGGTATAACTGGTGTGCCAGGTGTTGGAAAATCTACTTTTATTGAATCTTTTGGAATGAAATTAATTAATTTAGGTTATAAAGTTTCTGTATTAGCTGTTGATCCATCTTCAAAACGTACTGGTGGCTCTATTTTGGGTGATAAAACCAGAATGATGAAACTCTCTGTAAATGATAGAGCTTTCATACGTCCTTCTCCAAGTCAAGGACACCTTGGTGGAGTTGCAAAAAAAACAAGTGATTCAATTTTATGTTTAGAGCAGGCTGGTTTTAATATTATTTTTGTTGAAACTATGGGTGTAGGACAGGCAGAAACGTCTGTTTACGATATGGTTGATATTTTTATAGTTCTCTTATTGCCTTCTGGAGGAGATGAACTACAAGGTATTAAAAAAGGAATAATTGAAATGGCTGATTTGATAATTGTTAATAAAGCCGATGGAAATCTAAAAAAGTCAGCCTACCTAACAATGCAAGAGTATAAAAATGCACAGAGTTTAATCTCAAAAAGTAGAAAAGATTTATTACCAGGAGTTTTATCTTGTTCCTCAGTTGAAGAATCTGGCTTGGATGAAATTTGGAGTTTTATAGAAAAATTTTTTAACAAATGTAAAAAGAATAAATCTTTTTATGAGACTAGGAAAACACAAAAAGTAAATGCCATTTGGAGAAACTTAAATACACAAATAGAAGATTATATTGTAAATGACGTAAAATTAAAAAATTTTACAAAAAAAATAATTAAAGATGTGGAAAATGGAAAATTAGATGTTAATAATGCAGTTAAATTAATTTTTAACAACATTTAATATTTTATTAGTAAAATGGTAAATAAGTGTAGCATAACAAAAAAAAAACCAATGGCGGGAAATAATGTCAGTCATGCTGTTAACAAAACTAAAAGACGATTTTATCCTAATCTCCATAGCGTGTCTTTTTTTTCTGAAACTCTAGGTAAGAAAATTAAATTAAAAGTATCATCACGTGGAATAAAAACTGTTGAAAAAAATGGAGGAATCGATAATTACATAGTCAATACAAAAAATTCAGATCTTACTGAGGAAACAAGAAAATTAAAAAAACTTATTGTTTTGAAATCTGAAAAAAAATAGCTATTTTTTCTTCCCTAAAATATCCGTTAAATTATCAATAATAATTTCCCCCAATTTATCTACATCATCAATTGTAAAAGCCTTACTGTAATATTTTGATACATCATGACCTATACCTATGGCTATCAGATCAATTTCCTTTGTTTTCTCAATATTTGATACGACTTCTCTTAGATGATTGTCTAATATATTAGAATTATTACAAGAGAGTGTCGAGTCATCCACGGGCGCTCCGTCAGATATTACAATTAATATTTTTTTTTTTTCTGATCTTTTTTTTAGCCTACTACTAGCCCAAATTAATGCCTCTCCGTCAATATTCTCTTTGAGCAAACCATCTTTAAGAACTAATCCTAAATTAAGTTTTGTTTGATTCCATGAGGTGTCTGCATCTTTATAAACAATATGTAATAAATCATTTAATCTTCCAGGATCTGGTATTCTTTTCCTTTTTTCCCAAAGTTTTTTTGACTGTCCACCTTTCCATTCTTTTGTTGTAAATCCTAATATTTCTACATTTACCCTACATTTTTCTAATGTTTTAGTAATAATTTCGGCAGTCATTGCAGATGTTACAATTGGCTTTCCTCTCATTGAACCAGAGTTATCCAATAATAAAGAAACTACTGTGTTTTTCTCTGTGTTTTCTCTTTCTAGCTTGAAGATATTTGTATTATAAGGACTTGCAATAAATTGAGAAAATCGAGAACTATCGAAATACCCCTCTTCTTGATCAAACTTCCATGTACTAAAATCTAAAGAATATAGGAGTTTTTCAAGTTTTTTAGCCAGTTTATTTATTAGCTTTGTATTATCCTTACATTCTTCATCAAATTTTTCTCTAAGCTCTTTAAGTTCTTTATATTTAATTATTTGTTCTGCTTTAGTAAAAATATCGTACTGTTTTGTAAATATACTGTAATTATTTAAACTTTTTTCAATTAGTTTTTCAGTGCTTTGGTTTCCAGAGTTTTCTGATTTTTTTTCCTTATCCTTTCCACTTGATTTTTTTACTAATTCTATTTTTTTCATTTTTTCTGTTTTATTCTCTTTTTCTGTTGGATTATCGACTTTGGGTTCTGTTTCAGATTTTTCAAATTCATTTTTATCCAAACCTAATTCAAATGAATCAATTAACTTGTTTACACTCTTATAAAATTCCTCTTCGAATTCAAAATGATTAATTATTGTCTTAAATTTACTTTTCTCAATAGTTGGAAATTTTTCTTTTTTTGATTTGAAATTAAGTTTTTTATCTTCAAATGATTGCATACACACATCAAAAATTGTTTGATTCAACTTAGATTTTTCAGAGAAAATTTTTTTTTTTGAATATAGGAAGAACCTTTTTTATATTAATTTTACATCCCTGAAATTCTTTAAAACCTTTGACCAGTGATCTTGTTGTAGCAAAAATTTTGAAAATTTCTTTTTTTTCAATATTTACAGGACAATATTCATTAAATAAAGTCGCATTAATATGCCTCAAATTTAAAGAAGCAATGTCATACCAACCTCTCTCAGATTCAGAAAAACTAAAATCTTCTAAAATGTTGCTTTGCATGCAATTTTGACTTACTGAAACTTTTTGACCAGAAAATTTTTTGATTTTTTGTTTTGATAAAGTTTTTGCTGTTGTTTCTTTTTCACTATTCATTTATCAATCTTAATTGGTAATAACTATAATTTCTCTTCCAAAACACCTTTGATAAAATTTATTAATCACTTTCTTATCATTTTGATCGCATTTATTTAAAAAGGAAAGCTTAAAGGCTAGGTCAATATCCCCAAAGATTTCAAAATTTTCTGCCCATATTATACAAGTTCTTGGTGACATGATAACGGATAATTCTGAGTTTTTAAATGCTTCACGGACTAAGTTGGCTAGTTGAACCATTTTAGCAATCGAATCTAAAAGCTTTTTGCTACCTTTTTTAATTTTACTTTTAATAATTTTTTCTTCGATATCAGGTTTTAGGAAATTGAGGGCACTAAAAATATTCCACCTATCAAGTTGACCCTGATTTAAATTTTGTGTCCCATAATACAAACCTGACGTATCGCCAAGTCCTAGAGTGTTGCAGGTGCCAAAGATTCTAAAAAATGGATTAGGAGTAATAATGGTCCTTTGATCAAGAAGCGTGAGTTTTCCTTCTGCTTCAAGTACTCTTTGAATTACAAACATTACGTCTGGTCTTCCTGCATCATATTCATCTAAAACAAGTGCAACCGGGTTTTGTATTGCCCACGGGAGCAAGCCTTCTTTAAATGTCGTAACTTGTTTTTCATTTTTTAAAACAATTCCGTCTTTCCCTAACAAATCGAATCTACTTATATGCCCGTCTAAATTTATTCTTACACACGGCCAATTTAGTCTGGCAGCAATTTGCTCTATGTGTGAGGATTTACCTGTTCCATGAAGACCCTGTATTAATACTTTTTTATTATATTTAAATCCCATCAAAATTGATGTAGTGGTCATATCATCGAAGATATAACTTTCATCTATTGCTGGAACCAAATCTGATTTTTCTTCGAAGAACGGAACTAATATTTTTTTAGAAGTCCCGAATATTTTTGAGGAATCTATTGTTTTATGAGGCTTTATATTTAATTTATTATTTTCAACTAGCATTAATTTTTCACATATTTCTGAAGGACTTTATAAGCTTTATTTATTTCTTTAATTTTCATCTCTTTATCTTCTATATTGTTTTTTACATCAGGGTGATACTTTTTTACTAAAGAATTATATCTTTGTTTAAGTTTATCTTTGCTAACGTTAGGTTTTAATTCTAAAATGTTAAGTGATATTTCGATTTTTTCATTTAAACTGTAATTTACGTTATTTTCAAATACTTTTCTTTTTTTTCTAAATTCCATGTTGTGTTTATCAAAAAAATGACGAAATTGGAATTTAATTTTTGACATCGAACCTTTTGAAAATGGTCTAGTGGGCTTGCCTTCGAGAAAATCGTTTTTTTGAAAATCATAAATCTCTTTCTGAGATTTTCCTGCAAAATAGTTCCATCTTTTATTATAAGATTTAATGTGATGTAGGCAAAAAGTATATTTTTCATTGCTATTTGGAGATTTAGGAGCTTCATATTCACCTACTTCCGTACAATTAACTTCGTCACAGATTTTTGTTGAGCAATCACTTTTAAAAAAATTGCTATGAGTTGTTGATTTCTTTTTCATAATTATCTTATTATTAAATATATGGATGAATCGACAATTTACAAAAAACTATATCATTGTTTTAAACCTTCAATATTAAAGATAGAGAATGAATCGCATTTACATAAAAACCATCCTCAAAGTCCAAAAAGTGGTAATTCTCATTTTTCAATAGTTATTAAGTCAGAGACTTTCCATGGTTTGAGCAGGCTTGACAGTCAGCGAAAGATTTATGCTGCTTTAAATGAAGAATTAAAAGGTGAACTTCATGCACTTAGGATAAAAATACTTTATTAACTTCCGTAACCTGTTCCAAACATGAACTCTTGATGCTTTTTAAGTGAATCCTGCAATTCGTTATTAGCATAATCATATAAATCTCTCATAGATAGAATTCCAATTATCTTTTTTTTTTTCAATTACTGGAAGATGCCTAAATCCTTTGGATCTCATGACATGTATTGCATCAATTGTGGTTTTTTTTGGAGATATTGTTTCGACGTTTTTAGTCATTATTTTTGAAACCTTTGTTCCTTTTGGATCAAGATTCTTTGGAATAACCTTGAATGTGATATCTCTTTCTGTGATGATTCCAACTAAATCATGTTTGTTATTGGAATCACAAACTAGAAGTGCACCACATTTATTTTGTAACATGCTTACTGCAGCTTCATAAGCAGACGATTTATCACCAATAATAACTAATCTTTGGTTGATAAGAACTTTCTCAAGTACCTCCTGAATAATCACAATAATCTCCCCAGATTATTATAATACTAATTTTTAAAAAAATTAATTATTTTTTGAAATTTTTAATAACAATATTTGATTATTCTTTTTTGATAAAATTTTAAACTTTAAATTGAAGAAGGAAAATACCTGCCCTTTTTTTGGAATTATCCTACTTTCATATAAAATCAATCCTGCCACTGTTGATGCATTATTTATTGGAAGTTCAGTACCAATTTGTTTATTAAGATCTCTCAAATTAACTGTTCCATTAACTAAATAATTATTTTTTGAAGTTTTTTTAATTCCATTGATATTTTTTGATAGTTTTAGATCATCTAGTTCGTCATCTATATCTCCTACAATTTCTTCGATTATGTCTTCCAGTGTAATCATTCCTAAAAATTCACCATACTCATCAACAACAATAGAGAAATGCTCTTTTCTTTTTTTAAATGCCATTAATTGATTATCTAACTTAGTTGACTCTGGAATAAACCATGGTTTTTGACAAAAATTTAAGATATTAAATTTTTTTTGATCTAAATTGTTTTCCCCTATTAATTTTCTTACATGTAAAACTCCTACAATATTTTCAGGGTTTTTAGCCCAAACTGGAATTCTTGAGTGTGGTGAATTTTTAAGTTTAGTAATTAATTCAGAATAACTTACATTAGTTGGCAAACTAAAAATGTCTGTTCTCGGGACCATTATTGAACCCACAGTTATTTCATCTAAGTCAAGAATTGAATTTAACATTTGTTTTTCTTCTTTACCAGTAGAGTCCTTACCATGTAAATCAATAGCTCCTCTTAACTCTTCTTCGTTTTGTTCTTGTATTTCCTCTTTGCTTGAATCTTTATAATCAACACCTAACATTTTTAAAATAAACCCAACAATAAAATTTAATGTTTTTGTTAGAGGGAATAAGATTATTATAATTACACGTATTAATGGAGAAATTTTTAAAGCAAATTTATCAGCATTTGACAATGCCAATGTTTTAGGAATCAACTCTCCAAAAATTAGAATCATTAATGTCATGATTATAGTTGCATATAAGATCCCTTCGGTCTGAGTTATTTCTATTAGAATTTTAGTTGCAAGAGCTGATGCTAAAACATTTACTAAGTTATTAGCAAACAAAATTGTACAAATTAATTGTTCTTTATCTTTGAAAATTTTTTCAAAAATGCCAGCATTTTTTTTCCCACTTCTTGCAAGCATATGAATTCTTGGTTTGGATGCAGCGGTAAGTGATGTCTCAGATCCAGAGAAAAAGGCAGATAAGAATACTAGACCAATTATTGAACCAATTAAAACATATAAAGGTATTTCCATAATTTACCTTAATTCATTTTTTAAAAATTTTGATAATAAATTTTCATTATCTAAAAATATTCTCACGGGAGTTCCAATTTTCTTTAAAAGAATAAATTTAATTTTATTGTTTTTTGCTTTTTTATCAAATTTAATGTGTTTAATGAATTCTTTTGGGGAAATTTTGAGATTATAATCGTTTAATTTGAAAGATATCTTTAATTTTTTTAAATGTTTCGTAAAACTAATTAATATATCCTCATTACAAAATTTTAAAAATATTGAAAATTTTATAGCTAAATACATTCCTATAAATATGGCTTCACCATGTTTAATTTTATTTGTATAACCTCCTATAGACTCAATTGCATGCCCAAATGTGTGACCAAAATTTAATATTTCTCTTATTCCTTTCTCTTTTTCATCTTGTGAAACAATATCTGCTTTAATTGAGCAACTTACCTTGATAGCATGAATACAACTTTCTGATTTTAAAGATAAAATTTTTTCAGCGTTTCTTTCTAGCCACTCAAAGAATATTTTATCTTTTATTAATGAATATTTTAGAATTTCAGCATATCCCGAAATTAGTTCTCTTTTTTTTAATGTTTTTAAAATATCAGTTGAAACAATTACTGATTTTGGTTGTTTGAATGTACCTATTAAATTTTTTCCATATTTTGAATTTATAGCTGTCTTGCCTCCTACAGAACTATCTACCTGAGCTAACAAAGTTGATGGGACCTGCACTAAATCCAACCCCCTTAATACCAATGATGAAACTAGTGCAACTAAATCACCTAAAACGCCTCCCCCAATACAAATTATTAATGAATTTCGATCAATTCCTATTTTAAGTATTTTCTCAACTAATATTTCAAGAAATTTAAAGCTTTTTATTTTTTCGCCTGAAGGCAATATTATTTTTGAGAAGTTAAGCATTTCTGGAAGATGTTTGTTAAACAACAAATGATTGTTTTTTAGAACAGTTAAATCTGAAATAAGAATTATTTTTGAATATTGATCAATATTTGGAATGAACTTTTTAATTGATTTTATAGTATTCTTGCCAATGAATATTGGATAAGAGTTTTTTCCCAAAGAAACTTTATAATTAATTGTTTTGGTCATATTTTTTTAATTTTTTGATTATTTGAGATACTATTTCGCTTGTTGATATTTCGTTTACATCAATTGTAAAGTGACATCTTCTGTAATCAATAATTCTATTTTTATACATTTGTTTCAAGTTTTCTTCAAGCCTTCCCTGCTGTAATTTTGGTCTACTCAGAAGGTTTTTTTTTAATCTTGTTATTAATGATCTGATATTTGCGTCTAAAAATATAGTAATACACTTATCTAAAATCATTGTTTTACTTCCACTATCATTCATTATTCCAGCTCCTGGTGAAATAACATATGCTTCATCCTTATTAATAAATCTAAATAATGTGCTCTTTTCAATTCTTCTAAACTCCTCCTCACCATATAATTTAAAGAAATCTTTGATTTTAAGATTTGTAATTTTTTCTATTTCAAGGTCAATATCAAAAAAAGCTTTATTAATTTCTTTTGCAAGTATTTTACCTATTGTTGTTTTTCCAACTCCAGTCATTCCGATAAGAATTATACTTTTTTGTAAGTTTTCCATTAATTTGTTTTAATATAAATTATAGATTTATTTTTAAATATATTGTTAATATTATAATAATTCATTAGAAATTGTTAATAAACAAATGGACAAGTTAATAATCAAAATTTTAATTTCACTTACTATAGTCCTACTAATATTTATCATTTACTTGGGTTCATCTGACTTTGTAATTAACCCTAGACTAACAGAGAGAGAGATTTATATTGAAGATAATTAGTTTTTTAATAATCTTTTTTGTTTTTTCGGATAAGTCTGCTTGCTCAAACCCTAAAATGTTTGAAGAATTTGAAAGCAACCAGTCATTCAAAGGTGAGTACTTATCTGAATTCAGCATTGGTGCAGAGAGCGATAATAAATGGAAAGATTTGTTTGTTAATAAGAAATTTAAGGAAGTTAAGAGTTTTATAGAAATCCTTCCAGTCAATAGTACCGATGAGACAATACAAAATCTTATTTATGATATTTTAGTTTCAAGAAAAAAATTTGATAGAGATTTGATTGGATTAGATGAAGACAAACTCCTTTTTAAAACTATAGTAAACAAACTATTTCAAACTGGTCGATTAAGTGAAATTGAATTAATTTATTCTCAGACTTCTGAACTTGAAAATAACACATTCATTATAAAAAAAATGATCGAAGGGAATTTGCTAAGAAACCGTCATTCTGAAGCTTGCAAAATTTTAGAAAAGGTGAATCAAGATCCACTTTTTTTTGGAAAAATTATGATAATTTGCAACATAATAAATAGCAAATTTGATCAAGCTAAGCTTGGATTACAACTACTAAAAGAACAAAACCAACCAGGAGATATTTTTTTTATTGATTTGGCATTTTCTCTCATGAGCGAAAAGGACATTACTGAGTCTGAAGATTTAAAAAAAAACCTTGACCAAATTAAAGAATTAAACCCAATCATAATGTCATCACTTCAATTTGCTGATATTTCTCCAAATTTTGAACAAATTGAGAAACTTACCACAAGTGGATTATTATTTATATTATCTAATCCTTCTGTAGATACAGATTTGAAGATATTTTGTTCGGAAATACTAGTTAAACAAGGACGAATTAGTGTTGAAATGTTATCTGAGGCTTACCGGCTCTCAAGATTTGAACCAAAAGAGATCCAGAATGCCGAAAAAATTTATAAATCTTTGTCACGCATTAGAGCAAGACCTTTGCTCTATCAATCTATCATAAGGGATAATAAGCCTGAATCAAAATTTAGAAAAATAATTGCTCTAATTAAAATTTCAAAAATAGATAATCTTCTTCCTAAAATGTCATATTTGTTGGAAGATTTGATCGATTATAAAAAATTTGCAAGAAATCATGAAGATACAGTATTAATATCGCAAATGTTTCAATCAAAAAATAAATATCTTGAAGCCAGAGATATTTTAAATGTGGATTACAAAAGTCCAGAAAGTGATTATAGGAATTTAGCTATTGATATTTCAGAGTATCTGAAAAACAATAGTATCGATTATTATTTATTAGAAAAGCAGTTAGAAAAGTTTGAAGATTTGAAAATTCAAGATTCTGTAATTCTTAGAAAATTATTGATGGTTTTAATTTCTAATATTGAATTGGATCAAAACCTTTTAGAAAAAATTTTTAATATAGCAGATGTGTCACAGATAAAATCTGTTGATGCAAAGAATTTTTTTCTTGCTAACGCTTTATCATTAAAAGGCGATTATTTTAATTCACTGACTATTCTGTTTAAAATTATTGGTAATAAGGACCTTTTAGAATTGAATATAATGGAAAGTTTTTCTGTTCTAACAATATTAAAGAATCTTGGTTTTTTAAATGAATTTAAAAATCTATCCAAGAGAATATTATTGTGAATTTAGAGTTAAATCTAAAACTTGAAAAATTTTTAGAGAATTTAGTTACAAAAAAAAATCTCTCTAGAAATACTTTTTTTTCTTATAAAAATGATATTAAACAGTTCTTCGCAATTCTTGGTATTTCTAATTTGGAGTCTCTAAATGAAAAAAAAATTGTTTCATATGTTAATTTTTTGTCACTAAATTACTCCCCAACTTCACATTGTAGAAAGCTATCATCTCTAAAATCTTTTTTTAATTTTCTTTGTGATAGAAAATATCTAGAAAACAATTTATTTGATTCAATTGAGTATCCAAGGTTCACTAGAAGAATTCCAAAAGTTTTATCGGAAGAACAAATTTTAAAAATCATTGATGTATCTTATGAAGATAAAACATTTAAGGGTAAAAGATTTTCTTTGATGCTAGAGATACTTTATGCGACAGGGATTAGAATTAGTGAGTTAGTTGGTTTGAAATTAGGAGATATTGCCGATGATCTTTCTTACATAATAGTTTTGAATAAAGGTGGACAGCAAAGACAAGTTCCCATTATCTCAAAAGTTCAAAATCTTCTAAAACAATATCTCAATAGTTTGCAAAACAATGAATTTACTATTGGTAAGAATTTTTTATTTTCATCTAAATCAAAGACGGGGCATCTAACGAGAAATAGATTTTTTCAAATTTTGCAACAAGCCGGCGTGAAAGTTGGGATATCAAAAAATGACTTATCACCCCATAAAATAAGACATTCATTTGCCAGTCATCTGCTTGAAAGAGGTGTTGATTTAAGAGTTATTCAGGAATCTTTGGGTCACAAAGATATATCAACAACTCAAATTTATACCCATATAAAAACCAAAAAACTTAGAAAAATCCTTGAGGAAAAGCATAGTCTTCAAAAAAATATTGATAAATTAATTAAAATTTAGGTTGTTTTTATCTTTTTATTTAGATAATAAGTTGTCAATGTTATTATAAATTTAATGAGGAAATTATGAGTTTTTATATCGTCGAACAAGCCAAACCAAGACTTAACAGAAGTGAATTAGCTGTACCTGGGAGTAACCCCTCTCTTTTTGAAAAAGCTGCAAAAAGCAAAGTTGATGTAATATTTCTAGATTTAGAAGATGCTGTAGCTCCAGACGAAAAAGAACAAGCAAGAAAGAATATTATAGAAGCCCTAAACGATTTAGATTGGAATGGAAAAACTTTGTCAGTGCGTATAAATGGTTTGGATACTCATTTTATGTATCGTGATGTTGTAGATCTAATTGAAAAAGCTCCAGGCAAATTGGATTTAATTATGATACCAAAGGTTGGAACAATTTCCGACGTTTATGCAATAGACATGTTATGCACTCAAGTTGAAGATGCTATGAATCTCGAAAAAAGGATTGGCTTTGAATTAATTATTGAAACGGCGCTAGGCATGCAAAATGTGAATGAGATAGCTTCTTACAAAAGAAGACTTGAATCTCTTCATTTCGGTGTGGCTGATTATGCTGCATCTACTAAAGCAAAAACAACAGTGATTGGTGGGCCAAACCCGAATTATCATGTATTGACTGATATTGACGGAGATAAAGAAAGGGAAAGACATTGGGGTGATATGTGGCACCATGCTGTTTCAAAAATGGTAATTGCAGCAAGAGCAAACGGACTCAGACCAATTGACGGACCATTTGGGGATTTTAATGACCCAGATGGTTATAGAGCACAAGCTAATAGATCTGCAACACTTGGTTGTGAGGGAAAGTGGGCAATCCACCCTAGCCAAATTGAATTAGCCAATGAAGTCATGAGTCCTTCAGATAAGGAAGTAAACCAAGCAAAAAGGATTCTAGAGGCTATGGAAATAGCAAAAAAAGAGGGGAAGGGTGCCGTTTCACTAGATGGAAGGTTAATAGACATTGCTTCAATACGCCAGGCAGAAGTTTTAGTTCAGAAAGCTAAACTCATTCAGGGTGCCTAAAAATTTCTTAGGATGCAAAATTTTCTAGACTTTGAAAAACCTTTGCTTGAAATTAGGACAAAGATTGAGGAATTAAGGCATCTTAAAGATACCAGTGAAAATATTGCAAACGAACTTACTGTGCTTCAGGAGAAGTTTGATAAGACTCTTGACGAGATCTACAACAATTTGTCACCTATTCAAAAAGTTAAAGTATGTAGACACCAAGACAGACCAAAGTTTGATGAAATAATTAAAAACATTTTTGATAAGTTTGAGGTAATCTGTGGAGACAGACTGTTTTCCGAAGATTCCTCAATAAAGGGGGGGTTAGCAAGGATTGAAAATAGAAATTTTTTAGTAATCGGAAATGATAAAGGAATTGATATTGATTCTAGAGTAAAAAATAATTTTGGTATGGCCAAACCAGAGGGTTATAGAAAAGCGCAAAGATTATTTAAACTTGCCAGTAAGTTTAAAATTCCTGTTGTAACTTTTATTGATACACCAGGAGCATTTCCCGGTGTTGAAGCTGAAGATAGAGGTCAATCAGAAGCAATTGCGAGTTCAATAAAATGCTCACTAAATGTTGAGGCACCAATATTCTCTTTTATAATTGGGGAGGGTGGATCAGGTGGAGCAGTGGCTTTGGCGACCGGTAACAGAGTTATAATGCTTGAGCATGCGGTTTATTCAGTTATTTCTCCAGAAGGTTGTGCCTCAATTTTGTGGAGGTCAGCAAATGAATCAGAAAAAGCAGCTAGATCATTAAAATTAACTGCGCAAGACTTGTTAGAACTTGAAGTTATTGATGAAATCATAACGGAACCTCGTGGTGGGGCTCATAGAGATGTAATTGGAGTCTGTGGACAAATTAAAGATTGCATTTTAAAAGTTAGTAAAGAATTTGATGGAATTTCTCCAGAAAAGGTTGTCAGTCAAAGAGAAGATAAATATTTGAGTATTGGTAAGAAATTTTTAGATAATTAAGAATCTATATTTTTCCACAGCAACGTTTGTATTTTTTTCCTGTGCGAGGACAAACGGCGTTTCTAGGTATTTTTTTGTTTCCAGAATCTTCTAGGCATTGTTTTTCATTACTTTGTGAAACGTCAGGTGCAGATTTTTCGGGTGGAGGTGCTTCAGTTTTAATCTCAATAAAACTGATTATTTTGGTAATGTTAAATCTTATCCTCTCCATCATTTCTTCAAACATTATAAAAGCCTCTTGCTTGTATTCATTAAGGGGGTCTTTTTGGCCATAAGCTCGGAGTGATATTCCTTGACGAAGGTGGTCTAAAGATAGTAGGTGTTCCTTCCAACTTTTGTCAATTATCTGTAGTAAAATTGTTTTTTGAGCGAAAGCAAAAACCTCGTCAGAATATTTGGTCTTTTTTAAATTAATATTTTTATCAGATAGTTTTATTATTTCTTCCTTAATATCTTCAATTTGAGGCGTTCCTGAAATCAAATTTTCTAGATCAAGTTTAACATTCAAATTTTGTTTACAAGTTTCTATTATTTTTTCTTTTTTTTCGTCGTTTAACTCATTTAAATCCTTAATTTCGTTATTAATAAGATCCTCTACATAAGTGTCTCTCATATCAAAAACCAAATTATCAATATCCTTTTCATTAATTATTTCTCGACGTTGCTCATAAATGATTTTTCTTTGTTCATTCATAACATCATCGAATCTTAAAAGGCTCTTTCTTATTTCAAAATTTCTAGCTTCAACTTTTTTTTGAGCTCTTTCTAATGCCTTTGTAATCCAAGGATGCTGAATACTTTCTCCGTTTGATAAACCTAAAGTTTGAAGAACAGAGTCGAGCTTCTCAGAACCAAAGATCCTCATTAGATCGTCTTCAAGTGATAGAAAAAATTTTGAGGATCCAGGGTCACCTTGTCTTCCTGATCTTCCTCTTAATTGATTGTCAATTCTCCTTGATTCATGACGTTCAGTTCCGATGATATAAAGCCCTCCAACATTCTTTGCAATTTTTTTGTCATCATTTTTATCTTCAGGGTTTTGGGCACCGCCTAATTGAATATCGGTCCCTCTTCCTGCCATATTTGTTGCGATAGTTACTGTTCCAGGTTTTCCAGCATTTGCTATAATTTCTGCTTCCTTAAGGTGATTTTTGGCATTAAGAACTTGGTGGTTAATTTTCTTTTTTTGAAGAATTTTTGATAAAGTTTCTGATTTCTCAATTGAAACTGTTCCTACCAAACACGGTTGTTTTTGTTTCACGCAATCTTGAATTAAATCTACTATAGCATCATGTTTTTCATCAAGGGTCCTGTATATCTCATCTTCATGATCTACTCTTACCATAGATTTATTAGTAGGAACCTCTACAACATCAAGTTTATAAATATCAAAAAATTCATCTGCTTCAGTCTTAGCAGTTCCAGTCATTCCAGATAGTTTTTTATATAGTCGGAAATAATTTTGATAAGTAATAGATGCTAATGTTTGATTCTCTACTTGTACTTGTAAATTTTCCTTTGCTTCTATTGCCTGATGAATTCCTTCAGAAAACCTTCTTCCTTCCATTGCTCTTCCTGTAAATTCGTCAACAATTAAAACTTTTCCATCCTGTACAAGGTAATCTTTATCTTTTTCAAAGATATATCTAGCTTTAAGCGATTGGTTTGTGTGATGTAATAATGTAACATTATTTATATCATACAAACTGCCTTCATTTAAAAGTTTTTGTTCCTTATACAAGTTTTCAAGTTTTTCAACTGCATCATCATTTAATACTACACTTTTAGATTTTTCATCTTTTTCATAATCTTCTGGATTCAGTCTTGATATTATTTTATCAACAACATTGTATAGAGCAGAAGATTCTTCTGCAGCACCTGAGATTATTAAGGGAGTTCTAGCTTCGTCTATCAATATGGAATCTACTTCGTCAATTATAGCGTAATTGAAATCACTCTGAACGATTTGTTCTTTTGCAAACTTCATGTTATCTCTTAAATAATCAAAACCAAATTCATTGTTCGTTCCATAGGTAATATTTGCAGAATATGCTTTTTTTCTATCATCTTCACTCATTCCGTTTAGTAAAAATCCAGTTTCAAGTCCCAATCTTTCATATACATTTCCCATCCATTCACTGTCCCTTTTTGCTAAATAGTCATTCACAGTAACAATATGAACAGATTTGTTATTTAAAGAATTTAGATACGCTGCTAACGTAGATACTAGAGTTTTTCCCTCTCCTGTTTTCATCTCTGCAATCATTCCACGGTGGAGAACAATTCCTCCAATAATTTGGACATCATAGTGTCTTTGCCCTAAAGATCTTTTTGCTGCCTCTCTGACATTTGCGAAAGCATCTGGAATAATTTCCTCTAATTCTCTTCCCTTGGAAACCATTTCATTTAGTTCTTTTGTTTTTTTTATTATGTCTTGATCAGAAAACTTCTCATACTTTTTCTCAAGTGCATTAACATTTTCAACAATTGGAATAATTTGTTTTATGATTCGATCATTAGATGAACCAAATATTTTCTTTGATAAATAATTTAACATGTTTTTATTTATATAAATTTTAGATATAAAAATATATCAATTTGTAAAATGTACCATTATGCCCTCAAAAACATCACCTTTAATTCCTAAATCTTTTAATAAGATAGAGTTTATGGAAGGTATAAGTGTTTCAATAACACATTGTGGATTAAAAAAAAACAATAAAGAAGATCTAGTTTTAATTAAATTAGAGAAACCAGGACAAATTTTTGGAGCTTTTACCAAATCAAAAACACCTGGTGAGCCTGTAATTTGGAATAAATCTATAATTAAGTTTGGACGTGTTTCTGCAATTCTAATCAACTCAGGTAACGCAAACGTTTTTAATGGCAATTCTGGAAGATATGCATTGGCAAAAATAGTAAAGGAAATTTCAAAAAAATTAGAGATACCAGAAAAAGAAATATACATTGCCTCAACCGGAGTAATAGGAGAACCACTCGATGAGAAAAAAATAATAAAAAAAATTCCTTTCCTACTTTCAAATTTAAATAACACTCATAAAAGTTGGTATTCTGCTTCGAAGGCAATTATGACAACGGATACATATCCAAAATTTCATTCTGAGATTATTGATAAAAATGAAGATTTATTTATTAATGGGATTGCGAAAGGATCTGGGATGATAGCACCAAATATGGCTACAATGTTGGCTTTTATTTTTACTAATTATAATTTTAGTAAAAGATTTTTAAAAAAACAATTTTTTGAGGTTGTCGATAAAACTTTTAATTCTATAACTGTTGATGGTGACACCTCAACAAGTGATATGGTTTTATTTTTTTATGTAAAAAGTAAATACGAAAATAAAATTCTTGAGAAAAACAAAAATAAATTCATTCTTGGGCTTGAAAAAACAATGGAAAAGTTGTCCGAATACATTGTTAAGGATGGAGAAGGTGCTACAAAATTTATAAAAATTAATATTACAGGTGCTAAAAGTATAAAAGACGCAAGGAAAATTGGTTGTTCTATAGCTAATTCACCTTTGTTTAAAACTGCTATGGCAGGATCTGATGCTAACTGGGGAAGAATCGTAATGGCTATTGGTAAATCGGGCTCTGAAATAAATCCCAAAAAAATTTCGATTAAGTTCGGTAGATACTTGATTCTTGATAAGGGGAAAGACTTAATTACAGAAAATATTAAATTTATTAACAGGTATCTTAAAGAAAAAGAATTAGAGATTTCAATAGATGTAGGACTTGGAAATTCTAGTTGGATAGTTAAAACATGTGATTTTACTAAGAACTATATTTCTATAAATACAGATTACAGGAGTTAAAAGATTTATTTAAATGTAGTGGCATGTATTTTAAAAAAAAATGAAAAAATTTTAATATCGTCAAGACCACAAAATAAAATTTTTTCGGGTTTTTTTGAATTTCCTGGAGGAAAAATAAATCCAAATGAGTTTGTAATTGAAGCACTTAAAAGAGAGATTTATGAAGAATTAGGTGTCATGATTGATCTAAGATCAATTTTTTTTCTAAAATCCTACCATGTGATCCAGAGAAAGAAGAAAATAAGATTAATTTTTTTTTTGTGTCTAAACTGGTTTGGTGAAATTTTTAGTAAAGAACTTCAGGAATTTAAATGGATTAGTCCATTATCTCTGAATGAATTTAAAATGCTGAAATCTAACGATAAAATTATAAATTACTTATTATCAAGATCCTTTCCAACAACTTACTGAAATAACATCACATGTAGCTGTCAAACCATTGATATTGCCAAAATTCTTTTTATACTGATCATTCAATACTTCTATATATTTATTGGTCATTAAACTTTTTTTTCTAGATGAAATAAAACAGTTTTCACCAGTACCTTTGAGATCTTTAAGTAAATCCATAACATGATTATAATAGATTTTATAACTTATTTTTTCTGAAACTAATTCTTTAAACCCTTCACGGCTTAACAAATCTGTTATATCAACCATCTTTAAATTTGGCAATTGTCTAGCATATACTCCTTTAAAGGTTTTTTCATCAGTATGAAAAAGTGAATTTTTTAACTCTATCAATGAATTTTCTCCAAAAAAATTACATAATAAAAGACCATCTTTTTTCAAAAGATTGTAAATATTTTTAAAGTGTTCTTTTTTTTTATTAATACAGTGCAAATTAAGATTACTTATTATTAGATCAAACTTTTCATAATTAAATGGAAGGTTTTCAAAATTACCTCTGATTCTTTGTGTATTTTTTAATGATTTATGACTTCTTTTAAGAAGTTCTATATAAGGAGAAAAAAAAATGATTTTTTCATAATTTATTTTGGTTATCTCATTAAGTGCTTCACCCCCATCGGATGATAATAATAAAATATTTTTGAAACTACGTTTAAGTTCAAATAATTTTATTGGAAGATCCTTAGATAATTTTTGATAAAGAAAATTATGATTAGCCCAATTTTTACTTGATCTATTTTTAGAATCAATTAGCGACAAAACATCAATTATGTTATTATTCATATTTTAAAGTATTCCATGAAAAAAATTTTAATATATTCTTCAAACATTTGCCCTTATTGTTTATCAGCAAAGAATTTACTAAAAAACCTTGATTTAAGTTTTCAAGAGAAATGTATCGATAATTCTGATGAAATTAAACAAGAAATGCTTAAAAAATCAAATGGAAAAAAAACTGTTCCTCAAATTTTTTTTGGAGAATTTCATGTAGGTGGCTATGACGATCTTGAAGTTTTGTACAAAAAAGACGAAATAATGAAGTTTCTAAATGAAAACTAATTTCACAGTCACCTGTTTACAAACAAATAGTTCCGAGAGACCTGAGAAAAATATTAAAATGTTAGAACAAGCATTTTCTAGACCTCAAATGCAAGATAGTGATTTGATATGTTTGCCTGAATGTGTTGCAATATTTAGTGATTCAAAAAAGAAGATTAATGATTTTAATGATAATTGGTATCAAGTTTTCTTAAATTTCATCTCCAAAAAAGCAAAGAAAATGAATTCTTTTGTGTTAATAGGTTCTTTACCTCATAAAAAAAAAAATAATAAATTTTTAAACAGATCTATTTTAGTGAATAACTTAGGGGAGGTTATTAGTCACTATGATAAAATAAATTTATTTGATGTTTATTTGGACAAAAATGAAAAGTATTTAGAGTCGAAGAACTATGATGCCGGCAAAAATCTAGCTTTAGCAAATCTTCCCTGGGGAAAACTTGGTCTAAGTATATGTTATGACTTAAGATTTCCAGGTTTGTATAAGAGATTAGCTAAAAAAGGTGCAATTTTTCTCACAATTCCTGCCGCTTTTACATTTACAACTGGAAAATCACATTGGCATGCTTTAATTAGAGCAAGGGCTATAGAGAATGGATGCTACGTTTTTGCTCCTGCACAATGTGGTACTCACGAAAATGGAAGAAGGACATATGGGCATTCAATTATAGTTAACCCTTGGGGAGAGATAATTGCACAAGCAGGTGAAAAAGTTTCAAGTATTAATGCATTGATCAATATTCGTGACATTGAGGATGCCAGAAGGAAAATACCTTCTATGACTAATTACAAATTTTAAAATTTATTTTTCTATACTTTGATTTAAACTTAAATTTTGTGGTTTATTAATTTTGAGTTTTAAAGACTAGTTGCACTGAATAAATAATTAATTTTGGAGAAATATGAATAACTCCATGTATTTGTTATAGGATTATATAAAACTCCTTTTTTATCAAAGTACTGAAAATCATTTATCAAAAATAGCTTTTTTAAATAATTTGGTTTAATGAGGCTCTTCCATTGATGTGTCCCTTCTGGAACCAACCTAAAAATTTTTTCAGCAGCAAAGACAGCAAATATCATAGAACTTATTGTTCTATTAATTGTTGAACCCAAAAATAAGCCATTTCTTTTAAGTAACTTTTTTGATTGTAAGATTATCGACTCTGGTTCTTCAACATGCTCCAAAACTTCCATGCAAGTAATAAAGTCAAAATCTCTTTCATTAACTTTCATAATATCTGTATTTAGGTAATTTATTTTTAGTTTTGATTTAAGAGCGTGATCTTTTGCTATTTGAATTGCTTTTTTATTTGTATCAATTCCTGTGACATTAGCACCAAGCCTTGCTAATGGTTCACATAGTATGCCACCGCCACAACCAATATCTAAAACTTTAAAATTTTTAAAAGTGTTTTTTTTAATTTTATTTTGAATGAAGTTCAAACGTATTAAATTAAATGAATGAAGAGCTTTAAATGAGCCATGTTCGTCCCACCATTCTTCTGATAGTTCGTCAAAAACATCATAATTAATATCGTTCTTTTTTTTTAAGTTTTTACTTTTCATTTTTAATTATTTACATATGGTAGTATTTAAATTCTTTTATACAATTAATTCTTTATGTCTATACAAGTTATTAAATTTGGAGGTACTTCAGTTGCCAACATGTCAAGAATAAAAAATGTTGTTTCTATTGTAGAAAAGAAAATCAAATTAACTAATGATAAAATTGTCGTTGTGGTTTCAGCTATGAGTGGAGTTACAAATCAGTTAGTCAAAAGTTATAAAAAGATTAATTCAAATATTGCAGACCCTGAATATGATGTAATTCTTTCTACTGGAGAACAATATTCTTCTGCTTTAATAAGTACAATGTTAGGAAAAAAAAAGATAAATTCTAGATCAGTCTTAGGTTGGCAAATCCCTGTCATAACTGATGGAGAGCACAGCAAGGCAAGAATTTTTAAGATTAGTCAAAGTTTTTTTAAGAATCAGTTTTCTGAATTTGATGTTATAGTAGTTGCAGGTTTTCAGGGTTTATCAAATGATAACAGAATAACTACATTGGGAAGAGGTGGCTCCGACACTAGCGCTGTTGCTATTGCATATGCTTTGGGTTTAAAAAAATGTGAAATTTTTACTGATGTTGAAGGTATTTTCACCTCTGATCCAAGAGTAGTAAAAGATGCAAAAAAGATTAATTCAATTACATATGAAGAGATTTTAGAATTGGCCTCACTTGGTTCGAAGGTTTTACATCCAAGATCTGTTGAATTAGCTATGAAATATGGTATTAAAATTCATGTCAGAAGTTCATTTAAAAATAAAACTGGAACAATGGTGGTAAAAGAAGAAAATAAAATCGAAAAAGAAGTAGTTACTGGAATAACATCATCAGAAAGTGATGCCAAAATTACTTTGAAGGGAATTCCAGATAAACCAGGAATTGCTGCAAAAATATTTGGAATACTAGCTAATATTAATGTGAATGTTGATATGATAGTCCAGAATATTACAGACGATGGAAAATATGCTAGTTTAACTTTTACAGTTTCTATCGAAGACCAAAGTAAAGCTGTGAAAGAATTAAAAAAATCAAAGATTAAATTTAAAAATATTCATTCTGACAAATCCATTTGTAAAGTTTCTATAGTTGGTGTTGGGATGAAAAGTAATGTTGGTGTAGCCCAAAAAATGTTTGAAACATTGGCAAAAAAGAATATTAATATACAAGTCATTTCTACCTCGGAAATAAAGATAAGTGTTTTAATTGATTTGCCAAAGAAAAAAATAGCCATCACATCACTACATAATGCCTACGGTCTTAAAAAATAAATTGATGAATAAGAAACTAAAAAAACTATTTGAAAAAGGATCAAACTTTTTGGGTGTAAAATTTCCCATTATGGGAGGTGCAATGACTTGGGTATCAGAAAGTAATCTTGTTTCTGCTATTTCTAATGCAGGTGGTTTAGGTGTGATAGCAGCTGGTTCGATGGATAATAATCAACTTCAAAATGAGATACTGAGTACAAGGAAAAAAACTAAACAACCTTTTGGTGTGAATCTGATTCTACTCCACCCACAAATTGAAGAATTAATTGATATATGTATTAAAAATAAAGTTGATTTAGTTGTTTTTGCAGGAGGTTTTCCAAAAAGAAGGCAAGTTCAAAAGTTAAGAGAAAAGGGTATTAAAAGCATGTGTTTTGCTACAACACTCTCAATTGCAAGAAAAATGATTGATAACGGTATTGAAGGTTTGATTTTAGAGGGCAATGAGGCTGGTGGGCATATTGGTCCTGTTTCAATAAATGTATTAGTGCAAGAAATATTACCGCAGTTTTCTGAAATCCCAATTTTTGTTGCTGGGGGAATCGGAAGAGGTGAAATTTTTTTAAAATATTTAGAATTGGGAGCGGCTGGATGTCAAATAGGTACAAGATTCGTTTGTAGTGAAGAATCCATGGCTCATGAAAATTTCAAAAAAATATTTATTAAATCTGAAGCAAGGAATTGCCAAATTTCTGTAAAGCTAGACAATAGGTTTCCTGTTATTCCTGTAAGAGCCATACATAACAATGCCTCAGTAAAATTTGTAGAGGAGCAAAAGAAAGTTATAAAGCTTCTAGATGAAAAAAAAATATCTTTAAAAGATGCACAACTTAAGATCGAGCATTTTTGGGCAGGATCTTTAAAAAAAGCCGTTATTGATGGAGACATCGATAATGGATCGCTGATGGCTGGGCAAAGTGTAAGCTTGGTAAAAAAGGTTCAACCTGTCAAAGAAATTTTTAATGAATTAATAATGCAAGCATCCGACCAACTTGCAACTGAAGGAAAAAATATTTAATGACTGAAAATGAAAACCTCACAGAGAGTGAAAACAAAACAAGAAAAATTCTATATACAGTTGTTGGTAGAAAAATAGCTGAGGCAAGAAAAAGTTCAAGAAGAAAATTAGAAGGGATCTCAAAAAAATTAAATATAAATACAGATATTTTGAAGAAAATAGAATCAGGTGAAATTGCTAATATTGATACAGAAATTCCAATAACAGGTTTTATAAGAGCCTATGCTAAGTTGACAAATGCAGAAATTTCTGAAGAACTGGAAAAGTTACAATCAAATTATTTCGTTGATGGAAAAGTAAAAAATCTATATAAGACAGGTTCGAACATAAAGGCTAGCAAAATTTTTGTTGTTTTTATTGCTTCATTCAGTTTTTTACTTCTTATTCTTTATTTTTTTAACGCTAATCAAGATAAAAAAAAACTAACAATTAATGAAACAAATGATTTAACTACAAAAGAATATTTTTTGGAAAATGATACAGTTCAATCTGTTGACGGACGAAATGAGTTTTTTATTAATAAGAGTATTGGAAATAAAGAAGTAAAAGTTGATGATTCATTTTTTGAAATAATCTTTTTGGAAGAAACATGGATTGAGATTTATAATAAGGATAAAGACCTATTGAACTCTGGATTATACAAAGTCGGGCAATCTATTGATTTTACCTTTGATTCACTAGATAGCGACTTTTTTATAAAGTCAGGAAATTTAGGAGGATTTCAAATTTTTTTTAAGGATGAATTTTTTGCTCCTTTCGGTTATTCTGGAGAAGTAAATAAGGGATTTTACCTAAAAGAAAAGATTGAAAAGATAAAAAGAATGAGGCTTTAAATGAGTGTGAGACCTTGGAGAGATATCCAAAGAAAAAAAACAAAAACTATTAAAGTTGGGTCGGTTGAAGTAGGAGGGGACTCTCCTATCTCGGTTCAATCAATGACAAACACTCTAACTACAGATGTTAGGGCAACAGTTAAACAAATTAAAGATCTTGAAAATGTAGGTGCTGATTTGATCAGAGTTTCATGTCCTGATGAAGAATCAACCCATTCGCTAAAACAAATCGTTAAAGAAGTTAACACTCCAATTATTGCTGATATACATTTTCATTACAAACGAGCCATAGAAGCGGCAGAATCCGGTGCAGCTTGTTTGCGAATAAACCCAGGAAATATCGGGAGTGAGGAAAAGGTAAAAGAAGTCATCAAGGCTGCAAAAGATAATTCTTGCTCTATGAGAATTGGGGTAAACGCTGGAAGCTTAGAAAGAGATTTGTTGGAAAAATATGGAGAGCCTTGTCCAGAAGCAATGGTAGAATCTGCAATGAAACATATTCAAATACTCGAGGATAACGACTTTTTCAACTTTAAAATTAGTTGTAAGGCCTCCGACGTCTTTTTAGCTGTTTCAGCTTATTATGGAATATCTGATACATGCGATTATCCTTTGCATCTTGGTATCACTGAGGCTGGTGGTTTGATGCCTGGAACAATTAAATCATCTATTGGTTTAGGTTCTTTACTATGGGCCGGTATTGGCGATACAATTAGGGTTTCTTTATCGGCTGACCCAGTTGAGGAAATAAAAGTAGGGTTTAATATTCTTAAATCTCTGAACTTAAGACACAGAGGTGTTAATGTTATCTCATGTCCATCATGTGCAAGACAAAATTTTGATGTAATAAAAAATGTTGAAGAGCTAGAAAAAAGGTTGGAGCACATTACAACACCCATGACATTATCAGTTATTGGGTGTGTTGTTAATGGACCAGGCGAAGCAAGGGAGACAAATATTGGACTTACCGGCGGTAAAAGTGGACACCAGATTTATTTAAATGGTGAAAAACATCACGTTTTGAGAGATGGGGACATGATTGAACATTTAGTAGATTTATGCGAACAAAAGCAAAAAGAATTGCTTGACAAAAAAGTATAAAACCTTGCAAAAGATAAGAACAGTTAAGGGAACAAAAGATCTTTTTGGTAGTAATATACGAAATCACAACTCGATCCAAAATAAATTTTGCAAAATATGTAATTTCTTCAATTACAGTGAAATTTCTACACCAATTCTAGAGTACTCCGAAGTTTTCACTAAATCACTTGGTTTAAGTTCCGACATTGTTTCCAAGGAGATGTATAATTTTATTGACCAAGGAAATGAAAGTCTTGTGCTAAGACCTGAGGGAACAGCTGCTATTGCGAGAGCACTTGTAACTAACTCACTCGAACATAAAAAAAGTAAATTTTTTTATTATGGGCCAATGTTTAGGAGAGAAAGGCCACAATCTGGAAGATTAAGACAGTTTCATCAACTAGGAATAGAATATATTGGAAAAACAAATTATTTGAATGATTTAGAAGTTTTAATTTTAGCTGAAAAATTTTTAAGTGAAATTGGCATTAGAGATGAACTAGTACTTGAAATAAATACTCTAGGCAACAAACAAAGTAGGATAGATTATAATAAAGCATTAGGTGCTTTTCTAAAAAAAAATATCACTCAACTTTCTGATAAGAGTAAAAATAGATTAGAAACAAATCCATTAAGAATTTTAGATTCAAAAGAACCTCAGGATCAGCAAGTTATAATGAAATCTCCAAATATCAATGATTATCTGGATTCTGAATCAAAGCAGTTCTTTAAATTTTTACTTACAGGACTTGATAAACTAAAAATTAAATACAAATTGAACAGATTTTTGGTCAGAGGATTGGATTACTACAATCATACTGCATTCGAATATAAAATGACTGAAAATAAAAGTCAAAATGCTGTTTTAGCAGGTGGAAGGTATGACGGGCTTGTAAAAAGTTTTGGAGGTGATGATTTAAGTGGAGTTGGTTGGGCTGCTGGCGTTGAGAGGATAATTTTGAAATTATCCTCAAACAAAAGTCCTAATGAGAAGAAAATATGTTTATTTTCTACAAATGATGATTTAAATTTAGAAATACTTAGATTGAAAAATAAAATTCAAACAAGCGAATCATTGCAAATTAATTTTATAAATTCTGGAAATTTTAAAAAAAAAATTTCCAAAGCAAACAAAATCGGGGCTTATGGTTGTATTATTTTTGGAGAAGAGGAATGGAAAAATAAAAAAGTTATATGGAAGAATTTATTGACAGGAAAGCAAAAGTTGATTGATTTAAGTAGTATTGAAGATTTTTTAAACCAAGATATTTAAAGTGCTAAAAAACAATAATATTTTTTCATCAAAACCTAAACAGATCGCTCACGCTGCAAGTCAAGTTTTAATAAAAGTTTTTGGAAATATAAATGAAATAAAATTAATTGTTATTAGTGATATGAAATTGCCAATCAACATAGCAGATAATTTTAAAAACTTTGGAATACAAGATTATAATGTTTTAGCAGAACCTTTAGATAAATTTATAATTAAAAGTCAGAATGATATTTATGAATCTGACAGACTTTTGGAATTATTAAAGGATTATGACATGGTAATGATTGGATACAAAAGTCAGTCCAAATTTATAAATAAAGATTTTGTAAAAAAAATACTCAAAAAAAGAAAACAAAAAACTATTTTTTTCATTGATTGTGGAGTACCCGGAAATATTGAGATAGATATAGGGAAAATAAGCAATTGTTTTTTATTTGATTTGAATGATCTGGAACAACTTTACACTTCATGGATACAAAATGTGACAATTCAAAATAATATTAACGATGATCTTTATGACATAGAACTTAAAGGAATGCTAGATTCTTTTTTTAATAAATTAAATTTTACTCTTGAACAAAAAATGAACTTTGAAAAAAGATTGTTAGTACTACTTAAATTAAATCAAAGCGAAATAAAATTAAATTTAAAAAACTTTTTAAAAAAATTCTAATTATATGGAAGAAAAAAAAGTCAAAAATATATTAGAGAATTTCTCAAAAATTGAAATAAAACTTAGTAGTCTGGGAAGTGAAAATTATGAAGAATACGCAAAACTTTCCAAAGAATATTCAGACTTAAAACCATTAGTTGAAAAATCAAGAGAATTTCTAAAGCTTAGAAACGAATTTCAAGATACAGAAGAACTAATGCTAGGTGATGATTTAGAAATGAGAAAAGAAGCTGAAGAAGAAAGAGTTAGGTTGAAAAAGAAATTGTTGTTGATCGAGGAGGAACTAAAATTAATGCTAATTCCTAAAGATGAAGCTGATGAAAGGAACGCAATTATAGAAATTAGGGCAGGAACTGGTGGAGAAGAAGCAGCTTTATTTGCTTCAGATTTATTAAGAATGTATTCTAAATTTTCAGAATTAAAAAAATGGAAAACCGAAATAATGGATATAAGTCAAACAGATCACAATGGAGTTAAGGAAGTTGTTCTAAATATATCTGGTAAAGATGTTTTTGGTAATTTAAAATTTGAATCAGGAACACATAGAGTTCAAAGAGTTCCTCAAACTGAATCCGGAGGAAGAGTCCATACTTCGGCTGCAACCGTAGCGGTTCTTCCGGAAGCAAACGATATTGATGTTGAAATTCTAGAAAAAGATCTTCGCGTTGATATATTTAGGGCAAGTGGTCCAGGTGGCCAATCTGTAAATACCACCGACAGTGCTGTCCGGGTTACACACATGCCAACAGGTGTTGTGGCTCAGTGTCAAGACGAGAAATCACAACATAAAAATAAAGCTAAAGCGTTAAAAGTTTTAAGGTCGAGAATTTTTGAAATTGAGACTCAAAAAAAAGAGGATGAAAGAGCACTTGAAAGAAAAAATCAGGTTGGTTCTGGGGATCGATCTGAAAGAATCAGAACTTATAATTTTCCTCAAGGAAGGGTAACAGACCATAGAATTTCAATGACGTTGTATAAATTAGAACAAATTCTTAATGGNGAATTTCTTGATGATATTATCTCTGGTCTTGTAACAGATTCAAANATGAAAAAATTGGCAGAATAAAATTTATGGACAANTCATTAGAAAATATAATTGAATTGGGNAAAAAATTTTTAGAACAAAAAGGNATAATCAATCCCAGATCAGAGGCNNTTTTGATTGTCCAAAATGCTTTGAACAAATCTAAACTTGAAATTTTAACNAATTCTAAAGAAAAAATTCCAGNAGAGAAAAAAACTATTATNAAAAANAAANTTTTTGAGAGATCAACTGGAAAACCAGTATCCAAAATTTTTGGTAAGAAAGAGTTTTATTCNAATAATTTTTTTGTAAATTCAAATGTTTTAGATCCAAGGCCAGAGAGNGAATTATTGGTAGATGTAAGTAAAGAAATATTGNTTAGAAANAAAACNAAACCNGATATTTTAGAACTCGGCGTTGGAAGTGGATGTATTATAATTTCAATTNTGCTNGATTTAATTGAATTGCAAATCANGGGTGTNGGNATTGATATTTCAAATGATGCTTTAGAAATAGCAAATATAAATAGAAGAAGGTTTAATATTAGAAATTTAAAGCTNTTTCAAAGTGATTGGTTTTCAAATGTACAAAACAAGTATGATTTAATTATTTCAAACCCNCCATATGTAAAGAAATATGAAATTAATTNTTTGAAGGANGAGGTGAAGAAATTTGANCCTTTAATTGCTCTTGATGGTGGAAAGTATGGATTANATTCGTACAAAAAAATTGCAACAAAAGCNAAAAANTNCTTTAAAAAAGATGGTATGATTTNTTTNGAGATTGGGTTAGGACAAAAAGAATCAGTCGATAAAATATTCAATGAATTTGGTTATAAAAAANTTTTAGAAGAAAAAGATTTACAAGATATANACAGAGTTGTAGTTTATAAATTGAAATAAAGTTTGAATCTTGATGGCATTAGTGATANTTTGNTNNCATCATNAATAATAACTAAATCAACAAATTGNAAATTGATAGAAAAAAAAAGACCTCGTAGAAGAAAACCGNGACTAAANCANAAAAGATCTTCTAGCCNTTTAAGACCTTTTGATAACAGANNACTCAATNTTCCCAGAACTAGAGTCGCAATATCAANAGCACTAGAAAAATATAACAATTTAGCTCAAGANGCATTTTCNAATGGAGATAGAATAGTAGCAGAAGGGTATTATCAATACGCTGAACATTATCANAGNGTNCTAAATGAAACAGCAGATGANGNTAATAANNNCGAATCTGCNAATAANNANAATTCTTTTAACAGAAACAAATTCNAGGATCGNCCNAGCAGGACACAAAGAGCTATAGAGGCTANGAATAATAAAGATGAAAAACCANTTAATGACGAAANNAATGNATCTTNAGGTTCCACNACAAAGGGACAGNATGANAANACTTACACTAGCGACGGNATAGAGGCTNTAAAACCCTTTGAAATTTAATNTTTTATTNGNAGANTCCNGCAGTTTCTGAATCTTGAAGTTNNGTTGCTAGAAATCTNTCTCGAGNGAGTGATACATTTGCNTAAAAGTTTGGCATGTCATTATCTTCAATNTTAATAGTCGANTNCATCTTCAATTTCATAGGATTTACCGTTCTGTTTTTATGTTTGACTTCGTAATGAAGATGGGGNCCNGTACTCCTACCAGAAGTNCCNACATATCCNATAATTTCGCCTTGNTTAACTAATCTNCCTTTTTTNATTCCCTTTGCATATTTGTAAAGGTGNGCGTATCTAGTTTTAAAATTATTCANNTGTTTAATTTCAACAAATCTTCCAAATGAACCATTTCTNCCAGCATANGTAATTCTTCCATCACCTGCTGCCATTATTGGTGTNCCTCTTTTTGCAGCAAAATCAACACCTCTATGCATTTTGCTAAATCCCAAGATTGGATGTTTTCTAACNCCAAACTTAGATGAGAGTCTAGCTCCTTTAACGGGAGTTCTCATGAGATANTTTTTTATACTTTTACCACTGGCATCAAAATAGTCTGACTTTCCATTCTCAAGCCTATATCGAAATANTTCTATCTTGTGATNATTTANATGCATTAGGCCNTATAAAAGAAGTGGATTACCNACTATTGCATTGTTTTTAGTGAAATTTGCTTCATACAGNAATTCAATGGTATCACCATTTTTCACATCTCTTTGAAAATCAAGAGTATAACTTAATTGGTGAAGATATTCNTTNACAATTGTTTTCGGNATTCGNGCAGATTTTANAGTTTTACTTAAACTATTTTCAACTTTNAATCTTTTTCTNACCACTTTTGTATCAGTTGGGGCGTTGACAATATAAAAAACAAAATCATCNTTAAAGTTTCNTCTCANATTCATTTGNTCTANATTTTTTGCATANGTATTTATTTCAATTATTTTATCAGAATCATCAAANAGNAATTTAATATTTTCCTTAACACCAAAATCAACGTAATCTTTTATTCTTTCAAAAACNAAAGAGACCTCATCTTTTTCTAGAAACTTCGACAAATTTTTTCTTAAAGACTTCTTATTTTTAACAGAAATTGTTGTTGCTTTGAAGTGATAGGGTTTTTCGGGTATTGGTTTTAGTTCTGGTTGAGGAATTCCAGAAAAAAGCATTGTTTCGTTAACAGGGACAAGAGATAAATTGAGACTTTGTTCATCCACAAAGTAATCTGTTGCACTTTGTTCATCTTTGTAATTAGCTAGATTTAAACTTTCAATGTATGGTGATTTATTAATTTCTGGCAGTTTTTCCTTTTTAGTAAGTTCAAATTTTTTTATTTTTTCAAAATCTTCATCCATTATTCCTGTTGAATTTCTTTCAGATAGACCATCTGGATCATCTATTAAATCCAATGATGCATCGCTATCAGCAACCTCTAACATTCCAAAGTCATTGAATTTATTGAGGTTTTGAATTGATAAAAATATAAAAAGGATTAAAAATAAAAGGCCTAATTTTTTTTTAATTAAATTAATCACTGATACTTTCCGATTTCACCTGAACTTTACAAAAAAAAGATTGACCATTTCCACTATAATGCTTATAACAATTTTCACTGATTTATCAAATATTTTTTGATATTTCTGGCTGTTTGAAAATTTAATATAAAGGAATGTGTAGGTGGTGATATTTCACTACAACACATTCAAGTAATTATGTTACATTACATGTTTGTGTTGGGTTCAAACAATCAGGCTTTGCTTGATTATCAAACTTGAGAGTTTGATCCTGGCTCAGAACGAACGCTGGCGGCATGCTTAACACATGCAAGTCGAACGAAGGCCCGGAGCTTGCTCCGGATCCCTTA
>NZHH01000051.1:0-9911 GCA_002691245.1 Rickettsiales bacterium | reverse complement strand
TTTTAATATTTATTTATAAAAACACCATAATTACTTTTAAATCAATTACTATTTTTTATTAAATTAAGTGTTTTTGGTATTAATTCAATAAAGTCTTCAACTGTGGTTTTATTTTTTTCTTGAGAAATTCGGCTTTGCAAAAAAGTAGAGNCTAGTATGGAATCTTCAATTCTAATACCCTGAGAAATCAAACCAGCAATCATTCCACACAACATATCCCCGCTACCTGCAGTTGCTAATGAATTTTTNGATTCAGTATCTACATAAACCTTACCATCAGGGAAAGATACAACTGTATCATTTCCCTTAAAAATAATTATATTTTTTATTAGTTTTGAAGCATTTATACAATTATCAATTTTTGACATTTTTTTATTATACTTAAACACTCGACAGAACTCTCCATGATGAGGTGTAAGTATAACATTTTTTTTTTTCACCAGAATTGAGTAAAACTTATCCCTATCTTTCTCAAAAATACTAATAGCATCAGCGTCAAGAATAACCGGTTCTTTTATATTCTCTAAGAGCTTACANATTCTTTTTTTGTTAAAATCCTTTCCTAAACCAGGACCTATTACAAATACACTTTTTTTATACAATGAAGAGTTATTAAATNCTTCAACAATTGTTCCAACCTCACTTTTTGTNTAATAAGTAAGATATTTTTTTTCAACAGAAATTGTAGATAAACCTGCTCCAATTTTCCTTGAAGCTATTGCAACAATTCTAGCAGCACCTGCCATTTTTCCACCAACAACACAAACGTGCCCTTTATCATATTTATTAATATCTATCTCATGAAGCAATTGAAAATTTTTAATTATTTTTTTATTTATAATACTAATATCGGGTTTTAAAATTCTTGGGNATTTTAAATTTAAATNAATAACTTTTAGTTTTCCGATATATTTTTTTGCTGGTAATAAAAAATGTGCAGGTTTGAAAAATCCCATTGCTAGAGTATAGTCAGCATTAATATTNGCTCCAAAATTTCCTCCTGTATCGGGGTTTATTCCACTTGGAATATCAATAGAAATTATTTTCTTTTTTGATGAATTAATCATCTTTATAATTTTTAAAAANGTTTTATCTAACTTTCTTTTCAAGCCAATCCCAAAGATACAATCAAAAATAATATCACAATTATTTATTTGATTAGTTAATTTTGTTAGGTTTAAATCTTNTTCTTTATTTATCAAATATGTCAAAGATTTTTTTGATTTTAGTAACTTTTGAGTTTTTATTCCATCAANACCATTTTTNCCTGGNCCGCAAACANATAATATTTTTTTANTAATTATATTTTTTTGTATNTATTTTTTTANTTTTTTTGTGGCTAAATNAAANAGTTTTTNTTCAGAATTCTTTNATATAAATTCATTTTCTGAATCGATTACTTGAGAAATTTTTAAAATTTTATATTTATACATTATGAANTTNTNTTATTTGATAATTTTACTTCTTTTTTCTANGAGTATTCAAGCGAATGTTAAAGTTAATTCTATTATTAAATTAAAAGAAAATATACCNGAGGAATGTGGTTTGAGTTTCTCGAATAAAGANGAAGGATTNACNGCTGAACTAACAATTAAAAAAAACCATACAAATAATACATTAACTTTTTTTAAGGTAAATTCNAAAANTATAAATATNAATNAAGCTAACTTGANAAGTTTNTCAAATGATATNAACAANATTCTTGGAGTAAAACCAGAAATAAAAGNTGGNTTNACANTNAGTACTATTACAAAGAATGACGATATGACGCTATTCTTTCAAGAAATATTGATAGGAAATAGCANNTTGATTNTTAATGGTAAAAACTATGAAATTAAAGGACCTATTGATTCTAAAGTAAGGTTNGAGTATCTTTTTTGTACTGGAGAAATGTTTCTCCCGAACTATGAAAAAAAATGAAAAAANTTTCTCTNAAAAAAATAAAAGAAATTTTATCTATGCCATTAAATGATTTNATTTTTNAAGCTCAGANNGTNCANAAAAAATCATTTCCNAAACTTGATATACAACTTGCTTCACTNTTNTCGATTAAAACTGGTTCATGTCCAGAAGACTGTAAATATTGCCCCCAATCNGCTCACTATAATGTNGATTTAAAAAAAGAAAAATTGATTAANATTGANTTAGTNGAAAAAGCTGCAAGAAGTAGCAAAAAACAATGGAGCAGATAGATTTTGTATGGGNGCCGCATGGAAAAAACTTAATAATGGTAAAGATCTTNAACTTGTNATTAAAATGATAAAAACNGTAAAGTCTTTAGATCTNGANGCATGCGTAACTCTTGGTTCAATTACTAAGGAACAAGCTTTAANNNTNAAGNAAGCAGGNTTAGATGCCTATAANCACAANATTGATACATCTCCNGAATTTTANAAAGAAATAATTTCNACAAGAANTTTTGACGATAGATTAGAAACCATTCAAAATGTTCGAGATGCAGGTATAAGTGTATGTTCTGGAGGAATAATTGGTATGGGTGAATCCTGGCATGATAGAGCAAAAATGTTNGAAGTNCTTGCAAATTTAANTCCACAACCTGAAAGTATTCCCATAAATTCTTTNGTGCCAGTNAGAGGCACNCCNCTTGAGNNTAGAGAAAAANTTGACTCACTNGAAATGGTNAGAATCATTGCCTCNACAAGAATTATTGCTCCAAATTCAAGAATAAGATTATCAGCAGGAAGAAAAGACNTATCAAAAGAAGCCCAACTNTTATGTTTTGTAGTTGGAGCNAATTCAATATTCTATGGTGATACACTTTTAACAACAGAAAACAACAATATGCTTAATGATAAAGAATTAATTTCACAGTATAAAAATCAACAAAAGGGAATATTTAATTCGAAAAGTCTATAAAGCCTTCTTTATTTGGCATGATAATTCCAGATAGTTTTTTCTTATCCATTATCTTTCCCTCAAATAAATCATTAATTTTCAAAATATATCCAGTAACAGAATAAACATCTTCATCAGAATAATAATCGTCATTAGTGTCCCTTTTTGCTCTCTTTATAAAATCAAAAATTTTAGGGGCATAAGGCCAAAAATTTCCAACAGTTTTTGAAACATTATCACCAGATAACTTATTTCTTCCAACTAATTCAGGTGCGGTTAATCCCTCAGCAGAATAGCCGTGGCATTTGCTACAATTCTCTTTAAAAATTTTCTCACCCCTTAATACCTCTCCCTGTGTTTCTGGTAAATTAGACCCATCTATTTCAATCGTTATTATTTCATTGCTTAGAACTATAGAATTTAAAAAAAAACTAAATATAAATATGTTCAATTTCACCATTTGCTTTAATTTTCCATGAAGTAATACCATTAAAATGGTAGGTAGCGTTCTTACCCATTTTTTTAATTACTTGCTCTCTTGTGGGTTGAATTCTCAATCTGTTATCTATACATCTTGACTGAATTACAGTCTCTTTTCCATTCCAATTATAAATATAATTAAATCTTAAAACTGAAATTTTTTCTTGGTATATATCAGCTTTTTTCCAAGATTTTCCACCATCTACAGAAATTTCTACTTTTTTAATTTTTGTTGATCCAGACCAAGCATAACCTGATATCAAAACTTTACCTTTTTTTAATCTATCTCCTAAAGAAGGTCTAGTAATTACCGATTTCAAATCCATTATAAAACTAAATTGTCTGGCCTTACCATTACTCAACAAATCAGTATATCTTGATGTCTCATTTCTTGTATAAGCGGGTCCATTTCTAAATTTGATCTGTTTGAGCCATTTTACATGGGTTGATCCCTCCCAACCAGAAATAACTAATCTTGAAGGATAGCCTTGTTCCGGTCTAATTGGTTCACCATTTTGATATAAAGCTATCATACTTTTTTCTTTAATAACTTTAATTGGTAGACTTATGTTATAGGATCCCTTATCAAAACTTGTGAATTCAATCCAAATATTTTTTTTATTTCTGTATAAATTTTCATATTCTTTTAAAAGATTTTTTAATGAAATTCCAGTCCATTCTGATATTGAAAAAAGTCCATGGATATGATCAACAGAGGATTTAATTGGGCGTGGGTTATACATCACATTTGAGTTGCCACCGCACTCTATAAAAGTTTTGATAGTTAATAGTTTTTCATTTTTTAAATCTTCTATACCGATTTTTCTCTTTTGACCTTCTAAGTCAATAATTTCAAGTTTATATTCTTCTGGTTTTATTACGGGAACCCCATAATTATGCCTTTCGAAATGAAGCCCATTAGGAGTAATATTTCCATTTAATTTACTTAGTGGAGTGTAACTTAAACCATTTCCCTTCAAGCTAGCGTTTGCAATTATCCATCTAAAAATCTTTTCATATTTACTTGGCTGACCATAATATCTAAACCCTGTCAATTCCTCATAATCTGACAATGCGGGGTTTGTTTTGACTTTTTTCCTAAATAATACCAAAGAAATCAAAATAAAAAAATATCTGAAAAAATTTCTTCTTAGCTTCATAAATACCCTGAAGGTAATAATTACATATGGCTTGAAAGTTGCAACATTAATATACAGTTAATATATTGAAAAATTAATATGGCTAGATATTTTAAATCAATTAACAAAAAAAGCGTTCAGATTGATGTTTTCCATGGCTGGGATATCAAACTAAAGCAATGGTTTGTTGATGTCAAAATGTCTGGCTTTATTGGCGGTAATATAAAGCAACTCTTTAAATCTGAAGAAAGCTACAATAGTTTTTTAAAAAAGTTTTTAGGTTAATAAATTATTAATTTATAATTGTCAACAATGACGATGAACCCAACATTCGAGATTGTATTATTTCAGCCTGAAATTCCACCTAATACTGGAAACATCATACGATTATGTGCAAATACTGGCTCGAGATTACATTTAATAAAGCCTTTAGGATTTGATTTAAGTAATAAGTCATTAAGAAGAGCTGGACTGGACTATAAAAAGAATGTTGAGATTATAATACACAATAATTTGAAAAGCTTTTTTGAAAAAAACTCCCAACAAAATATCTACATGTTTACGAAATTTGGAAACACCTCATATGAAAAAGTAAATTATAAACATGGCGACTTCTTATTGTTTGGTTCGGAATCAAAAGGGTATACAGATGAGGTTTTTAAAATTATGAAAAATAGAATTAAAATTTTTATACCAATGCTTCCAAATAGCAGAAGTATAAATTTAGCTAATTCCGTATCTATATGTTTATTTGAAGCGTGGAGACAAAATAGTTTTGATTATTTTAAGATTATGAAATAAATATCACTTAAACTTTTTGCAGAATAAAATTTATTTACTTTTAAAAATTCTTTTTTCAGTTTATTAAGCATAAATTCAACATTTGTATAGTAAATATTATTCTTTATAAAACTCTCTTTTTTTGTAAATTGTAAATTAAAAATTAAACCAAGTTTTGATTTAACAATACATTTTTTTAAATTGAATATTATATACTCCTCCCAGATTTTGACATTATCAGTAGCGGTATAATTATACGTACCAGAAGCTATTGTAATGTCGGTAAGTTCTGTTGGGTAGTAGGATACTTTAAAAAAGATTTTGGGATAATTTTTTATACAATGTTTTATAAGATTTTTATTTATATCATAACCTGAATAATAAAAGTTGACTTTTTTTTCTACTAAATAAGCTAAAAATGACCCGTAACCACAACCAATATCTGAAATACTTACTTTATGCTTAAATTTAAATTTCATAATCAAGAATAAAAGTGTATCAAATCGGTCATATTGAGATTTTTTTGAGTTCCAGAATAGACCTAATGGTGTAAAGCCGTTTAGATTTAGGTTTCTATTATAAGTTTTAACTATCTGAGAATTTAAAAATAAATTAAGTAAGTTATTCAATTTGCTTTAATTAAAATTATTTACGTTAAATGCTTTTTTTTTGGAACAATATTTTTTGAAGTCAGATCGATCCATTTTCTAAAGCAATATACTATAAAAGGATCGGAATTTTTAAGTTTATTTACTAAAATATCATTAGGAATAAATATAAGTTCGGACTCTTCATTTGCTTCTGCTGACAATGGTCTTAAATTTGATTCAAAAAGAACATACCAGGCACCAAATGTATCACCCTTTTTTATAGTTCCAACATGCTCAATCATCTTACTTTTGTAATGATGCTTTTTTAGAATTACTGAACCAGAAATAACTATATATGCCCCATCAGCCTCTTCTCCTTGAGGAAAAATAATATCACCTTTGATGAATTTTTTTATTTTGAAGGAAGTTTTAAGTTTATTTAATTCTACATCACTAAGCATAATTATTTGGAATTTTAAATAAATATACTATATAATCTAAATAATTGGTAAGTTATTTATGACTATGATAAATTTTGTTATTAAAAGTGCATTTATTACAGGAGCTCTGACTGCTGGAGCTTTTTTGTCAGGTATTGCAATAGGTACATTAGTAAATAAGGATAAAGTTATAAATAAAGTAAAGAAGATGCAAATTAAAAAAAATAACGCAGCTTCAACCAAATAGTTTTAATTTTATTAATTTCATATATTCAAGGAGTTTAAATGCTTAAATATTTTTACCTTTTCTGCTTAACTTTTTCTCTGATTTTTTCCTCAAGTATTTCTGTTGCCAATCACTGTAGTGGTGGTCATAAGGAGATTAAAGACACTAAAGATACCTCTGACGATGAAACTAAGGAAAGTAAATCCAACTAAACAAATATAAGGAACATAAGTTTATATATGGATTTTAAGCCCAATTATATAAATGCAAAAAAAATACTAGATGACTTTATTAGTAAGGGCTTAGAATCCTATAGTTCTAAAAGAAACTTCGATTTTGGCCCTGAAAATAAATCAAATGTTTCCTGCCTTTCACCATTTATAAGAAAAAGGATTATTCATGAAAGAACTATTTTAGATAATTGTCTAAAAAATAACAAATTTGGAAATATCGAAAAGTTCATACAAGAAATTTTCTGGAGAACTTACTGGAAAGGTTGGTTAGAGGGCAGAAGTAAAGTATGGGAAGATTATAATAAAAAACTAGAATTTCTCAAAGATGAAATTAATTTTAAACCACTTAAAAAAGATTATTTAAAAGCTGTTAACGGAAATTCGGGTATCGATTGCTTTGACTCTTGGGTTAAAGAGTTAGTGACCACAGGATATCTTCATAACCACTCCAGAATGTGGTTCGCAAGTATTTGGATTTTTACACTTAACCTGCCGTGGGAGTTGGGTGCTGATTTTTTTTATAAAAATCTGTTAGATGCTGATCCTGCCTCAAATACACTTTCATGGAGATGGGTTGCAGGTTTACAGACAGAAGGAAAAATTTATCTAGCAAGTGAGGAGAATATTGAAAAATTTTCAAAATTTAAATTTTCAAAAAAACCGGTGCTAGAAAAAAAACCTAAATTACCTACATATATCAACTACACATATATCCCACCCTTATTTAAAGAGAAAGAAACAAGTAATGATGAGACATTTCTTATTACTTTGAATAATCTAATTTATTCAGACTACCAAATTCAGAAAATAAGAAATTATAATGTTTTATTTTTGGATTTAAGATCAGAAGTCTCTACTAGAAACGTAAAGGACGAATATGATCAGGAGGCTATTAAAGAATATATTGATTTCTTAAATCATAAAAATATTAAAGTAAAATGTTTAAAAGAAATTGGTCAGTTAGCTGACATTTGCAAACCAAAAAAAACTATTATTTGTGATTATCCTGGTGTTGGGTATCAACTAGATAAAATAAACGAAGCTTCTAAAAGATATGATATAGAGGTTAAATTTATTTACGATCAATTTGATCTAATGTGTTGGCCATATGCTAAAGCAGGTTTTTTTAAGTTCAAAAAAAAAATTCCTTTCTTTTTAGAAAACATACATAATTGAATTTTTACACTACTTGTTTTGTTTATGATACTCTATTAAAATGAAGAAGTATCGACTAATTATATTCGCCTTAATTATGTCTTTTTTTACAAGTACGTTTGTATCACTATTTATCATCTCAATAAAAGTTGGTTTTGAAAGTAAATTTTTTTTGTTGTGGTTTGAACGCTTTATTATTGCCTGGCCGGTAGTGTTCGTCTGCATTTTATTTTTTGTACCAAAGATTAATAAGTTTCTAGACAAATATATGAAGTAATTAGACACGTTTAGATACGTTAACAGCTAAATTAGAACCATGGGTTATAAGTTGTCCCCACACCTTGTTTAGAATTGTAAATTTTTTTATTTTTTCTTTTGCATCATCTTTGTGATCTATCTCATCTTTCATTAAATCCTCAATAATTTTTTTTAGTCTTTTTGATTGTTTACTATTATCAAGCATATTTAACTGCTCCTGATAGTGTTTTTCAACGAATGTTTCTACGTAATAAATTGTAGCATAAATAAAATTAACACCCAATATAGAAGGAATAAAACCAGTTACAAAACCAAAGAACTTCCATAAACTAATCAATTTACTGAAATCTTTTCTTGGAATAATATTTTCCAACAAATTCAAATGTTTTGTTTCGGTCGATAGATGTGATTGTGAGAATTTTAAGATATCTTTATTTTTTGAAAATTTAATTATTGCTTTATAAATATAAACTGCACCAGTCTCACCTGCATGATTTGACCTGAAATATGGTATTAACTCTTTGGGTAAAACTATATTACTTGCATTCATTAAATTTATATAATTCTTCAAAAATTTATTGTAAACAATTATTTTATATTATTTCGGATTTAAAGCATCCATTGCATCTCTTCGAGCACCCTGTGATTCAACATCAGATATGTCAATTCTTCTTAACCACTTTCTAATTAACTCCATCTCATCATCATTTAAAGTATCCTCTGTTGAAAGAATTTTTTCCCAAACAAATTCTACTAAGTCATATTTTTCTCTATAAACCTCAACTCGCTCTACTTTCTTAGTAATTGGTTCATCCATTTTAATTTCAAGAATAACGCTTGTTGCATTTGCTGTTATACCAAACTGATTACTTAAAATACTTCTCAGCCTTGATTGATTCTCAGGAGAGATCTGTCCATCTACTCTTGAACATTCGCCGAGCATCAAGCCAATAAGAACTGTTTTTTCAAACGCTTTTAACTTATTGTATGCTATACTACCTGATTTAATTATATTTATTGATTTGTTTATTTTTGCTCTATCATTACCCTGCTTTTTTGTTTCATTTACCGATGCGGGCTCAAATCCGAAGCTTTGTTGCATAGATTCTACCAACTCGCTCTCAAATGGATCCTCCTCATCCGAGGATAATGTTTTTTCCCAAATATAAATAAACATTTGGGTTAAATCACCTTCAAGAAATTTACTTTTTAGATCCTCAAAATTTTGAGAATTAATATCCCCTTCAAAATTCTTTTTAGATGTAGCTTCATCTAATTCAAATTTATTAGCAAATATAGATATAATCTTATCTTTAAGACTTGGATCATTAGATATTGTTTCAAAGTTTGAATACTTAAATATCGCTAATGCTACAAGTGCTCTTTGTTCAATTGTTAAAGTTCCATAATAAATTTTATTTGCGCTATTAATTAATTCTGAAATTCCTGAAATTGAGTTATTTGAACTATCAACATCACTTGGTTGTGTGGAAGGAGGTGGGGATTCCATATTTTCACTTAAGTTATATGAATCGACTTCCCCTAAAAGACCAACGCTTCGTTGAATCATTGACTCATCGATATTAATTTCCTTATCAATGCTTAGGATAACCTCTAATTTAACTTTTTTTGACATCTCTTTTATTTAAAAAATCTACAACGACTTATAATTAGTTATTTATAGTATTTTAAGAGAATATAATAAAAAAATTTATTTTTCTTTATTTTTTTTCTAATAATTGCAATTAATATAA
>NZHH01000050.1:0-16921 GCA_002691245.1 Rickettsiales bacterium | reverse complement strand
GATCTCGATCTTTAGGAAACAATAAAACCCTAGAAAACTAGGGTTTTACTGGAGGAAATTAAAATAGACTTGAAACTAGTAATAACAAAAACGTTGATGAGAATGTTATTGCACAAAATTTTGTTATTGAAATACTAGCCACAAATATCAATATATAGTAACTGTTTAACGATGTCAAACTATATATTGATTTTTTCTGTTTATTACTTTTAAAAAATTCTTAAAATTATTTTGTGAGAAAATTAAAAATAGCAGTTATTGGTAGTGGTATTTCAGGTCTGTCAGCATCATGGAAACTTTCAAAATATCACAATATCCATCTATTTGAAAAGAATAATTATTATGGTGGACATGCAAATACTTTAAAAGTTAAGCTTGAAGAAAAATCTTTTTACGTTGACACTGGCTTCATAGTTTTTAACCATATTAACTATCCAAATCTTTGCAATCTATTTAACGAACTCGGTGTTAGGACTTATGAAAGTGAAATGTCATTTTCAGCTTCTCTTGAAAATAGAGCATTAGAATATTCTGGTTCATCTTTAGGAAGTATGTTTGCCCAGAAAAAAAATATTTTCAATTTTAGATACCTAAAAATGTTGATGGAGATAATTAAATTTTACAAAAATGTTGAATATGACATCAGGAATTATAATAATTGTACTATAGATGATTATCTAACTATTAAAAATTATTCAGATTTTTTTAAATATAAACATATCTATCCTATGGCCTCAAGTATTTGGTCATCATCATTAAATGAAATAAAAAAATACCCTTTTGAACAATTCGTTAATTTTTTTTCTAATCATGGTCTTTTAAATATAATAAATAGGCCTAAGTGGCGTACTGTCTTTAATGGTAGTCAAACTTATGTTAAAAAAATCATAGAAAAAAAAAATATTATTGCTTCAAAGAATATTGATATAAAAATTGACAGATTTAAAAACGGTAAATTAATATTAAAGGTTAATAAAAAAGAAAAAAAATATGATCATGTAATTATTGCTGTTCATTCAGATCAAGTTAAACAAGTAAATAAAATTCAAAACTTAAATAATATTAAGGTTTTTGAAGATATAAAGTATACAACAAATGAAGTATTTTTACATACTGACGAAAGCTTGATGCCTAGATTAAAAAAAGTTTGGGCTAGTTGGAATTATTTAGAAGGTGAGAATAGTAATAAATTATCAGTAACTTACTGGATGAATAAGCTTCAAAATCTTGATACAAATAAAAATATATTTGTAACTTTAAATCCGTATATGAAACCATCAAAAAATAAAACAATAAAAAGAATAATATATGATCACCCCATATATAGTCTAAAAACATTTAAAACTCAGAAAAAAATAAGAAAAATTCAAGGAAAAAACAACATCTGGTATTGCGGTGCTTACCTTGGCTATGGTTTTCATGAGGACGGAATTAAATCTGGTTTAGATGTTGTGACTCAAATTCTTAAAAAAAATAAATGAATAAAATTAATTATGTAAAAAATAAAATATATAGTGGAGTAGTTAAACACACTAGATTTTCCCCATTTCATCATAGTTTCAGCTATAAAATATCCTACTTTTGGTTTAGATTAAATGATTTCAGAGAATATTTTCTATTTAAAAGAAACAAAATCAGTATTTTTTCTTTCTTTGACAATGATCACGGTCAAATTGAGAAAAGAGGAGTCATTGAGAATTTTTTTCAGAAAAAACTAAGAAGAATTAAAGGAGATTTTTTCAAAATAAAAGTTTTTTGTCTTCCAAGAATTTTAAACTATAGTTTTAATCCCATTTCGATCTTTATTCTTTATAATAAAAGAGAAATTCCATCTGGAGTTATCCTTGAGGTGAATAATACTTTCAATGAAAGACATCTATATTTCTCAAAGATAAAAAAAGGCCAAACTAATTTTATTTTTGATAAAGGTTTTTATGTTTCTCCTTTTTTTGAAGTAAAAGGTTTTTATGATATTTCTTTTAGAATTGACGAAAAGAATATTTACTTATACATAAAATATATCATAAAAAAAAAAAGGTTTTTGAGGCCTCTTATCAGGGAAAATCAGAAGATATGAATGAAGTAAACCTCATGAGGACATTTTTTAATATTTCTATTCAAAATATTAAAGTTACCTTAGGAATATATATTCAAGCCTTGAAACTATTTTTTAAAGGAGCTAAATATATCAATAGACCAAAAATATCAAAAACAAAATTTACTATAATAAATGAGAGAAGATAGAGAATATAAGAGAAAAGTTGACCTTTTTCTATCCGTATTAAGACAAAGTAGATTTGGCAAAATATCTGTTCTATATCAAAATAAAAAGATTCTTGATTATCAAGCTCCTGAAAATGGTCCGAAAGCTGAAATAAACATTATTAACAAAAAATGCTTAGATGATTTTTTTAACAGAGGAGATTTAGGATGGGCAGAGAGTTATATTGATAAAAATTGGGAAACAACAAACTTAACTAGCTTTCTCGAGTGGGGTGCGAAAAACTTCCATCAATTTTCTAGCTTTATAAGGGGAAGATGGTACATAATCTTATATCTAAGACTCAAACACTTTTTAAATGGTAATACTAAAAAAGGGTCTAAAAAAAATATTCACTATCATTACGATCTAGGAAATAAGTTTTATAAATCCTGGCTAGATGAAACCATGACATATTCGTCAGCAATTTTTAAAACAAAAACTCAGTCACTTCAATCAGCCCAAATAAATAAGTATAAGAATCTTGCTGAACTTGTTAATATTAAACCTGGCGATAGTGTACTTGAAGTTGGTTGTGGTTGGGGTGGATTCTCAGAATTTTTAGCGATCAATTATAAGGCAAATGTGACTGCGATTACAATTTCTAAGAATCAGTATACTGCAGTCAAAAGCAAAATTGAGAAGAAGCGTTTAAAAGAAAAAGTTGACGTGAAGCTAATAGACTACAGAGATTTGAATGGGAAGTTTGATAAGATTGTATCTATAGAAATGTTTGAAGCTGTTGGGGTTAAGTATTGGAGTATATTTTTTAAAAAACTCTATGAGAATCTTAAGCCCAATGGTTGTATTGGGCTTCAAACGATTACAATTGATGAAAAGTTTTTTCAAACATACAGGAAGTTTCCTGACTTTATACAGACCTACATATTTCCGGGTGGAATGCTACCATCAATTTCAGCAATTAATGAAATTATGGCAAATGAAGGACTTTATATAGATAAAAAAAATATGTTTGGTCTAGATTATGCCGAAACACTCAAAAGGTGGAGGTCTTTATTCCAAGATTCGTTGAATGAGATTAAGTCCCAAGGTTTCAATGACACATTCTTAAGAATGTGGAATTATTATTTAAGTTATTGTGAGGGCGGTTTTAGGTCTCGAAATATAGATGTCGGTCAATTTTTAATAAAAAAGAATTAAATATTATTTAGAAAATGAAATATTTATTTTATTCTTTACCGGCGTTTGCATTCGCAATACCAACTTTTCCGGTTATGGTATTTCTTCCTGCTCTATACTCTGAAGTATATGAAATGGATATAGCTATAATTGGAGTTATACTGTTTGCAGCAAAATTAATAGATATCACCACCGACCCGTTAATGGGTTGGGTAAATGATAAAAATTTTTTTTCAAGGAAAATATGGTTGATAATCGGAGGGATACTTTCAGGGGTCGCTCTTTATAAACTATTTAAGGTAAATGAAATACCTGGAAATGAACATTTACTTATATGGATTGTAGTTTTGTATACAGGATGGACAATATTCCAAATACCTTATCTATCAATTGGATATAATTTAGAAAGGAGTTATCATAAAAGAACTAGACTGAGTGCAACTCGAGAATTCTTTGTTCTTCTGGGGTTATTTTCATCGCTTCTTCTCCCAATAATCTTAAATGTAGATAATGTAGAACTTGTTAGCAAATTGGTAGATCTGGCAATAATATCTGGGTTTGTGGGGTTATTATTTTTTACAATACGTATTAAAGATGAGAGATCTAATAAACAGAATAATTTTTCAGCAATCAATTTTAAAAATATTTATAAAAATAATAAAATAAGAAGGCTTATTTTTGTATGGTTTTTAAACACGCTTGCAAATGTCTTTCCGATGGTACTTTTCGTGTTTTATATTTCTTACATCCTTGGAGGAGATGATTATGATAGACAAATAACGTTATTTTACTATTTTTTATTTGCTGTTTTAGGCGTTCCTTTTTGGACGTTCCTTTCTAAGAAAACAAATAAAGTTTTAGCATGGAGAATATCATTGATAATATCTGCATTGATTTTCTTATTTGTGATTTTTTTAGATAAAGGGGATCTAAATTTATTCATTGTTATTTCATGTTTGACAGGATTATGCCTTGGAGCAGACCTTCTTCTTCCAATGTCTATTCAAGCAGACTTAATAGACTATCACAGAATGAAATTTAAAAAAGATATGTCTGGAGTAATGTTCTCTGTATTGACATTCTTAAATAAAATTTCATTTGCATTAGCAAGCATTTTTATATTTGGTGTATTAGGATTATTAAATTTTGATACCAACGAGATAGTTTCTAGAGAAAGTAAAATTTTTATAATTCTAAGCTATGCATTAATTCCCGTCATACTTAAAGTAGCCGCAGCTTTTCTGCTCAAAAATTTTACTTTTGGAGAAAGTGAATTAAAAAAAGTACAAAAAATTATTACTGTTAATGATTAAAAAAAATAATATATTTAATAAATGAGATTATTTTTCTTATTATTAACTTTAACCCTCTTATCTTGTGCGAATGATATGAATCTAAAGAATTTTGAAAACGAAACGCCTAAGTTTGTTCTTGAAGATTATTTTGATGGTAAGACAAAAGCATGGGGTATGTTTCATGACAGATTTGGTAATTTAAAAAGGTCGTTTAAAGTCGATATAACAGGAACTATAGATAATGATACTCTGACCCTTGATGAAAAATTTATTTATAATGATGGTGAAAAAGAATCTAGAATTTGGAGTATTAAGATTCTAGGTAATAATAAATATTCAGGAACAGCCGATGATGTCATAGGAGAAGCTACAGGTATTTCCTCTGGAAATGCTTTGAATTGGAAATACAAGCTTAATTTAAAAGTAAAAGAATCCACAGTAGCAGTAGATTTTGATGATTGGATGTTCTTGCAAGATGATAACATCTTAATGAATAGGGCTGAAGTTAAAAAGTGGGGGATAGTTTTGGGTGTAGTTTCAATAACATTTAAAAAATGAATTATATATTATGAATTTTTTTGAATATTTTTCCAAACACTGGAATTTGTGTATAAAAGTTTTTCCCAGAATCCCAAAAATCCAAATGCTTTTTAATTTTTCCATTTTCAACGGTTACCTCACTAAGGCCATCAAAGCAAATATCTCGTCTAAATATTTTACAGGAGAATTTCCACTTAATAATTGCCAAATCTTGTTTATAAAAAATATTCAAAACTTTGAACTTAGGCTTTTGTAATTTTTTAAACATTTCTAAAAAAAGTTTCTTTAGATTATCTTTACCAATTATTTTGTTGAATGGATCTTCGAAGATCACTTTATCGTCAACTAGATTTAATAAGCAATGAATATTCTTAACCTCTAAGTTTTCAAAAGCATTTTGGTATTTATTAATAACGTTTTTTATCACGGTAGTTGTATTAGTTTTCTAATTAACTTGAAATATAGTTTGTTTGGAAAAAATTTTAATAGTTTCATAACTAATATTAATCTTTTAGGAAAATAAATTTCAAAATCGTTGGTATTAATTTTATCAGCAATTTTATGAGCTGCTTTTTCAGGCGTAATAAGAAATGGCATCTTGAACTGATTCTTATCTGTCATTGGTGTTTTTACAAAACCTGGGTGAACTACTTGTACCTTAATATTAAATTTTTCATATTCCAATTTAATAGTTTCAGCTAGGAAGGTTACAGCTGATTTTGTTACACCGTAAATTCCGGCACCTGGGAGACCACGATAGCCTGCTGGTGATGAGACTATCATTAAGTGCCCTCCTTTATTTTTTTTCATTTTACTTATAACTGAAGAAAGACAATTGATTACACCCATTAAGTTTATGTCAATAACCTTCTTTATTTCATCTACATTTAAAGTTTCCATTGAACCCGGAGAATAAGTAGCTGCATTCATCACTACTAAGTTTATTTTCTTAAATTTTTTATGGATAGTGTTTACAATTTTTTTGCAATCTTTCAAAGAAGAAACATCTCCAGGCACTGGAATAATTGATTTATTATTTCTAGCTATATTACCTAATTTTGATTTTGTTCTTCCACTAATATAAACAATATATTTATCTTTCGACAAAATTTTGGCAAGTTCAGCACCAATTCCAGAGCCTCCTCCAGTAATCCAACAAACCTTACTCATTATTTTTATCAAATTTTTTTGATATGTACTCTATTTCACTTCCATCTTTTATGAAGATCATTTTTACCCATCTACCGAACTTATCATACCAAATATCAATAATAACATCCTCTCCAGTTGATTCTTTTCCTTTAAGTTTATAGTGATCAGTTTTAACTTTATTATTATAAATCATCTTTTTCCCTAATGGTTCAATCGTAAAATTAATAATACTGCAATCTTGCGTATTAAGTGTTTTCTTTTCAACTCCTTCAATTAATTCACTTCTCCAATAACTTGTAGGTATTATAGTTTCATCCGATAGTGTTTCTCTAGATGTTCCAGTTATATTATAAGTATCTTTTGATTTGCTGACTTTACACGATAGCTCTTCACCATTTTTGTCGGTAAAAGTTTCAAGTGTGTTTAATTTCCCATCTGACCATACCTCAACATTTTTATGATAGTAGTCATAAACAACGAAACCGAGAAAAGTAACTTCAAATTTAATTTCTATTTCAGCCTTTATACCATCATCGAGTTGTGAAAAACTTAAGTTGTGGAAACCGATAAGACTTGAATTTCTATATACATTAAACTTAATATCATCAGGCATATAGTTTTTGGATTCTACTGACCAAGAGAGAAGTATCAGAAGGAATAAAAATAGGGCTGAAGACTTAGATCTCACAAAAAAAGCTAGCTGGCCTACAAAATATTTAATTGTGACCAGCTATTACCTATCTTCTTTGACCGAAAAGTTGGATCAACATAATAAATAAGTTAATAAAGTCTAAATAGAGAGTTAAAGCACCCATTATTGCTTTCTTACCCTCCTGACCAGAATTATCAAAGTACATAGCCTTAATTCTTTGTGTATCATATGCTGTAAGACCTGCAAAGACTAAAACACCTATTACGGAAATTCCAAATTGAAGCGCTGAACTTGCTACAAAAATATTAACTATAGATGCTATTAATATACCAATTAGACCGATGAATAAAAAGGAACCCCATCCGGTTAAATCTTTTTTTGTAGTGTAACCATATAAACTTAAAGCTCCAAACGCTGCAGCAGAAATAAAGAAAACTCTTGCAACTGATTCTCCAGTATATTGTATAAAGATTGAAGATAAAGATAAGCCCATAACTGCGGCAAAGGCCCAAAATAAAACTTGGACTGTGCTTTCTTTCATCCTTGCTATACCCATATTGAGAGCTATTATGAACCCTAATGGTGCAAGCATTATTATAAAAGCAAGTGGTGAACCATAAATAGCGTTCCCAAAAGCTGTCATTGTATTAGTTTTAAAATCGAAAGCCATAGTCGAAGTAAGATGAGCAATAACTCCGGTGAGAGCCAATCCTACCGCCATGAATGTGTAAACCTTATTCATATATGCCTTAAGACCCAGGTCTATTTCTCCAGCAGAACTTCTAGCCTTCACATCTCTTTCATAATCGTAAGCCATTATATACTCCTTTAAATGATATAATTAAAAGTATTATACTACTTTTATACACTAGTTTAAATATGTTACAATTTTTTTAAGTCAAGAGGAAATTTATTATGAAATATCGAACACTAGGTTCAACAAATACTAAAGTAAGTATTATATGTTTGGGCACAATGACATGGGGAGAGCAAAACACTGAAAAGGAAGGTTTTGCACAAATGGATTTTGCTTTCAATGAGGGTGTGAATTTCTTTGATACAGCAGAACTTTATTCTGTTCCGCCAAGAAAAGAGACATGGGGTTCGACAGAAAGAATAATTGGAAACTGGCTTAAACAAAAAAAATGTCGAGAGAAAATTATTCTTGCGACTAAAGTTGTAGGAAGATCTGGGATGAAATGGTTTAGGAATGAAGAAACAAGATTAAATAAAAAACAAATTCATGAAGCTGTTAATGGAAGCTTAGAAAGACTTAAAACAGATTATATAGACTTATATCAACTTCACTGGCCAGACAGAAAAGCCAATTTTTTTGGAAAATTAAATTATAATCATCAGGAAGAGTCAGACTTTATAGATTTACATACTCAACTCGAAGCTCTTGATGAGTTAGTCAAAGCTGGAAAAATAAAATATATAGGTTTATCAAATGAAACTTCGTGGGGATTAATGAAATTTATTTCACTTTCTGAAAAATTTAATTTACCAAAAGTTATGTCAGTTCAAAATCCCTACTCACTCCTAAATAGAAGCTATGAGGTTGGTTTAGCTGAAATTTCTATAAGAGAAAAATGCGGGTTACTTGCTTATTCCCCATTAGCATTCGGAATGCTAACAGGTAAATATGACGATGGTAAAAAGCCTGCAAAAGGGAGGCTTACATTATATGAGAATATGTATACGAGATATACTAAAGAAAAAGGTGTAAAATACTCAGAAAAATTAAATGAACTCGCAAGGGAGTCAGGTTTAACCCCTACTCAAATGGCATTAGGGTTTGTGAATTCCAGGCCTTTTGTAACAAGCAATATTATTGGAGCAACCAATTTAGACCAACTAAATGAAAATATAAAAACTTTCGATTTAGAATTAAGTGAAGATTTATTAGAAAAAATTGACAAAATACANGACGAATGTCCATTTCCATGCCCTTAATTGTTCTTTTTTGTTATCATAAATGAAGTTAAAATAATAATTATAATACCAAGAATATTATAAATACTTAAATTTTCATTCAATAGAAAGACCCCTAATGTTGTCGAGAAAATTATTCTAGAGTAACTTAGAATCATAATTTTATTGGTAGGGTTATCCTTATAAGATTCTGTGTTAAAATATTGTCCAATTACAGCTGTTATAGTAATCATTAAGTAATTTTGAATATTAGAGTAATTGAAAGTAATTTTTTCGTTAAATATACAAAAAAATATTACTGAGGAAATAAAGGAATGATAAAGAAGAATTTTTTTTGTATTTTCATGTTTACTTAGATAAGAGATTGAGATTATGCCTCCAGATACACAAAATGCTGAAAATAAAGCCATATACAATCCTAGGTTATTATTAAAATTTTGTGGTTCTGATAANAAAATTACTCCAACAAACCCAATCAGAAGTAAAAAAAAAATTAAATAGGAAATTTTTTCTTTGAAAATTATAAAAGCTAAAATTGATGAAAAAAAAACTTTAGTAAAACTTATAGTACTAGCCTGCGATAATGTAAGATAATTAAGAGAATTATAACCAAAATACATAGCTAAAACTCCAAAGATGGATCTAAGGATATGAATAAAAATTTTATTAGAATTAATATCTTTAGTAAAAGATTCTTTGATATTAAAAAAGAAAAATGACAACAACAAAAGTGTACCAAAAAATGATCTGTAAAATACAATATTTTCTATGCTATTTGTAAGTAATTCTAGTTTGATCTGGTAACCAAGTAATGAAAAAAAAAAACAGCTGAAGATTTGGTAGTAATCTTTAAGTTTTTTCATTTTTTNTTATACTTTTTGCTAGGTAATGATTTAGANACAATAANCCTATACCACTAAATATNGTAATTAAGTCTANTTTTTCNTTGAAAAACAAAATNCCGAAGATTGTAGCAAAAAGNAATTTTGNAAATTCAAAGGGCATCAAATTTGTTAAAGCTTCNTGACTTAGCGCCTTTGTCCATAAAAAGTTTCCAATTGTAGCAATANANGCAATCNNAAATAATAANAAAATAATTTCAAAACTGTTAGGAGTAGTCCAAACATACAATGANGGGANAAAAGATATGGGAGCCATNANAATAACCATACTAAACATTAATAAAAGTACNGATTCAGTTTTTGAAATTTGTTTAACTANAAGNCCTGCTATTGNGTGAGTTAAAGANGCTATGAGNGCNANNAAANCNCCAANCTTNACCTCAAGGTCTGGTCTGATAAGTATGATTGTTAAAATAAANCCTGAGATAATTNTAGTANTATTAATTTTNNAAGCNTTTTCTTTAAAAAANATAATACTACCAAGATACATGAAAAGNGGAGTTGTAAAGCTTATTGCCATAGCTTGAGATAATGGTATGAGTGAATAAGACCAAAATAGTAAAATCATTGTCAAGCCGCCGAAAACACCTCTAAGTGTTAATAATTTAAAATTCTCTTTCTTACTGATTTTTATTTTATATTTAAGAATGAATGGGAGAATAATTAAAACACCTATAAAATTTCTAAAAAAAGCTTGTTCAAATGGGTGAATTTGTTGTGATAAAAATTTTATTAAGGCTGCAAGAACTGCGAAAAAAAAACATGACAATATGAGTAGTGATACAGAATACATTTTTTATTAAAATCAATTATAGTTTCTTGCAATTTACACTTAATTATGTCAATAAAAATAATGTTTAATTTTTCTTTAAAATTTAAGTCAGTTTTATTTTTTTTCTTCCTAATTTACTTTTACCCAATTCTACTTGTACCTAAAGAAATAGCTAAATTTAAAGACTGGGCGTCCTATGCTGAAGGTGAAGGAAAAAATTTAGCTTGTATGGCTGTAACTAAGCCCAAAAAGTCAGAGGGAAATTATAAAAGAAGGGGTGATATATTTGCTATTATTACTCATCTGCCTGGGCAAGATAAATGGAATGAGTTTAGTATAGTAGCAGGATATAATTTCAAAACAGATAGNAACCCAGAAATTTTTATTGGGGATCTTAAATTCCAACTATTTACTTCAGGTTCGAGAGCTTGGAGTTTTAGCCCTTCAGAGGATGAAAAAATTATACGATATTTAAAATCTTCAATGAAAATGAAAGTTGTTGGAACTTCTTCAAGAGGGACAATCACAACCGATACATTCTCTCTGATGGGTTTCAGTAAAGCATATCAGTCGATAAATGAAGCTTGTAAAAAAAAGTAATTTATTATGAAAAAGAAAATCGTCTTAGCTTTCTCCGGTGGACTTGATACATCAATAATCCTGAAATGGCTTCAAAATGAATATGATGCAGAGGTGGTTACTTTTACAGCAGATATTGGACAGGGTGTTGAAATTAAGGATGCTAAGGAAAAAGCTGAGCAGTTNGGTGTTAAACAAATTTTCGTTGAAGATTTACAAGATGAATTTGTCAGAGANTACGTTTTTCCNATGTTTAGGGCAAATACATTATATGAAGGTTGTTATTTATTAGGTACTTCTATTGCGAGACCATTAATTGCGAAAAGACAAATAGAGATTGCTCATGAAGTTGGAGCAGAATTTGTTTCTCATGGTGCCACTGGAAAAGGAAATGATCAGGTTAGGTTTGAATTAGGTTATTATGCAAATGACCCAAAAATAAAAGTGATTGCCCCGTGGCGCAAGTGGGATCTAAAGTCAAGAGCACAACTTCTAGATTATGCCATGCAAAATCAGATTAATGTACCAAAAGATAAACTCAATGAGGCACCGTATTCCATGGATGCGAATCTTTTACATACATCATATGAGGGGAAGATATTAGAGGACCCTTGGTTAGAACCTGATGAGAGCATGTTTTTAAGAACAAAAAACCCAGAGGATGCACCAGATAAGCCAACCTTTATAACAATAAGTTTTCAAAATGGGGACCCTACATCAATCAATGACGAAAAACTGTCACCATCAAAACTTTTATCTAAACTTAATCAAATAGGAGGCGAAAATGGTGTTGGTAGATTAGATATTGTAGAAAANAGGTATGTTGGGATGAAATCTCGTGGAGTATATGAAACACCTGGGGGAGAAATTCTTTTAGTAGCAAGAAGAGCAATGGAAAGTTTAACTCTTGATGGAGAATCTTGCCACTTAAAAGATGAATTAATGCCAAAATACGCTAAATTAATTTATAATGGTTTTTGGTTTTCGCCAGAGAGAATAATGCTTCAGTCACTTGTTGATCAAAGTCAGAAAAAAGTAAATGGTTTGGTAAAACTAAAAATTTATAAAGGTAATATAATTATTGTTGGGAGGAAGTCTGAAGATAGCTTGTATTCTCAAAGTATGGCAACGTTTGAAGAAGATACCGTCTACAATCAGGAAGATGCGGAAGGTTTTATAAAACTGAATGCTTTAAGGTTAAAGATCCTTAAGAATAGAACTTGAATCTGGCATTTCTAGGTCAAACTGAGTATATGATGTAAGTAATGTGTTTAGAAGTAGACATGCAATTGTCATAGGTCCAACACCCCCTGGTACAGGGGTTATTTTCGATGCTTTATCATAGCATTCATTATAGTTAGCATCTCCAACAAGAATATTTTTACCATCTCTCTCAATTCTATTTATTCCAACATCAATTACTACAGCGCCTTCTTTTATCCAATCACCTTTAACCATTTCTGGAATACCAACGGCAGGAACAACAATATCTGCCTGTCTTACTATAGCAGGAAGGTCCTTAGTTCTCGAGTGGCAAATCGAAACAGTAGCATTCATGCCCAGAAGCAAGGCTGCCATGGGTTTGCCAACAATATTTGATCGCCCAATAATTACAGCGTGTTGACCTGAGAGGTCATCATTTATCATTTTAAGAAGTATACTACATCCCAAAGGAGTACAAGGAACTAAAGAGTTAAGACCTGACCAAAGNTTCCCCACATTGACAGCATGAAAGCCGTCGACATCCTTAACAGGAAGAATGGAATCTAAAACTTTATCAGAATTGATATGTTTTGGAAGTGGGAGTTGAACAAGAATCCCTTGAACGTTGTCATCTTTATTTAGTTGTTCAACTAAACTGAGAAGTTTTTCTTCAGAGACATCTTCGTTAAGTTTATGTTCAATAGACTGAAACCCAACTTCTTTTGTCTTTTCTGTTTTATTTCTTACATAAACTCTACTGGCAGGGTTATCACCAACTAATACAACTGCTAAGCCAGGAACTTTTCCAGATTTTTCAATTAATTCAGAACCAAATGATTTTATTCTTTTTCTAATTTTTTCTGATATTTCTTTACCATCTATTATTTTATTTTCACTCATAATTGCTCCTACTAAAAACTATATTTTGTTATTATATACAGAATTGATTCAATTAATATTATTAAAATAACTGGTGTTATATCAATTGATCCAAAATTTGGAATTATCCTCCTAATGATTCTTAGAGATGGTTCAACTAATTTAAACAAAAAATTCATAATCATTGATATGAATTGATTATTTATATTAATTACATTGAATGAGATTAGCATACTAATTATAACATAAACTATAACGGAATATTTATATAAGTTTAGAATTTGGTAAATAATGTACATAAAAAAATCAACAAAAATCATAGTGAAATTTTTATATTATGAATTTAGAGAACTATCAAACTAATTTTGATTTTAGTAGAGCATTCGATTTACAAAAGAATCTAAATAACGAGTTTGCTAAGAATATTTTTGATGACCTTGTAACTAATGCTACTTTAAAAAAAAATAAACTTTTCCAGAAGCATTTTAATTTTATTATTACGGAGCTTTTTTTTTGTTGGCTTGAATCTGAAGAACAATTTCTTTCGGTATCGATGTCAAAAAGAGGTTACAATTCAAATTCACGGTATAACCCAAATAAAATTTCATCATATTGCATCAAGGTTATTAACTATTTAAGAGAGAATGAATTACTTGAGTTTTTCCCTGGATTTTTCGATTTAAGGAAAAAAAAAAGTCGTTTATCACGTATTAAAGCAAAGGATAAACTCATTAACGAATTCAAAAAAGTTAAATTAAATAAGTCTTGTNCTATCCATCATGAAAAAAGAGAATTTATTTATTTGTACCAAAATAATATTATAAGAGAATATAATGATAATTTCAAAACATATGAATTAAGAGAAATTTTAGAAAACTACAACAAAATAATTCAAAAGAGTTTATTTGATATTCCTTATTACAATNGTAAAAACCTAAAAAATTATAATGGAAAGTTAATTAATTTGTTCATATCAAATTCTGTATTAAATTGTTATTTTCTGGAAAAATTTTCAACAGACCCTATTCTCGGTGGATGTTGGTGGGATAAGTTAGATGAAAATTTGGTCATGAGATACAAAAAAGAATTTATCATTAATAATCAAGAGAGTATATATTTTGATCTATTAGACATTTTCCCAAATTTTCTTTCTTTTCATGATGATTGTATTGTTGATATACAACGCTCTTCGGTTGATGATTTAAGTTATAGTAAGAAATGCTATATTTTACTAAAATATATTAAATCAAAAAATAGAGAAAAATTTATACAAATCTTTTTAAGAGAAAAAAAAAGATTTGGTTTTAGAGATTATGAAAATTCAGAATTAAAAAAGATAATTTTTACATTTATTAATAACAACAAAAGAGTTTTTAAATTTTATGATCATGGGGTTTATAATAAGTGGCTTGAGTTTTGCTCTAAAGTATTCTTAGAACTACTGAAAGTTTCCTTAAGTCCAGATAATCCAATCTATCTTGTAAAAGACAAAATTTATTTTTGTTTAAAACATGAAAAAAATGTTAAAACAAATTTAGTTAGAATTTTAGAAAAAGCTCTGAGAAATTTGAATTTCGATGTAAAATCAAATTACTGTNTCAATGATCATTTAGTATCTAGTAATTTNTTTAGTAGGATATTTAGTGATAAAAGAGTTGTTTCAAAAAGATATATTAAAAACCTAAAATATTTTGAGGAAAAGATTAATGGAAGTTANAAAATTAGGAATTGANCAACTTAANTTTTCCAAAGGGAGTAAAATATATTCTAAAGGTGAGAAAGCTCATTTTGCATATTATGTTCACTCAGGTAAGGTTAATATTTACAGTCCCGGTGGACTTTTACTTGGTCAGATTGGAGAAGGAGAAATATTTGGAGAAAGGGGACCATCTTTAGATGAATCAAGATCGGTAACTGCAGAAGCTTCAACTAATTGTATTCTTTATCCAATAAATGAGAAAACAATTAAAAAAAAGATTAGGGATGCTGATCCAGTTGTTAGGGCAATTATGAGGAGTTTGTTGATAAGGCTAAATGATATAAATATGAAGAGTGAGGACTTCTGGAGAAGCCTTAACGTAATGACCTCCTTATCGGATGAGAAAGACTAAAGTGTGTTCTTACCCTGTCTATGAAGCGTATTTTCCTCACCTTGGACCAGGTTCCAAAAGGCTTTCATGTAATCATCGCCAAATCTATTAATATTAAATTTTTTATAGTCGAACTTTTTTGTCATCAGGGATTCGTTCATTATTTCTTCAGCTACTGATTCACCAAGGACTGGGCAATACTTCATTGCTTGCCCCGACCCTAAATTATGAAAAAGATTAGTGTATTTCGAATCTTTACCAAGTATAAATCTTAAATCAGGTGTAATGTCAAAAAATGAACGATATCCAGAGGCATAGACGGTTTTGTCAATATTAGAAAATCTTTTTTTTGAGATGTCCTCGTAATTCTTAATTTGGTTGTAAGCAAGAGACTGATTCATTGGCTCATTTAAATACTCTCCTCCATTGACCGCAGTTAGGTCATTAATGAAGTTTTTAGCAATCTCGTAAACAGATCTTTTTCTAGGTTGATGAGCGTGCATCTTATTTCCTCGCCATGATCTGAAATAACAAAGGTTAGTATAGTCAGCAATTATAGGATATTCATACTTAATTTGGCGCGGACTTTCCATCCAATTTACGACTGACACAGGTTCGATTGTGACAGGAATCTTTAGTCCAATTTTTGAGAATAGTTGTGAACTCCATGCCCCGGTCGCATTCACAAAATTTTTTGCATCGAATTTTCCATTATTTGTTGTACATCCAATAATTTCATTACCTTTGAAGATGATAGAATCAACCTCTGTTTTTTCATATAAATCGACTCCATTAGCATCGATTGCATTGTATAGTGTGGATCTAAGAGTACTTGGGTCCAATTGAAAAGCGTCCGGTTCGAAAAAATATGATTCATTTTCATCTGTTATCAAGGTCGTACCGCATTTAGAAATTGCTGACTTGGATGAGATTTCTTCAAAAGTAAGATCTATTTTTTTCATTCTCTTTGCTAGCTTTGACCATGCAGGATTTTCCCCATCCTCATTCTTTTTCGCAATCCATATAGCTCCGAACTCGTCAAGCTCCATCTTAAGTCCCCAAATTCCAGATAAGTCTTTCCACATTTTAGTGCTAAGATTAGCCATCATTGAAGCATCTGGATCTGCATTAGCAGATCTAACTATACCAGAATGTCTCGAAGATTCTGCTGCACATAATACTGCTTTTTCTATGAGGCAAACTTTTTCACCTTTACCAATAGAGTTGAGCTTTCTCTGTAAGGAAACAGAAGTGGCTGCGCCTAAGCAACCTCCTCCAATAATAACTGTATGATACATATTTAAAATCCTATTTTTTATTGATATAACTAATAAACTATAAGTCAATTTCAATGAAATTAAATTTTAAAAAAAAAAAAAAACAAAATTTTACTTATTTAGTTTGCAACTTAAATAAGAATGAATCTTTTGATCTTCTAAAACTAGCAGAGATAAATCCAAACAAGTATCCTTTTTTACTAGAAAGTTCTTCACGAGGAAATAAGTTGAATAGGAGCTCGATT
>NZHH01000049.1:0-9980 GCA_002691245.1 Rickettsiales bacterium | reverse complement strand
CGATTCACAGAACTTGAAATTCAGTATCCTTATTCTGACTGGTCAGCAAGAGGTCAAATGTTAATTGGATTTTCACATTATAGTAATAGAGAATATGATGAAGCAATATTATCATTATCAAAATTTACGGAGCTTAACCCGGATCATCCGTTAGTACCTTATGCAATCTTTCTTAAAGGTTACTCTTATTATGAGAGAATTCCAAACATTGAACTTGATCAGGAATATTCAGCAAAAGCATTACAGGAATTTTTAGAATTAACAAATAGATACCCAAACTCAAAGTATAAAAAAAAGTCGTTTGAAATAATTAAAATCCTAAGGAATCATCTATCATCAAAAGAATTATTGATTGGAAAGTTTTATCAGTCAAAAGGTAATTATTTAGCTGCTATAAAACGCTATAAACAAATTCTTAAAAAATATAAAAGATCAGTTCATACACCTGAATCACTTTTCAGACTAATAGAATCATACACCTCGATTGGTTTGGTTAAACAAGCTAATTATTTATATAAAATTCTTTCATACAATTTCCCTAAATCTTCATGGAAGAAAGAAGGAGATGTATTAGCTAAAAGATATAAAATCAATACAAGTCTAAAAAAATATAAAAAACAGGCAATTGATTTAAATAAACTAAAGGACAAAGATTTTGAGCTTTTTTAATAATGCTAAAATACCTATCAATTAAAAATCTAATTCTAATCCAACATATTGAAATAAATTTTCAAAATGGACTTTCGGTTTTTACTGGAGAAACTGGTGCGGGAAAATCTATGATTCTAGACTCTTTATCCCTTATTTCAGGTGGAAGAACGAAAGCATCTATAAAACCTGAAAAAGGAAAGAAGACAATAATAACTGCAATTATTGATATACATCATTTTCCAGAAATAAAAGTGAAACTAGATAATATCGGAATTGAAACAGATCATGAAATCATAATAAAAAGAATAATAGATGAGTATGGAAAATCTAAATCATTTATAAATGATACACTTATAAGCTTAAATACACTAAAAGATGTTACAGAAGGCGTAATTGAAATTCATAGCCAATTTTCTGAACAAGGACTTCTTGATAATGCTACACATATCGACACATTAGATAATTTTGGTACTAATAAAGAGATACTTTCTAAACTAAAAGAAATTTGGGAGGATTTAAAATCTAAAGAAAATATATACAAAAGTGAACTTGAAGAGTTCAAAAAATTGAGTGAGATTAAACAAACATATGATTATAATTTAAAAGAACTAAGAAATTTAAATGCCGTTTTAGGAGAATTTGAGGAGTTAGAAAAAAAAAGAAAGATTATAAAAAATTTTATTAAAATTAATGAAACCCTATCAAAAGTTAATAATAATTTTTCATCTGATAGTCTTCCAGGAATTGAAAAGCTAGCCTCAGAAAATATTAAACTCTTAAATAGCATTGAGGATCTTTTGGATGATGAATCAATCAAACAGATAAAAACTTTAGAATCAATAATATTAGAAATAACAGAGGTTTCAAAATTCTTTCAGAGCTATATGAATCAGGAGGACGGTAATAAATCAATCGACGATATTGAAGATAGAATATCATTATACAAAAAACTATCAAAAAAGCATAATGTTGGGGAGGATAATTTAATAGAAGTAGAGGAATCAATAAAAAATAAAGTTATATCTCTTGATAATAAAGAAAATAAGCTATTGGAAATTAGAAATGATCTTGATGAAACAAAAAAAAAATTTATTGATCATTCAGATTTAATTAGTTCTCAAAGATTAAAAAATTGCGAAGATCTTGATTTTAAAGTGAATAGTGAGTTTTTAGATTTAAAGTTAGAAAATGCAAGTTTTAAAACCTTCATTGAAAAAACAGAGTATAATATCAAAGGACAGGATAAAGTCACTTTTAAACTTCAAACAAATCCAAAATCTAAAATGGATGAAATAAAAAAAATTTCTTCAGGAGGTGAATTGTGTAGAATAGCATTAGCCCTTAAAGTTACAGCAGATAAAAATAAATCATCTATTCTTTTTTTTGATGAAGTTGATAGTGGAATAGGTGGAGCTGTATCAGCCTCAGTAGGACAAAGGCTTAAAAGACTTGGAGAAAATCGTCAAGTTTGTGTAATTACTCACTCACCTCAGGTAGCATCAGTTGGCCAAAACCATTACAAAGTAACCAAGAATAAATTCGAAACTAAACTTATTAAATTAGATAGAGACGAGAGAATACAAGAAATAGGACGTATGCTCTCTGCTGAAGAGATAACCTCTGAGGCTATTGAAGCTGCAAAAAAACTTATTAACGACTCAAATTAAATTTAAAACACTTTTCTCTCAACCAAACTCTTTCTTGACTTGGAACGTGAGGAGATATGTTTTTGTAAATAACCTCGTGATAATCATTTATCCACTTTTTTTGTTGAGTATTAAGCATTTCTTTATCAATTAAGTTCTTCTCATATGGAAACATTGTTAAAGTTTCAAATTCAAGAAAATTTTTAGTCTTTGATTTTTTTACAAGCACTAGATTTTCAATTCTAATTCCATATTCTCCATTCTTATAAAAACCAGGTTCATTTGAAACTATCATACCTTCTTGTAATTCTACATTGTTATAAGTCTTCGATATAGATTGAGGCCCTTCATGAACATTCAAAAAACTCCCTACTCCATGACCAGTACCATGATTAAAATCAATTCCATTTTCCCAAAGAGAGTATCTAGCTAATGAATCAATCTGATAACCTTTGGTTCCTATCGGAAATTTAATCATACCTATGTTTAGATGACCAATTAATACCCGCGTATACATCTTGATAAATTCCTTTTTTGGTTTTTTACCTAGATAGATTGTTCTAGTTACATCTGTTGTACCCCCATAATATTGTCCACCAGAGTCACACAAGTAGAGTTGACCTTTTTTTAACCTGAAACAATTTTTCTCATCTGGTTTATAGTGAATAATTGAACCATTACCCCCAACAGCAGATATGGTTGGAAAGCTTAATGAAAAAAAATCGTTACTCTCTTTTCGTAATTCTTCTAATTTTTTTGCAACTAAAAACTCATTCAATTTTTTGTTGTATTCTTGCTTTTCAAGCCAATAGAAAAATTTTGTTAGACTAATGCCATCCTTAAGGTGAGCGTTTTTACTATATTTAATTTCATAACTATTTTTTCTAGCTTTCATAATCTTACATGGGTCCTCACCAATAGTAAGTTTATTCTTTCTATTTTTTAATAAGTTATAATAGAAATAAGAAACATTTGAATCTAAATAAATACTCTCCTTTTTATTAATTTTTTTTAAATACAGATCAAATTTAGAAGATGAAATGTAACAAATTGACTTATCATTTTTAATTAATTTTTCAGGTACTTTTTTTAAATCTATAAAAACATTTAATTTTTGCTTTGTTGCAATCAATCTACTCATAACTAAAGGAGAGTTTTCAAGATCATATCCCCTTATATTTAAAAGCCAGCAAATAGAATCTGGTGATGTAATAATAATAAATTTTGATTTATGATTTTGAAAAAGGGCATGATGTTTTTTTGCTACACTACAGCCAACAAATTCATTTTTAAGCTTAAAAATAAATTTTGTTTTTATAAGAGGACGATCCGTCCAAAGAGAATATATTAAATCCTTGGAATCATGTTCTATTCCTTTGTTTTTGTTACAAGTGATTTTTATTAGACGCTCTAAAAATTTATAATTAAAGGTCTTGTAATCTAAAAGGATATTTTTTCCTACAAGATTATTCTTTGCAAAATCAAAAAAATTAGTTGTTGGTATCTCAAGTATTTTAAATGATGAATCTATTTCTTTTTTTGCTTGTAGTGTATACCTGCCATCCGTAAAAAAATAATTCTTTTTTTTACCAACTAATGCAATACCATTTGATCCTGTAAAATTAGTTAACCATTTCAACTTCATACTTGAACTTGGAGTATATTCATTTAAAAACTCATCATTTGTATTGACTAAATAATAGTCAAAATTTGTTTTTAGGAATTCTTTTTTAAAACTATGAAGATTTAACATTTTAATACTTTATAAAAACTAAGCATACCCAACTATTTAATTTCATCGAATCATATAATCTTAAATTTAAACTTCTTAATAATACAATAAAGTAATTAACTTGCGTATCTAAAATACCTGATATTAAATAAATACCTCTTTTTTTTATATTTTTACAAACATTATTAATAATTCTTCTGTGTTCATTTAAAAGTAAATTTGCAACTACTAAGTCAAATTTTTTTTTTTTTAATATTATATTATTCATTCCATAGCTTTTAATAAATTGTATATTATTTAGTTTGTTTGTTTTTTTATTTTTTTTAAAGTTATTTTTTGAATCTAATGAAATATCAGTAGCATAAATTTTTTTCTTTANCTTTANNNTTAATATAAATGATAAAATCCCNGTNCCTGTACCNATATCTANAGGAANNTTAAANTNANNTTTTTTNATTATTTTTTCAANANTTTTTATAATNAGAATTGTAGATTCATGACTACCAGTTCCAAAAGCTGAACTAGCTGGAATAATTATTTTNTTTTTNGTTGTTNAAATTTTNCTAAAACCTTGATGAAAAATAAATAAAGCAGTTTCGGTANTTATATCNTTTTTTTTTATCTCTTTTATCCAATTTTTTTTTTCAACTTTTTCCAGTNTATAANNAATATCTTTGNAAAGNTTATTNAGGAAAAAAATATCTTGCTCTAATTTATCTGAAAANANNTCNAACTTTACATNTTCNTTTAAAAATCTNTATGAAATATTNTCAAAGCATTCAATTATTTTTGTAATTTTTNCTTTGNTNCATTTAGGAANTNTAAAGTTAATTTTTTTCAAATTTTAAAGCTTNTNNACATAATCTGANAATATTTTTATNATTTTATCATCNTTTTCAAATCTNATCTGCAACTGATTTTCAGATNTACCTAAGACTAAACCTTTGCCAAAATGTTCATGNANAACTTTNTCACCAANANCAAAATTTGNGTTNACTAAANTTGATAGTTTTTGTTTCTCTTTTTTTTCTTTAGTTGATATTTGTAAAATNTTACANCTTTNATCTGGAAGTTCAGANAAAAATCTTGAAGGNANNGATCTATATATAGAATAATTATATTGCTTTCTAAAATTTACATAAGATATATATAGATTTTTTCTTGCCCTGGTAATTCCTACGTAACCAAGTCTCCTCTCTTCTTCNAGTCCTTTATTNCCATTTTCATCTAAACTNCTTTGATTNGGAAATATTCCTTCCTCCCATCCNGGTAGNAATACATGATTGAACTCTAAACCTTTAGCACTGTGTAATGTCATTAGGGAAATTTTATCCAAACCATCTGAATTACTTAGAATGTCAGTTAGTAAACTGACCTCCTCTAAAAATTCGTATATTGAGTTCCTATTCTTAATATCCGCAACAAGTTTTTTTANATTTTCAAGTTTTCCCTCAGCCTCAGGTGTTTTATCGGCCTGAAGCATTTCAATATAACCTACCTCCTCCAAAAGTGAACCTGCCACCTCTGAATGATNGTCTTTTTCCAACATTTGACTATGATTANTTAATATCTGTAAAAATTGCTTACTTTTACTTAGTTGTTGATTTTTCATATCTTTTAAATCAACAAGATGATTTAGTGACTCAAATAAAGATAAATTTTGTTTATTTGAAAACTCATATAATTTTTGGATAAATGCTTTACCCATTCCTCTTTTTGGAATATTGATTATTCTTTCAAAGGCTAGATTATCCGATTTGTTAATAAGCAATCTAAAATAAGATAATGCATCTTTTATTTCTGCTCTCTCATAAAACCTTAACCCACCAACAACTCTATATTTTATTCCCTCTTTTAAAAATCTATCCTCGATATCTTTGAATTGAAAACTTGCTCTAGTTAATATAGCAATCTCTGATAANTTAGTTTTATTATTTACTAATGTTCTTATNTCTCTAGCNATNTAAAGTGCTTCAGCCTCATCGTTTTCTAAATTTAAAATTTTAACTGGCTCACCNTTCGAATCNGNNGTCCATAAATCTTTTCCAATTCTTTCTTCATTCTCTGAAATTAATGAAGATGCTGCTTTAAGAATATTTCCCGTAGATCTATAATTTTGCTCCAACCTAATTATTTTGGCATCTGCAAAATCTTTATCAAAATTCAAAATATTTTTTAATTGAGCTCCTCTCCAACCATAAATTGACTGATCCTCGTCTCCTACACAGCAAATATTTCTTTTATCTCCAGTTAATAGTCTTAAAAGCATATATTGTGCACCATTAGTATCTTGATATTCGTCAACTAGTATATATTTAAACTTTTTTTGGTAAGAATTAAGTATATCCAGATTATTTTTAAATAATTTTACGGGAAGCGTAATTAAATCGCCAAAGTCTACAGAATTAAAATTTTTAAGTCTTTCTTGGTAAGCTTTATAAATCATACTAAATTTACCATCAGTTTTAAGTTCAAATTCATGATTAGTAATATCTTCAGGAAACANTCCCAAATTTTTTGCTTGATCAATCATATAAAGAAAATTTTTTGGAACATAACGTTTTTCATCTAAATTAAGAAAACTAATGACTTGTTTTAATAGTCTCAACTGATCAGAGGTATCTAAGATTGTAAAATCATTCTTTAAATTAATAAGATCAGAATGCTTTCTTAAGAACCTTACTCCTATTGAGTGGAATGTTCCAATAAACATTCCTTCAACAGGAATTTTAAGAATCTTTTCCACTCTTTGCTTCATTTCTAGTGCTGCTTTATTTGTAAAAGTTACAGCAAGTATTTCATTAGTTTTTGCCAATCTCTTATAAATTAGATTAGCTAATCGTGTAGTCAAAACTTTAGTTTTTCCTGTGCCTGCTCCAGATAATACGAGTAATGGACCATCCGTCTCACTTACAGCTATCTTTTGTTGTTCATTTAAACTTGTAACAAAATCTGGTTCTGGAATTGATATTCTTTTATTTTTAATATTCATTCTTAATCTTCAATTGCATAACCAAGGGATGAAGATAACCATTTTTCTGCAATCTTTTTATCAACACCTTTTCTCTTAGCATAATCCTCAACTTGGTCTTCATAAACTTTACCAACTCCAAAATAAGCTGCACTAGGGTTTGAAAAATAAAATCCTGAGACTGAACTAGATGGTGTCATTGCATAAGATTCTGTAAGTTTAACCTTAATATTTTCATTTGCTTTAAGTAATTTAAATAATGTTTTCTTTTCTGTATGGTCTGGGCAAGCAGGATAACCTGGAGCAGGTCTTATACCTATATATTCTTCATTTATTAACTGATCATTAGAGAATTTTTCACCTTTTGCATAACCCCAAAATTTTGTTCTAACATCAACATGTAACATTTCTGCTAATGCTTCTGCAATTCTATCTCCTAAAGATTTAACAAGTATCGAATTATAATCATCATTTTTATCTTCATAATATTTAGCTAATTTTTCTATCCCCTCACCAGCTGTTACTATAAAGCCTCCAATATAATCCTCAATATTCTCTGAGGTAGGGGCAATAAAGTCTGCAAGACAGAAATTTGCTCTTTTTGATTTTGATCTATCTATTTGTTGCCTTAGAAAGAAAAGTCTTGATATCTCAACTTTAGTTTTTTCATCGTAAATGACTATGTCATCACCAACCGAATTGGCTGACCAAAAACCAAAAACAGCCTTCGGGATTATTAGTTTTTCTTTAGTAATTTTATCAAGCATCATTTGGGCATCTTTCCATAGATCTGATGCTGCTTTTCCAACTATCTCATCCTCAAGAATATCAGGAAATTTTCCATGTAATTCCCATGCTTCAAAAAAAGGTTTCCAGTCAATAAATTTAGATATTTTTTTTATACTTATATTAGATTGGAAATTAATTTTTTTCACTTTTGGTATTGGAGGCTTATAGTTGTTCCAATCAAATTGGAACAAGTTCTTTCTACAGTTTTCTATATTATTTAACGAAGATTTTTCTTTTTTAAAATAATTATTTCTTAATGAGGAATACTCTTTTGCTAAAGATTCTGTAAAAGGTTTTACTTTATTTTTTGAAATTAGAATAGAAGCAACTGCTACGGCCTTAGAGGCATCAGTTACATGGCAAACTCCTGAATCATACAATGGATCAATTTTTATAGCCGTATGAATTTTACTTGTAGTTGCGCCTCCTATTAGTAATGGTTTAGTAATATTATTTCTCTTTAATTCGCTTGCTACAAAACACATTTCATCCAAGCTTGGTGTAATTAGTCCTGACAATCCTATTAAATCAACATTTTCCTTAATAGCAGTTTCTATAATTTTATTAGAAGGAACCATAACCCCTAGATCAATTATTTCAAAATTATTACATTGTAAAACGACGCCTACTATATTTTTGCCAATATCATGGACATCTCCTTTAACAGTAGCCAATAAAATTTTCCCCTTCTTTTTTTTTGCCTCTTTTTTATCGTCCTCCATAAAGGGTAGGAGATAAGCAACCGATTGTTTCATTACCCTTGCTGATTTGACAACCTGTGGTAAAAACATTTTACCAGAGCCAAAAAGGTCTCCAACGACATTCATTCCATCCATTAGTGGGCCCTCAATAATTTCCAGAGGTGATTTATAAGTTTTTCTTAAATCCTCGGTATCGATTTCAATAAATTCGTTGATACCGTTGACAAGTGCATATTCTATCTTCTTCTCTAGGCTCTCTTTTCTCCATTCGCTTGCAACCTTTTTTTTCTCAACATTACCCGAATATTTCTTTGATATTTCAAGAAGGTTATCTGTAGCTAAATTAGATTTATTAAATAGTACATCCTCAACTGCTGTTTTTAGATCATTAGGAATTTGTTCGTAAATAGTAATTTGTCCTGCATTTACGATTGCCATGTCTAATCCATATTTTATAGCATGATATAAAAAACAAGAATGCATCGCCTCTCTAACTTGATTATTTCCTCTAAAACTAAACGAGACATTAGATAAACCACCCGAAACTTTCGAATAAGGAAGATTTGATTTTATCAATTTTGTTGCTTCGAAGAAATCTAACGCATAGTTGTTATGCTCCTCGATACCAGTAGCTACAGCAAAGATATTAGGATCAAATATTATGTCTTGAGGATCGAAGTTAATTTTTTTTACTAATAAATTATACGCTCTTTCACATATATTAAATTTTCTATCAACATTATCCGCTTGACCATCTTCATCAAAAGCCATAACTACAACTGCACCACCATAAGACTTAACTTTTTCTGCCTGAGATAAGAATATTTGTTCACCCTCTTTGAGGCTTATAGAATTGACAATTGCCTTACCTTGAATACATTTTAACCCGGCTTCTATAACCTCCCATTTAGAAGAATCAATCATGAAAGGAACTTTTGCAATGTCAGGTTCTACCGAAATTAAGTTTAAATACTTCCTCATAGCTTCCTTTGAATCAAGCAAACCTTCATCCATATTTATATCGATAATTTGAGCACCATTATCAATTTGATCTTTGGCAATTGCTACTGCCTCTTCAAATTGATCGGACATTATTAGCTTTTTGAATTTTGCTGAACCAGTTACATTGGTTCTCTCGCCAATATTTATAAAATTTATATTTGAATTCATACTAAAACTGAAAAGATTCTAATCCTGATAAATGCAATTTTGGCTCGAAAATCTTTTTTTGTCTTGGTTCGATATTTTTAACATTTTTTTTCATTAAGTTTATATGCTCTGGGGTAGTTCCACAACATCCGCCAATGATATTAATATAGCCATTTTTACTCCATTTTCTAGCAAAGTTTCCCATAGATTCTGGAGTTTCATCATATTCTCCAAATGCATTCGGAAGTCCTGCGTTTGGATGTACACTTATAAATTTTTCCGATATTCTATCTAATTCAATAACATAAGGTTCAAGTTCTTTTGGTCCTAACGCGCAGTTT
>NZHH01000048.1:0-40496 GCA_002691245.1 Rickettsiales bacterium | reverse complement strand
TTATTAGAAATTAATTTTGGAAGTTTACTATTGTCAGAGCTAGTCATTATTTCAGTATAACAAAAGGATTAATTAAAGCATCTATTTTTTACCTGTGAATTAAGTGGATAACGGGTAAAACTTTTAGAAATTACTAAAATATAGGCTTAATAAATAGAGTAAGTAAAAAATGAAACAAAGAACTGAAACAATTTTACCAATTTTTATTTTTTTAAAAATTATAATTGTAAAAACCATAGAAGCTAGAAAGAGTATGATGACATCTTTCGATAAAAGTTCTTTATTATAAGAGAAATTTTCAAAAAGAGAGGTGAACCCCAAAATTAGTAGCAGATTATAAATATTTGAACCTATTATATTTCCAATTATAATGTTAGATTTACCTTTTTTTGATGCTGTTATAGAGGTTGCTATTTCCGGTAAAGAAGTACCTAAAGCGATTATTGTTAATCCAATAAATGAATCTGAGACATTTAATATATTTGAAATTTTAATTGCTGCATCAACAGTAATATCTGCACCAAGTAGAGTAATAATTATTGCTAAAATGGAAATCGGTAAACCATATTTAATTGGTTGGAGATGCGAAAGATTTGAAAACAGATCATTTTCTATATTAGACTCTTCAATTGTTTCAGATGTTGAGTTTCTAAAACTTTTAAATAGGTACAAAACAAAAAGTAATAAAAATAATAAACCAAAACTTCTATCTAAAAATGTAAATAAAAAAATTAATAGAAATAAAAAATGAGAACCAAGATGGAAACTCAGGTCAAATATGGATACTTTGATAGACTTTAATTCGGCTGTAATACCAGCAGCAAAAGTAACCAATAATATATTAGCAATATTTGAACCTATCACATTTCCAACTGAGATATCAGGTGAATTTTTTATTACCGCATCAATGGATACTAACAATTCACAGAGCGAGGTGCCAAATCCTACAACTATCAATCCAATGAAAAATTCAGAGACATTAAGCCTTTTTCCAATAGCTACAGAGCTAGAGATTAAAATATCTGCTCCTTTAACAAGAATAAAGAGACCAGAGACAAGTAAAATTATGCTAACAAGCATAAATTGAATATAGCTCTAGAATTAAATAGAATAAAGACAAGAATTTTAATGTAGGAAAAAAGATTATACTTAATTTAATAATATATAATAATGATTTTGTCTAATCTTCTGCGGAAACTTCAGTCGATGCAATATTTTGACTATCATCATTTGAAGTTTTTAGACTATTTACTTTGACTTCTTGTTCTAAACTTTTAGATTCATTAAATGGTTTATCAACTTTATCTACATTTGTAGTTTCTGCATTTACGTCTTTGGGTTTAACTTCAAATTTATCATCAGTTGATGTATCCTTTTTATTATTATGATTTTCTAATTCGTCTCTTTGTTTTTTTGCGTTTTCCTCCGATGTAGCAACATTGAGTTGAAGATTGCAACCTACTTCGGCATGTAATTTTATATTTAGGTCATAAATTCCGATTTTTTTAATGGAAGAATGAAGGTTTATATTGGCTGGTTTGATATCTACTTTCTTTTCAATAAAATAATTTGAAATGTCTTTTGGAGAAACCGAACCATATAATTGTCCATTATCACTAGCATTTCTAACAAATATAATTTCTTTTTTTTCAATCTCTTTGATGACCTTTTTTGATTTTTCAATAATTTCTCGGTTTTTAGAGATTAATTCATCCTTTATCTTTTGAAACTTTTCTTTATTTTCGTTGTTTGCTCTAAGAGCTTTTTTCTGAGGAATAAGATAATTTCTGGCAAAACCATTTTTAACTTTAACAACATCACCAATTTGCCCAAGCCTATCGAAACTTTCTAATAAAATTACTTCCATAGTTAACTCTTTTTGATTTTTTTTAAATTCTCTAAATAACCTAAAATTAGTATAATTAGTAAAAGAACATACCCTAAAAAAAGGAAAAGTAAAAATATTATTGTAAATTTTATATAATTATTTATTTCTATGCTTTTAAATTTGTTTGTAAAAGCAACAAAACCCTCTATCAAATAGCAAAAGGACATGCATATGAATGAATTCATCGATAAAACCCAAAATTGAGAATCTGTATCAAACAACATTGAAATAATTAAACAAGCTATATAAAGAGTCGAAAACCATATAGGTGTATGAAAACTCGTGAATTCTATTAGTAAATATTCATCAAAATTATTTTTCCTAACAAAAAACTTGGCGATAATAAGATTGAAACTAAATGAAATAAAAAAAATTAAACAATTAATAGAAGGTAAAAGCATTATTAAAATATTCAATAAATTTCCGAGATCTTCATTCCCTTTAATTCCATAAGATTTATTTATTTCATTAACTAATTTTTCAAAAAACTGTTTGATTTCAAGTTGTTCAGAATTTTGAAAAATTGTAAAATAAAATATCGTTAAAAAAGTAAGAAAAATTAAATTTATAATTGGAATCACTTTATTTGGGTTTATCTTTTTAAAGTTTACATAGTGAAAAATTCCAAAAAACAATACAATTGAGAATGAAATAATTGATTGAAAGATTACAAATTGATTTTGAATAAAGTTCACCGTTCCTAAAAAGCTAGCTAATAAAATAAATATTAAAGAAATAAAGATTGAAAGTAGTAATTCTTTGTAGGGTAGAATTAACCCAATTATTAAAAAAGGTAAGGGGTTAAATAGTGAATAAAACTGAGGAGAAACCTTAATGAATAAGATTTCGCTTATTACTAAAAAGATTGAGGAATAGGTGATTAGAAGAAGAGAGTTTCTATCAACTTTTGATTGCATTAATTAGAAACATATGGAAGTAAAGCCAAAAAACGTGCTCTTTTGATTGCTGTTGAAAGTTCTTTTTGCTTTTTTGTTGATACTTGTGTGACTCTACTTGGTAAAATTTTACCCTTTTCAGTTATATATCTCCTTAGCAAATTAATATTTTTATAGTCTACTACTGGAGCATCTTTTCCAGATAATGGGCATGATTTGGAAAAGATCATTCTTGATGAAGTGTTGTCGAATACTTTGTTTCTCATAAATTTCTCCTATTTTTCTGAGCTTTCGCTTAACATTGAAGCTTCTTTGTTAACTTCTTTTATTTTAATATTTAAGAACCTTAAAAAACTTAAGTCTTGTTTGACTTTTGTATGAAATTCCTCAAAAGCAGATGACTTACATTCACAATTAATCATGTAATAATAGCCTTTTGAATTCTTTTTTATTTTGTAAGCAAGGTCTCTCAGACCCCAAGATTCTTTTTTTAAAATTTTTCCGCCTGACTTTTTGATAACTTCGAGAGATTCCTCTAGCTTGTCATCAGCAGATTTTTGAGATAGTTGACCGCTAAATATAAAAACGTTTTCGTAATACATATTCACTCCTTTTGGATAAACTTTTGGTTCAGCTATTAAAATTTATTTAAATAGCAAGGTTTGTAAATTGAGTATATAACATTATTGTTAAATTTTTAAAAGTATCAATAAAAATTATGTCAGAAAAAGTTATTGTAGTTTTTCCAGGGCAGGGTTCTCAGACTGTGGGTATGGGGCATCAAATTTATAAAAATCACAAAATAGCAAAAGAAGTATTTGAGGAAGTCGACGATACATTAAATTTTAAATTATCTAAATTAATTTTTGAAGGCCCAATTGAGGAGCTGACTTTGACCAAAAATGCTCAGCCCTCACTAATGGCAGTAAGTTTAGCGATTGTAAAAGTTATTGAAGAAGAAACTAATAAAAAAATTAGCAAATTTTCTGAAATTATCATTGGGCATTCTTTGGGAGAATATACGGCACTCTGTTCACTAAATTCCATAAATCTGAAAGATACAACTTCTCTCCTTAGAACTAGGGGTGAATCTATGCAAAACTGTGTAAAAAATATTGAAACAAGTATGGTTGCTGTCATAGGTTTAGATATTACAAAGATTGAAAATATAATTAAAGAAAACGATTTGCCTGATGGAGAGGTGTGTGAGATTGCCAATGACAACTGTCCAGGACAAGTGATTCTCTCTGGTACAAAAAATGGGGTCGAAAAGATAACTAATTTATTAAGAGATTCTGGAGCTAGAAGTTTAATAGATTTAAAGGTAAGTGCTCCATTCCATTGTTCTCTTATGAAAGATGCGTCTTTACAAATGGAGCAAAGTTTAAAATCAATAAATCTTAAGAATGCAGAGTCTAAGTTTATAAGTAATGTTACAGCTGAGTTTGAAACTGATCCTGATAAGATTAAAGATTTACTAGTTAAACAAGTATCTAAAAGAGTTAGATGGAGAGAAAGTATCATGAAGGCTACAAAAAATAATAATAATATTATCGAAGTTGGATCTGGAAAAGTTTTAACTGGAATGAATAAAAGAATAAATAAAAATTTAATTACATCAAATATTTCTGACTCTGATGGAATCAATAATTTTTTAAAAAATTATAAGGAACTTTTATGAAGAAATTACTACTTACTGGTGCAACAGGTGGAATCGGTTTGGCGATTTGTGATTTATTGAAAGATATTTATGAAATTACCATTGTTGGAAGGAATCGATCAAAAGTAGATGAATTACTAAATAAATTTAAAAACATCAACAATTTCTTTATTTGCGATTTAGGTAATCAAGAACAAATTGACTCACTCTTAAAAGAAATATCAGAAAAATCGATTAATTTTGATATACTAATAAATAATGCTGGAATTACAAATGACAGTTTATTTTTAAGAATGGATAGAGAAAAATGGAATAATGTAATGCAGACAAATCTTAATTCGAATTTTTTTCTTACTAATACCATTTCAAAGTCCATGATAAAAAATAGATGGGGAAGAATCATTAATATCACCTCTATTATCGCACACACTGGAAATGTAGGACAAGCTAATTATAGTGCATCAAAGGCAGGCTTGATAGCTATGTCTAAATCAATAGCCCAAGAGTTAGCAAAAAGAAATGTTACTGTAAACTGTATATCTCCTGGTTTTATAAATACAGATATGACTTCTGTGTTGTCCGAGCAACAACAACAAGCTATTTTGTCAAAAATTCCGATGGGTAAAATTGGATCTCCAATGGATGTTGCTCATTGTGTTAAGTTTCTGGCTTCAGATCAATCTGAATATATAACTGGACAAACCATTCATATCAATGGAGGGTTAGTAATGTTATAATATAATTGATTTAAAAAAAAAAACATTTATTAATATTATTGAATAAACATTATTATGAGGAATTTATATGAGTGATATAGCTGATAGAGTAAAGAAGATAGTAGTTGAGCATCTTGGAGTAGAAAAAGATAAAGTGGTAGAATCCGCAAGCTTTGTTGATGACTTGGGAGCTGATAGTCTCGATACAGTCGAGTTGGTAATGGCTTTTGAAGAGGAGTTCAGTATTGAAATACCCGACGATATTGCTGAAAAGATAACCACAATTAAAGAAGCAATTGAGCACATAGAAACTTCTCAAAATTAAATGAGAAGGGTAGTAGTTACAGGAGTAGGGATGTGCAGCCCGCTTGGTTATGGCTACGAACATTGCTGGAAAAGTTTAATATCATCAAAATCCGGAATTAGGAAATTGTCTGGATTTGAAACTTCAGACTTAAAATCTCAGATTGGTGGACAGCTTATATTAGAGGGAAAAAAAGATCTTTTCCCAGAAAATGTTATCGAACAAAAAGAAAAAAAGAAGATTGAACCATTTATAGAGTATGCTTTAATTGCCGCAAAAGAGGCAATTGATGATTCACAATGGAAGATTGAAAACGAGGATCAATCGATTAGAACAGGTGTAATGGTTGGGTCAGGAATTGGAGGCCTTGATGGAATAAGAAAAAGTGCCGAAAATTTGAATAATAGCCCAAGAAAAATATCACCTTTCTTCATCCCATCATGCTTGATTAACCTAGCTAGTGGTCATATTTCCATTAAATACAATTTTAAAGGACCAAACCATTCTGTTGTTACTGCATGTGCATCAGGGGCACACGCCATTGGTGATTCTTTTAGAATGATTGCACAAGGCGATGCTGATGTTATGATTTCAGGTGGAACTGAGTCAGCATGTACCAGATTCGGTATAGCTGGTTTTTGTGCTATGCGAGCTTTGTCAACATCTTTCAACAGTGAACCTGAAAAAGCCTCTAGGCCGTGGGATAGAAATAGAGATGGATTTGTTCTTTCTGAGGGATCGGGAATGCTTGTTTTAGAGGAATATGAGCATGCAAAAAAAAGATCAGCCAAAATATACGGAGAGATCATAGGATATGGTTTATCTGGTGATGCATACCATCCTACAGCCCCGGCCTCCGATGGAAACGGAGGGTTTAGAGCAATGAAGATGGCCCTACAGAAATCAAAGCTAAATATTGATCAAATTGATTATATTAATGCACATGGCACATCAACACCTTTAGGGGACGAAATAGAATTTAATTCTGTTAAAAAGCTATTTACAACCCATTGTAAAAAAATATTCATGTCTTCTACTAAGTCTGCAGTTGGCCATCTATTGGGTGCCTCTGGAGCAATAGAGTCAATTTTCACAGTTCTGTCATTAAAAGACGGAATTATTCCACCAACACTCAATCTGGATGAAGTCTCAGATAATTGTGAAGGTATCAATTTAGTTCCACATATCAGTATAAAAAAAAATGTTAAATACGCATTATCAAATTCATTTGGTTTTGGTGGAACAAATGTTTCACTAATTTTTAAAAAAATTTAGAGTGATTAGACATTTTTTTTTATTACTCATAATTTTTGTTAACTTTTTATTTTTATTTTTTTTTAAAGAAAAAGAAATTTTAGATGGAAGAACAATTATTATTGAGCCTGGAATGAAATTAGGTCAAATTTCTGAAATTCTTTCAGATGAAGATCTTATAAGAAATAAAAATTTTTTTATTATCTGGGCAAAATTAAATTTATCAGAAAAAAAACTAAAATACGGAGAATATAAATTTGAGGGTGCTTATTCAATCAACAAAATTCTTAATAAGCTAAAGGAAGGAAAATCTCTTGATCGAAAAATTACCATTGTCGAAGGTACTACAAAATTTGATCTTTTAAATAATTTAAATAGCTTAGGAGATGATTTTAAGTTGAGTATGAGTGATATTCCTGAAAACATAATTGCTAATACATACTTTTATAAATTCTCTGATAATCCTAAAATAATCCTAGAAAAGATAGTAAAGAAAAGCAGCCAAATTTCAGACAGAATTTGGGCATCTCGAAACATTGAAATTAGTATCCAAAACATTTCTGAGATGTTTATTCTTGCTTCAATAATTGAAAAAGAAACTTCAAAAAAAATTGAAAAACCTATCATATCAGGTGTTTTTTATAATAGATTTAAAAAGAATATGAAACTTCAATCAGACCCAACAGTAGTATATGCTATTACAAACGGTAAAAGCAAAATGGATAGAAAGTTATTAAGAAGAGACTTAAAAATTAAATCGAAATACAATACCTATGTAAATAAAGGCCTACCTCCATCACCGATCTGTTTTCCTGGAATAGACTCTTTATATGCTACAATTAATCCCTCAAATAGTGATTATTTATATTTTGTTTCTAATTTTAAAGATGGTGGTCATATTTTTTCCTCTACTTACAAACAACATTTACAAAATATAAAAAAAGTTCAAAAATTGAGAAAAAAGTGAATAAAAGTTCAAGAAAAGGTTTAATGCTTGTTTTATCCTCTCCTTCAGGAGCTGGAAAAACTACCCTGTGTAAAAAGATTGTCACCTTAGATAAAAAAATTTCTATGTCAATTTCGTTTACAACTAGACCAAAAAGAAGAAGCGAAAAAGATGGGGTAGACTATTTTTTTATTTCTCAGCAAAAATTTGATTCTTTAAAAAAAGAAAACTTTTTTATTGAGTACGCAAATGTTTTTGATCATTGGTATGGAACCCCCAAAACCACGATAGAAGAAAATTTAGCAATGGGCCAGGATATGATTTTTGATATTGACTGGCAAGGTGCTCAAAAATTATCAGACTTTTCAAAAAATGATGTTGTATCAATTTTTATATTACCCCCGAGTAATAATGAACTGTTAAAAAGATTAAAAAAAAGAGCAGAGGATAGCAATGATATTGTTAGTAAAAGGATGAGCAAAGCAAAATCAGAAATAAGTCACTGGATTGAGTACGATTATGTTCTTGTAAACAAAGAATTAAATCAATGTATTGCTGAAATAATTACTATTCTTAATGTCGAGAGAAAAAGAAGAAGCAGACAAAAATTTATTTATGATTTTATTGATAAATTACTTAAATAGATAATTAGACAATTTTACGTAATTTTCAGGACTTATGTCCTGAGGTCTAGATTTTGGGTGTATTCCAAAATCTTGAATTTCTTTTTCAGAGAAATTTTCAATTTCTTTAAGATTATTTTTAATTGTTTTTCTACGCTTCGAGAATGATATTTTTAAAACTTTGTCTAGATTGTAAAAATTAAATTCTTTTTTTTTATTAGGAATAATTTCAATGACTGAAGAAAATACATTAGGTTGAGGTATAAATTTTTCAGGAGAAACATCAAAACATTTTTTTATATCGCTATGTAACTGCATTAAAACAGAAATCCTTCCGTAAGATTTTGTAGAAACTCTTGCTGATAAACGCTCTGCAACTTCCCTCTGAACCATTACTATTAATCTTTGAAAGTGTTTAAACCTTTGAATAAGTCCAATTAATAAAGTGCTCGCTATATTATAAGGTAAATTAGCAATCATAATTAATTTATTTGCATCAATCTTTTGAAAATCGAATCTCAAAGCATCATCATATATTATTTTTAATTTATCTGGATGGTTTTTCTTAATGTTTTCCAAATACTTTTTTAGTGATTTGTCTTTTTCAATAATAACTAGTTTTTTTGGATTTTGATTAAGTATCATCTTCGTGAGAGCACCATCACCAGGTCCGATTTCAACAATAACCTGGTCCTTAATATCTCTTAAAAACACAATTTTATTTAAGGTTTCTTTATCTCTCAAGAAATGTTGTCCTAGACTTTTTTTGAAACTAAATTTCATTTTTTTGGGACTTCCTTTAGAAATTTAAAACATGCTATTAAACTTTCAACAGATGCTTTGTTTTGTCCTGCGATATCAAAGGCTGGTCCATGATCTGGTGAAACCCTTATAAATGGAAGACCACCTGTCACATTTATTGAATTATTAAAATCAATAGTTTTTACTGGTATTAACCCCTGGTCATGATAAAAACAAAGAATTCCATCATATTTTTCTCGACTTTTTTTGTGAAAGCACGAATCTGCGCTTATGGGACCTATCACTTTAATTCCAACTTTTTTACAACTATTTAGAATTGGTTTTATTGTTGTAATTTCTTCATTACCAATAAGACCACCTTCTCCAGCATGAGGATTAATGCTAGTGACAGCAATTTTGGGAGATTTTAGCTTCCAGATTTTTTCTAGAGACTTTTTGAATGAGACAATTTTTTCTAAGACTACTTTTTTATTAATATTTTTATGAATTTTGCTTAAAGGAATATGTGTAGTAACCAACCCCACTATCAAATTAACTCCTCTATCTACAGGTTTAGTGGTAGAAAGTATCATTATTTCATTATGTTTTATTCCAGATTTTTTTTTTGTTAAATGCGCTAAAAATTCTGTTTGACCATTAAAATTAAACTTATCTTTTTTTAGTGTCTTTTTACAAACCGGTAATGTGATAAGGCTTGAACATTGTCCACTATAAACTAATTCAAATGACTTTTTAATAGATTCAATGACATATTTATTATTTTTTTTGTTACTATTCCCTAAATTGAGATTTATTTTTGCTTTGATATCAATTACAGGAATTTCATTGTGAAAGAAATCATGTATCTCATCATTTTTCGAAATCACACGAAATTTTGCATTCAGTTTAAATAACTTATTTAATTTAGTTAGTTTGTAAAGATCATCTACTAGGATAAAAGGAGGTATCTTGTAGATTTTTCTTTTAAGCCAAGCTTTAATAATTAATTCTGAGGCCACTCCAGATGGCTCTCCCATGGAAACGGCAATGGGTTTTTCTAAATATCTCATTTGTTAAAGAATTTTATATTTGCACTTTTTCTAATATTAGAAATATAAGTATTTGAAAGTTGATTAAACTTTTTTGAAAAAGCCTGTCTCTCAACAATATCTCTTGGAATAGCTTTCATTTCAGATTCATTTTTTTCGCAAATGTAAAGTATATTGTATTCTCCACTTACCTCGAATGCTGAAGTAAAATTATTTTCTTCAGTATTTTTTATTTGATATAAAAAATCCTCTGATAAATCTTTAGCAAGAATATCTTGTATTTTTAGATATTTAATATCTTTACTTAATCCCTTTTCATCAAATTTGTTACACCCTATTTCAATACCTTTGATACTCATGATTTTCATTTCATCAAATGATGAAAACTTCAAAAAAGAGAACTTAACTTGTTCATCTCCAAATCTTCTTTTTTTGTTGAGTTTTATTATTTTATATCCATTGTTAATTCTAATATTTTTTTTTATTTCACCTATTTTCATTTTCTCTAAAATATTTCTTGTTTCTATATCAATATTATCCTCTAAAATCCACCCTGAGGCTTTATTATTATTTCCTTGAGGACTTGTATCACTAAATTTATTGGCTAGCATGTCGAAAGAAGTTCCGGAATCTAGTAGAGATAAAACAATATCCATTTTTTTTTTAGATGATTGCCAATTGTTTAAACTATTATTTAGTAAAAGTATTTCAGAATAATTGTATTCAACCTTCCCAAATTTATTTTTATAGTTGTTTATTATAGCATCTATATCAACACTATTAATTGTAATTTTTGATGAAAATCTTTGTTGAGAAAATTTTTTCCATACCAACTCTGTTTTAAGTTGTTCCAAGACAATCGAAAAATCAATATTTTCATCTTCAAGAAAAGATTTAAATTCACTAAATTCCTCAATTGGAAAATTATAAACAACAGAAGCAAATTCAATTACTTCACTTTTTTCTGCATCAATTTGGGCTTTTTGAGCTTCATTTTTTTTTAATTTTTCAATAATCAATAACTCTAAGACTCTGTCTCTGACTGAGTCTCTATTTTTAATGTTATCGTTAAGGTTTAATGATTTAAGTACTAGCTTAATTCTTTGTGAAAGATCATATGTAGTGATTGCTTCTGAGTTAACAGATGCGATTAAGGCTTCAAACTTTTCTTCGGCATTTAACGGCTTCACTATAGAGAAAAGACAAAAAAAACTAACTATTATTAGTGCTGTTACTTTAAATATCATTTTCCATAATTTCTTTAAGTGAAAATAAAAAAAGGAAACTATTTGAAGTTGGATCTTCAGGGTTGTGAGTGTATTGCCTTTTCCAATTAAATGAAAAACCAACACATTCATCCTCATATTTAATTTTAGTATTGATATCATGAAACTTAATTCTGTTTTTTTTATCAAATGTTGAAGATGTAGTAAAGGACCAGAATTCTGAAAATTTTTGCTCAAAGGAAAAGTTAAATTGATTTTTTGATTCAATAAGATTAGCTCCATCACTTGAAATTACGGCAGGAGCTCTGATGTTATTAATAGCAAGATAGGTTTCTTTTATGTTAAACATCAGGCTTGAATAAGCATTTTTTATAGAAAAATTATCCTTATCTACTGAAAAAAAAGAATTTATTTTTATTGATTGACTTGGCGATATCTCAATATTTGCGAGAATATTAGAAAATTTATCGTTAATACCTGAATTCTTTGGTAAATATTTATGATTCTCAAATTGATAACTCTGAGCAATACCAATTTTGCTTGAAACATTCGTAGCCATAGATTGTTTTAACAATGAAATACCATAATCTAATCTTGTTAAGTTATCAAATCTATCATTACCTGATAAACGATTTCTATCGAAAAGATCATAATAATCAAGTTCAAAGTTGTTGACATTAGATTCATCTGGAATATCTCTGTTGAAGGCATCTAAAGTAGATTTCAAAAACAAAACTTGTGGTTTAATGATAGTTTTAAATCTAGAAGTTTTTTTAATGTAAGGTTTTGCTAACTCTACAGATAATTGTGGAAAAAAAGTTGATTCAAAGTCAGTAAATTGAAACTTCCCAGTTTTTGGATTAACATATTTTTCTATATGATATAAGCCGGCATTTAAGTGAAGACCTAGATTCATTAGTGTGCCATCTCTAAAGATTGTTGGAAAAAAAATATTTTGATTAACAAAGAATTTTTTTGACTCATTACCTTCAGTTCTACTTAAATTTACTGCTTCGATTCTAGTTTCATAATTAAGAAAATTTAATGTTTTATTTGAGTTCAAATCTATTCTAAATCTTGGAAGAATTTTGGGAATTGCTTTTTGGTTGATATCCTTTCTTAGATCTTGAAATAAATAAGATTCAATACTGTAGAAATTTAAATTTCTACTATTTTTTAATTTAATAAAGGACTCTAGGTTATCAGTGTATCCATATTTATAAGTATTTAGATAATTTCTATCTGTGGTCCTGTCTATTTTAAACGCTAGTGAAATATCTTTTTTTAAATCAAAATTCCCTTGCGATCTGAAATGACCTCTTTTTTTATTTTCTTTAATGGTATCCTTTTTTTTTTTTTTCTCTATTGTTCCACTTATCTCTGAAACTATTTCTCCATTAAAAAAATTTTTTCGATGCTCAATCAGTACTGATGGATTTTTTTTTTGAGAAAATCTTGGTTTTATTGTCATATCATGATGATCACTGAACGGATAATAATAAGGAATTTCAGTTGATAGTCCAAAATAATAATTTTGAAGAAATGTTGGTGATATAAAACCTGCTTTTCTTTTTACTAAAGGTGACGCGTGAGAGAAATATGGAAGGTAGAAGACACTTTTTCCTTTAAAATCAACGAATGTATCGAAGTATTTGACATCCAAAGATTTTTTATCATGTATTATCTTTTTTGCTCTTAATTGAATAAGAGGTGGGTCAAATTTATTGGTTTTAGCATTATAACATATTTCACAAGCAGTAAAAACCCCACTTTCAAGTTTTTCCCAATAGTCACCTCTCCTTTCAACTTTTTTTGCAGCAAGTCGTAAAAAATTTTCTTTTTCATTGAAAGGTGCTGATGGAATATATAAAAAATTATCTTCTATAATTGCATTTTTTAGATCTTGATCAGCTACAATTTTTTTTGCTTTTAGGATGGAACCATCTGAATTGAAGATGGTTACATTGTCTCTGGCTGACAGCACGTTTGTTGAATTATTGAGAAAAACCTTATCTGCATTTAATTTAAATTGATCGTCTATAATTTTGACGTCACCAGTAGCATAAATTCTTGTATTATCTTTATCATAAGTAAATTGATCTGCAGATATTTCTAATTCGTCATTTGAATTGCAAATGTCATGGAATAATAAAATAAATAAAAAAATATACCTAACCATCTTCAAAATGTATAAGTGTGCTCAAAAGAAATAAAATAAAAATAATGGGAGGCGCCCATACTGCAAAAAATACATTTAAACTGCCAGTCTGTCCAAGTGTTTTTATTATATCTGAGAGAAAATGAAAAACTACACCTATGATGATTCCAGATATGATTTTAAGAATATTTTTTTTAACTCTATCTTTTTTTATTGAAAGTATGCAACCTAAGAGAACCATTGAAATAAGAATAAGAGGATAAGAATAAAGATAATTTTTATATATGATGTGTTTTTTTACCGAAAAACCAGATTTTTCTAAATTATTTATGTAATTTTCTAATTCCCAAAAACTTATTGTTTCAGGTGGACGGAAATTTTTTTCAATCTTTGCTACATCTAAATTTATATTTAAATCATACGTATCAAATTCATTTGGTGTTTTATTTAATTCTAATCTATATCCACGCAGTAGTTTCCAATATTTGTCATTGATCATTTCAACACTTTCTACATCAATTCTCTCTAAAAATTTATTTTCAAGATCAAATTTAAAAATTTTTACTTCTTTAAGTTTTTTTTCCTCTGAGGAATAATGCTTTGCATTTATTACATATTCGAACTCCTCATTTTTTTCTCTTAACCACAAGCCTGTTTGAGATATTGAATATAAACCAGAATTTCCTTTAAAATAAATGCTCTCATAATTTTTAAATTTGATATTCATATGAGCAAAAATTGGATTGAATATTAGAATAAAAATTAAGCTGATTAGACAAGCATTTATTAAAGCTGGAGAAATTATAGACCAAATTGAAAAACCTGATGCTCTTAAAACACTTAGTTCATTGAATTTATTAAGTTTCATATAGGTGTTCATTGAGCTAAGTAAAAACACGGTAGGCAGAATTATTGGAAATAAAGATGGAATATGAAAAATAGACATTTTTAATAAAATACTAAATTCTATATTTTTACTTGAACTTCTTCTTATTAATTCTATCAAATCAATTGATATAAAAAGAAAACAAGAGAAAGTTAGAATTATTAAAAATGATGATAGATTTTCTTTAACTAAGTATTTTAAAATGATTTTACTTTTCAACATTATAATCTTTTTGACCTAGGAACAAAAAAGAAAAACGATAACAAACAAAATAAAATAGGAATAAAGTTTAACATTTCACTATCTGAAAACTTGATTGAAAGGTTTGAAGATATTATAGAAATTATTTGCAAAATTATAACTGTTAAAAAAACTATAAGTGTTTTTGATATATTTTCTTTCCTACTATAACCAAATGAAAGTGTAACAAACATTATTAGAATTCCAAATCCTATAATATTTATTGGCATAGCGAATCTAAGTGTTAATTCTGCTTTAAAAGCTTGAAGATTGTTTAAGTCGTCACCAGAACTCATATTTGGTTTTTTTAACTCTTGTAGGGTTCTTTCAGAGGGAGATTTCCATCTATTTAAAAAACTATTGTTCTCATTTTGTTGAATGTCTAATAAATATTTATCAAAGTATAAAACAGAAAGCTTTTTATCTTTAGATTGGAAGTGTTGAGAACCATCTTCTAGTAAAATTTTTGTAGAATCGTTTGTTGTTATTAAATTACCTTTTTTTGCTATTAGTGTTGATGTTCTATTTTCATCTCGAGTATCGTGAATAAACACGTTATGAAGTCCATCTTTTTTTCTTTGTTTAACAAAAATAGTAAAGTCTTTGCCAAATGTATTGAATGTTCCTTCTTGAAGAAGAGTGGAGGAGTAGTCGTTTTTTAGAGTGTACAATAAGACTTTAAAATCTTGATTTGACTTTGGAGATTGATAAAGAGTAAAAAAAAAACTGAGTGAGCTCATAAGAATTGAGAAAAGAATAATTGGTTTTAAAATGTCAAATACATTAAAACTCGAAGATTGTAAAATAATCAACTCCTTATCCGTCTGCATTCTTGATAAAACAAAAAAAATAGACAGACTTACTATAACTGGCAAAAGGGTTGGTATTATTTGGGGAAGGGAAAGTAAAATTAACTTTATAAAAATAAAGAATGGAAGACCTCGTCCTACCATTAGCTCTATCAGTTGCACACTTTTTGCTAGACAGAATAGTGATACAATTAATAATAGAATTAAAAACGAATTATTAAGTAGTTGTTTAAGTATATATTTATCAACTAATTTCATTGAATAATTGTAAAAAAAGCAATATACATTATTTATTACAAATTTTAGAGATAAATAATAGATTAAATGAAAATAACTTTTGAAAAAAAAAAAACAGATAATGATCATCTAGTGATCGTATATAATAGGAACTTTAAAAATTATAAAGCTCAACAAATTTTACCTGAAGAGAACCAAATTTTAAAAAGCGCTGTCGCTAGAGATAACAAACTAAATGAAGCGATTGAAACATTTCACTTCAGACATAAAAATGATATCAAATCATTGACGATAGTAAAAGTTGACTTCTCTGGAAACCCTGATGAATTCTCAAAGACAGAGGCTTATGGTGGTAAGCTCTTTAGTTTTTTAGAAAGAAAAGGCTTTAGTAAAATACTTATGATGTTTATTCATCTGTCAGAAAATAAGGAACTTGCAAGTTCGCTTTTAAACGGTTTTAGCTTAAAATCGTATAGATTTGATAAATATAAAGTTAAGACTAAAAAAAAGGTTAATATTCAAACCCTAAAAATTTTAGATTTAAACAATGATATCAGCAAGAATCAAAGAGACATATTAACTAATGGAAAAGCAGTCAAGGGTGTTTTCTTAACAAGAGATTTAGTTTCTGAACCTGCTAATATCCTTTTTCCCCAGAAATTTGTTGAAATTTGCAATGTTTTGAAGAAGGTTGGAGTATCAGTTGAAGTTTTCGATGAAAAAAAGTTAAGATCACTAGGGATGCTTGCGCTTCTTGGTGTTGCTCAAGGTTCAGTTAAACCAGCTAGAGTGATGATAATGAGATGGAACGGTTCAAATGATAAAAAGCAACCACCCATAGCATTTATCGGTAAAGGAGTAACTTTTGATACAGGTGGTATTTCTATTAAGCCATCAGGTGGTATGGAAGATATGAAGTGGGATATGGGTGGAGCAGGAGTAGTTGCTGGCTTGATGTATACTTTAGCTCTAAGAAAATCTAAAGCAAATGTCTTAGGGGCCGTTGGGTTGGTTGAAAATATGCCTGATGGTAATGCTCAAAGACCAGGAGATATAGTTAAATCAATGTCAGGCCAAACCATAGAAGTTTTAAATACAGATGCAGAGGGTAGGTTAGTCTTAGCTGATGTGTTATGGTATATTAAGGAAAAATTCAAACCAAAGCTAATGGTCGACCTGGCAACGTTAACTGGAGCAATAATCGTTGCATTAGGAGACCGGTATGCAGGCCTTTTTTCTAATAATGAGGATCTATCAGAAAAGCTTTTAAAATCCTCTAGAATAACGCGTGAATTAATTTGGAGACTACCTTTAGACAAAGAATTTGATAAATTGTTAAACTGTAATGTTGCCGATATGAAAAATATTACAGGTACTCGTGGAGCTGGTAGTATTACCGCAGCTCAATTTTTGAAAAGATTTGTTGGTGACGTTCCATGGGCACATTTAGATATTGCAGGTGTTACCTGGTCTAAAAAAGGAACAGATCTATCAAGACCTGGTGGAACAGGTTTTGGTGTGAGGCTGCTAGATCATTTCGTTAAGCAAAACTATGGGTAATAAAAATAAAATTTCTTTGAGTTTTTATACTATACAATCAAATTTTAAGGACATCCTTATAAGATTAAGTAAAAAAATAGTTCTTCTAGAAGAGAGAGTTTATGTTAACTTCAATGATGATGAAACAAAAAACGAGGTAGACAAGTTTCTCTGGACTAGAGAAAAAAACAATTTTATACCACATAAAGTTTACGGAGAATTAATTAAAAAAAGAGATAAGATTGTTCTTTTTGATGGCGATTATATGAAATTAAAAAATTCTAAAGCTTTACAATCTTTAATTATTGCTCCTTGCGCAAAGATTAGACATTTTAATCTGTTCAGCAAATTTCTCATTTTCTCATATTCAAACGACAAAAAATTCAATTTAAGTATGAAAGAAAAATTAATTACAAACTATAATATTAATTGGTATGACGAATACATACCTTTTAAATGGAAACAAATATAACTTTGGAAAGAATTTATGGATTTAACACTTTCGATTATAAAACCAGACGCAGTAAAAAGATCTCTAACAGGAAATATAAATTCATTGATTGAAGAAAAGAATATCAAGATTGTAGCACAAAAGATGTTAAGGCTTTCAATAGAAGATGCTCAAAATTTTTATAACGTTCATAAAGAAAGAGCCTTTTTTGATGATCTTTGTAATTATATGATTTCTGGCCCAATTGTAGTACAAGTACTAAGAGGAAAAAATGTTGTTGTAAAATATAGGGAGTTAATGGGGTCTACAAACCCTGAAAATGCAGATGAGAATACTATTAGAAAACTATACGGATTATCAGTCGAGGAAAACTCTGTTCATGGTTCCGATAGCAAAGAAAACGCCAAAATTGAAATAGATTTCTTTTTCTCAAAAAGGGAAATTTTCTAATTAATAAATTAGAAAGTACCAAAGAACAGCCAAAAGGATTGTCACCAAAATAGTGGTTACAATGCTAGCCTTCATGAATTTTTGAAAAAAAGCTTCATGTTCTTTGCCATCAAATTTACTCAAGATTTTTCTCCAATTTTTTCAATACTTTTATATACAATTTGTGTTCTTTCATCAATATCTTTTTTCTAAGAGAATTTTCATCATCACTTTTTTTAATCCTAACTATCTCTTGATCTATGATATTTCCGGAGTCTAAAAGTTCATTAACATAATGAATTGTACAACCAGAGAATTTTACATTCATATTTATTGCTCTTTTGTGAGTATTAAGTCCTTTAAATGAAGGTAAAAGAGAAGGATGAATATTAATGATTTTACGGTCAAAATTTTTGATGAAATTTTTACTTAGGATTTTCATAAAACCTGCCAAACAAAGAAGATTTACATCTTTTTTTTTTAAATATTCAAATAAATTCGTCTCAAATTCATCTTTTGATAACAACTTATCATTAATTATCTTGGTTTTGATATTATTATTTTTTGCCTTTTTGATTCCAAGTGCATTACTTTTATTAGATATGACAGTCACTATTTTTGATTTTATCTCGCCAGATTGACTTGCTTTGATTATGTTAAGCATGTTACTTCCGCTTCCGGAAATTAAAATTGCTATCTTAAATTCCATTCACCAAATTTTTTAATTAGAACATTTTTAGAATTGTTCTTTTTAATATCAATATAACCAATATTTGAAAATTTAATTTTATTTTTATTCAAATATTTTAAAACAGATTCTTCATTTTTTTTATTAATGATAAGCACCATACCAAAGCCACAATTGAATGTATTGAGCATTTCATTTGTTGAGATCTTAGATAAGTTTTTAAACCATGAAAATAACTTTGGTACTTTAAATTTTTCCGTATCAATAACCGCCATTAAATTTTTTGGTATTGCTCTCTCTATATTTTCAAATATTCCACCTCCAGTAATATGGGCAATTGAGGCAATATATTTTTTTTTTATTAATGGAAGTGTTTACTTGACATAGATCTTTGTTGGTAAAATCAATTCATCACCAATACTCTTTGATAATAAAAAAGGATGCTCACTATTTAAGGCCATTTTTTCATTTTCAAGTACCTTTCTTATCAGAGAAAAGCCGTTAGAGTGAAAACCGTTCGATTTAAGACCAATAATTTTGGCATTTATTTTAACATTATTTTTATTTATCAAATTTTTTCTTTCGACTACACCCACTGCAAACCCGGCAATATCAAAATCATTCTTAGCATAAATTCCTGGCATTTCTGCTGTTTCCCCGCCAATCAACGAGCAACCTGCGATTTTACATCCTTTATTAATACTTTTGATGATTTCTAAAAAAAATTTATCCTTTATTTTTGAAGATGAAAAATAATCAAGAAAAAAAAGTGGTTCTCCCCCATTTGCCAAAATATCGTTAACACACATCGCTACAAGATCAATACCCAAAAAATTTAATTTGTTACAGTCTAAAGCTACTTTTAGTTTAGTACCTACCCCGTCNGTACTACTCAANAGAATNGGNTCTTTNTATTTCAACTTTTTAATATCCAATAGAGANCAAAATCCACCAGAATTTTGTATTATTTCTGATCTGAAATTGCTGTGAGTTATTTTTTCCAGTTTTTTAACAAGATTAGAGGCCTTTTTTACATCAACCCCAGATGATTTGTATGAAATTTTAATAACAAACTCCTAAAATTACTTTAATTATTTCTAAAAAAAATTTTAATGCTATAAAATTCTTTAATATAGGTAAACTAATTTAAATTATATCATTTTGACAAACATATTATTAAAAATTTCAACTTTCTTCTTTTTTTGCTTCACTTCAGTGGANGCAAGTGATTCAATTTATACGNTTANGGATAATCAAATTTTTTTGCAAAATGAGGANAATGTTTTAGNGACNAGANAAAAAGCAAGNAATCTTGCATTCAGAAATGCATTTTTTCTTCTCGTAAAAAAAATTCTTGAACCAAGTGAACTGAGAAAACTGGATGATATTGATGAAATTAAATATTCAAATTTGATTAAAGATTTTAAAATTGTTGAGGAGAAAATAACTGATATTAATTATAGTGCAAACATATCAGTAAATTTCAATTCTTTCGCAATTTTAAGTTTTTTTGAAGACTATAATATTGAAAGTAAAGTTGTTATTTCAGAAGAATACCTCGTATTTCCATTATTTAAAAAGTTTAATACATTTTACCTTTGGGAAAATGATAATGATTGGTACGATTTTTTGGTAAATGAATATGACGAACTAGGTCTTTTAAAACTATACTTTCCAGAAAAAAATCATATAAACAAATTAAAAATTTCTGCAGAACAGATTCTAGATAAAGAAGTTGGGAACGTTCAAAAATTCTTAAACTTTTACAATAAAAAAAAAGCAATTATTGTTTTCTTAAAAGAAGATTATAGTTTAAATTTAAATAAACTTAATTCTGTAGTTTCTGCTAAATTATTTGCTAATAACAAATTTACAGATATCAAACTCTTTGAGAGTGGAATTTACGAAGAAAGTTCACAATTATCAAATGCAAAATTGATTTCAAAAATAACCATGAATGAACTTGAAATTTGGTGGAAAAAACAAATAGATTTAGTTAATGAAAAATCGGAAGGTGAATATTTATTTTTACTTAAACTTGATAATTCGGATTTGAAAAAGAATATTGATATAGAGAAAAAAATTAATAAGCTTTTGGGAAGAAAAGGTTTTTATCTATTCGAATTTGATACACAAAAAATAATATATAAAATTGAAACTAAATATAGTATNGAACAACTCAATTTAGCTTTAGAACCTGATAATTTAAAATTGATAAAATCCAATCAAGATGAAGATTATTATTTGTTACAGTCTTATTGATGAAGCAGGATATTTTTAAATTTAGCTTTCCATTTAAAGACAATAATTTTTTTGTTACAGACAAAAACTATTTTGCATATAATCTNGTAAAAAGCTGGCCAAATTGGACTAATCAACTNGTCTATATTTATGGACCTGAAAAATGTGGAAAAACANTAATTTCAAATTTATGGTCNGANAATGCTAAAGCTAAATATCTCTCNAATGAAAATTTCTGTGAATTAATTAAAGATGAATTTGATATTGAATATATTANTAAATTCAACTGGGTCCTTGATGATATCGATAAATTAATCGAGAANAATTCTCACTTAAATAAGAAAGTTCTTAATTTTATAAACATACTTAAAACAAATAAAAACTTGTTTTTATTAATGACTGCTCAAAAATCTCCAAAATATATTGAGTGTAAACTAGATGATCTAACATCCAGGCTTTTAACATCAGTTGTTGTTGAAGTAAAATATCCTGACAAAGAATTACTATGTAANATCATACAAAAATATCTCAATGACAGGAATATAATTTTATCNGANTCTAATATTTCCTTTATTTCTGATAGAATAGAAAGGTCTTACGAATCNGCTTTAAATATTGCAAAAAAAATTGATGAGGAATCATTACAAACNAAGTCAAGAATCACTACTGTATTTTTGAAAAGNCTNTTTGATTAGAATTNTTAAGTTAAATTAAGTTTTTTAAAAAGTTTTTTGTATTTATTGTTATTTTTTTCTCTACTTATTATTCTAATTTCTTTATCAGATAATACTCTTTGAATCGGAATATCTTTCATCATTGCAATTTTTTCTCTAATTCTTGAAAATTTTTTTATATTTTGAAGTTCTTTGTCATTTTTCGGTGTAAATTTTATTTTTTTCCAGGCATTTTCTATTCTATGTGTAAAAATATTTTTATTTAAAATTTTTTGGTAATATTTTGATAGATCATAGTTTTCATCCTTAACTTTGTTGATTCTTTCATAAAGTGGAATAAGATATTTGACATCGTTTATCGCATAATTTCTTTTTTCTTTACTAAGAGGTCGTCTTCGCCAATCAATAAATTGTTTGTTTTTATTGATCTTGACGTTTAGGATATCCTCACAGGCCTTTGCGTAACTTACTGAGTTTTCATACCCTATTGCTAACAAGCAAATTTGCGTGTCAACAACTGGTTTTGGAATTTTTCTGAATATATTAAAAAATATTTCTACATCTTGTCTTGCGGCGTGAAAGATTTTTTTAATTTTAGTGTTATTGAGCACTCTACCCAAAGGGGTGAAGTCAATTTTATTAATAATTGGATCTAATAGAATTGTTTCAGTGGTATTTGCTAATTGAATAAGACANAATATNGGNTAATATGTATNTACCCTNTAAAATTCNGTATCAATAGCAATTAATTTATCTTTTTGACATTTTTCATAGAATTGTTTTAATTGATTANTATTTAATTGTGACACCCCTTGAGTATTANCATTAATAAGTTTTATCTTCAATTTATATGAATAAATATAGATCACATAGTTGTTCAGAATTATCTCTCAAAGATGATCTTAANANAGTACATATTTCTGGTTGGATTAATAAGAAAAGAGATCACGGANGTCTTTTATTNGTTGATTTAAGAGATCATTATGGAATAACNCAGTGTGTNTTTGACTCTGGNATACAACATTTNAATGTTATTGAATCCTTAAAACTAGAGAGTGTTATTACAGTTTTTGGAAAAGTTGTTAAACGAGATAAAGAAACTATAAATAAAAACTTACCAACAGGANAGATTGAAATTTCAGTTGAAANATTTGANATTTTAAATGAATCTGAGCAAATNCCTTTTCAAGTTGCAATTGACGATGATGCCCCAGAAGACCAAAGATTAAAGTATAGATATTTAGATCTTAGGAGAGAAAAAATACANAAAAATATAACACTTCGCTCAAAGGTCATTAATAGTTTAAGGAAAAAAATGATTTCCAGAGGTTTTATTGAGATTCAAACACCAATTTTGACAGCCTCATCACCAGAAGGCGCNAGAGATTTTATAGTCCCTAGTAGATTNAATAAAGGTAAATTTTATGCATTACCTCAAGCNCCCCAGATTTTTAAACAACTTCTCATGGTTTCAAATTTTGATAAATATTTTCAAATAGCNCCTTGTTTTAGGGATGAAGATGCACGNGCAGATAGGTCCCCNGGTGAGTTTTATCAATTAGATTTTGAAATGTCATTTGTTGAACAAGAGGATATTTTTAANGAAATTGAACCTGTCATTTTTGAAATTTTTAANGAATACTCTGAAAAAAAAATTTCAAGTATACCNTTTACCAAAATAAAATTCAAAGATGCNATNGAAAAATATGGAACNGACAAACCTGACTTGAGAAATCCANTAATNATACAAGATGTATCAAACTATTTTGTAGACTCAGGNTTCAAGATATTTGAAGATAACGTAAGAAAAGGAAAGGTTGTAAAAGGAATAAAAGTTCCGAATTCGTCCGAGAAGCCNAGAGGATGGTTTGACAAACTTAATGANTGGGCTAGAGNCAATGGACAAAAAGGACTAGGCTACATAATTTGTAATGAAAATGATTANAAGGGTCCAATTGCCAACAANCTTAAAAAAAATAATCTTCAAGATATNGTAAATCATATTGACTTAAAAAATGGTGATTCGGTCTTNTTTGTATCTGATGAAGAAGATGANGCAATTAAATTTTCATCTTTGGCAAGAACANAGTTATGCNATCAAATGGATTTANTAGANAAAAACNCTTATAAATTTTGTTGGATTATAGATTATCCCATGTTTGAGATAAATTCTGTTACAAAAAAAATTGATTTTAGTCATAATCCNTTTTCAATGCCTCAAGGTGGGATGAAGTCTCTTGCTGAAAAAAATCCATTAGATATCCTTGCCTGGCAATTTGATATTGTTTGTAATGGNATTGANCTTTCTTCTGGTGCGATAAGAAANCATAAACCAGAAATAATGGTAAAAGCCTTNGAGATTGCAGGNTATAGTATTGAAGATATTAAAGCAAANTTTGGGTTTCTATTTAATGCTTTTAAGTTTGGTGCTCCTCCCCACGGAGGNTCTGCTCCAGGTATTGATAGAATGATTATGTTGTTATCAGANGAAGANAATCTNAGAGAGGTNGTAGCCTTTCCTATGAATCAGCAAGCTGAAGATTTAATGCTACANTCACCATCNGAAATCGCNGAGGAGCATTTAAGGTTGTTGGGGATTAAACTNAANANNGATAAGGCTACTTAATCTTTTGTTCTTTGAATATTACGTGTTTTCTAACCTTNGGGTCGTATTTTTTAAGCTCAAGTTTTTCATTCATTGATTTAGGGTTTCTAAATTTAACGTAAAAGTAGCCAGTATTGGCCGTACTGACCATTTTAACTTGTATAGTGTTTGTTTTAGCCATATTGAGTGTTATATAAATATATGTGACCGTGTCAAGTTTTACCTGATTTATCACCTAAAAAAATTTGAATACCAATAAATGCACCTTTGATACGTGGAAGTAACCATAAACTCAATAAAATTGTTACAACTGGCCAAACTATCATTTGAGATAGAATAGGTGGACTAAAATATTTTTCAGCAAGTAAAATAAGAGGAATTAAAATATGACCAACTATAAAAATTGTTATATAGGCTGGACCGTCGTCAGATTTATAATCTGAAAGAGCAATTCCACAATTTTTACATTTCTTAAATGTTTTGAGGTATTTATGGAAAATAGGAGATTTTCCGCAATGAGGACATTTCTTTGTAAAACCTCTTTTTATTAAAGAAAATTTATTCATGTGGTACTCAAATTATTTTAACATTATGAGCTAAAATTTTTCCTGACAAGATATCATTACGTTTAATTTTGAAAGAAACTCTCTGTCCTAGCTTGTAATTAATAATAGGTTTTTTATAGTCTCCCTTTTTTTTAAAATCTATATATTTTGTTCTTGCTAAGCATGAAAAGGGCAAATCTAATGAACGAATAAATATTCCAAATGATTCAATACCATCAATAATTCCAATAAAATATTTCTTTTTACTATTTTTAATATACAGGCTGCATGCTCTCTCCATTACTTTTCTTTCAATTGATTCTGATTTTTTTTCTTGTATTGTTAAATATTCTGATAAAGAAAATTCATTATTATTTTTTTTCTTATTAAAAAAATGATCTATGAGATCACGATGCACATTAAGATCTGAATACCTTCTAATTGGAGATGTAAAATGTGTATAATAATCTAAACCCAAACCAAAATGTCCAATATTCTTATTGTCATAATAAGCTTTTGATTGGCTTCTTAATAAAAAGTCAACTATGAACACATTAGATTTATTAATTCTACTTAGGACATTTATAAAATCTTTTTGAGTATTGAATTTTTCGTTTTTATAAATATTGTTCTCCTTTAACAATTTTTGTAAATCTTTTATTTTTTCATCTTTTGGTTTTTCATGATTTCTGAAGATTGAATTTAAATTATTAGATTTCAAATATTTAGCAACATTCTCATTGGCTAAAATCATAAACTCTTCAATTAATTTATATGACTCGAGGTTATCTTTCTTTTTTAAAAAAAAATCTTTATCATCTTTTTTTTTTATTATTTGAAACTCCTCTGATGAGAAATTGATTTTATTTCGTTTTTCAGATATTTTTTTTAATTTCTTATATGTTTCGAAAAGATTCCTTATAACCTTGAAGTTTTTATTTTTTTCAAGGTTTGTGTAGTATATTTGGTCTACCTCTTGGTAGGTTAATCTTGCAGTAGAAATGATTTTTGCTCGATGAATGTTAAAATTTATGATCTTACAATTATACATTTCTATTTCGACAACAATGCAAGCCCTTTCTTTGTTTGGAACTAAGGAGCATATGTTGTTTGATATCTCCTCAGGAAACATCGGGATAACTCTATCAGGGAAATAAAATGAATTACCTCGCTTTTTAGCTTCTTTATCTAAAGGATCATTTTTTTTTACAAAATAACTTACGTCTGCAATGGCTATCATAATTTTTGAGGAATTGTTATCATTAATTGACCAGACGGCATCATCGAAATCTTTACTATCCTCACCGTCAATTGTAACAAATGGAATATTGGTGAAATCTTTATGATCTTTAGTTTCTTTGTTAGCCAAATCTTTTAAAATCAATTCAAATGATTTAGGGAAGTATCTTCTAAGTGAGTTATTCTTTATTTCTTTTTCAATTATATCATTAAGATTGAAATCAACCTTTTTTTTTTTTCTTTTTTTAATCACTTTGTATTTATTTATGAGATTTTTAAAAAAATAGAATCATCACTTATTTTTGATTTTTTTTATTATACTTAAAGCCATTTCAATTGATATTTTTTTTTCTGATATATCTTTTGGAATAGAGTAATTCTTTTTTTTATGTGATAGGTAATCTGATCTACCTTTAATACCTTTTTTTTGAATTATTTCTTCTTTTGTTTCAGGATGTATTCCTATTACTATTTCTTTTTTTTCATCAATATTTTTTTGTATTAACTCAATTGCTCTATTTATTCCAATTTCAGTAACATCATCTTCTTTGAGTGATACAAATCTTTTTTCATGTTTTAGGTAGGGTCCGTAAGGACCTATTGATGCAATTATCTCTTTTTTGGTCTCCGGGAAAATTCCAACATTTCTTGGGAGTGTTAGTAACTTCACAGATTTCTCCAAATCTATTTCTTCATTACTCATTTTTTTTGGAACACTTGTTCTTTTAAGTTTAACAGTTTCGTTTATGGTACTTTCCATCTCGAGGTATCTTCCGTACCTACCTATTTTTAGAAAAATATTTTTTCCGGTATCTGGGTGTTTTCCTATAACTTTTCCATCACCTGAAAGATCAGAGTTGTCACCGTCATCGCCAATAGCAGAACTATACTTACAACCACTGGAATCTTTATTATACCTTGTGCAACCCAAAAATGGGCCTGCTGAGGCAAATTTTATTGTTAAATCTCCATCACCACATTTTGGACAATTTTTTGTTTTTAGAATTTCTGGGCTAAGTTGATTGATTTTATTAATAACTTCAGTAATACTTTTACTTTCAACTTCACTAACTGTTGAATTGAGTAACTCTAAAAATTGTTTAAGTGTATCTTTCCAGTTTGATTTGGATTCTGTAATTAAATCTAACTGTTCTTCAAGATCAGCAGTGAACTGATAGTCAACAAATTTATAGAAAAAACCGTCTAAGAATTTTGATAAAACTTTTCCTCTTGAGGTTGGTATTAGTGATTTATTTTTAATTGATATGTATGAATTACCTTCTAATTTTGTAAATATTGACACGTAAGTGGAAGGGCGACCGATACCCAATTCTTCTAATTTTTTTATTAAACCAGCTTCAGAAAACCTATTAGGCGGTTTAGTGAAATTTTGTTTTGTTTCGATATTGATAATTTTTAAAATATCACCTTCTGTTAGATTGGGTAGATCTTGAGTTTTTTCGGTTTTATCAGAATAATTATAAACTTTCTTAAATCCTTCGAAAATTTGTATGGAACCAGTTGACTTAAGCAAAAATTGATCCCCACTTATAAAATATGAGGTCTCTAGGCTTTTGCTTTGAGACATTTGAGATGCAATTGTCCTTTTCCATATTAATTCATATAATTTAAACTGATCGATATTTAGAACATTTTTAACATCTTCTGGTTTTAAATTTAATTGAGTTGGTGTTACTGCTTCATGACCCTGTTGAACAAATTTGGATTTTTCCTTATATGTAATTGTCTGTGATGATAAATAATTATTTCCAATAGTTTCTTTTATTAGGTCTCTAAGTTTTTGTATTTCATCACTTTTCATTTTATTTGAATCTGATCGGTGATAAGTAATTAGTGCTCCCAAACCTGCAATTCCATCTTTAAGTTGTTGAGCAAGAGTATTGGTATATTTAGGACTAAATCCTAATCTAGATGATGCATCTTGTAATAACAGAGAGTTTGAAAAAGGCGAGTAGGGACTCCTATTTTTTTCTTTTTTAACGATTTTATCAATTGAAAGTGTGAGATTTGAAATTTTATTTTTCAAGTTCTCAGCTTGGGATTTATTTTTTATTGTTAATTTCCCAAATTTTTTTTCTTCATCACATACGAGGTTGCAATGAAATTTATTTCCATCCTTATCTTGTAATTCTATTACTAATTCCCAGAATTCCTCAGGATTAAAAAGATCTATTTCTTTTTCTCTAGCACATAATATCTTTAAAGTTGGTGATTGTACACGACCAGCTGATTTCCCAAAAATAGTTCTCCTTGTGGTAATTGGTGAAATTTTATAACCAAAAAATTTATCTAAAAATCTTCGTGTAATTGCAGCATTTACAAGATTTTGGTTAATATCTCTAGGTTCGCTTATAGCTTTAAGAATGTCTTCCTTTCTGACAGCTGAAAATTCTATCCTTTTGAATGTTTTATTCTCTATGAGTTTTTTTTCTTTGCAAAGCTCCACAACATGCCATGCTATCAGCTCACCCTCTCTATCAGGGTCAAGTGCAAGGAAAATCTCATTAGCCTTTTTAATGCCTTTAACAATGGGATCTGCTTTTTTTTTGTCGATGACCCATTCATTGACAGTAAAATTCTCATCCTCTTCAATTCCAATGCCTTTTTCAGGAAGGTCTCTGAAATGACCAATACTTGATACCACCTCAAAAGAATTATCAAGATATCCTTTGATAGTTTTAGCTTTTGCTGGTGATTCTACAATTAGAAGTTTCATAACAATGACGTTTAATATATTTAATAGTATTAAATGTCAAAAAATTATTTATTTTTTAAAATAATTTTCGACTCTTTTCCACCTAATAATCTTTTTATATTTGAAAAATGTTTATAAAAAATCATTAAAACAATTATTATCATTGCTGAAAATAAATCATCACTTTTTATATAAAATAACAACAATGTACAAAGAGAGGAAATCAGAGCTGCTAATGATGAATACCTGGTAATACTTGCAACTAATAACCACGTAGACATAAAAAATATCCCATAGTGAAAATTATATGCAATTAAACAGCCTATTATTACTGCTATTCCTTTTCCCCCCTTAAATTTTATCCAAATTGGAAAGAGGTGTCCCAAAAAAATAAAAAGAATAAAAATATTTGGTGATAAATCAAAGTTTTTTAGGATAATAATTGGAAAATATCCTTTGAGAATATCAAAAATCAATGTTAACAAGCCTAATTTCCAACCACTTGTTCGAAGAATGTTGGTTGCTCCAATATTTTTGGAGCCATGAAGCCTTGGATCATTTTTTTTTAATAATTTTGATATTAACAAACCAAATGGAATTGAACCAATAAGATAACATACTGCAACTATGTAATAGCTATCAAAATTTATAAACAAGTCTGCCTCTAACAAATGTTATTAAGTTTTTCCCTTGAACAAGAATACTATCAAATGGTGAATTTTTAGATTTACTATGAAAATTCTCAGGCTTTACTTTCCAGGGCTTATCCAAATCAAATATTGAAATATCTGCCTCCGAATTAAGTTTTAAACACCCAGAGTTTAACCCTAAGATATCAGATGGATTTTTTGTTATCAATGATATTGCAGTTATTAAGTCTAATTCAGTATTTTTGACCAAACTTAGAGTTAATGGTAGGAGTGTCTCTAATCCAACACCACCAAACGCGGCTTGATTAAAAGGAAGTCTCTTTGCATCTTGATCTTGTGGTGTATGATCAGAGACAATCGCATCGATAGTTCCGTCAATGATTCCATTAATAATCTCTTTTCTGTCTCTTTCTGTCCTTAAAGGGGGAGATAATTTTGAAAATGTTCTGTAATTTTCAATTGCTAGTTCATTAAGCAAAAAATAGGGAGGGGCTGTGTCACATGTAATCTGAATTCCTGACTTTTTTGCATTTCTGATTATATCAACAGTCTCTTTTGTTGAAACATGGCTAACGTGATACCTACATTTGGTATCCTTAACTAACCATAAGTCTCTCTCTACAATCATAGCTTCTGTGTAACTTGGTATGCCTGTCAACCCTAATCTTGTGGACACCTCTCCCTCGTTAACAACCCCATTATGACTTAGTTCAGGTTCTTCTGCATGTTGGATAATTAATCCATTAAAAGATTTTACATAATTTAAAGCTCTTTTCATGACTCTTGCATTTGCAACACTTTTATTGCCATCTGTAAATCCAACTGCTCCAGATTCTTTCATTAATTGTAATTCTGAAATTTCAATACCTTTTGTTCCTCTAGTAACTGAGCCAGTACAATAAACTTTCGAAAGAGCCACTTCCCTAGCTTTTCTTTGAATGCTTTGAATTATTGCTGGATGATCAATTACGGGTGAGGTGTTTGGCATACATATCATTGTTGTAATTCCTCCACTAGCAGCTGCTTGACAAGCACTTTTAATTGTTTCTTTATGCTCAAACCCTGGTTCACCTAAATTAACCCTCATGTCTACAATTCCTGGACTTACATATAAACCCTCACAATCAATGGTAATGCATTCATCGATTTCATAGTTTATTGCTTGATTTATCTCAGCAATAATTTTGTCTTTAATAAGAATGTCCTTTTTCTCTAAACGTTTTTTGTTAGGATCCAGAATTATACCTCCTTTAAGTAAGAAGTTTTGTGATTTTTTTGTGTTATCAAAAAAGGTTTTATTTTTAGAATTCATCTATTTTTCACTAATGCTTTTAGACATGCCATTCGAACAGCAACGCCCATTCTTACTTGATCAAAGATTGCTGATCTATCCAAATCATCAGCTAATTCTGAATCTATTTCCACACCTCTATTCATAGGTCCAGGATGGAGTATAAGAGCATCATGTTTGGCATAAAGTAATTTTTCTCTATCAAGACCATAAAATCTAAAATATTCCCTTATTGAAGGAACAAATGAACCTGACATCCGTTCAAGTTGAAGTCTTAACATTATAATAATATCTACATTTTTTAGTCCATCCTTCATGTTATAAAAAACTTTTACTCCTAATGACTCAATTTCTTTTGGCATTAATGTCGCAGGTCCAATAACTCTTACTTCAGCTCCTAACGTATTTAAAAGGTGGATATTTGATCTCGCAACTCTGCTGTGCATTATGTCACCACAAATTGCAATTTTTAGTCCTGAGATAGTTTTTTTCCTATTTAAAATTGTTAGTGCATCTAAAAGTGCCTGAGTTGGGTGTTCATGAGGCCCATCACCTGCATTAATAACTCCGCAATTTACTTTTTCTGATAATAGTTTTACTGCTCCGGCATCATTATGACGTACTACAATTAAATCTGGTTGCATTGCATTAAGAGTCATTGCTGTATCAATGAGTGTTTCTCCTTTTTTGATTGAACTTGTTCCAACTGAGATATTAAGCATATCAGCACCCAACTTTTTTCCTGCAAGTTCGAATGATGTTCTTGTTCTAGTTGAGTTTTCAAAAAATAAATTTATGCAGGTTTTATTTTTTAAATAATCGAGTTTTGATTGGTTCTTCTCTAAATGATTGATATATTGTTGAGATAAATCTAATAGAAAGTTTATTGAATTTGGAAGAAGACCCTCAATTCCTAAGAGATGTTCATGAGGATAATTTTTTAATTGATTTTCCTCTATCATTAAAATTGCATAATATAGGTTATATCAAATAGTTCAATACTCTATTTAAATTATCTTTTTTCTTTTTAGATTGTTCAATTCTTTATTTGACAGGTTAAGAAAAGTTTTAAGAACTTTATCTGTATCTTCTCCCAGTAATGGAGGAGGTTTTCTATATTTAACTTTTGACTTTGAAAAGTTCATAGGGCTTCCAACTAATTTAATTTTTTTATTTTTGGCTTTTGGGTGTTTCATAGAAAAGATCATATTTCTAAATTTGACTTGTCTATCCTCAAAAACTTGTTTTATATTATTTATTGGTCCACAAGGAACATTAACTTCAGTCAACCCCTCTACCCACTGGTTAATTGTTTTTTTTTTAATGGTTTCATTAATAACTTTATTCAAAAGTTTTCTATTTCGTACTCTAGATGAATTTGTTTTAAATTTTGAATCTTTAAAAATGTGATTTATTTTAGCAAATTCACAAAAACTTGAAAATTGCCTATCATTAGCTATTGCAAGGACCATTAATCCATCTTTTGCTTTAACTGTCTGATATGGAACAATTGAGGGATGATCATTTCCAATTCTTTTGGGAATTTTTCCAGAAACAAGGTAATTTTGAGCAACATAACTTAACCAAGATACTTGTGAATCCATTAATGAAATATCTAATTGTTGACCTTGACCCGTTTCTTTTTTGAAATGTAAAGCAGACAATATTGCAATACTGGAGTACAAACCAGTGATTATATCCGATACTCCAACACCAATTTTAGTAGGACTACCATTTTCTTCTCCTGTAATACTCATAATTCCACCCATAGCCTGAACTAAATAATCATATCCACCTCTTTTGGCGTATGGTCCATTTTGCCCAAAGCCAGTTATGGAACAATAAATTATACCAGGATTGAGTTTCTTTATATTAGAGTAATCTAGACCGTATTGTTTAAGATTACCTGCTCTGAAATTTTCAACTAAAATGTCACATTTTTTTACTAACTTTTTCGCTAAATTCTGACCTTCTTTTGTCGTCAAATCAATTGTTAATGATTTCTTGTTTCTATTTACGCTCAAGAAATACGAACTTTCCATTGGGTTCTTCGAGGTATTATCCAAATAGGGTGGGCCTAAATTTCTAGAATCGTCTCCAGTAATTGGTCGTTCAATTTTAATTATATTTGCTCCTAAATCTCCGAGAACTTGAGTTGAAGTTGGACCAGCAAGAACTCTGGTTAAATCTAATACATTTATCCCCTCTAAGGGTTGTTTAATTTTTTTATTCATTTACTTTGAACCTAAAAAAGTCGTCTAAAATGATCTGAGCTGCGTATTTATCGATTGATTCCTTTTGTTTTTTTGTATTTTTAAATAAATAGTTAGTTTTCATCTCTGCCTCTATACTTGTGAAACTTTCGTCCCAAAAAAATATTGGAATTTTGAGGTTATTATTTTTTAAATAAAAATCTATATTTTTTGTAACATCTTTGATTGATTGACTCATTTTATTGGTTTTATAATTTTGATCAACTGGTAAACCCATCAATATTCCACCAACATTATAACTACAAATGAGTTCTTTTATATTTTTTTTAAATTCTTTATTTTTAAAAATTATACTCATGGGAATGCTAATCTTATGATTTTCGTCAGATATAGCTACACCAATTTTTTTTTTCCCATAATCAAAACAAATTATTTTTTTTTGATATGTTAATTTTTTAAACTCTTTTATATTGCGAACAATCATACCTGATGTTATTTATAAATTAATCTAGTTTAATATTATGTCTATTAATAATTCAACAGTAAAAAAGGTTGCCCTTTTAGCAAGAATAGAAATTCTTCAAAATGAAGAAGATACTTTAATATCCGAACTTAATAATATTTTAGGTTGGGTGGATGAATTAAAAAAAGTTGAAACTGAAAAAACAGAACCTATGCTTTCAGTTTTTGATGAATCAATGTTTATGAGAAAAGATATAGCAAAGTCGAACTACACTAGCGAAGATATTCTTAAGAATTCTCCAGAAAATAATACTGGATTCTTTGTCGTACCAAAGGTTATCGAGTGACAGACTTTTCTAAACTAACAATATCGTCAGCAATTAAAGGTTTGAAGAAAAAGGATTTTACTTCCTTGGAATTAACAAAATTTTTTATAGATAAAATACAAGACAAAATAGAATTAAATTGTTTCATAACAAATACTTTTGAAATAGCATTGAAAATGGCTAAAAATGCTGACCACAGAATAATGAGTAAAAAAAATAGAATCTTAGAGGGTATTCCAATAGGTATGAAAGATTTATTTTGTACAAATGGTGTAAAGACAACAGCAGGGTCAAAAATTTTAGAAAACTTTGTTCCCTTCTACGAATCAACGGTATCAAAAAATCTTTGGGATTCCGGAGCAGTAATGTTAGGAAAAACGAATATGGATGAATTTGCAATGGGTTCAGCTAATACAACAAGCTTTTTTGGTAATGTTTTAAATCCACTAACGCCAAAGTCCGATGATAATAAAAGGCTTGTTCCTGGCGGTTCATCTGGTGGGTCGGCATCTGCTGTTGCGAGTGGTTTATGTTTAGCTGCAACTGGATCAGACACTGGTGGATCAATTAGACAGCCAGCCTCATTTTGTGGTTTGGTTGGTCTAAAACCCACTTATGGAAGATGTTCTAGGTTTGGTATGATAGCATTTGCTTCATCGCTTGATCAAGCAGGCCCAATAGCAAAAAATGTTGAAGACTCTGCATTGATGCTTCAGTGTATGGCGAGTTCAGATGAAAAAGATTCTACAAGCTCTTATAGAGAAATTCCTAATTTCTTAGATTTTAAAAAATATAATATAAAAGGAAAAAAAATTGGAATACCTAAAGAATATTCAATTGAAGGTTTAAATGATGAAATTCAAAATGTTTGGAAGGATGGAATAACTTGGTTCAAGTCTGAAGGGGCTGATATAGTTGAAATATCTCTTCCAAATACAGAGTTTGCTTTACCTACTTATTACATAATAGCTCCAGCAGAAGCATCTGCAAATTTAGCTAAATATGATGGAGTAAGATATGGTTTCAGATCTTCAGAGCAAGACATAAATAGTTTATACAAGAAAACAAGAGGAATAGGATTTGGTAAAGAGGTTAAGAGAAGACTAATGATTGGAACATATGTTTTATCTGCTGGTTATTATGATGCATATTATTTAAAAGCATTAAAGGTTAGAAAGTTAATAGCGAATGATTTTGAGCAAGCATTTAAATCTTGCGATTTAATTTTGACTCCTACAACCCCAAATGTAGCATTTCCAATTGGAGAAAAACAAACTGATCCCATAGAAATGTATTTGAATGATGTTTTGACAGTTCCTGCTAGTTTGGCTGGATTACCAGCAATATCAGTATCTTCAGGTTTGAATAATGAGATGCTTCCCATTGGTCTGCAAATTATAGGAAAGCCGTTTGATGAAGTGTCGGTTCTTGGTGCTGCAAGTTTAATTGAAAGATCAAGAGGTTTTTAATGCAATACGTAGTACAAGGAAAAAAAAATAAATGGGAGGTAATACTTGGTTTAGAGGTGCATGCACAAATAAGCTCAAAATCAAAACTTTTTTCAGTAGCCTCAACAGATTGGGGTGGTGAACCAAATTCACAAGTTGAATTGGTTGACTCTGGAATGCCTGGAGCGCTTCCTGTTATTAATGAATATTGCGTTGATCAAGCTGTTCTAACAGGATTAAGCTTAAATGCAAAAATAAATAAAGTATCAGTCTTTGATAGAAAAAATTATTTTTACCCTGATTTGCCTCAAGGGTATCAAATTTCTCAATTTGACCATCCTATTGTTGGTAATGGATTTATTACTATAGAGTCTGATGGAATAGAAAAGAAAATAGGAATAACAAGACTTCATCTGGAACAGGACGCAGGAAAAAGTTTACATGATCAAGACGTAAAAAATTCATTCATCGATTTGAATAGGTCGGGTTGTGCTCTTATGGAAATTGTTTCTGAACCTGACATGAGAAGTCCAAATGAAGCTGCAGAGTATGTTAAGAAGCTTCGTAATATCTTGAAGTATGTTGGAAGTTGTGATGGCAATATGGAAAAGGGAAATCTTAGAGCCGATGTGAATGTTTCAGTAAGACTTGTTGGAGAAAATATGGGGACAAGATGTGAAATAAAAAATGTAAATTCTGTAAAATTTATTCAACAAGCTATTGAGTATGAAGCAAAAAGACAAGTAGAAATTATTGAGAAAGGTGGAAAAGTAACTCAAGAAACCAGACTTTTTGATCCAAATTCCGGTGAAACAAGATCGATGAGAGGAAAAGAAGAGTCTCATGATTATAGATATTTTCCTGATCCTGATTTGCCTCCACTAAAGATATCAGATGAAAAAATAGAGAGATTAAAAAAATCGTTACCAGAACTTCCTGATATGAAAAGAAAAAGATTTAGGGATGAATTTAATTTGAGTGATTATGATGCTGATATCCTTTCAAATGACAAGGAAACTGCAGACTTTTTCGAAAAAGTTGTAAATAATAGAGATCCTAAAATTGTAACAAGTTGGGTTACAGGTGAATTATTTTCATACTTAAAAAAAAATGACAGACCTATATCTAATGCTGAAATAAGTCCAGATAAACTTGGAGGAATAATTGATCTTGTTAGTGATGGTTCAATTTCTAATAGGCAGGCTAAGGAAGTGTTTGAGGAATACATTACCTCTAGTCAAAGTGCTAAAGAATTTATTGAAAACAAAGGATTAGTTCAAGTTTCAGATGAATCGGAGATAGAAAATTTAATTAATACAGTTTTACAAGAAAATTCAAAAATGGTAGATGAATACAAAAACGGAAAAGAAAGATTATTTGGTTTCTTTGTTGGGCAGGTAATGAAAATATCTAAAGGTAAAGCAAACCCAAATGTAGTAAACAAGCTACTTAAAGACAAGTTGGCAAAGTAAGTTTAGGAGAGGTGGCCGAGTGGCTGAAGGCGACGGTTTGCTAAACCGTTATAGGTGGTAACATCTATCGTGGGTTCGAATCCCATCCTCTCCGCCAAAACGCCTAATTCGTGTGAAAAAAATCGCTACAACCATCTATATAATTGGCTTATATATTTATTATTGTGGTAGAATTGTGGTATTTATGCTTGCTTGCAAAGAAAAATAAATAAGTTGAGATATATAAAAAATAAGTCCTGCCAAACCAAGATAAAGTGAATAAAAAGTTAACTTCATTCCTATTCTTCTCTCTTCTAGTTTTTCGTTGAGATTTGAGATTGCTCTGGCATGAATTGTTCTTCCGAAAATTAAAATTATCAACATAGGTACGCAAAAAAAAAGTAAATTATTAAAGTATAGAATAAAGCTTATAAGTAGGATGAAGGGGACCGTTTCGCAAAAATTTGAGTGAGCTCTTACAGCTCTTTCTAGCTTTTTGTTTTTATATCCAATTGTGGTTTTTGACTTTCTTCTTAAAAAAATCACATTTTTACATAATTTGTAATAAATTAAAACTAAGTAAATGACTGAAAATATATATATAGATTCAAGGGCAGTTCTAAGCATTGACAAAAATTAAATAAATTTTAAATATAATATTTAGCAAATCATAAACTTATTATAAAAAAAAAAAAATGAAAGAAGAAATTTCAATACATTGGTTTAGACAAGATTTACGACTTAATGATAATACTTCTTTAAATTATTTATCAAAAAACAATCACAAAATAGTCTGTATATTTATATATGATGAGATTAATTGTGATAAGAACTTTGGAGAGGCAGGCAAAGTATGGTTACATCAATCGTTAGATTATCTAAATAAAAAACTTGGTAATAAACTCGTTTTTTTTAGAGGTAACCCCATCGAGATTTTTAGTAAAATTTTAGATATTTATAAAGTTAAAGAGATTTGTTGGAACAGGTGTTATGAACCATGGAGGATAAAAAGAGATTCAAGACTTAAAGAAAGCTTGAAAAAAAAAGTTAAAGTAAAAACATTCAATGCATCACTACTATGGGAACCATGGGAAATACTGAAAAATGATGGTTCACCTTACAAAATTTTCACACCATTTTATAAAAGAGGATGTCTAAATCATAGTCCACCTAGAAAACCTTACAGTGAAAAAATTTCAATTTTTAACCACTCACTCAAATCACTGGACTTAAACCAGCTTGGTTTGTTAAATAATCGAACATGGGAAAATAATTTAGTTAAAGATTGGAAAATCGGAGAGTCTTATGCTTATGATCTTATGAACTCATTTTTTTTGGATGGTGTTCATGAATATTCAGAAGGACGAAATTATCCTAATAAAAAAAATGTTTCTAGGTTATCTCCATATCTACACTGGGGTCAAATTTCAGTAAATACACTTTGGTATGAGGTCGAAAAGTCGAAGTGGGATGTTGAGAAGGAAAACATGGAAATATTTAAAAGTGAGTTAGGTTGGAGAGAATTTTTTTATAATTTGATGTATCATTTTCCAGAAATTCAATCAAAAAATCTTCAAAAAAAGTTTGATAACTTTCCGTGGCAGACTAATACTAAATTTCTTGATTTATGGAAAAAAGGACTTACAGGCTTTCCAATTGTTGATGCAGGCATGAGAGAACTTTGGGAAACTGGTTATATGCATAACAGGGTAAGGATGATAACTGGATCATTTTTGGTTAAAAATCTACTTTTACACTGGCATAATGGTGAGAAGTGGTTTTGGGATTGTCTATTTGACGCTGATTACGCAAGTAATTCTGCAAGTTGGCAGTGGGTTGCTGGTACAGGAACAGATGCGGCTCCGTATTTCAGAATTTTTAACCCTGTGACACAAGGAAAAAAATTTGATCCATCTGGTGATTATATAAAAAGATTTATACCAGAGCTAAGAAAAGTTCCAGTTAAATATCTTTTTGAACCCTGGTTATGCCCAGAAAATATAAGCGAAGAAATTGGATTTAAAATTGGAAGAGACTATCCAAAACCAGTTGTTGATGTTAAGGATTCTAGACAAAAAGCTTTAGAAGCTTTTTCTTCTTTAAAAAACGTAAATTATGAAAAATAAACTTTTTATTGTTCTAGGAAATCAACTTTTCAATCTGGATTATTTTAAAAACTTTAAAGAAGATCATATTTTTTTTCTTTGTGAAGATGAGGGATTATGTACATACGAGAAACACCATAAGCAAAAAATTCTTCTTTTTTTGTCTGCCATGAGATCATTTAAAGATGAATTAGATGAGGAAAACTTTGAGGTGCTGTATAAAAAAATAAGTGATTCTGATTTTTCTCATTCCTATACAGAAAAATTAATAAAAGAAATTGATGATAATGAAATTTCAGAAGTATCAATTTACGAAGTGGAAGATAAAGTTTTTGAAAAAAAATTAATTACAAATCTTGAAGATAAAGTAAAGATTAATTATTTGCAAACACCAATGTTTCTAAACTCGAGAAACGATTTTCAAATTTATTTAAAAAATACAAAAAAACCCTTCATGGCAAATTTTTATAAAATACAGAGAAGTAAAAATAAAATTTTAATTGACAATAATAATAAACCAGTAGGAGGTAAATGGAGTTTTGATGAAGAAAATAGAAAGAAACTTCCTAAACAGATTAATTTACCTGAAAAGCTTTTGTTCGAGGATACTAAACACACTCATCACTTAAAAGAAATTATAGAAAATAAGTTTTGTGATCATCCCGGAAGTACAAAAGAGTTCTGGTTATGCACTACACGAAAAGACGTATTCGTACTTTTAGATTTTTTTTTAAAAAACAAATTAGAAAATTTTGGTGATTACGAAGATGCAGTTGATGATAGGGATAATGTATTATTTCACTCTGCCTTGAGCCCTTATATAAATATAGGTCTAATAACACCAAAGGAAATTGTTGAAAAAATAAGAATTAACCCTCCACAAAAGCTTAATTCATATGAAGGTTACATTAGGCAAATAATTGGATGGAGAGAGTTTATTAGGGGTATTTACCAAAATTTTGATAAAAAACTAGAGAATGGTAATTTTTTTAATCACAAGAAAAAACTTAAGCCAACTTGGTATAGTGCAACTACCGGATTAGACCCTCTGGACTACTCTATTAAAAATGCATTAAAATATGGATGGACTCATCATATCGAAAGACTGATGATATTGTGTAATATTATGAATCTTTGTGAAATCGAACCTAAAACTGTTTATAAGTGGTTTATGGAAATGTTTGTTGATTCCTCCGATTGGGTTATGTCACCTAATGTTTATGGAATGGGTTTATTTAGTGATGGTGGAATATTTGCAACTAAACCATACATTTGTGGGTCTGCTTATTTTTTAAAAATGATGCATTTTAAAAAGGGAGGATGGTGTGATATAATGGATGGTTTATATTGGAGATTTATTGAGAAGAATAAAATTTTTTTTTTACAAAACCCAAGACTATCAATGATGGTAAGAATTCTAGAAAAAATGAAAATTGAGCGGAAACAAAAAATTTTTGAGTCAGCTGAAAAATTTATAAAGGTGAATACTTATGAAAATTAAGGTCTTTTATAACAAATCCTGTAATTTGTGTAACTCTGAAATCAACCACTATAAAAAACATTCAGATAATAATTTCAAATGGATTGACATCACAAACAATAAAGATGCTTTAAAATTTACCTCAAAAACATACAAACAATTAATTAGAAGGATACACGTCATTAAGGGTGACGAACTACTAATAGGTGCCTCTGCATTTTTAGAAATCTGGAGAAATATTCCTAAATACATATTTTTGTATTACTTTTTCAAGATAATGTTATCATTTTTATTATTGCATTTATTATAT
>NZHH01000047.1:0-42960 GCA_002691245.1 Rickettsiales bacterium | reverse complement strand
GTTGGTCCTTTTTTTAAAGATTTAGCAAACTATAGTGGATTTAATATTGCCTCTGAAAGTGCAATAGCCGCTGGTGGTGTTATGGGAATAATGATTATTCCTTTTATTTCATCTTTATCAGATGATGTTATCAGTGCCGTGCCAAAGTCCTTACGTGATGCATCTTATGCTATGGGAGCAACAAAATCAGAAACAGTAAAAAAAATAATACTTCCAGCTGCTTTGCCTGGTATAATTGGAGCAATTCTTCTCGCAGTTTCTCGTGCTATAGGCGAAACTATGATAGTTGTTATGGCTGCAGGAATTGCAGCAAACTTAACAGCTAATCCTTTTGAAGCTGTAACAACTGTCACAGTCCAAATAGTTACACTCTTAATTGGCGACCAAGAGTTTGATAGTGCAAAAACACTTGCTGCTTTTGCCTTGGGAATCACACTTTTTGTTGCAACCCTTTTTTTAAATTTATTGGCACTCAGAATTGTAAGTAAATATAGGGAAAGATATGAATAACCTCAAAAAAATAGAATATTCTCTGAAAAAAAGAAAAAGACAAGAATCACGTTTCAAGATTTATGGTTTGCTAGGTATAGCAACTGCAGTCAGTTTTTTGTGTATTATTCTTAGTTCAATTTTTATGGAGGGGAAAAAAGCTTTTTTAAGTACTTATATAAAATTAGAAGTATATTTTGATCCTGCTATAATTTACACAGACAATGACCAAAAAGAAGAAGATATAAAATTCGCAAATTTTCAAAAAATAATCAAAAACTCTTTAAATAGTTTTTTTCCAGAAATTTCTGACAAGGGCGAATTACGCAAATTAAGTGACTTTATCTCTAGTTCAGAGGAAGAAAACCTTATGAGACTTGTTCTAGAAAACAAACAACTAATAGGCCAGAAAGTCACCTTATGGTTATTAGCCTCCTCAAAAATTGATGTTATAAATAAAAATCCAGACATGGAGTTGATAGCAGAAGAAGATAGATTGATTTCTAACCTCGAATTGAATTGGCTGAATGAAATAAGATCAGCAAATAATATTAAAAGTAATTTTAATAAAAACTTTTTTGTAAAGGCAGATTCAACAGAACCGGAACAAGCAGGAATCTGGGGCTCGCTTGTAGGCTCATTCTTTACATTATTTGTAACATTAATTCTATCATTTCCAATTGCCGTTGCCGCAGGAGTCTTTCTTGAGGAGCTTGCACCAAAAAATAAATTTACAGATTTTATTGAGGTTAATATTAATAACTTAGCAGCCGTACCCTCTATAATATTTGGGTTATTAGGTTTAGCAATTTTTCTCAATGTCATGCATTTACCGAGATCTGCCCCCATCGTTGGCGGAATGGTTTTAGCTCTTATGACTCTTCCAACAATTATTATTGCCACCAGAGCTTCATTAAAGGCTGTACCACCGTCAATTAGAGAAGCTGCAATTGGTTTAGGTGCAACGAAGTTTCAGACAGTTACTCATCATGTACTTCCACTTTCTTTGCCGGGTATTCTGACAGGAACCATCATTGGAATGTCTCAAGCACTTGGAGAGTCAGCGCCATTATTAATGATAGGAATGGTTGCGTTTATTGTTGATGTTCCAGGGTCATTTTTAGATTCCTCTACTGTTCTTCCAGTTCAAATTTATCTTTGGAAAAGCACTGCTGCCAGAGGTTTTGTTGAGCTTACTGCGGCAGGGGTAATGGTTTTACTTTCTTTTCTTATTTTGATGAACGGCATAGCAGTATATATTAGACAAAAGTTTGAAAAAAAATGGTAAAATATTAAGAGAAGTTTTATGACAGAAAAAATTAAAATAAAAAGTAAAAATGTTAATGTTTACTATGGCCAGAAGAAAGCACTTGATAAAATCAATCTTGAAATTCCTACAAATAAGGTCACAGCCTTAATAGGTCCAAGTGGTTGTGGAAAATCTACTTTTCTTAGATGTATAAATCGTATGAACGATACGATAGATATTTGTAGGATAGAAGGAAAAATTATTGTTGATGAAGAAGATATATATTCCACAGAAGTCGACCCGGTTTTACTGAGGGCAAAGATAGGAATGGTGTTCCAAAAACCTAATCCATTCCCTAAGTCAATTTTTGACAATGTTGCCTACGGACCAAAAATTCATGGAATTGTTAATAGCGATGATGAATTAGAGGAGCTAGTTATATATAGCTTAAAAAAAGCTGGTTTGTTTGAAGAGGTAAAAGATAGGCTAAATGATTCAGGAACCTCTTTATCGGGGGGACAACAGCAAAGACTATGCATAGCCAGAGCCATTGCAATTAGTCCACAAATCATTCTAATGGATGAACCTTGCTCAGCACTAGATCCAATAGCAACTGCTGTAATTGAAGAACTTATTGATGAGTTAGTTAAAAACTTTACTATTGTAATAGTTACTCACTCTATGCAGCAAGCTGCAAGAGTTTCACAGCAAACTGCTTTTTTTCATATGGGTAATTTAATCGAGGTAGGGCGCACAGATCAAATTTTTTCAACACCGAGTCAGAAAAAAACTCAAGATTATATAACAGGAAAAATAGGGTAAAAAATGAAAGAACATATTGTAACAACATATGATGAAGATTTAAATTCTCTAAAAAGCAACTTAACAAAAATGGGTTTGAATGTTGAAAAACAAATCTTCCAAGCAGTTGACTTGATAAAAATAATCAATATTTCAAAAGCTAAAGAAGTTATAGAAAATGATAAAGACATTGATGCTTTAGAAAAAAAAATAAGAGGATTTGCAACCATTACGTTGTCAAAAAGACAACCTCTTGCAGATGATCTTAGGCAGATTATTATTTCTCTGAAAATATCAAGTATTCTTGAGCGCATAGGAGACCATGCATCAAACGTAGCTGGAAGGATATTATCTGTAAAAAAAGCTCCTGATAGCTACAGCACTGATTCAATTCACCAACTGGGCCTTTTAGTTTTAAAAAACTTTTCCACAGCCCTAAGTGCTTATGATCAAGAATCAAAAGAAATTGCAAAATCTGTTCCCACTGAGGATATTACAATTAACTCGGTATATGAGACCTGTTTTAGAGAACACTTACATTTGATGATGGAAGATAGAGATATAATTGGTTTTTGTACACAAATGTTGTTCATTGCAAAAGAATTAGAAAGAATTGGAGACCTGGCAAAAGTAATATCTAGGGAAGTTATTTATAATCTTCAGGGAACTCTTAAATAAGTGGAAACAAAAAAAACAATTCTTGTAGTAGAGGACGATAAATCATTATTACCAATGATTACTTACAATATTGAAAAAAATGGCTTTCAAGTTAATTCGGCAACTAATGGTGAAGATGCTCTATTATTAATGAAAGAAGAAATTCCATCATTGGCCATTTTTGACTGGATGATTCCAGCACCCAGTGGTTTAGAACTTTGCAAGATTGTCCGAAGAAAACCAGAAACTAGTAATTTACCAATTATAATGCTGACTGCCAAAGAAGAAGAGGAAGATAGAGTAAGAGGTTTGGATTGTGGTGCGGATGACTACATAACAAAACCATTTAGTCCAGCAGAACTTATTGCAAGAATAAAGGCACTTTTAAGAAGATCCTCTTCTAGTGCTGATCAAATATTAGAGTTTGAAGATATTAAAATTGTAACAAATCAGCACAAGGTATATCGAGGGGGAGCTAGAGTTCATCTTGGTCCATTAGAATATAAGCTTTTAAAAAACTTTTTGGAAAACCCTGGAAGAGTTTTTAGCAGAGAACAACTTCTTGATTCAGTCTGGGGACATGGAATTTATGTTGAACAACGAACAGTTGATACTCACATTAGAAGACTTAGAAAAGCTGTAAATCTCAAAGGCAAAAAAAATCTTATAAGAACGATTCGTGCAACTGGATATTCTATTGATAAAGATTAAAATTTTCTTTAAAAAAACCTTTCCATATTCTAAGCTCAAATTATGCAATTAAAAGATGGTATCTCTATCATTGTCACCCTTTACAATAAAGAAGAATATATTGCTCAAACTCTAAAATCAGCTATCACACAAATAAGCAATAATAAAAAATATCAATTAATAGTTGTAGATGACGGATCAACAGATTCTTCATTTTATATAACTCAAAAAACACTAAAAAAATCAAAAATTGATTATAAATTATTAAGTCAAAAAAATAGTGGGCCAAGTATTGCAACAAACAATGCCCTTAAGCATGTAAAATATACATACATAAAGTTATTAGACGGCGACGATTTGCTTTCTCCCGACTCTTTGGATTACATGAAAGTTCAAATGGAAAAAAATAATATCGACCTTCTATATGGATTTTGGGAATGGTCAAAAAACCCCTCAAGATTTAAATTTAAAAAAAATAAACCTGCCTCGGTGATAATGCACGATCCTATTAAAAAATTTATTACCAAAGGTTGGGGCGGGTCAAGTAATGCCATGATAAAAACAGAAACCATGAGAAAAATTAAAGGTTGTGATGAAACAGTTTTTGTTCAAGACTTTTCAATTCCCTTGAGGGTGGCAGGTTATCATTTAAAATCCAAAAATTCAGAAAAATTTCTTGTTGGGACTACAAGCAAAACAATTTGTGTGGGCCCTAAAAATGTAAAAAATAGAATTATGGATAATAATAGTCAAACACTTTATGACCAATCAATCGTGACATTAAATTTTATTGATGAAGCCTATAAACTAAATCCATTAGAAAAAAAAATAGCACTAAAAAAAATTATCGCACGATGCTGGTCTTGGAGAAAAAGGGTGCTTAATAATTCCTATTTTAATCATTTCTTTTTTATATATTTAGTGAGTAAATTAAATTTTAAATTATCTAGTAAACTGGTGAGATACTATGTTTATGGAACTTGGATTTCAGATCAGAACATTAGAAAAATAACCTATAGAGATAAATCTAAAAAAAATATTTTAATTTATGTTGGTCTTGACCTATTAGGTGACGCTTTATTAAAAATTCCCTTTCTTATTGTATTAAAAGAACATTTCCCCAATGCAAAAGTTACCTGGTTTGCAGGTAAAGGATCCTCAATTTTTAATGGCTCCCTTCACCCATTATCAAAAGGATTAATAACCAAGATACAAGATACTCCTAAGTATGGTTCATCTTTTCTAGATATTTTTAAGAAGATTGAAAATAAAAGGTACGACATAATAATAGATACTCAAAAACGCCTACTAACCACATTATTACTTAAAAGATTCAAAACAGATATTTTTATATCTCCATGTTCCAAATTTTTATTCTCAGATTTAGTTCCTCAAAATTCAACTGAAAGAAACCTTAGTTCTCAGCTGATCAATCTTGTAGAAATTTTTTGCAATAAAAATATTTCTTATAAAAATAACATAAACATTATTAATTCAAGAAGAATAGCCATTTGTCCAGGAGCTTCGGTGATTTGGAAAAGGTGGCCAATTGAAAATTTTATTCAGGTTGCTAAACATCTCGTTATGGAAAAATTTATTCCAGTTTTTATACTTGGCCCCCAGGAAAGAGACTTAGAGAGAAATTTAATAAGAGAATTTCCAAAAAAAAAAATAATTATCGCGTTGAGTCATGATCCGTTAGAAACAATTAAGGTTTCAAAATCCTGCCTGGCAGGAATTTCTAATGACACTGGTTGTGGGCATTTAATTGCGTCATCAGGTATTCCGGTTTTAACATTATTTGGACCAACTGACTCAAAAAAGTTTTCTCCACTAGGTAATGAAAAAAATTCTTCCATATCTTCACAGATCATTTTTAAATCAAAAAATATTGATACAATACCTGTTAACCTTGTATTAAAAAGATTTAAAAAAATATGTTATTAAAAATACTTTATGAAAAAAAAAAAATTTACAAAGATATCAGAAAAATCCATTAATAAAATTAAGTGGCTTGGAACATTTTTTGTTTTAGTTGGCATCCTTTTAACAAATCTTAATAACTATCCACTTAATATTTTTCTTCATGGAACGGGTGTAATTTTTTGGACTATCAGCGGTTATTTTTTAAAGGATAAAGCTATACTCACGAATTTTGGTTTTCAAATACCAATCTTTATTTTTGGAATTCTAAATTTTTTTTTAAGATAAGAAAATTAATCTTCCAGACCTTGAAGAGATTTTTTATTTGGCCTGGCTCCATATTGTTGAATTATAATTGATGCAGTTTTACAACCGAATTTAGCTGCATTGATTGGGTCATTTCCTTCTAAAAGTTTAAACAGAAATCCAGCTGCAAACATATCTCCAGCACCAGTAGTATCTAAAACATTATTTACTTTAGGAGAAGAAACATTATTTTTAGTATTGTTTTGGATAATCTCTGCCCCTTTTTCACCCATTGTTTTAACAAGTATATCTGTATTATTTTTTTTAACAAAATCCTCCTCTTTTACATCGCCTAATAATACATTATACTCTTCGTCATTACCGATAAGGATATCGACGTATGAACCAATAAAATCTAAAAAATCTTTCTTGAACATTTGAACCAAATTAGAATCAGAAAGAGAAAAAATTACTTTTATGCTTTCTTTCTTAGAAATACTCACTGCTTTTTCTATTGCTTTTCTTGCAGAATTTGAACTCCACAAATATCCTTCAATCAAAAGAAAATCTATATCATCGAAAAATTTTTCCTCAACATCCTCCTCAGATAAAGTGGTACTTGCTCCAAGGAAAGTTTGCATCGATCTTTCACCATCTGGTGTAACAAACACAATACATCTAGCTGTTGGCAGGCCATCGTGAGATTGCTCACACAAAAAAGACGTTTGAGAATTTTTCATATCTGAAATAAATTCATTGCCAAGTTTATCTTTTTTAACTTTCCCACAAAAGAACGATTCTATTCCAAGCATTGATATACCAACAATTGTGTTAGCGACTGATCCACCTGAATCCGTTTTTATTATTTTAATCTCTTTTAATATTGACTCAGAAGACTCTTCNTCNACTAAAGACATGGAACCTTTTTTTAATTTTTTTTCATTCAAAAAATCATCCGATACTGAGGTTACTATATCAAGAACTGCATTTCCCATACCTAAAATTTTTTTTTTCATATCACCTCAAAGTTTATGATTCATTTAAATTAATTTTCTTAAGCTTTATCAAATCTAACATGAAAAANTTAATTCTTTAAAAAATAAAAAAATAACTTTATATAATTAATTATGGANAAAATTTTTTTGAATTTAACTGTCTTACCTTACAGGAGCTTGTCAAAAAAAGGCTTCAAAAATTTGATGTTAGTTGTATGTTTTATCTTCTTTTCAGTAGGTATTTTCTTTTGGCACATTGGCGCGTGGCCAGTTTTTGGTTTTTTNGGATTAGATGTATTCTTATTATACTATGCATTCAGAATAAACTATAAATCTGGAGAAATTTTTGAAACGATAAAATTAATAAAGCAAAATCTATTGATAACTCGGAATTTTCCGTCCGGAAAAAAACAAACTTGGAACCTTGAGCCATATTGGACTAAAGTTGAAATTCTTAANCCAGCAACCCACCAACATAATCTTATAATCAAATCAAAAAATAAAGTNGTTTCNCTAGGATCTTTTTTAAACTATAACGATAAAAAAATATTGTTAAAAAAAATTGAATCGGCTTTAAAGTCAACTAATAATCACTGAAAGAAAAATTCTGATTAAACTAAATGCTTCATTAAAAAGCTACNTNGCTTTGATACTNTTATCATCAATTTGGGGTAGTTCTTTTTTATTTATTAAGTTGAGNGTANTCTCNATGCCTCCAAGTTTTTTAACTTTTTATAGACTTATCATTGCATCTTTTTTCCTCATTTTCTTTTGTAATAAAATTGAACTNAAAAAAATGATCATATCAAATAAATTNCTTTTTGCCTCAGTAGCTATTTTTGGAAATGTAGTACCTTTTAATTTGATAAGTTTAAGTGAAACTAAAGTCGACAGTATTGTTGCTGCAACTCTAATTGGCACAATGCCTTTATTTACTGTTCTAATTTCATTATTAATCATTAAAAATGAAAAAATAGGTTTACTAAGTATGTTAGGAATAATTATTGGATTTGTTGGAATGCTTGTTTTCATTGAACCCTCAAGATTCACCCTATCTTCTAATACCATTTTCTTCTCATTTCTTGTTGTTATCTCAGCTTTTTCNTATGGTTTGTCAGCAAATATTGTAAAAATAATTAGGGANTATTCATCATTGGAAATAGCTACCTTTACAACAATTTTAGCAACAATTTTTGCTTTACCTGTTTTAATCATCAATTCTTTTACTTTAGAAAAATCTTTTTTANTNATATTAACTAATATTAGTCTGAAAAGTTTAATCTCAGCGACAATACTGGGAGTGATTTGTACTGGACTAGCAATTTTGATATTTTTTAATTTAATAAAANCAAAAAATGCTGTTTTTGCCAGCCAGAGTAATTTTTTAATCCCATGCTTTGGTGCATTCTGGTCTTTTATTTTTCTTGACGAAGAACTATCGCAAAATATGTTATATGGCTTGTTGTTAATTGTTATTGGTGGATGGATGGTAAATTATTCATCAAAAAAAATTTAACCTTATCTNGATCTACTTCAATAAACTCTCGACGTCAGGTTTTTCNCCTACATCGTATTCTTTAGGTTCTATGACTGGCTTTATTTTTTCGTCCGATTTGATGCTATACACAGTCTTGACTGCATTTTGAAAATTGAATCTNGCTTTGTCNANATTTCTTTCAGCAAAAGAGACTGATCCCCCTAACCAAGCATTATCCTCCAAAGCATTTGACCCGGCTATTAAAAGTTCTGATGCTTCGATTAAAGACATATGGATTTCTTTTAATTTTCCCGAGTTTGGTAATTTCAAATTTTTCAGATCNTCAGGTCGACCAAACGATTCAAGATGACCTTTAATTAATTCTTCAGCCTCTTTAAAATGATCTTCATCCGCTCTTTCATTACTTAAATTAAAAGCATCTAACAATCTACCTTGCATAATTATCGCATTACCTAAATGTCCAAGTCTGATGTCCATCAAAGATTTATATTCTTCCATATCATTCTCAGATATTTTTTGATCACAAGATACTAAAATTAAAAACAACANTATAAAAGAGTTTANTTTTTTTAAAAATTTCATAATTAATTTTTTAACATATCCATTATTGTATACAAGCCTGGTTTTTTTTTTGAAACCCACATTGCTGCTTCTATAGCTCCCCTGGAAAAAATCTTTCTGTCAGAAGCGATATGTTTAAGCTCTACCCTTTCCCCATCTAAGTAGAAATTTACAGAATGTTCTCCTATAACATCCCCACCCCTGATAGAAGCGAATCCAATTTCATTTTTTTTTCTTATTTTATCATTATTTTTTTCTCTATATGCCATTTTTGATATTTGTTTGTTACCTTCAGTAATGGATTCTGCCAGAGATATTGCAGTTCCTGAGGGAATATCCCTTTTTTGATTGTGGTGTGTTTCTACAATCTCAATATCGGATAANTTACCAATTTTTTCAGAAGAATAACTAACTAAGTTTTTTAATAAGCCAATACCGATACTCATATTATACGACTGTAAAACCGTTTTTCCATTTGCNAGAGCCGTGAATGTTTTTTCCTCTTTTTTTGTATACCCNGTGGTTCCTGTAACTACTGCTACTTTTTTTTGTGATNTATCAATTTCTTTCATTAATTTTAATGTGGCAGAAGGAACTGAGAAATCTATAATAACTTCACTTTCATTGATTAAGTTAGTGATAGCATCATCAACCGTTATTCCTGATATTTTNTTTCCAACAGATTTATGATTTTTTCTTTCACACAAACATGAGATTAGTATCTGTTTGTAAGACTCTGATTGCTTAATAATTTCTCTACCCATTCTTCCCCCAGGACCGAGAATACCAACTTTAATTATTTTCATAAATTAACATTAAGTTAATCCATCCCAAAAGTCTTTCACTTTTGAGAAAAAACCCGATCTCTCTGGACTATTATTCTGATTCAATTCGTCATTGAACTCTTTTAAAAGATTTTTTTGATTTTCAGATAAGTTTGTAGGAATTTCAATAACAAGTGAAATAATCATATCTCCAAATGAAGTTGATCTTAAAGTTGGCATCCCTTTTCCATTCAATCTAAATTGATCTCCATGTTGAGCGCCAGCAGGAATCTTTACTTTCACTTTTCCACCAGATACCGTTGGAACTTCAACAGATCCACCAAGTGAAGCATCTACTATGGATATTGGAACATTGCAAAAAATTTCTGTTCCGTTGCGTCCAAAGATCTGGTGTTCTTTCATACTGACAAACAAATAAAGATCTCCTGGAGAAGATCCATTTTGTCCAACAGCTCCCTCACCAGATAATCTAATTCTACTTCCATCTTCAACGCCTGCCGGAATGCTTACTTCAAGTTTTCTATTTTTTCTTCTTCTTCCTTCACCGTTGCAAGAACTACATGGATCTGTAATTACTTGGCCAGCTCCACCGCACGCTGAGCAAGTTCTTTCGACAGTAAAAAAACCCTGCGATGCTCTAGTCCTTCCAGAACCTCCACACTCTGAACAGGTATTTAGTCCACTTCCTTTTTCTGATCCTGAACCCTTGCACTCATCACACCTAATAAGAGTATCGAATGAAATATCTTTTTTTATTCCTGTAAATGCTTCTCTTAGGTTAATTTCGATTTCGTATTTAAGATCTTGTCCTCTTTGCTCTCTCTGCCTTTGTGGTCTTCCACCAAAGTCACCAAAGAAATCTTCAAATATATCGGAAAAGCTTCCAAATCCACTGAAACCCTCTGCGGAACCTGCACCACCTTGAGAAAATGCATCATGACCATACGTATCATATGCCTCTCTTTTTTCGGAATTTGAGAGAATTTCGTATGCCTCTGAAACTTCTTTAAACTTTTTTTCTGCTTCTTGATTTCCAGGGTTTTTGTCAGGATGAAATTGCATTGCAAGTTTCCTGTATGCACTCTTTATTGTTGAAGAATCAGAATCTTTTGAAACTCCTAAAACATCGTAATAATCACTTTTTGACATATTTTTTCAGATTAAGCAGATTTTTCCTTTTTATCGTCGTCTTTAGGTTTATCTTTTTTATCTGTTACATCTTCGAAATCTGCGTCCATTACATCTGACTCTTTTTTCCCTTTAGTTTTCTTATCTTTACTTTTTGGATTGGGATCTTTATCTTTAGGAGATTCTTTGGCGGCCTTTTCCTGAGCCTCTTTATACATTATTTCTCCTAACTTCATAGAATCTTGAATTAACGCATCTGTTTTCTCTTTCAAAATCTTAATGTCCGCTTTTTCATCTTTAAAAGTTTCCTTAAGACTTTCCAAAGATTTTTCTATTTTTTCTTTGTCTTCTTTAGGAACTTTAGATCCGTGCTCCTTTAAACTTTTCTCAGTGCTATGTATTATAGAATCAGCGTTATTTCTGGCTTCAATTGCCTCTATTTTCTTTTTATCAGCGTCAGCATTCGCTTCGGCATCTTTAACCATTTTTTCAATTTCATCATCTGATAAACCACCTGAAGCTTTTATTTGAATCTGATGTTCTTTTCCAGTGGCCTTATCTTTTGCTGAAACTTTTACTATGCCATTAGCATCAATATCAAATGTAACTTCAATCTGAGGTGTGCCTTTTGGGGCAGGAGGAATGCCAACTAAGTCAAATTGTCCAAGAAGTTTATTATCAGTAGCGATTTGTCTCTCGCCTTGAAAAACTCTAATTGTAACTGCTGATTGGTTATCATCAGCCGTTGAAAATATTTGACTTTTATTAGTTGGTATTGTTGTATTTTTTTCAATTAATTTTGTAAACACACCCCCTAGAGTCTCTATGCCCAAAGAGAGTGGTGTTACATCTAGTAAAAGAACGTCTTTAACATCTCCAGATAATACACCGCCTTGAACAGCAGCGCCAAGTGCAACAACCTCATCAGGATTGACACTTCTATTTGGTTCTTTTCCAAAAAAATTCTTTACTGCTTCAATTACTTTTGGCATCCTAGTCATACCACCAACCAAAATTACATCATCAATTTCACCAGCACTTAAACCAGCATCTTTTAATGCTTGTTTACACGGTACTATTGACCTATCTACTAGATCGGAAACTAAAGTTTCGAACTTTGACCTTGAAAGCTTTATATTGAGATGCTTTGGACCCGAAGCGTCTGCAGTTATAAAAGGTAAATTAACTTCCGTTTGAGGTGCTGTAGAAAGTTCAATCTTTGCTTTTTCTGCAGCCTCTTTAAGCCTTTGAAGTGCAAGCTTATCTTTTTTTAAGTCAATTGATTGCTCTTTTTTAAACTCAGTTGCGAAATAATCGATCAGAACGTGATCAAAATCTTCGCCACCTAATTTTGTATCACCATTTGTAGCTTTAACTTCGAAAACACCATCCCCTATTTCTAAAATTGAGATGTCAAATGTTCCTCCACCTAGATCATAAACAGCTACTGTGCCAGTTTTCTTTTTGTCGAGACCATAAGCTAAAGCAGCAGCTGTTGGTTCATTAATAATTCTTTTAACATCAAGCCCTGCAATTTTTCCAGCATCTTTAGTTGCTTGTCTTTGTGCGTCATTGAAATAAGCGGGAACTGTTATCACAGCCTCCTTTACTGGTTTACCTAGAAACTTTTCTGCTGTTTCTTTCATTTTTTGGAGTATCATTGCGCTTATTTGACTAGGAGAATATTTTTTATCTCCTATGAGGACCCATGCGTCTTTATTATCGCCAGAAACTATTTTATACGGCAAGATTTCTGTATCTTTTTTAACAGAATCATCATCCATTCTTCTGCCAATTAATCTTTTAATGGCAAATAATGTTTTTTCGGGGTTAGTTACAGCTTGTCGTTTTGCTGATTGACCAACAAGTTGTTCATCGTTTTCAGCAAATGCAACCATAGATGGGGTTGTTCTTGCTCCTTCTACATTCTCAATAACTTTTGGTTCTTTACCATCCATTATGGCCACACAAGAATTTGTGGTACCAAGGTCAATGCCTATTACTGTCATATCAAGCTCCTTTTCTTCCTAGTTAGTGGACAGAATTTTCAAGTAACCCTAATGGCATTACTCAAAAAATTGTTTATAAAGCAATTTTTTTATATTATAAAGTATGTTGTAAAATCAAGGAAAAAATGAAATTTTTTCGCAATGCAATCCAACCTAATGATCAATCAGACCTTATTTTAATAATATCTAAACTAATAGATAAATTTCCTTTTTATAACCCAACAACCCCCAAATTCAATAAACCATTTAATATGAAAATTACAAGCGCAGGTTTATGGGGATGGAATTCTGACAAAAATGGTTATTGTTATACAAGGAAACATCCTTACACAAATTCAAATTGGCCAAAAATTCCAAGAGAATTAATAAATATTTGGAATAAATATTGTGGTAAATATGAAGTTCCTAATTCCTGTCTTTTTAACTTATACGAATTTCCTAATTCTAAGCTAGGTTTGCATCAAGATAAAGAGGAGAATGATTTTAGTTTCCCAGTTTTATCTTTATCAATTGGTAGCACAGCGATTTTTAAATACGGTAGAACAAAAAATAAATTAAATACAATAAAACTCGAATCTGGGACAATTGTTATAATGGAAGGAGCGTCAAGATTAGCTTATCATGGCATAACAAAGATCTTAAAAACAGAAGATAATATTCTTAATGATGAAAAGTTTAACTCTTTTCCTCCTCATTCGAGAATTAGTATAACCCTAAGAATGTATAAATCTAATTCCAAATAATTCTATTTTTTTTGCTGTTTTCCTGAGGAAATAACAACCATAGCTGGACGCAACAATCTATCGCCAATCATAAATCCTTTTTGGAGTTCCTCGGCCACATGACCCTCAGGGATTTCACTTTCTTTTTTTGAAACGGCTTGATGTTTTTCAGGATCAAATTTACATTTTATAGATTCAAACCTCGTTATCCCGTTTTTTTCAAAAATTTCATAAATTTCTTTTTCTACAGCTTGAAGACCAACGAATAAACTTTTTAGATTAGAGTTCTCATCTATAAAATTTTTGGGTATTGAATTTAATGCTCTTTGAAAATTATCAGTTACGCTGAGAAGATCATATGAGAAGTTTTTTACTGCATATTTTAAATTATCTATTGTTTGTTTTTCATATCTTTTTCTAATATTTTCATTTTCCGCTAGTTCTCTTAAAACCCTGTCTTCAGATTGTTTGAGTTTTATTTTTAAATCTGCAATTATTTTTTCCTTTTCATTAATAAAATCAGATTCACTGGTAGTGCTTTTTATATTTCTTTTTTTTTCGTTTTTGTTTGTTTCACCTGTTTGTTTTTTCTCCAATTCCCCTTTATCTCCAATTTTTACCATCAGTCCTCCTTTATAATTAATTTACTTCAAATTTTTTCGCCAATCAATTTAGCAGTGTAATCAACGACTGGAATTATTTTAGCATAATTTATCCTCATTGGGCCTATAACTCCAATTGCTCCAATTATCTCCTTATTTTTATTCTTAAATGGGCTAATAATTGTAGAGCATCCTGTTAATCCAAATAAATTGTTTTCTGATCCTATGAATATTTGAAGGCCTTCAGCTTGTAAAGTTTCATCAATAACACCCATCAGATTCTTTTTATTTTCAAGCTTTTCGATTAACAACCGAACATCCTCTAACTGCTCCATGGCCTTGATATCATCTAAAAGTTTTGAAGTCCCCGTTACAATCAGTTTATTTTTTTTACTTGCATCATCCCAACAAGCAAAACCCTCCTCAATAAGACCTTTTGTAACCTTATCAATATACTTTTTATCATCTTTGATCTGACTACTAATAATTTTTTTACTCTCTCGAAGCGTTCTTCCTCGTATTATTGAATTTAAATAATTTGTAGTTTCGATTAGCAAAGAAGCGGGAAGACCCTTTGGTACTTCTATTATCCTATTCTCTATAATACCAGATTCAGTTACAAGTATTACTAATGCTTTTACATTACTGACTGGGACAAACTCTATATGTTTAATAAATCCCTCTAATTTTGGTGCTAACACTATTCCAGCACAGTCAAGAAGCCCAGATAACAGTGAGCCTGCTTCACTGAACATTTCATCGACATTTTTAGATTGACCATTTATAACTTTTTTTATTTCAGAACATTGATTATTTGTTAGCCTTCCAACTTGCAATAATCCATCAACAAAAAATCTCAAACCAAGATCTGTGGGTATTCTCCCTGCCGATGTATGATTAGATTGTAAAAGGCCTGCATCTTGTAAATCAGACATAACGTTTCTTACTGAAGCTGCAGAGAGTTTTTCACCCATTTTTATGGAGAGTTTTCTAGAACCCACAGGTTTTCCATCTTTTAAAAAGTCATTAACAATTAATCTAAATATTTGTTTTGATCTTTGATCTAAATCAAAAAGAGAAGATTTAGAATTTTCAGAATAGTTTTCTTTTCCAATTTTAGGATTGTTTTTTTTTTCCATAGTAATTAATAATACATACTTTAACATAAGTTATATTTCGAAGTGAGAAAAAACAACAGGAAAAATTACGAAACTAGAGAAATTTCTATTGATGTAGATTTCTGCAAAAATGCTGATGGTTCCTGTTTGATTAATTATGGTGATACAAAAGTAATTTGCACGGCTTCGATAGATGAAGATATTCCAAAATGGCTTAAAATTAAAAAAACAGGTTGGGTGACTGCTGAATATAGTATGCTTCCAGGTTCAACGAATTCTCGCAACAAAAGAGAATCAAAAATTGGGAAACAATCAGGGCGAACCGTGGAAATACAAAGGTTGATAGGCAGGTCACTAAGATCAGTATTGGACCTAAAAGTTCTTGATGGATATCAAATTATTATTGACTGTGACGTATTACAGGCAGACGGAGGAACTAGAACTGCTAGTATAACAGGAGGATTTGTTGCTTTATCTCTTGCCGTTAATAAATTAATAAAAAACGGAAATATTTTAAAAAACCCAATCTTGGATTACGTAGCAGCAATTTCCTGTGGAATTATCGGTGATGAAATTTTTGTTGATCTAGACTATATGGAAGATTCTAGAGCTGATGTAGATGCAAATTTTGTAGTTTCAAAAAACTCAGGATTCTCTGAAATACAAATATCAGGTGAGGAAAATACTTTTTCAATTGAGTTAACTCAAAAAATGATTCAACAAAGTGTTAATGTTTTAAAAGAAATCTTTGAAATCCAAAAAAATGCCATCAACTCCTGAGAAAATTTATAAAAAAGATACAATTGTGATTGCAAGTCATAACAAAGGAAAAATTCACGAGTTTAAAACATTACTTTCAACTTTTGACGTAAATATTATTACACCCACCGATTTAGGCATTGGTGATATTGAAGAAACTGGAAGTTCTTTCATTGAGAATTCTAAAATCAAAGCACAAAGTATTCCTAATGATTTTATCACAATAGCTGATGATTCCGGTTTATGTATTTCTTCTCTTAACAATAATCCTGGAATTTTATCTGCAAGATACGCAAGGAAAAATGGCGGTTGGTATGAGGCTATGGAAAATTTGTATAAAAAAGCAATCAAAAAAAAACCAAAGAATTTATCTGCTAAATTTGTCTGTTCTTTAACATTAAGATTAAATGATGTTTATTACAGTTATACAGGAGAAGTATTTGGACAGATAGTTTGGCCGCCAAAAGGAAATAACGGTTTTGGGTATGATCCTTTTTTTCTTCCTAATGGTTTTAACGAAACATTTGCTGAAATGGAGCATCGTAAAAAAATTATGATTGACCACAGGAGTATTGCACTTAAAAAATTAATTAAAGAGCATCTAACTTACAGCTAAATACCTCTTTAGTTGAATTGTCTTTAATAATTTTCTTCAAAAAAATTCCTCTTTTTAAAAGACCAGAATTTATCTTTGAGGTACTAAATTCACCATAAAAAATTTCTTTGGCTTTTTCTTCGTCACCAGACAGTTTAAAATTTTGTACAAAAGAAAGTAGATCATGAATATGATAATTAAAGGACATAGGGGCTTTAGAAAAAACGCTCCTAAAACTATCATTAAACTCCTGATTTCTTTCCCTCAAGCTTGTAACAAAATAAGCATTCTTAAAAACATTATCTTTCTTATTCGTATCTTCCCACAAGCTTGTTCCATAAATATTCGTATTTTCTGCATTAATATCATAGAAAGCAAGGTGAGAAAGGATTTCCAATAATCTCTCACCCTCCGAGGCTACAATAATATGGTCAAATGGGGAATCAAGAGTGAGTTTTCTTTCCAAACTTTTAAGTTGTTTATTCTTAAGTTTTTGGTCCAAAGTTTTGTTTTGTTTCAAATTTTCAATTTCTTTTTTTAGTTGATTCTTCCTTAACTCGAATTGACTAAGCTGCTTAATCTCATCATTTAGAACCGTGCTTCTTTCAATTTCAAAATATTCAGTAGAAATTAATTTAGCTAAACCAAAATTTTCAAGAGACTTTTGGACACTTTGTTTGATAACAAAACCATACCTATCGGCATGATAAATTAACAGAATTTTTTTTGGATCAGAACCTGTTATATGCTGAACTATGCATGATATTTGATCTTCAGGGTTCTGACCCGAAACTATAACATTTTCCGATACATTTGATAAATCTGGGGACAGACTGAAAAAAGTCAGATCATCTTTATTACTGAAATAATTCCTTACTTCTTTAGTTTCATCAGAAAAGATTGGTCCTATGAATGTATTTACACCTGTTCTAATTCCTTCCCTAGCTGCAATTATTGCACCTTCTGGGCTACCTTTGGTATCAAAAATTTTAAAATTAAGTTGATTGGGCTTCAGCAACATACTGTAACGTAATGAATTTATAACAATTTTTCCTGCCGAACTTTTTGCACCAGTTAAAGGAAGAAGTAGGCCAACTAATTTATCTTTCTCTTTTAATTTTTTTTTTACAATAGGTGGTTTTAACTGAAAAAAAGCTAACTCACCTTCGTCTTTATTTGAATCTTTGTTAGTCAAAGATTCTTCATTAAATTGTTTTTCTTTTGATTGGTAGTTATCAGATATTTCTTCTTTATTTATTTTCTTTTTTTCTTCATCTGAAATATTAGTATCAATTTCATCTAAAACTTGTAATTTATCTTTCGAGACTGTTTGATCTTGATCTGGAATGGGTTTTTGAAGGTTAATTATTTTTTCCAAGTCATCACTCAATTTTCTTTTTGAAAGCTTTTCTTTTTTTTGAAAATTAGAATCTTCATTTTTTTCTGATTTTAAATCAATGAGCTCTTCACTATCATCTGTATCAAAAATCTTACTAAAAAATGAGACTATTTTACTATCATTGTCTCTGGCTTTTCCCATTTCTTTAAAAGATAAAGCATTTTTTTCTTTTATTTTTGTCTTGGAGTCTGATTTTTCTTCCGGTGCAATATTACTTATCTCATCTTTTTCAGTAAATTCTGCTTCTTTTACTTCTTGGGTTTTCTTTTTTATATTTTTATAATTAATTTTTTTTTCTTCAGAAACCAACTCTCTCTTCTTTTCCTTGCTAACTTTCTCTTTTTCTAGGTTTGCAGTTGCATTGCTGTCTGAAAAAAGTTTCTCTTTAATTAGATTAACTGATTGATCAAGTTGGCACCCATAGAGAAAAGGAATGACAATAAGGAAAAAACTTAATCTTAGGTTATACAGATTAATCATGTTCGTATATGATACTCTCATGTTCATTAAATATGTTTACTTTATATTACTATATATACTTATATATAGCGATAGCTTTAGTAATACAAATAAAGAAAAGGTGCTCGACTATCTAGAAAGTTTTAACTCACTTAAAAGTAAATTTGTACAAATAAATAATAACGGTGATATCCTTTCAGGTGATTTATATTTATCAAGACCTGGTAAATTTAGAATTGAATATGATCAAATCCCATTATTATTAATTTGTGACTCAAATAGACTAGCAGTAATAAACAAGAATATTAAAAGCATAAGTTTCCACAAATTCAATGAAATTCCTGCAGGTGCGTTACTGTTTAAAAAATTAAGTCTCAAGGGGATACAAATAATCAAAATCAAAGAGGGAGAAAATATGCTTTCAGTGAGTTTGCGAGATTCAAAGCTCAAGGACAAAGGTGTTGTGGAAATTTTATTTGAACTAAGGCCTTTAATTATGAAAAAATGGACATTGTATAATAAAGATAAGTCAAGAACTGAAGTTTTCTTCAATAATATATTTTTGAATAAAGAGCTTCCAAATCGTTTGTTTGATATTAAGTTGGCAGATCCTAGAAAAATACCATACAAAATTTATTAATGAGATTTGTCTAGAAAATATTTTTTGTTTAGTTGAATTAAAATTTTAGGCTTGTTGGGGTCAATCTCAATTTTTCTTCTTAATCTGTAAATCAAAGACTCCAGAGTGTGGGTGTCAAGGCTTGCATTGTGCTTCCAAACTTTTTTTAAAATTTCTTCTTTAGTCGAACCTTGAGTGTTTTTTATGAAATATAATATAAGTTTATTCTCCAAGTCAGTAAGTTTTATTTCCCCTTTTTCCTGATTAAAAAGTTTAGATGTCTTGGGAAAATATTTTAAACCTCCAAGCTTAAAGTGCTCTTTTGCATCATTTAAGTTTTTTTGTAGATAAAATATAATGTTTAAAAAATCATTAAATATTATCGGTTGCGTTAAAATTTTGAGATCAAAATCATTAATTTTACAAACAATATTTCTTTCTAATATACACAACACTTTCCAGGTATTTTTAATTTTTTTTAAAGTAATAGAAAATTCATCTAACATATTATCGGAATCAATTCCTACTACCAAAATTCCTCCCTTATTGGCTAGATTTTTTAGTGAAAGTACGTCATTCAACTCTATTAAATTAAACCCTTCACTGGTTAACAAATTGTTAATCTCCAATGAAAATATATTTCTTTTAAATAAAGTTGTTATCGTCGAAATTTTTGTCATATTATTTAAAGTGTCAAATCTATATCTTTTAAGTACAAAAAGTAAGCATTCAGCATATCTTGTTTTTCAAGAAAAAAAAATTGAATGTTTTGTTGGGGAAAAAAGTGTTGGAAACAAAAAAAGGGAAGGAGACAAAGTTACACCCCGAGGAACATTTAAATTATTAAATGTACACTATAGATATGATAAAGTTGGCAATATTAAAACTACTCTACCAAAGATACAAATAAAGAAAAATTCATTGTGGTGTGTTGATACAAGTTCTCCCTTTTATAATTGTTATATAGAGAGATCTACAAAATTTAGGTGCGAAAAGCTTTTCAGAAAAGACTCATTATACGATATTTTTATAACATTAGATTATAATATTCGTCCAACGAAAAAATTTAAAGGAAGTGCTATATTTATTCATTGTAGTGATCGTGAGACAAGGTTTACAGAAGGTTGTTTGGCATTCGAAAAAAAATATATCTTTGAATTACTTAAGTTTATTAAACCAACAACAAAAATTATAATCTTCTAAGCTCTAGACCCAAAAATTCCTGTTCCAATCCTAATATAGGTTGCTTTATTCTTGATTGCGTCACCATAATCATTTGACATGCCCATGCTTGCCTGAGGAAGATTCAATAGTTCACATAAATTCTTAATTTCTTTAAAATATTTTTGTGATTCTTCACCATACGGTGGAATACACATCAATCCTTCTATATTTAAACTTAGATCATTTTTACACCAATCCACAAAAGTCTGCGTTTTACTTATTTCAATTCCATTCTTTTGAGTCTCAGCACCAACGTTAACTTGAACAAAAAATCTTTTTTTTATTAAGTTTCTTTTTTTTTCCATGTAATTTTTTATTTTGATAGCAATTTTTTCTCTATCAAGTGTCTGGATAACATCAAACGTTTCCATCGCGAGATTAACTTTATTTGATTGAAGTGGTCCAATTAAATGAAGTTCTATTTTTTTTTGTTTATTCTCGTTTCTAAGTTGACTCCATTTTAAATTAGCTTCTTGTACTTTATTTTCCCCGAAAATTAAATGTCCTTCATCAATAAGAATCTGAATCTTATCTTTTGCAAATGTCTTAGAAACAGCTATTAAATTTGGTTGATCGGTAGGAAGTTCAAATTTATTTCTGTAATGATCAATTTCACTTAAAATCTTTTTATAATTTGTTACTATCTTATTCATAATTATGTATTCAAGAAATAAACTTAATATTACTTCTTTTCCAAAGCAATGGCTGTTTTTTAACCCAAAAAAAACTTCTAACACAAATTATTTTTATAAAATAACCAAAAAGGTGGGCGTTGTTTTTTTTTGTGACACAAATAATAGCCATGACTTTTACAATGCGCTCAAACCATATATATCATGGTGTAAAAAAAAAAGAATAAAATTTATTGTTCCATATTCTATTTTTTGGGCAAGTAATTTCAGGGCATTTGGAATTCTTGTTGATTTAAATTCTCACAAAGAGAAAAATAATTTATGGGTCTCCAAATTGAAAAATAGATTTTTTATCATTTCTAAAATTCACAATATGAAAGAAGCCTACAGGGCAAAAAAAATTATAGATATGGTTTTTATATCTCCTGTTTTTCAAACTTTTTCTTTTCCAAATAAAAAACCCTTATCTCGTTACTCCTTTATCTCTCTATGTTTTTTTTTTAAAGAACAAATAGTTTTTGCATTAGGTGGTGTTAACGAAAGAAATTTTTCGTTTATAAAGAATGATAATCTGCATGGTTTTGGTGGTATAAGTAATTTCAGGAAGAGCGATGAGTAATTATAATTTTTTGAAAATAGAAGATAAATGGCAAAAAATTTGGAGTGATAATAAAGTATACAAAGCCAGAGAAAATAAAAATAAAAAAAAAATTTATATACTTGAAATGTTTCCATATCCATCAGGAAAAATTCATATGGGGCATTTGCGTAATTATACAATTGGCGACGTTACGGCAAGATTTTACAAACTTAGAAATTTTAATGTACTTCACCCAATGGGATGGGATAGTTTTGGAATGCCTGCAGAGAATGCAGCTATTGAAAATAAAATAAATCCAAAAGAATGGACTGAAAAAAATATTGAAACTATGAAGATTCAATTAAAAAGAATTGGGTTATCCATCGATTGGGATAGAGAAATTTCAACTTGCGATAAAAGTTATTATAAACATCAACAAAAGCTTTTTATTGATTTTTTCAACAATGGTTTGATATATAAAAAGGATAGCTTTGTCAACTGGGACCCTATTGACAAAACAGTTTTAGCTAACGAACAAGTAATAGATGGAAAGGGCTGGAGATCCGGGGCTGCCGTTGAAAAAAAAAAATTATCACAATGGTATTTAAATATATCAAGATTTGCAGATGAACTTTTAAAGGACTTACAAAATTTAAAAGATTGGCCTGATAAAGTAAAATTAATGCAAAGCAACTGGATTGGTATTTCTCGGGGAGCAGAAATTAAATTTAAATTAACAGACTCTGAAACTTCATTGGAAGTTTTTACTACAAGACCAGAGACAATTTTTGGCGCAAGTTTCATCGCTCTTTCTGTTGAACACCCTTTATCAGAGAATTTCCTGCAAGACGATAATTTCGTATCTTTTAGAGAAAAGTGTCTTAAAGTTCAGGAAAGTAGAAAAAATGAAAATAATAAATTTGGTTTTAATAGCGGCTTGTTTGCTGAGCATCCATTTTTTAAAAATGTTAAACTTCCTGTTTATTTCTCTGACTATGTTTTAATTAATTATGGCAATGGAGCCGTATTTGGATGTCCTGCTCACGACGAAAGAGATTATGATTTTGCCAAAAAATATAATCTTGAAATTAAATCTATTATTAAAGGAAAAAGTAAAGATCTTCCATATTGTCAAACTAGTTCATCGGATGAAATGATTAATTCCGAATTTATTAATGGCTTGAAATTGGAAAGAGCAAAAGAAGTTATAATTAATAAAATTAATGATGCAAAAATTGGCAAAATTTCAATAAAGTATAAATTGAAAGATTGGGGGGTATCACGACAGAGATTTTGGGGATGTCCAATTCCTATTATTTACAGAGAAGATGGTAAAGTTCTTCCTGTAAACAGGAAGGAATTACCAGTAGTGCTTCCAGAGAATTTTGATTTCTCTTCTCCAAATAATTCACTTAATAATTTAAAAGATTGGAAGCTGACGAAATGCACGGATACAGGAATGAAGGCTGTTCGTGAAACTGACACATTAGATACCTTTTTCGATTCTTCTTGGTACTATCTAAGATTTTGTTCTCCAGAATCCGAAAATTTACCATTCTGTGATGAAAAGGTGAACTATTGGATGCCTGTAGATCACTATATAGGCGGAGTTGAGCATGCAATACTTCATTTACTGTATTCTAGATTTTTTTCTAGAGCACTTGAATGTTGTGGCTACAAAATACCTAAAGAACCTTTTTCAAAACTTATTACACAAGGCATGGTTTGCCATGAAACATTTAAAACTTCAGATAATAAGTGGGTTGAACCTGAAAAAGTAAAAATGCGAAATAATAAATTTTGGGCAACAATTGACGAAAAAGAAATGGAAGTTAAGAAAGGTAGATCAGAAAAAATGAGTAAGTCTAAGAAAAATGTTGTGGATCCAGATTCTATAATAACAAAATATGGTGCGGATACAGCAAGACTTTTTATGATTTCTGATTCGCCTCCAGAAAGAGATCTTGAATGGTCAATTGAAGGTATAAAGGCTACCCATAAATATTTAGATAAGATCTTTAATATTTTAACTAAAAATTTTTTATTTTCTAATAAATTAATAGAAAGAGACAGCCTCGACCATACTGAAAAAGAAATATTCGATTATACAAATAAAACAATTGAGGGGTTTACGCTTGATATACAAAATTATAGGTTCAATACTGCCGTAGCAAAAGTTAGACAATTATCAAATTTACTAATTAAATCTAATGTTGATGACAAACTTTCAAATTATTCTTGGTCAATTTATTTAAGACTAATTTACATCATAATTCCACATTTTTCTCAAGAGCTTGCTTTTTTATCAGGATACAAAGGAATGATTGAAGATCTGGGGTGGCCAGTGGCTTCCTCATACCAAGTTAAAAAAGAAGTAGTTTCAATTGTAATGCAAATAAATGGGAAAAAAAGAGATGTATTAAAAGTTTCTATAGATACCAGTAAAGAAGATTTGATAAAAATCATTAAAAAGAATGAGCAAAATTATGCTATAAATGAGGAACAAATTAAAAAAGTAATCTTTATTCCAAACAAAATTATTAACTTTGTAATATGATCAATAAATATACTCTTTATTCTATACTTTTAATTTTGTCTAGTTCCTGTGCTTTTAAACCACTTTACAAACAAACAAACGATTTTCACCCTAATAAAATAAAAATAATAATTAAATCAAAGGAAAACTACGAAAATAGTTTGTCAATGATGAAAGTTTTACTCAATCAGAAATTGAATAGAAAAAACTCAAAAAACTCAAGTTTAAAGCTTATAGTTTCTATAAATAGATCTGTTTCTAGCATTGGAGTAAATAAAGATTTAAATTCATATGGTAGGTTACTTCAGATATCAGTAAATTATTCATTTTATGATCGGAAAGGTGAATTGTTATCGGGAAATTTGAATGGTAATTCTAGCTTTAATTATACAACCAATAATTATGCAAATCTTATCTCGTTGGAGGATGCAACTAGCAAACTTATTAAATCCTTATCAGATGATCTATCAAGTCTAATTCTTGCAGACTCCATTGAAAGACGTTTTTATCCATGATCATAAAATTTGGTGTTTTCACTGATAGTATAAATCAATATTTCAAAAATAATTGTTTCCTTTTTTATGGTCAGAATTTTGGCAAGGTAGATTACGCTTTGAATTATGTTCTTACTTCCAAAAAAAAAGAAACAGGCGATTTTGAAATTATACACATCTACACAGAGGAATTGAAAAAAAGTGATTTTTTAAAAATATCGCATGAAGCAATTGAGCCTAACCTTTTTGGTATTCCAAAAGTTTACATTGTCTCTTTAACTAGTGAGAAAAATAATAAAGAAATTATTTCCTTTTTAAATTCTGCAAGTAAAAACTGTATTATATTATTAAAATCTGAGCAACTTTCCCCTAAATCACCTATAAGAGTGTTTTTCGAAAAATCGAGTGATCATATCATAGTCCCTTGTTATGAAGAAACGAATTTCGAAAAAAACCAATTGATTTCGAGTTATTTTGAAAACGAAGGTATTCACATTTCTCAAGTGCAAGTTCAAAATATTTCTGCTTTAGTTCCAAATGAAAGAACAACAATCATAAACGAAATTGAAAAGTTGGTAATTATTCTGAAAAGTAGTAAAGCAAACAACTTCAATGATGCTATGTTTTCTTATTTATCAGAGTCTACCAATGTCGACTTAACAAAATTTATTAATAATCTTTGTTTAGGGGAAATTAAGTCTTTTTCAAAAGAATATAATACTGTCACTGATTTCGGAAAAAATAATATGAAACTAATGACTTTATTGATAGACCACTTCTTTAAACTTTTAACAGTCAAACAAAATATTAGGGAGGGAAAGACAATGCAGGATGCGGTTGCTATGCTAAGGCCCAAAGTTTTTTTTAAATATTTAGATTCCTTTTATCTACAATTACAAAAGTTTAGCGAAGATCAGATTTACATTTTCATCAAAAAGCTTTATCTTTGCCGAATGTCCGTCTTGTCAGGGCGCTTATCAAGTAATTATTTTTTATTAATTTCACTTATAAACCTCTTTCTTGTAAAAAAGACTTAATTAGTCTCTTTGTTTGATTCTTTTCCAAGCTTGTGTCCAGTTCCAGTAATTTCAAAGAATTTATATTATTCGGTAATGAAGTTTGGTTTGTCAAAATTTGTTCAAGCTTTCTCATGTTCATTTTATCTCTTTGCAAAGCTCTTTTTTTCTGAGTCTGCAAATCAACTTTTGTATAAAAGATATAATCATATTCATTTTGCAACTTTTTTTCAAAGAGCAATGGAATGTCAAAAAACAAAACTTTTTCTTTAGGATGCATCAGTAAAAAGAAGGATTTTTTTTCCCAAATATAAGGATGAATTATTTCTTCTAACTTTTTAAGCTGACTTTTTTTAGAGAAAACGTAATTTCCTAGATTATTCATGTTAATTTTATTCTGTTCAATAAGATTTGGAATCTTATTACTAAATATTTTTCTAATCGCTTCAACAACTATGGTGTCTTTATAAATTTTTTTGACTTCTTTGTCTGATTCAAAAACTTTATAACCTAAGTCTACTAAAATTTTTGATACTGCTGTTTTGCCAGTAGCAATTCTTCCAGTTATTGCTATCTTAAGCATCATGACCCAATAATTTTATAACATCATTTATATCTTCATCACTCAAATCTATCTCAAACCATCGTTTGAAAGATTCCGCTGCTTGTCTTACTAGCATGTATATTCCATTAATAGCTAACAGATTATTTTTTCGGGCAACCTTCATCAATGACGTCACCTTAGGGTTGTAAATTATATCGTATACCAATGCTTTCTTCGACAATTTTTCTAAGTTAGTAGGAAATTTGTCATTTTCTTTCATTCCACATGTACTGGTATTTACAACTATATCTATATGCTCCTTTGGACTTTCTCCCCAAGGAAGAACCTTAAATATAGTATTATTATCTTTTCGTCTTGAAAAATGATTGACCAAGATTGTAGCTTTGGATAATGTTCTGTTTGAAATTTCAATGGATAATGGTTTGTATTTTAATAATTCAGATACTATCCCGTAAGTTGCTCCTCCTGCCCCAAAACAAAAAAGATTAAGACCATATTTTAACTCAAAGTCCACATCCCTATGCAATGATGATACAAAGCCTATGCCATCTGTATTAGTTCCGATAATCTTGCCATTTTTTTCAAATATTGTGTTGATAGCTAAGCTACTTTTAGCTGCTTCATCAACTTCATCAACTAAATTAAAGAAATCTTTCTTGAAAGGTAGTGTCACATTAAGTCCTTTTAACTCTTTATCTTTAACCATCTTTATGTAGCTTGATAACTCAGTTTTTCTTGCCTCAATTTTGGTATAAAGTGCTTTAATATTGTATTTTTTTAACCAATAATTGTGAATTAGTGGTGATTTCGAATGTTTTATTGGGTTGCCGATAACGGATAGTGTTTCATTCATTTTTATTACTTTTTAAAAATTCATTAAATGGGAAACCGAAAATGGTTTCTTTATCTCCAGATAAAATCTCAACTAGTTTGAATTTATCATTTTCTTCAATTTTATATGATCCTACTGAAGAAAAAACTGCGGATTTATTTTTTTTGACATATTTTTCGATTTGCGGTTTAGAAGTAGATTTAAAAAATAATTTGGCTACTTTAATGATTTCATAGTAAATTTCTTGGTTTTGTATTATCACAAGAGAAGTAAATAAAGTGTGAACATTGTTTTGAAGTTCCATTAAATTTTGTATTGCTTCTTTTTCGGTGTTGGGTTTACTAAATAATTTGTTTCTACATACCAGGACTTGGTCACAACCAATGATCTTTAGTTTGGGATAAATGTGTTGAACCGACTGCGCTTTAGCACGGGCTATTGTTTTTACGCACTCCTCGGGTGATAAATTTAATTCTTTAAATTTTGCCTCATTAACAGAATGGCTAACTGCTATAAATTTCTTAGCATATTTTTTCATTAGTTCGATTCGCGTTTGACTTGACGATGCCAGTACAAACTCTTTATCTTTTGTTAATCTTTCCAAAATAATTCTCTTTATTGATTTTTTATTCTACTTATTCTTTTTTTATCCCAAATTTATTTTTGTTAATAAGTTGTTAACATTGTTATTATAGTTTTCCACTAAATTGTTATCACCACTTTTTTTAAGAATCCATCTAAGTATTTTGTGTTTTCCACATTTCGCTCACAAATTTTTTCCTTCATTTCCTGTTAATTTTTTGTTAATAACTCTTATTACCGTTATTAAGGTTACAACAACAACAACAACAATATATATATTTAAATTAGTAGTAGATGCAAAGTGTTAATAGAGTTCCTATTTGGTTTATGCGACAAGCAGGTAGATACCTTCCAGAGTATATGGCTATAAGAGAGAAAGAGAAAAACTTTCTGAATTTATGTCTTAATCCATCTTTAGCAGCAGAAATATCCTTACAACCAATCAAACGATTTGATGTTGATTTCATCATACTTTTTTGTGATATTTTGGTCATTCCTTTTTGTCTTGGACAAAAAGTTAGCTTTCTGAAGAATCACGGACCTATACTTGATCCTATTTTTATCAAAGAAGACATTAAATTTAATAAACCTGAAGAGAACTTAAAAAAAATATCCAACGTTTTTAAAACTATTGAACTATTGTCACGAAAAAAAGGAAATAAAAATTTGATTGGTTTTTGTGGAGGAGCATTCACTATTTTAAACTATATGATAGAAGGTGGCTCTTCAGAAAGACATGAAAAGATTCGGAATTTTGTAAGAACAAAAAAAAGCCAGGCCCAAGAATTAATTGAGATAATTACAGAGATTTCGATAGAGTACCTAAAAAAGCAAATAGTACATGGAGTCGATTATGTTCAGATATTTGAATCATGGGCAGGACTTTTAGAAGGAGAGGAATACGAAGAATTTATCATAAAACCAAATAACGTTATAAGCACAAAGATTAAGAAATTTTCACCCTCCACGAAGATAATCCATTTTCCGAGAGGATCAAAAGAAAAATATTTAGATTTCATAAAGAAGGTGTATTGCGACGTTATATCAATTGATCAAACATGTCCGGACACAATAATTGAAATAGCAAAAAGAAAAGATATTACAATTCAGGGAGACCTTGAACCTAAATTTTTACTGGGAGATAAAGAGGAATTATTAAACAAAACAATCCAAACTCTGGAAAAATATAAATATAATAAGCATATATTTAATTTATCGCACGGAATTATGCCAACAACACCTATAGAAAACGTAAAAATGATAATTGAGACAGTCAAAAACTATGAAATTACCTGATCAACACCCAAAGATTCCAAACAGAAAAACAGGTATCTTATTAGTAAATTTAGGTACGCCAGACTCGACAAATTGGTGGGATATAAGAAAGTACTTAAAGGAATTTCTTTCTGACAGAAGAGTAATAGAAGTAAACCCAATAATATGGAAAATAATATTAAACGTAATAATATTGACTTTCCGACCATCTAAAACAGCAACAGCGTACAAAGAGATATGGATGGAAGATATTGATATGTCACCATTAAGATTTTATACAATAGAACAAACAAAGAAACTTCAACAGAGATTCAAGCAGAAAAAAAATATAGAAGTAGAGTACGCAATGAGGTATGGCAACCCCGGAATAAAAACCAAAATGCAAGAGATGAAAATAAAAGGATGCCAGGAAATTGTTATTTTACCTTTATATCCGCAATATGCGGCTGCAACAACTGCAACAGTATGTGATGAAGTATATAGAACACTAATGACAATGCGATGGCAACCAATGGTAAAAATAATTCCACATTACGAATCCGAAGTTCTTTATATAAATGCACTTAAAAATTCAATAAAGGAAGCGCTTCAAAAAAATAAATGGAAGCCAGACGTAATCGTAGCGTCATATCATGGAATACCAAAAAAATATTTTGAGAAAGGTGATCCCTACCATTGCTACTGTCATAAAACGACGAGATTGTTGAAAGAAAAAATAAAGACAACAATTCCAATAATAACAACATTTCAATCCCGCTTTGGACCGGATGATTGGTTACAGCCGTATACAGATAAAACATTAGAGTCCTTACCGAAAGAGGGGAAGAAGAATATATTCGTAATTTGTCCCGGATTTGCATCCGATTGCGTTGAAACACTAGAAGAGATATCAATAGAAGGTAAGGAAAGTTTTGAAGAAAATGGAGGAAGAAATTTTTATATGATACCTTGTTTAAATGACAGAAAAGATCACATAGACCTAATAGAAAACTTAACGCGTAAGTATATTGCTTAGGATAAAAAAAAATTAAATAATGGACGAAAATTACTATAATTTTTTAAAATTTTTCCACATAATTTTTATAACAACTTGGATGGCGGGACTCTTTTATCTCCCCCGCATTTTCGTTTATCATTCAAAGACACAAATAAATACACAACAGTACAAAACATTTCTTATAATGGAACACAAGTTAATGAAATATATAATGAATCCGTCTTTAATTTTTTCATGGCTATTTGGAATTCTACTAGCAATAAATTTAGAAATACAAAATGAATTATGGTTAAATATAAAATTCTTAATGGTCTTCTTAATGTCTGTATTTCACATGTACTGTGCAAAACTTAGAAAAGCATTTGAAAGAGGGGAAAATAAAAATACAGAGAAATTTTTCAGATGGATAAATGAAATTCCAACTATACTTTTTATTATTATTGTGTTCTTAGTAGTTTTTAAACCAAGTATTTGACAATCACAACTAAATTAACTATAAATAAAACTCCCCTTTTTTTTCCCAATAAAATGCACTTAAAAGACTTAAAATCAAAAAACCCCTCCGATTTATTAAAAATAGCTGAGGACCTCAAAATCGAGAATGCTGGAACACTTAGGAAACAAGATATGATTTTCTCTATCTTGAAACAAATGGCACAAAACAAAGACGCCATTTTTGGAGAAGGTGTCTTAGAGATACTCCAAGACGGTTTTGGCTTTTTAAGATCCCCAGATGCAAATTATTTGCCAGGCCCTGATGACATATATGTTTCTCCTTCACAAATAAAACAAAACAGTCTCAGAACAGGAGATACGGTTGAGGGTGAAATGAGAGCCCCAAGAGAATCAGAGAGATATTTTGCGATTACCAAAATTGACAAAATAAACTTTGAAGAAGTACAAAAAACAAAACAGAGAATTAATTTTGACAATCTAACTCCACTTTATCCTGAAGATCAATTAAATATGGAAATTGAAGATCCAACAGTTAAAGATACGACAAATAGAGTTATGGATTTGATTACACCCTTGGGAAAAGGTCAAAGAGCATTGATAGTAGCTCCACCAAGAACAGGAAAAACGGTGATGCTACAGAATATAGCCCATTCTATCACAACAAATCACCCCGAAGTTTATTTGATTGTGCTTCTTATAGATGAGAGGCCTGAAGAGGTAACAGATATGATAAGGTCGGTTAAGGGAGAAGTTGTATCTTCGACCTTTGATGAACCAGCCGTGAGGCATGTAGCTGTCTCGGAAATGGTTATTTCTAAGGCCAAAAGACTGGTTGAACACAAAAGAGACGTGGTAATTTTGTTAGATTCCATAACAAGACTTGCTAGGGCTTATAATACTCAAGTACCAAGTTCAGGAAAAGTTCTTACAGGTGGTGTTGATGCTAATGCATTACAAAGACCCAAGAGATTTTTTGGAGCAGCAAGGAATATTGAAGAAGGTGGGTCACTTACAATCATTGGAACAGCTCTGGTTGACACAGGTTCAAGGATGGACGAGGTTATTTTTGAAGAATTTAAAGGCACTGGAAATTCTGAAATAATACTTGATAGAAAATTATCAGACAAAAGAGTTTTCCCTTCCATTGATGTAACTAAATCTGGAACACGAAAAGAGGAACTTTTAGTTTCAAAAGAAGATTTGTCAAAAATGTGGATACTTAGAAAGATTCTTATGCCAATGGGTGTCACAGATTCAATGGAATTTTTATTAGAAAAAATAAAAAACTCAAAAAATAATGGTGATTTCTTTGAATCCATGAATTCCTAATGAAAGTAATAAGTTGGAATGTCAATTCTATTAGAGTACGACTAGAATATGTTTTAGAAATTTTAAAAAGAGAAAAGCCAGACTTTTTATGTATACAAGAAACAAAAATTACTGATAATCTATTTCCTCAAAATGATTTCAAAAAACTAGATTACTTTTCCTATTTTAAAGGAATATCGTCTTATAATGGTGTAGCAATTATATCAAAAAAAAAAATAGAAAAATTTAGCAGCCTTGACTTTTGCAATAAAAATGATGCCAGACACATAGCAATTGAAATAAATGGTATAGAGATAATATCACTTTACGTTCCAGCAGGTGGTGATAACCCAGACCCAATCAAAAATAAAAAATTTAGACATAAACTTAATTTTTTAGAAGAGTTAGATGATTTATTAGTTAAAAAAAAAAGAAAAAAAGTTGTTCTTTGTGGAGACTTAAATATAGCACCAAACGAAGATGATGTTTGGTCCCACAAACAATTAATTAACGTTGTTAGCCATACACAAATTGAAAGGGAAAGGTTAAATAAAATTTTGGTGGATAATAATTATATTGATTCTGTTCGNTATTTNCTTAATCCNCCTGAAAATGTTTTTACATGGTGGAGTTACAGGTCACCAAANTTTCAAAAAAATAATAGAGGNCGTAGANTAGATCATATTTGGACTTCAAATACTNTNAAAAAGAAATTGAAGTCCGCTNAAATATTAAAACACTTCAGAACTTTTNATAGACCTTCTGACCATGTNCCAATAAGTGTAACACTGGANGNCTAGANNANATAAAATGNTTAGCNCAAATTGTTTGTTTCACAATATTNTCANNAAANGAATCTTAATTTATAATAGCCCCAAGCTTTTTTCCAGCAATTAANTGGATNTGAAAATGAGGAACCTCNTGACCACCTTGATCCCCAANGTTNGAAATAATTCTATAACCNTCTTTCAGATNTAATATTTCAGCCACTTGTTTAATAGANNTGAAGAAGGAAAAAATTGTTTTTTCTTCNGCCTTTGAACAAAAGTCGTCAAAACTACAAAATTTTTGTTTTGGAATTATTAAAACATGAATTGGTGCCTGAGGNTTTATATCTTTAAATGCGTAAATATCATCGTTTTCAAAAATACATTCTGAGGGAATNTCTTTTCTCAGAATTTTAGCAAAAATATTGTTNTCATCATATTTTTTAATATTAATCATTTTCCATTCTTTNCTCTAAAACCTTTAAAACTTCNTCGAATGANACCNCAGCATNTTCAAGTAAGATTAGCAGGTGAAAAATTAAGTCAGCAGATTCTTCAATAANGTCAATTTTTTCCTGGGCCAAGAAGGCAGATATAGTCTCTACAGCTTCTTCACCTACTTTGTTAGCTATTTTTACATTTCCTTTTTTAAAGAGCGAAGCAACATATGAATNGTTGGGTAAAGTTGCCTTCCTTTTTTTTATTATAACNNTCANTTTTTCTAAAATTTTATCGTTCATTTTTTTATTTCCTAAANTTATCGATTCTTACACTAACACCNTTAGATTTCAAATACTCTTTTACATCTTGGATTGTAGTTTCNCTAAAGTGAAAAACNGANGCTGCNAGAACAGCTGATGCATGACCAAGCTTTATNCCATCAACAAAATCTTTTTTNGAGCCCACACCACCGGAGGCAATAACAGGTATGTCTANNGCATNGGAAACNGTNGAAGTCANCTCCAAATCAAACCCTGTTTTTGTCCCGTCTTTATCCATGGAGGTNAGTAANATTTCNCCAGCACCAAGTTNTTGAACTTTTTTTGACCATTTCATTACATCTAAACCTGTGTCNACTCTTCCCCCATTTATAAANACATTCCAGCCCTTGGATTTTTTTTTTGCATCAATTGCAACAACAATNCATTGATTTCCAAATTTATCAGAACANTCCTTAATTAATCCTGGGTTTTTAATTGCTGCGCTATTAATTGAAACCTTATCAGCACCTGAATTTAGAAACTCTAAAACTCCATCNGAATCTTTTATTCCNCCACCTACCGTTAGAGGCACAAAACANTCAGAAGCTGTTTTTCTAATAACTTCTATCATAGGTTTTCTTTTTTGATGAGTAGCTGTTATATCCAAAAATGTGATTTCATCAGCTCCCTCTTTACAATAGATTGTTGCTTGCTCTACGGGGTCGCCAGCATCCCTTAAGGAAAGAAAGTTAATNCCTTTTACAACCCTACCGTTGTCCACATCTAAACAAGGTATGATTCTAGTTTTAAGCAATTTGTTTCTCCAGAATGTCGATNGCNTCAGAAACGTTGAACTTTTTTTCATAAAGAGCTTTTCCAGANATTACTCCAATAAGATTAGGNGTTTCCAATTTCTTTATAATTTTAAGATCTNCNAGTGAAGCAATTCCTCCTGANGCAATTATCTTTATTTTGGTCAAAGATAGCAANTCTTTTANTTGTTTGTAATTAGCCCCTTTCATNAATCCATCCTTATCAATGTCGGTAAATATTATTGCTGAAACACTTGATTTTTCNTAAATTTTTAATATTTCTTTAAAGTTCACTTTAGATTCTTTAGCCCATCCTTCTGTGGCAACAAAACCTTTTTTGGTGTCAAGACCAATTGCTATNTTTTCTGGATATCTTTGNCATAGATTCTTNACAAATTCCGGTCTATTCAGTGCTATCGTACCTAAAACTAATCTGTCAATTCCGTTATTTAAATACCTCTCTATCGTGTTTAAATTTCTAATTCCACCTCCAACTTGTATTTTACATGTTGACCTTTTTTTTATTTCAATAATTGTATCAATATTTTTTGTTTCACCTTTAAAAGCCCCATCAATATCCACAACGTGAATCCACTTTGCCCCAAGTTCCACAAATTTTTTTGCTTGAATTATGGGGTCTGTTCCATAGACAGTTTCGTGTTCAAGAAGACCTTTTTTAAGTCTTATAACTTTTCCGCTTTTTATATCAATTGCTGGATAAAACTCTATCATATTCAATTCTGTTCCAAAAAAGTTTTTAAAAAAGCGAGTCCAAAAGTGTGACTTTTTTCTGGATGAAATTGAGTTCCATAAATATTTTCTTTTGCAACCATAGCCGTTACTTCCTCTCCGTATTGGGTCGATATAATTTTATCACACTTATTTTCTGTATTAAAATTATAGCTATGAACAAAATATGCTGTTATTTCATCAGTGTAGTTCATGCCAATTCTTTTCAGTAATTTATCTGTGAAATTAGTTCTTTTTTTAAAAATCAATGAATTCCAACCCATGTGAGGAATTTTCAATTTATTTTTTTTTACATTGATTCTCCTTACTTCACCTTGAATCCAATCAAGGCCAGAGAACTCTCCTTTTTCAAACCCTTTAGTTGCTAGCATTTGCATACCAACACAGATTCCTAAAAAAGGTGTTTTTTTGTTGAATACAATTTCTTCTAGAGTCTCTAAAACATTAGATTTTTTTAATCCATTTACGCATGACTCAAATGAACCAACGCCCGGAAGAATCAAATGTGTTGCAGATTTCAAATCTTCTTTTTTTGACGAAATTTTTACGCTTTTGTTTGAGATTTTCTTTAAAGCATTGAATACCGATCGAATATTTCCGGAACCATAATCAATTATTATTATTCTACTCATTCCTTTCCTCTGATAAAAATTGAACAATTGCATTTTCTTTTGAAGTTGCGTTTATATGTTTTACTGGATAAAAATTATTTTCTATTAGCTTCAAGATGAGAAGGTCTCTTGCAAAAAAACCCCAAAAAAAGCTTGATATGGAAGAAAATAAATAAAAAATGTAAAAAAGGTTAGTCTCTTTATATATTAACTTAGAAAAAAAAAATAATGAGAATCCAATTATGCTGAACAACCAAAGTCTTTTAAAAACACCCCAAATTGGACCAAAAATGAATGCTGAGAGAGAAAACCCGGTCTCCAAAATTTTCAAATCATTTTTGTCATTTTTTTTCCTTAGTATGCAATAGGTCAACATTCAAGAAACTCCAAACTATAATGCGCCTTTTGTTGACGGAATTTCGTCCTTTCGATCTGAATCGATAGAGATTGCTTGCCTTAATGCTCGAGCCAGCCCTTTAAAGCAAGATTCGATAATGTGGTGATTGTTTTCTCCATATAGATTTTCAACATGAAGCGTAATCCCAGCACTTTGTGAAAAAGATTGGAACCATTCTCTAAATAACTCTGTATCCATTTCACCAAGTTGAGCAATTGTAAAGTTGACTTTCCATACTAAGAACGGCCTATTTGAGCAGTCTACAACAACTCTAGAAAGTGTTTCATCCATTGCCGAGAGCGCTTGACCAAATCTGTATATCCCTCTTCTATCACCAAGAGCTTTGGAAAAAGCTTCACCAAGAGCTAATGCGCTATCTTCAGTTGTATGGTGATAATCAACATGAAGGTCACCCTTTGCATGAATATTTATGTCAATCAAACTATGTTTTGATATTTGTTCAATCATATGATCTAAAAAACCTATACCAGTGTTTATTTGACTTTTACCTGTTCCATTTAGAAGAACTTCAACTTTAATCTCAGTTTCTTTAGTTTTTCTATTTACAGAATATTTTCTCATAGGTAAATTTACTGGATAATTATTCTAAAATATATAGATTATAATATTTTTAGCAATGAGGCTGTAAATTTATGAATCAAATTAAAATGACAGAAAAATGGCATGGTACTACTGTTGTTTCAGTAAGAAAAGGATCAGAAGTAGTTGTTGCTGCAGATGGACAAGTAACATTAGGAGATACCGTAATGAAAGCTAATGCAAGAAAAGTCAGAGCTTTAGCTGGAGGNAAAGTAATAACAGGTTTTGCTGGAGCTACAGCTGATGCCTTCTCGCTTTTTGAAAGGCTAGAAACAAAGCTCGAAAAATATTCTGATAATTTAATGAGATCNTGNGTGGAACTAGCTAAGGACTGGAGAACGGATAGATATCTNAGAAGATTAGAAGCAATGATGNTAGTAGCAGATAAGGACGTTAGTTTGATTTTAAGTGGTACAGGGGATGTGTTAGAGCCAAAGGATGGTTTAATGGCTATNGGTTCTGGGGGAAATTTTGCTNTAGCGGCTGCGAGNGCTATGTTTGACAGTAGGCTTAANCCAGANGAAATTGCAACTAAAAGCCTTGAAATTGCAGCAGAACTTTGTATNTACACAAATAATAACATTATTATTGAAAAAATAAAATGACTTCATTTACACCNAGAGAAATAGTTTCGGAATTAGATAGATTTATTGTTGGNCAAAAAACTGCAAAGAGAGCNGTAGCNATTGCCCTAAGGAATAGATGGAGAAGGCAACAGATAAAGGGTGCGCTAAAAGATGANGTATTACCAAAAAATATTCTTATGATCGGACCTACTGGAGTTGGTAAAACAGAAATAGCAAGACGGTTAGCCAAATTAGCTGACGCACCTTTTATTAAAGTTGAAGCAACAAAATTTACTGAAGTTGGTTATGTTGGNAGAGATGTTGAGCAAATAATTAGAGACTTGTTGGAAATTTCTATAAATAATAATAGAGAGAGCTTAAAAAATGAAATAAAGGCCAAAGCTGAAGTTAATGCTGAAAAAAGGGTGATAGAGGCACTTGTGGGCTCATCAGCAACTAATCAAACAAAAGANAAATACAAAAANATGCTCAGAGATGGACAGCTTGACANTCAAGAAATTGAAGTTGAATTAGCCTCAAAAACATCCTCTCCACTTAAATCTATGGAGATTCCAGGAATGCCNAGCGGATCAATGGGAATGATAAATTTAGGAGATTTATTTGGTAAAGGTTTTGGACAAAAAAAAGAAAAAAGGAAACTATCAGTCAAAGAGTCTCATGAGATCTTATTAGAGGAAGAATCNGAAAAGTTAATAGATAATGANAATTTAATAAAAAGAGCATCAATTAATGTTGANGAAGANGGGATAGTATTTATAGATGAAATAGATAAGATATGTGGGAAAAANTCAGGTACTTCTGCAGAGGTAAGCAGAGAGGGTGTGCAAAGAGATTTGCTACCACTTATTGAGGGGTCGACGGTTTCAACTAAATATGGATCTATAAAAACAGATCACATACTTTTCATAGCATCTGGTGCATTTCATGTTGCAAAGCCTTCGGANCTTCTNCCAGAACTTCAGGGAAGACTNCCCAACAGNGTTGAATTAACAGCGCTAGGNAAGGAAGATTTTATTAGAATATTAAAAGAACCAGAAAATAATCTAATAAAACAATATGTCGAATTGATTGCTACAGAGGGAGTAAGTTTGAATTTTTCTGAAGAATCAATATCAGAAATTGCATTAATAGCAACAAAGGTAAATGAAGAAATTGAAAATATNGGAGCTAGAAGGTTGCATACTATTCTAGAAAAAATTCTNGAAGATATAAGTTTTAGTGCCTCTGAAAAAAAAGCTAGNCAAGTAGAAATTGACCAAAAATATGTAAAAAANCAAATTGGTGATATTTATAAAGATACAGATCTAACTAGATTTATTNTGTNATNTTTTTTAGATAAATGAGGTAAGCACCATCNCCNCCTTTTTCNGGAGGTGCNTGATCAAACCATAGTATTTTATCATTTAGAGATTTAGACCGAAGCCAATTTGGGATGCTNGTTTTTAGTTTGCCAANTCCTTTCCAACCTTCTTCAACTGGAAGCCTGGCCCCNTTTCCTGTAATTAANAGTAGAAGNCNTTTNTTNNGTAAATGATTTTTANTTATAAANTCTAGAACNAATTTTTTTGAATCTTTAATATTTNGNCCATGAAGATCCAATTGACTCATTATTTTGATTTTTCCTTTAAGAATTTTTTTTAATGTATTTTTTTCTAAATTCCCCCAACTTTCTGAAACTTGAATATCAAGATCATCAATTTCTTTTTCAAAATTATATTGATTTTTAGGGAGTTGATCAGAAGAGTTAATTTTGTTTTTTGAGTTTTTTAGTTTAAATTTGTTGGATTTTTTTATTGGCCTAACTGTTTTTTTAAAGCTTTCCCAATCGTTGATGTTCATCTATTTAATATAAGGTATAATCGGGTATAGATAAATTTTTTTCTTTAATATTCCCGCTTCCTTTTCTGCTGACTTCCCCCTTCCTGTGAACAGATCGGCGCGATTATGACCAATAATTGCAGAGCCAGTATCTAATGATACTACAGGTTTAATTGATTTGTCGCCCAGAAATTCAATAACAAATGGAATTCCAATAGGATATAATTTATCATCAACTGCAATGCTTTCATTTGGTTTTAGCTTTAATCCAATAGCACCAACTGGACTCTCAGCCATAGCTTCAAAACTCTCTTTGAAGAATATAAATCTTTTATTTAAATTCATTACTTTATTAGAAACATTTTGATTTTTCCTTAACCAATCCTTAATCGTAAATAGGTCAGTATTTCTTGCTTCTAGATATTTTTTTTTTATTAGATACTTTCCAATGGACGTGTAGTTTAAATTATTATTTCCATCATATGCTATTTTTATAGTTTCTTTGTTTTCAAATACTCCTAAACCTGAACCTTGAATGTGTAAAAAAAAAAGATCAATTTTATCGTTTGACCAAAGTAGTACATCATCTTTATTGAATTCTTTTTCTATGAATTCTCTTGTTTTGCCTATGAATCTAGGATTTTTCTTTAATATTGGATATTTAAAAACTCGGTTCTTTACTTTTGAAACCTTGATTATTGGTTCATAGTATCCTGTAAGTAAGTCGGGAGAAGAAATCTTGTTTAATATTAAAAACTCTCTATCAAAAAAAGAGTTTAATTCTTTGTCGTTTGTAACTGAATTAAGTTTCTCACATTTAATTTTCCAATCTTTTATTTTTCCAAAATTTGGATATGATTTATGTTGTTTGAGATTTTTAAAAAAATAATTTGATTTGCAGATATGTTTAATACCACTAGCCAATTTGGTGATAGCAAGTAAGGGAATATCTTTAAAATTTTGATTATAGTTTTCTTTAGCTAAACTCTCAGAGGTCAGAAGAAATAAAGTTAAAGCAATTAAATAGGAATTTCTAATTACTCTCTTCAATTTTCTCAAGAGTCCAATTTGGGTCTTTAGTTTTTAAATTCTTAGAAAATGACCAGTTCTCTTTAATTGATAATATTTGATTAGAATCACCATCGGTAACATTACCATGTTTATCTTTGGTTATTTGAATTTGTTCTGAGTCAAAAAGAAGAGTAATTAATGCATTAGATTTTTTTTCTATTTTTGCATTTACAATCTCAGGGTTTTTTACACTAATAACAGTGATTTCAAGTGATTCACCCTTTTTTTCTCTAAGTTTTATTTGTGTTTGAAATACATCAAGCATATTCTTCGAAAGAAGGTTTTCTAATGATTTTAAATTATTCTGCGAATATTGGCTTAATATAAATTCGAATGCTTTTTTTGCACCCGAGATAAACTCAGAGGTATCAAAGCTACTATCAATTTTAAGAATTTCGTTTAATGAACTGTTAACATTTTTATTTTTGTGCATATTTTTATTATCAAATGTAGTGGTGTTTGAAATAGAATCTGGTTCAGATTCTTTAAAAGCAGATTTTTTTTGCGTGAATTTTTCTACGATGTCAGATTCATTGCCTGTTTTTTTACCTAATACATTTTTAAGTCTATTAATTATAAAGACTGCAATCATTGCCAAAATGAGTATGTCGATGTAAGGTAAATTGTTCATTTTTTTTAATAATTATTTTTGAATTGGTAAAACGTTATTTTGTATTATAATTATTTATTAATTAATGTTTACTTTAAATATGGCTGAAAAAAAAAAAAATTCAAATTCTAATAATATTAATCTTAAGTTTTTGATTAATGCACAGTTCCTAAAAGATCTTTCTTTTGAGAACCCCCAAGCTCCAGACTCCTTAAAAAATGTCAGTGGAAACCCTTCTTTTAGTATCGATGCTGATGTAAAATCTAGAACATTACCAGATCATGGAGATAACATTTACGAAGTAGAACTTGCAATTAAATGTGAAACCAAATCAGAGAAAAGCACTTTATTTCTTGTTGAAGGCGTTTACAGTGGGATTTTTACAATTGAAAATGCTGCAAACGATATACTTGAAAAAATACTTTTAATAGAGTGTCCCAAATTTCTCTTTCCGTTTTTGAGGGCGATAATAGCTAACTGTACCAGGGAGGCTGGATTCCCTCCTTTGATGATTGCCCCATTAGATTTTGTTGGTATGTACGAAAAGAAGAAAAATATTAAGAACTAATTAAAGTTTAAATCTTCTTTTTTTGGTATTTTTAATATCAACATCAATCCTTTTGTGGCTCTCTGTAATCTCGAATGTTGTTTGACCTTCATTCCATTTTCTAAGAAATTCTCTAATATTTCTTTTGTCAAATGCTAGTTTTTCTTTGCTTTTTTTAGATGATCTTATTTTTGTATTTTGAACTACTACTTTCTCATTAAGTAAATCCTTAATATCCTTTATCTCATTCAATTCTTTTTCATTGATGTAATTTTCTATGATGAAATTCAACCTTTTAATTTCGTTTTCAAGTCTTAGATTTTCATTTTTAATATTATTTATATGATTCTGAATAATTTCAATATCAGATTCCTTGATTACACTGATTTTTTGTTTGAATTTGTCAAAACAGACCTCTAAATTATCCAAAATAAGTTCTTTTATTAATTTTATGTCTAACTCGTTGTATTTGTAATGACTTTTGTCACTTAATTTTGATAGGCTTTGCAAGGATTTTAAAATAACATTTAATCTTTTTTTTGATAAAACAGCAAAATTACATAACTTAAAAAGAATTCTTTCGTCATCAGACCATTCTGGCCTTGGTTTATAGCGAAATTTTTTTAATATAGACTGTGCTTTTGCAAACGATATTTTTGATAATTCACTCATAATCTATCTAGACTAATATACTATAATTATAAAATCAACTTCGCTACACATATGTAGCATTTAATATAATACAATATTTAACCTGGAGATTTTTTCTTAGTAACTATAATTTTTAAAATTAGTCTTATTAAAAACTATCTAGGCTAGTAAGGTCTACTTTTATTGTTGAGTCTAAATTAGTTAATCTTAAATATGTTGAACGAAGAATTGCTTTTATCAATAATGAGCTGTTTTGGTATTCCTTAATAAGCTGTTTCTTTGGAATCTTTATAGCTTTAGAATTTTTAGAAGCTATGGTAGTTACAGTTCTTCTGATTCCTAAAATAATTGATTGTTCACCAAAGATCTCATTTTCATTGACAAACCCTACACTTTTTCCACCACTTGACTTTATAAGTATTTCACCTTCTAACAAAAAATAGGCAAAATCTGATTCATCGTTACATTTATAGATAGTGGTTCCCTCACTCCAGCTAATTTTGTTTTCGGACATGATGTAAGATATCGTCTGTGACAAATAAAGGCAAATTATTAGAGATAATGGAGCGGGAAACGAGATTCGAACTCGCGACCCTCACGTTGGCAACGTGATGCTCTACCACTGAGCTATTCCCGCTTTGTACTGACATCTTATACTTTAATTTTTTTATTTGAACAATAAAAACGAATTTTTTTGTAAATAATTCTTTAATTATACGTAAATATAAAACATATTATAATTATGCTGTATAGTTTTGAACATAATATTAATGAACTCCCAAAGACCATCCCCCTATTTCCTTTGAATAAAGTTTTGTTATTGCCGAAAGCTAAACTTCCATTAAATTTGTTTGAAAATAGGTATCTACATATGTTAGATCATGCATTGGCCAACGATAAAATTATAGGAATGATACAACCTAGAGAAAAAGTGAGGCAGAACTCAGATATAAAAAATCCTAATCTCTATGATATTGGATGTGCAGGAAGAATTACCGCATTCTCTGAGACTAACGATAATAGATATGAGTTAATTTTAAAAGGTGTTTGTAGATTTAGAATAAAAAAAGAAAAAAAAGTAATCAACGGTTTCAGGTCTGCAGATGTTTCTTGGGATGAATTTGAGAAAGATTATGAAACATTAAGCTTAGTCAGTGTAAAAAAACGAAAAGATTTTGAGGTATTAATGAAAATTTTTTTAAAAAAAATATCTATCAATGCAGATTGGGAGATGGTT
>NZHH01000046.1:0-15928 GCA_002691245.1 Rickettsiales bacterium | reverse complement strand
AAATAACCTAACTTGAAAAGTTGTGTAAGAATTTTTGAAAAATTATTATTCTTTGAATAAGAGGTTATGTGTGGTTCAAAGCAAATATGAGGTTTTAATAAACCCTTTTTAATAAAGACCAGCATTCCAGATATAATTTCACATTCATGCCCTTCCACGTCCATTCTGATAAGATGTGGTGTAAAATAAAGTTTAGAAAGCTTTTGAACAGTAAATGTTTCAACAATACAGGATTTTCCAGTCAAAAATCTTTTTGCCGAACCCTCTGAATTGAATGTATGAAGATTTGATTGTTCAGATAGAAGAAATCTTTTCTTCGAGTTTCGATTAGAAACTCCTCCATTAATAAATCTTATTTTTCTTTTAATAAAATTGTTAAGCCTAACATTGTCCTTACACAGTTTTAAGTTATCTTTTGATGGTTCAATAGCAAGAATTTTTCCATTTTTAATTTTATTTAGAAAAAGAATAGTGTAATAGCCAATGTTTGCTCCAATATCGAAAATATTCATATTCTCTTTTAAAATTTTGTTTAAAATATACTTTTGATCCTCTTCTCTTCGTCCAAATAAAATTAAAGAACGAGATATAACGTTATCATTAGTCAAAAGATACATTTTATATTCATTCACCCTTTTTAAAATTAATTTTTTGTTAAAAATTTTTTTTGCTATGTTTAAATGTAGTAAGTTAATTATTGATGAAATTAGAACTACTAATCCTCTGTTTATAAGTATATCAAAAAAACTATTAACTTTATTTTTCTTTGAAAACATTATCTAGATTCCTTTTTTTATGAATAAGTAAATACTCAGCATTTTTAAGAATTAAAGGTTTTTTTCCATTCAAATCATAAATTTTATAATCTAAACTTTCTAGAATATCAAAAATTGATTTTTTTTGATAACCTAATTTTTGTAAATGATATGGATGGTAACTTAAGAAAATTAATGGTCTATATTTTTTCAAAATTTTTTTGGTACCCATTAGCATTTCAATTTCTGAACCTTCAATATCTACTTTAATGATATCAGGATAAATATTATTATTCTTACAAAAAGTATCCAATGTTATTGATTTAGGAAAATTTTTATTAGTTATATTTTTTTTTTTTAACGAAACTATAGAGTTCATACCAGAAGACTCTGGTGACTCATAAAAGATAATTTTTTTTTTTTCAGAAGATGAGACTAACTTATCTACAATTTTAACATTTTTTATTTTGTTGCAAGCAATATGGTATTTTAGAAATTTTAGATTTACTTTTGATGGCTCAAAAGCATAAATAACACCATTCTTTTTTATATTTTTTGCTACTGCAAGCGTTACAATACCAATATGGGCACCAATATCAAAAAAACAATCTGATTCTCTTGATAGTCTTAAATATATTGGGAAAAAGTTATTATGTTTATTGCCCCAACTTTTAAAATTACTAAATGCAAATCTAGCGTGAAGCTTAAATTTTAAATTTTTAGTTATAAATTGATTTATATTTAAATTAAAAGGCAATATCTGAATAATAAATCTATAAATTATACCCATTTTATCCCATGGCAATAGATTTCTTAAAGAATCATGGTGTCTTAAATCACGTAATAAATTAATCATAAATAAAGTATAGCAAAATTAAATAATAATTTTTGTTTTTAAATACAATTTATGTTTTAGTAAAATCAAAATCAAAAGGAAATAAAAATAAAAAATATAAATTTTAATAGGTTGCAAAATATTGGTTTAAAAACCTTTTTATTTTTTTTAACTATTTTTGTAATTCATTATTCCCCCACTTTTTTAGAAAAAATTCAGCCAGATAGTCAAGGTTATTTGAATATTAATCAATCTAGGCAAACTTCATATTTTTTAATCATTCAAATTCTAAATAAATTTAACATAGACCTTATTATTTTTCAGAATGTTTTTTTAAGCCTTAGTATAGTTTTATTGGTTTCATTGATAAGAGAAAAAACAAATATCTTTTTTTCGTTAGTTGGTTATTTATTAATAGTCTCAAACATATATTATACATCATTTTCTAAAACAATACTTACGGAATCAATTTTTTTTAGTTTATTTAATTTCGCTATTATATTTTTCTTTAGTATCGAAAAAAAATATAATTTATTTTTTTTTGCTTTAGCTTGTGGCCTTCTTGCTTCCTTTAAGCCTATAGGTATACCAATTTCATTATTTTTAATTTCTGTATCATTATTTAGATTGAAAAAACTTGGGCGAATATCGTTAATGTTATTATTATTTTCATTTCCATCTATTTTAGAGAGCCTTACCTTTTATAGTAAGTTTGATAAAAGAGAAACTATCTTTAAAATATCTGTAATCGGAAAACTTTTTTTATTATCAGGAAAAGATAGTTTTATTGTTAGTAATTACCCTGAAAATCTTAATGAATTATTAACAAAATCAAAAGTTGAATTTCAACCAATTCATAAATTTTTGGATAACTTAGATAATATTTTTTTGAAATCAGAATTACTTGCAGACTATGAAGTAGTTGCTCAGTATCAAGCATTGGATTTTGAGTCAATCAAAAAAATAGATTTTGATAAGAGAATATTAACTGATAACTATCTAAAAATTCTTTTTCAAATTTTTGAGCACAATCTCTACGATTACTTAATTTTGTCATTTCATCATTACATAGGGAACTGGTCGATAGGATCAAAAGTAAGGTTCCTTGATGATAATAAACTTCAAATACCTAGATATGAAGAATTACTTAAATCATCTGGCCCAATGCAACTTCCTAATCTTTTTCTAATAGAATTAGCACAGTTACTATTCTTTTTACTCTTTTTTATTGTAACAATTTTTACTTTTTTTTTTATTTTATCTTTTTTTAGAATTATTAAAAATAAAATTTCTTATGAAGACGCTATATTAATATGTTTATTACAAATATATTTATTATTGATTTGTTTGACAAATGTATCAACACCAAGATATTTAATGTTAGTATATCCTTTAGTAATATTAATTAATATGAGGTTTATAAGTTTGGTAAAAAATATATTTATAAAAATTAATAAGTAGATGTGCGGTATTACTGGAGTTTTTTTTTTTAAAAATAATAAAAGCTATAGTCTTAGCTCTATAAAAGAAATGACTACAAGTTTAGTTCATAGAGGACCAGATTCTTTTGGATATTGGTCTTCTGAGGATAATAATATTTTTTTTGGGCATAGAAGACTTTCTATACTTGATTTATCGAAGTCNGGTGATCAACCAATGACATCCTCATGTGGACGATATGTGATAACTTTTAATGGCGAAATTTATAATTTTACAGAACTACAAAATGATCTTAAAAAAAAATTTAATATAAAATTCAAAAATAAAACTGACACAATTGTTCTTTTAGANTTAATAAGTAAGTTCGGCCTTAGAAAAACACTNGAGAAAGTNGAAGGGATGTTTGCTTTTGGACTTTGGGATAAAAAACAGAAAAAACTTTTTCTTGTCAGNGATAGNTTTGGTGAAAAACCATTATTTTTTTATAAAAACTCAAATTTTATAGTTTTTAGTTCTGAATTAGGATCTTTAAGTAAATTTCCCTTAATCAATTTAAAGATCTCAAGAAAATCTTCATATTACTATTCTATGTTAGGTTATGTTCCTGCGCCCTTATGTATATATGAGAATACATTTAAAGTAATGCCGGCAGAAGTAATTTCTTTTGAGAATAAAATCACAAAAAAAAATATTTACTATCAAATTCCTAANCCTGAATTAAATAAANAATTATCATATGAAAAATGTAAGAAAGAATTACTNCATACATTCGAAGAATCAATAAAAAAAATGATGATTGCAGATGTTGAGATAGGTTGTTTCCTTTCAGGAGGAATTGATTCAAGTTTAGTAGCCCTATTAATGCAGAAAAATTCTGCAAAAAAAATAAAAACATTCAANGTTGGATTTAATGAGAGTGAATATGATGAGTCAAAATTTGCTAAATATGTTTCAGAAAANATTGGAAGTNATCACCATGATATTAAAGTTAATGTAGATGATATGCTTNAACATGTAGAAAATATTGCTAATNTTGTCNATGANCCATTCTCNGATTCTTCNATCATNCCNACTTTTATAATCAGTAAACTTGCTGCATCAAAAGTAAAAGTTGTATTATCTGGAGATGGTGGTGANGAAATNTTTATGGGATATAACCGCTATTCTTTTGCAAAAANGATCTTTANGCTNAAAGAAAAAACTCCTANTATTCTAAGACAATTTGTTGGTCANGGAATAAGATTANTACCATCAAGGCTTTATGATAGTTTNAGTAGACCATTCCAAAAATTACTTGGNATTCATGGANTNTCTCATAAAATGTCAAANCTTTCAAATATTTTAGNATATGAAAATAANTCAGANTTTTATGAAAAACTAAATATCTTTGATAATGAGGTTCTTGATAANNAATCTAAGTATCANAGAAATATTTTTGATAAATATCAGANTATTGATTTAATCGATTCAGTTCANAGAAATGATATAGACTTTTATTTGCCTAATGATATTTTAGTTAAAGTAGATAGAGCAAGTATGTTTAATTCACTTGAGGTAAGGTCACCTTTTCTAAGTCANAATGTAGTTAATAAAGCTTTTGAATTACCAATTGAATTTAAGTTAAGGAATAAAATNACAAAATATATTTTAAAGGATTTATTATCAGACTTTTTACCTAAATCTTTTGTATATAGACCAAAGATGGGATTTGCTATTCCAATTGAAAGATGGATATCTCATAAGAAATTNAGAAAAACCCTGGATATTATTTTTTATGAGTCATGTTGGGAAGAATTTGGATGGAAACGAGAAAAAGTATTAAAAAAATGGTTAGATTATAAAAAGTTTGGATCCTCGACNCCNCAATGTATATGGTTATACCTGATGGCAGGGTTATGGCTAAATAAATGGAGGTAAATGTATGGTTATTTTACAAGGCATAGATTTATTGAAAATAGAAAGAATAAAAAAGATTTATTTAAATTACAGTGATAGATTTCTTAAGAAAATTCTTACAAATAGAGAAATCAAACAAATAAAAAATCATGNACAAATATATAATAAAATTGCAAGTAAATTTTCAGCAAAGGAAGCAGCATCGAAAGCTTTAGGTACTGGCTTTGCAAATGGGGTAAAAATAAAAGATATTGAAATATTAAATTTAAAGAGCGGAAAACCCATAATTAATTTATACGGTAAAGCAAAGAAANAGATAAAAAATATTCAATCATCTAGTGTATCTATNAGTGATGAGGATGGTTTTGTTATAAGTATTGTAACTTTTCTTGTTGAAAACAAATGAAAAAAATTTTTATAGTTATCGGTAGTTTAGATATTGGAGGTACTGAAAAACAATTACTACTTAAACTTTTGTCGTTAAAAAATAATTTAAATTTTAGTTTGATACTTTTCTCAAAAAAGGGTGAACTTTACGATAATTTTATAAAAAACGGGATTAGGNTATATGATATNTCAAATAATAGTAAATTCATTATTTTTAAAATAATAAAGGTTATAACTAATTTGATTTTATTATTGAGGAAGGAAAAGCCTTCAATCGTAAATCTTTATTTACCACATTCATATCTAATTTTTGGATGGCTTGCATATTTTTTTCCGAATATTAAATTTTTAATGACACGAAGAAGCCTAAATAATTATCAAAAAAAGCTCCCTTTCATAAAAATGATCGAATCAAAGATTTTACATAAAAGAATGAAATATATTTTAGTAAACTCAAGAGCTATATATAAACAAATGACGGAGGAGGAAAATGTAAAAAAAGAAAAATTAAAACTTATTTATAACTCTGTNGAAATCAATGATTCGAAAAAAGAATATTTAAAACATAAAAAAATTAGAATTATTTTTTTAGCAAATTTAATTCCATATAAAAATCATAAACTTGTGATAAAGGCATGCAGAGATTTAAAAAAATTAAATTTTCAAATTANTATATTAGGAGATGGGGATAAAAATTATACCAAAGAACTTCAGAACCTCATTTTAAAATATAATATTGAAGATAAATTTAAATTTTATGGGAAATGTAAAGATCTTAGAAAAATTCTAAATGAGTCTGATATTGGAATTCTTTCATCAAACGAAGAGGGCTTTTCAAATTCTATATTGGAATANATGGCAAAAAAACTTCCTGTGATTGCTACAGATGTAGGAGGTAACTCTGAAGTCGTAAAACATGGTTATAACGGATATATTGTTAAGGAAGGTGATTATAAAAGTTTCNCAAAATTCCTTAAAGAATTGATACTAGATNCTAATCTAAGAAAAAAACTTGGGTCTGCTGGCTTTAAAACAGTAAAAGAAAAGTTTGAGGTTTCCAAAAATATAATAAATTATTATAATTTTTATAAAAACTTATTAAGTAATAATTAATACGTTATAGTTGTAAATAATATGGAAGATTTTTCTAAAAATGAAAGTATGTGTAATCTATTACGTAACGTGCAAGTTGTACGTAAAAAAACCGTTGAGCTTACCAAAAATTTAGAAATCGATGACATGGTAGTTCAAACAGCAAATTATGTCAGCCCGATTAAATGGCATCTTGGTCATACAAGTTGGTTCTTTGAAAAATTTATTCTAGCTAAATTTTGTAAAAATTATATTTTTTTCAATAAAGATTATGATTTTATCTTTAATTCTTACTATGAGACTATTAGTCATTTTAATCTAAGAAAAAATAGAGGTAACTTAAGTAGACCAACACTTGAAGAAGTTCTCAGGTATAGATCTTATATTGACAAAAATCTAGATTATCTTTATGAAATTAATAGTTTTGAATTAGAAGAACTTATTAAGATAGCTTTAAATCATGAACAACAGCATCAAGAACTTATCTTAATGGATATAAAAAATATTTTGTATTCTAATAAAAGTAAGCCNAGTTATATAAAAAAAATATCTGAAATTAAATGTAGCAAAGAACTTAAAGAAAAAAATTATTTTATATTAAATGACTTTAAAAAAATAAAATATGGTTATGATGGTAACAATTTTTCATTTGACAATGAGCGTCCAAAATCTAAGATGAAACTCAATCCATTTATCTTATCTGATTTTNTTACAAATGAGGATTGGCTTTCATTTATAGATGATGGGGGCTATAAAAGGCCAGAATTATGGCTTTCCGATGGTTGGGAGTTTATAAGTAAGAATAAAATTAATAAGCCAATGTATTGGATTGATATCAATAATTTATTTAGTTTAAATGGAGTCGAAAAAATAAACATGAGTTCACCTGTTTCTCACATAAGCTTTTATGAAGCGAGAGCATTTGCAAAATATAAAAACGCTACTTTGCCCTCGGAGTTTGAACTAGAATATACTCTAAAAAAATCAAAAAAATCTGGAAATTTTTTAGAAAATAAAGTTTTTAAAGAACATTCATATAATTCTGAAAAATTTATCGACAACTTTTATGGCAATCTTTGGGTTTGGTCAGCAAGTCCGTATTTACCATATGCAAATTATAGTCCATATGATGATTCGCTTTCAGAATACAATGAAAAGTTTATGTGTAATCAATATGTATTGAAAGGTGGATCATTTGGAACATCAATTAATCATATTAGGGCATCCTATAGAAACTTTTATTATCCTTATGATAGATGGCAGTTTGTTGGATTAAGATTAAGGAAAAACTAAATCTTGAAAGGATAAATGAATGCAAAATCTAGATTTTATAGATTACTTAAATACTAATGAAAGAGACATAATTACCGAAGAAAAGGAAGAGTTAATTAATGGATTAAAAAATTCAAATCAAAAAAAAATTAACCCAAAGTATTTTTATGATCAGAAAGGTTCAATTCTTTTTGAAAAAATAACTAAATCAGATGATTATTATCCCACAAAAAAAGAAATGGAAATANTAGATCAAAAAAATAAAAAAATAAAGAAAGAATTACCAGCAGGCTCATCTATTATAGAGTTTGGAGCTGGATCTAATAAGAAAATAAAAAAACTTCTTGAAATACTGGACTCACCAAGTGAGTATATATCTATAGATATAAGCAAAGATTTTTTGTTAGAAAATACTAAAAAATTAGCTAAAGAATTTCCAAATCTTAAAATCACTGCCATTTCAGCAGACTTTAANCATAAATTTGAATTTCAAAAAATAAAAAGTATTACCAAACCNAAAATTGGTTTTTTTCCTGGTTCAACTATTGGAAATTTTTCAAAAACTGAAGCAAGAAAAACCTTAATTAAATTTAGAAAAAATTTAGAATCGAATAATTTTTTAGTAATTGGTGTTGATCTTAAAAAAGATAAAACCATNTTAGAAAAAGCGTATAATGATTCCGAAGGTATTACTGCAAAGTTTAATAAAAATATTTTTAAAAATCTAAATAATAAATATGGATTTAATTTTGATGAAAAAAAGTTCGAACATAAAGCTTTTTTTAACCAAGAAAAAAGNAGAGTTGAGATGCATCTTATTTCAAAAGTTGATCATAGCGTTAAAATTTTTGATGAGAAAATTAATTTTATTACTGGAGAGAGTATACATACAGAAAATTCATATAAATATACCTATGAAAGTTTTGAACTTCTTATTGAAAGTGCGGGATATAAAATACAAAAATTTTATTCTGATGAAAAATCTTTTTTTGGTATTTTCATCTTAAANGTAAAAAAATGAATGAATTACCTNAATTTTAACAATGCTGGTGCAAGCACAACTTTTTCAAGTTCTAATAAAGAAATTATAAAGTATCTAAAACTCGAAGAGAATTTTGGAGGTTATCATTGTGCAGATTTGCTTTCAAATGAATTAGATAAATTTTACTTAAATCTCTCAAAGCTNATTAATTGTAAACCTTATGAAATATCATTTATAGCAAATACAACACTTGGATTTAATTTATTCATTAATTCTTTAAAAAANTCTAAAANCCATAATGTTGTAATATTTAGTAATGAATATGANAGTAATCTTATCTGTTTAATNAATAATAAAATTAATTTTAAAATTGTTAAAATTGANGAAAATGGTGATTTTAATATTGATGAATTGAAATCAAAGATAGATAAAAAAACCTTATTTGTTAACTTGTGTCATATAAATTCAGATATTGGAAATGAAAATCCGGCACAAGATATTGGTAAAATAATAAAGTCTATTAACCCTAATATTGTTTACTCAATTGATGCATGCCAATCCATTGGTCATATTAATATTGATGTGAAAAAATTAAGATGTGATGTTCTTATTGGTTCCGGCAGAAAATTTTTGAGAGGTCCTCGTGGAACTGGTTTTATTTTTTTAAGGAAAATGAAAAATTCCTTAATAAAACCTCAAATAATTGATGCTCATAATTCTAGTATTAACTCAAAAATAAGCATTAAACTAGATCATGTTTTTGAAAATTTTGAATACTCTCCAGCATTAAAAATTGGTTTATCAGAGTCAATTAAAAGGGTAAATAATATTGGTATTTTAAGAATCGAAAAGGATATTAAACTTAAAAGTAATTATTTTAGAGATAAACTAATAAAGGAAAATGATTTCTATTTCCACGAAAATAAAAATAAAGTAAGTGGAATAAATACTCTAAATATAAAAAATCGTTGTCCCAAAAAAGTTTACAACTTTCTTTTAAGTAAAAAAATAGTAACTTCTGTTGTAGAAAAAAAGAATCTTTTTTTCAATAAAAATAAAAAATCTGATGCTTTGCGTATATCATTCCACTATTATAATACCTATAAACAAATAGATTACTTAATAAAATGTATTTCAAGGATATAAAGTTAAAATGGACCTAAATAAAATCATTAGATTTATTCAAGTATTTGCAGTTCTTTTAATTTTTATTGGTTCATTAATTGGATTTTTTCAAGAAATTTCACATATGGTTGAAATTAGAAAAATCCAACTAGCAGATTTGCTATTACTTTTTATTTACGTTGAAGTTATGGGAATGATAAGAGTTTATCTTCTTCAGGAAGAGATAAGAATTACATACCCATTAATAATTGCTATAACAGCAATTTCTAGACTAATAATTCTACAGAAAAAGGATTTAGATCCAGCTATATTAATTTACGAAGCTGTTGCTATACTTATACTTGCTATTGCGATTATTGTTTTGAAGATGAGATTTATAAATTTCTTCAAAGAAGATAAAAGTAATGATAAAAAGTAACCTATCATCACACCTTAAAATCGTAAATATTCTATTTGTTTTTTTTACCATTATTTTCATAGTATTCCCTATNTTAGATATTCATATCTCAAGGTATTTTTTTGTAGATNATAAATTCNTNTCAGAAAAATATACTTTTATAAAAGTACTTAGAAGTAATCTNAAAANTATNATGATNGTAATACCAATTNTTAGTTTGATTATNTTGTTATTNATAGTNTTTATGAAAAAAAANTATAATTTTAATAATANATATAATTTAAGATTTAAANTAGCNCTTCTTGGATTTGTTATTGGNCCAATNCTTGGGTGTGGATTGATTGCAAATCTTTACTTNAAGGATACNTGGGGTAGAGCAAGACCAGCATATATAGTTGAATTTGGAGGNGAGAAAAAATATTCGCAACCTTTTATAAAATCAGATCAATGTTATAAAAATTGCTCNTGGATTAGTGGGGAAACATCNGGAGCTTTTTCTTTGATGTTTGGATCATTANTTTTAAGAAATCATATATTTTTATTATGTAACTATATTNTNGGNTTACTNGTTTTTTTTTGNAGANTTTCAATGGGCGGCCACTTTTTNAGTGACAACATATATGCTTNTTTCTTTATGATTTATCTTGCTTACTTATANAANTATTTNATNTATATTATTCTTAAAAATAGAAGAAAGAAAAAATGATAAATGCATTTATAATATGTGATGAAAAAATTAGTAGTAAAAATCAATGTGAGACTTTAGTAAGTGAACTTAGGAAAAAAGCAAAAATTAAATGTGACTACTTAATCGTTAAAAAAAAANCCTTTCATTATCTTCCAAATATATTAATTTTTTTTATTTTAAATTTAATAAAATTTGTCAAGCTTTCGAAATATAAGAATTATAATTTAATAATTTCATGTGGTAGAACAGCTGCACCATATAATTTATTATTTTCTAAAAAAAATTATACCCATAACTATCATATTTTAGATCCATATTTTAGCAGAGATAAATTTACAAATATAATTATTCCGTATCACGATCATAAAAAGATGAAAATATATAAAAATACAATTTTTACAGTTGGTGCATTATCAAAGCAAATTAATCATTTAAAAAAAGCTAAAAAACTCNAGGTAAAAAAAATCATCTCAGTTTTAATAGGAGGTTCTGGTAAGAGTTCTAATTTAACTATTGAGGATATAAAGGGTAGTGTTGATATTCTGTGTAAATTCAAAAATAAATATATTATAAATTATTGTTTTTCAAGAAGGACTCCTGAAAAAATAAAAANTTATATAATTAAACATAAGTATAGTTNTCATATTTGCTATCCTNAGGGTGACGTAAACCCTTACCCAGAATTACTAAAATCCTCCAACTTCTTTATCGTTACCCAGGATTCTGTTGGTATGATTTCTGATGTTTTGAATACGGGTAAATCTATATATATAGTCGAACTTAAAAATATAAAGAGAAAACTAAGAGACTTTAGTGATTTTTTAATTAAAGAAAAATATACAAGAATTTTTGACGGTAACTTTCAAAAATCCTCCTACAAACCTTTGAATGAAGTTAAAAGAGTTGCTGATCTCGTTTTACAAAATCTTACCAACGATTATGTACCCAAATCCATTGATCTGGATACTTTTTAATCCATGCTTCAACAATTTTATTTAAATAATTCATGATTTTTTCTTCTGATGACAGACTTTTTATCTTCTCATAGCTAATTGGTTCTAAATATTCAATTCTAAATTTTGTACCACACTCTCTAATACAAAAAGCTGGTATTATTGGACATTTAAATTTTAATGCAAATTTTGCAATTGCAGAAGCTGTCATTACATTTTTATTAAANAATTTAGTNGATATTCCATCATTCATCTTTTGATCAATNAACATTCCAATATTACCTCCATCTTTNGATAAAACTTTTATACATTCTCTTGCACCCTCTAGGACCTTTTTTAATTAATCCAACACCGTAGCTTAACCTTATTCTCCTCAATAAAATATCTANATATTTATTATTAGGGGCTCTATAAATAAAATTTATATTAAACCCATTTTCTGTAAGAGCATGGGATGTTAATTCCCAATTACCGAGATGGGCTGANAAGAATAAACAGTTTTTATTTTTTTTTAAAGGATCTAATAAATTTCTGAGATTTATTATTTTAATACTTTCATTATCAATTACACGAACTTTATCAAGGTTTGGATATTCTCCAATGACTCTTCCAAAATTTTCCCACATTTTAATAATAATCTTTTTTCTCTCTTTTGTGTTTATCCCTTTAATTACATCTCCAATATTATAGATTGCTGCCGATGTTCTTTTTGAAAAAAAACCATATATTTTGAATATTTTTCCAGCAATAAATGATGAGATGTGGAAGCCTAGAATTCTAAATATCATATAAAAAATTCTTACAAACATATATTCAATTAAATATCTTAGAGATTTCATGCGTATTATTTTATAATTATTATAGAAGGTGGTTTGACTTCATTTTCTTTCACAAAATTAGTAACATCCATTAAGTTTGTATTATAAATTATTTGGTTTTCTAATGATGCATTTGATATTATTGAAATTTTGGTATTTTTTTTCATTCCANTTTTAATTAGGCNNTTTNTTATAGANTCAATTTGACTTACTCCCATGTAAACTAGAATTNTTCCTTCTGTATTTACTAGGTAATCATAATTAATTTTCCTACTATTAATTTTGATTTGCTTATGACCTGTTATAAAATTTAGACAAAGTTTAGTATTAGATGATTTTTCTTTAACCTCTTTTAAAGCTGCTTGAGCAGAAGTTATTCCTGTGAATATTTTGAATTTGACTTTATTTTTCTTCAAATAACTAATTTCCTGGCTTCCTCTGCTAAAAAAACTTATATCCCCTCCTTTAAGTCTTAATACCTTCTTATTTTTTTTAGCATATTTTACTAACCATTCATTAATTTCCTCTTGAGAACACGCTCGGTTAGTAGAGGTTTTTCCTGCAAAAATCAATTTCACATTCTTTTTACAATATTCTAATAGTGCTTTATTAATTAGAGAATCATAAATAACTACATCTGCATATTTAAGAGCAAGAATAGTTTTGATAGTGACCAATTTAATATTTCCAGGCCCTGCTCCTGCAATAATTACTGTTCCTTCTTTGAAATTTATATTGTTAACGCTATAATTCAGATTCATTTAATGTTTAAGTTACATTTTTTTATATGAAAAATGAAATTGTTTTAAAAAATATTTCTGTAACCTATGAAGATACAAATGTACTATCTAACGTGTCATTTGAAGTAAAACAAGGTTTGCCTACATGTGTTATTGGAAGGGGTGCGTCCGGCAAGACAACTTTACTGAAATCTATTGTAGGTCTTGTTAATACTAGTAAGGGAAAGATTTTTATAAATCAAAGTTCAGCTAATAAAACTGATAAATCGATGGTACATAATTTATTTGGAGTAGTTTTCCAAAAAGATGCATTATTTGATAGTCTTCGTGTATGGCAAAACGTCATGTTTCAAAGTTTAGGAAACGAGGATAATAAAACTTTAATCCTTAAATCGAAAAAAATTCTCAAGAATGTTGGTCTTTCAACTAATGATGTATTTTTATTTCCTAATGAACTATCTGGAGGTATGAGAAAAAGAGTTGCAATAGCTAGAGCAATTTCACACAATCCGAAGTTTTTGATTTTAGATGAACCAACCGCAGGGTTAGATCCTATAAAATCTAACTTAATCTTTAAAATTATTAGTGACCTAGCTATTCTGAATAAGGTGACTGTTTTAGCAGTTACTTCTGACATGAAAGGGGCATTAAAGTATTTCAAAAGAATTGTTATTTTAGATAACAACAAGATTCATTGGAAAGGAACTTCAGCATCAGCTAAGAAAAAACCAACTAACTTGATGAAAGATTTATTTTGTAAAGTCCAATAAAAATTATTTTCTAGTCAAATCAGCACAACCTGCAGTCGCATCAATCCCTGACTCAACATAACAAGCACTTATTCTATTCTTTTCTAATATTCTTCCAATGTTGTAACCTCTACTATTGGCTGCTACCCAGGTAAATGTCTCATTATCGGGATGGATCACACCAAAGAAATCTTTTGTACCATCGGTATAGGAAAATGTACCTTTGAAGCGCCTATCTTTTTGCTCTAAAATTTCAACTTTCTTTTCCCAAGTTCTAAAGCCTCTTTGATCTGAGAGAGTTTTATTTTTTCCAACCCATGTACCTTTTAAATTTGGAATGTCAGCAGATTGCGATGTGTTTGATGTAAATATAAATGTAAAGACTATTAAAAATTTAATAAAGTTAGTAAACATATATATATTATTGTTAAAAAATTAAAAATTACAACATTTAATGAAAATTAATATACTAGAATTTTATTTTTCAAAGAAGCTCATTTCAGTTTTTTTAATGGGGATTCTCAGTGGAATACCTCTTTATCTTATTCTTTCAACATTATTTATTTGGTTAACTCGAGAAAATATTGATATTTCAACAATAGGATTATTTGCTTTAACCTCAATTCCTTGGAGTATAAAATTTCTGTGGTCACCTTTTTTAGATAAATATAATATCTTTTTTTTTAGTAATTATTTTGGGCATAGAAAATCTTGGCTACTGTTAATCCAATTTTTTTTAATTCCCAGTCTATTATGCCTTGGTAACTTAGACCCAAATAACGATTTAATGATAATCGCCATTATTGCTTTATTAATATCATTTTTATCTGCTAGTCAGGATATTGTAATTGATGCATTTAGAATAGAAATTCTTGATGAAAAGTCACAAGGTGCTGGTGTAGCTATGACACAATTAGGTTATAGATTTGGCGGGATTATTTCAGGTGCTGGAACGCTTTATTTAAAAGAAATAATGACTTGGTTTGAGGTATTTTTTACCTTGTCAATATTTATTATGAGTGTTGTTCTTTTAGTTATTTTTTTGATCAACACAAAAAAGTCTAAAAATATTCATAACCACAATAAAAGTATTCTAGAACCTTTTAAAGAATTCATTTTCAGGAATAGCTTTTTTAAAGTTATATTAATTTTAAGCTTTATTTTCTTTTTTAAATTTGGAGATGTCGTTGCTGGGGTAATGGCAAATCCTTTTTATGTAAAAATTGGATTTTCAAATCTTGAAATAGCAAATGCCAGTAAAATCTTTGGTGTTCTTATGACAGTATTAGGAGTTTTTTTTGGTGGATATTTAGTAAAGACTAAAGGTATTTTAAATGCATTAATTTATTCTGGATTCTTACAAATAATTTCTAATTTACTATATATTCTACTATATAAAGTTGGTGCAGAATTTAACTATCTCATCTTAACTATTGCTGGCGAAAATTTTTCTGGAGGTCTGGGTTCGGCAGCCTTTGTAGCATATTTGTCCGTCTTGTGTAATAAAAAGTATACAGGCACTCAATATGCATTACTTTCTTCAATAATGGGTATAGCAAGAACGGTATTATCTTCACCAGCTGGGTTCTTGGTTGAATTTGTGGGGTGGGGATACTTTTTTCTTATATCGACTTTTTTAGGAATTCCTGGTCTACTAATACTTTTTTGGATGAAATCAAATTTTCCAATCAATATTCAAACAAAATCCTAATTCATAATTTCTTGAAACTCTTGAAGTTTTTTAAAATTTTCATTCAAAGAAAATTTTTCATAAAAATTTTGTAAATTGGGAAATTTTT
>NZHH01000045.1:0-27737 GCA_002691245.1 Rickettsiales bacterium | reverse complement strand
GCATGTGCTGCCCATTTGATGTAAACGAGAAGCAAGCATTATTGGAAGCTAAAACACTATCTGATAGATTGGAGATCTTAACCTCATTAATGCAAATGGGCATTAATGAAAATAAGATGGCAAGCTCGGGAAATCCATCTTGACAAATAATGATTTTAACCAAAGATTTTTGGACTTACTTGTTTGCGCAGAAACTCGAAAGAAACTATTTTTTGAAAAAAAAAATCAATCATTGTTAAACGAAATTAAAAGCACAACTTACTCAATTTATCAGGGTATACGGTGCTTTATTATTAATAAAGATGATTCCTAAATCTGTTAAATTAAGCCTTAATAAAAAAAGCATTCAAATAGAGTATGAAAATAATAATTATTTAGTTCTACGATCTTCATTCTTAAGAAGATATAGCCCTTCTGCAGAAAATAAACATAATAAGGATAAATTAAAACCACAGAACATAAGGTCTAGTGGAGTCTTGATAAACAAGATTGAAGCAGTCGGAAATTATGCAGTTAGAGTGATCTTTGACGATGGACATAATACTGGTATTTTTAGTTGGGAATATCTTTACAAAATTGGTACTAAAGCTCAAAATTCTTCAGACCCATAGCATAAAACATACTTTGTTTTTTCAAAAAACTGGATGCGGAGAAAACTTTTAAACCAAATCGTCTTAGCAACTTTATGGGCAATAAGTTATTAGCAAATAAATTGTTTAAATTATGAGTAACAGACACCAACAAATTTTTATCCAAGAACCTTTTTCTTTCGTACTTATTTAAAAGATTTACACTGTTTACCTCTAACCCCAGTTGCTTGAATTGTGTGATTATCTTACTTAGACAAACCACATCCCTGAGACCTAGATTAAATCCTTGTCCAGCAATAGGATGGATGGCTTGACATGCGTCCCCAATCAAAATAACGTTTTTCTTAGATGAGGTGTAGCATGAATAAACATTTAGTGGATATTTTGTAAACTTGGAGAATTTTATTATTTTTCCGAAAAAATTTTGATATTTTTTATTGAATTCTTCTCTAATTTTTGTACCGAAAATTTTCTTATCTGAAACATTAGAGTCTACGGTCCAAACTACAGAGGATTTTTTTTGATATTGGTCTTTCATTGGGAGGAGAGCAAGCGGTCCAGTTGAAAAGAATCGTTCTAGTGCAATTCCATGATGAGGTTTTGAATGTGTTATATTAAATACAAATGCATTTTGATTATAGTTATGATGATAATACTTAATACCAGCTTGAAAACGAGTTTTTGAAAACCTACCATCAGCGGCTACCAGCAACTTATAGCTGATTTTAAAGTTATCTGTTGTAATAAAATCTTCAGTGTTATTACTATTATTTATTCTCAAAATCTCAGTTTTTTCATAGAAGCTTATAAATTTTGACTCAAGGATTTTATTAAATAAAATTTGTTTAAGAATTTTATTATTAATTATAAATCCCAGTGGTCCCTCAGATAGCTTTTTGTGATCAAATTCCATTTTATTATCTTGAACACCTTCTGAAACATAAATTTTATAAATGGGCTGTGCATATTCCTTTAGTTCTTTCCAAACACCTAATTCTTCATAAATTCTTGAGGATCCTTGTGAAATAGCTGTAGTTCTATTATCGCTAGAGTTGAAAATGTCTTTTTTACTGTTTTTGTCAATTAATGAAACGTTAATCTTTTTTTGTGACAAAAGTAAAGCAAACGTCATACCTACTAATCCTGCTCCACAAACAACAATTTCTGAATGTTTTTTTATCATTGTAAATTTTGTTATATTTTTTTTATAAAACTAATATAATTAAAATATTAAATGAATAGTAAAATAAAAGAAAATTTAAAAAAAACATTTTTTTTCTCTCTTTTTTGTTCTTTTGGTCTGCTTATACTTATTTCTCTATTAAGCTTTTCATCTAGTGATAATTCTTTCTTTAGGTTCAACTCTAAATTAGAAGTAAGTAATAATTATTTAGGACTGTTCGGATCAGTATTATCAGATTTTTTAATAAACTTTTTTGGAGTTATTTCTTATTTTTTTAGTTTATTTTTCTTTTTTAATGCTTTAAAGATAATTTCTGGAAAATACTCATCTTGGACCGCATGGACTTTTTTACCACCTACCATTGTTTTATCATGTTTTGTTCTACAGTTTGTTGTTAACAACAATCAGAATCTAGACCTATCAGGTGGTATTCTTGGCAATGGATTAAATATTTACTTCAACTATTATTTTCAAAATCCTGATTTTCTACTTTTAATAATATTCACTATTTCTCTTTTTTTGATTCTTTCAACAATGCTGACGCTTAACATTGATTTAAATGATGTAAAAATTATATTCATAGGGTTTTTAAAAACATTGCAACACACAATAATTTTTATTTGTAAAATATTCAAACTAAACATTTCAGATGATTGGATTAAATTGCCCTCTTTCACTAAGAAAACAAAGAATATCTATTCATCAGTAAGAAAAACTTCTACTACTTCTGGTAATAACATTAGAAAGATATCTACCAACTATATTTTTCCAACAATAGATTTATTAGAAAAAGAAAAAAGGATTAGCGGAATTGATACAGAAAACAAAAGAAATACTGAGCTTAATAGATCACTATTAGCAGGTGTTTTGAAAGACTTTAAAATTAGTGGACAAATTACAGATGTTAGACAAGGTCCAATTGTAACTTTATTCGAGTTAACTCCCGCTCCAGGAACACTATCTTCGAGTGTTATAAGGTTATCTGAAGACATAGCACGTTCTATGAGTGCTAAATCTACACGTATATCTACTATACCTGGTAAAGATGCGATTGGAATTGAAATTCCTAATAAACATAGACAAACCGTCTTTCTAAGAGAATTAATTAATCATGAAATTTTCAAGAAAAATAAATTTAAATTACCGCTTGCACTTGGAAAGGACATTTTCGGAAATCCTGTAATAGTTGATTTGGCAAAGATGCCTCACTTATTGGTTGCAGGAACTACTGGGTCAGGTAAATCAGTAGGTATTAATGCTATGCTTTTATCGCTTTTGTATTATTCATCTCCTGAAGATTGTAGATTGATTTTAATAGATCCAAAAATGCTAGAACTTTCTATCTATCAAGATATTCCTCACTTACTAACTGAAGTTGTAACTGATACCAAAAAAGCAATTTCAGCATTGAAGTGGACAGTTAAAGAAATGGAAAAAAGATACCAAATGATGACTCATTTGGAAGTAAGAGAAATTGACGATTATAATAAAAAGGTAAAAAGTATTATTGAAAATGGACAAATTATTTTTAAAGAAATGCAAGTGGGGTATGATTCTGAAACAGGCAAACCTGTGATGGAAAAAAAAGCTTTAGATTTAGCAATATTTCCAAAGATCGTGGTTGTTGTAGACGAACTTGCCGATTTAATGATCACATCTGGGAAAGAAATAGAAGGTGCTATTCAGCGTTTGTCACAGATGGCAAGAGCTGCAGGTATTCACCTGATAGTGGCAACACAGAGGCCATCGGTTGACGTTATAACTGGAACGATAAAATCAAATTTTCCAACTAGAATTAGCTATAAAGTTGTTAATAAAATTAATAGTAGAACTATTCTTGAAGAGCAAGGAGCAGAACAACTTTTAGGACAGGGTGATTTATTGATCACGATGCTTGGAGAGAATTTGTTGAGAGTCCACGGACCATTTGTAAAAACAGAAGAAGTTCAATCAGTTGTAAATCACTGGAAAAGTCAAGGAGAGCCTGAGTACCTGCAGACTGTTACAACTGAGGATAGTGAACAAGAAAATTTTAATTTGGGTTTTAGTGATAGTGGAGATGAATTATACAATAAGGCTGTATCTATTGTATGCAGAGAAAAAAGAGCTTCTACAAGTTTTATTCAAAGGCATTTACAGATTGGATATAATAGGGCAGCAAGAATAATTGAAAAAATGGAATCTGAAGGAATAGTTAGTCCAGCAAATCATGTAGGCAGGAGAGAGGTTTTAGTTGGTAAGGATAATTAATTTATTTTGTTTATGCTTTTTATCAATCTTTTTAGCTACATGTAGTCCAGTGAGTTCAATAGTTTCAATAGCAGCAAATGCCGGCATTTCAAGTAAAGGTTTTGCGGCATCGGTAGACGATAGTTTTATAAAGGCAAAAATAATTGGCAAAATTTCATCTTTAAAACTTTCTAACCTCTCTGATATAACGGTTAGTATTTCACTTGGTGAGGTTTTATTAACAGGGTATGCTTCAAATCAGGTTAATCGTCTTCAGATAGTAGAAAATGTATGGGAGGTTGACGGTGTTACTAAGATTTATAATGAAATTCAGATTAGTTCTTCTGTAAAACTATCAGAAAGAACAGAAGATGCTGTTTTTGAATCCAGATTGATGACTAGATTACTTTTTAAATCCGGAATAAATAGCAATAATTATAGTTTAGATGTTGTTGGTGGAACAGTTTACGCAATTGGGCTTGCAGAAAATCTGGATGAAAAAACAAAAATTGAAGATTTTCTTTCGAAAATGCAGGATATCCGAAAGTTAGTTACAATTATCAATATAAAAAAATTAAAGGACTAGTTATCAAAAAACTTTCAGCATTATTTCAAATGGATCGTTTGTCAAAGTTAAATTTAAAAACGGATACGTCAATTGCTTTGATTAAATCTGGCATGAATTCGGGAATAGATATTTGGATATCAGAACCTCAAGACCTGTCAATATGTGAAAATAGAATTTATACATCTGCAGTTAATATTATTGATGAAAATTTTAAGAAAAAGAAAAAAGAGGAAATACAATTAGAAAAATTTGATTTCTTTTTTATAAGACAAGACCCACCATTTAATATGAATTATCTTTCTAATTGTTATTTATTAGAAATACATAAAAAGAATTTTAAAAAGCCATTTTTCATAAATGACCCTAGCGGGATTAAAAACTTAACTGAGAAAATATTTCCTCTATATTTTCATGAATATATGCCAAAAACCATGATAACTGCAGATAAACTTCAGTTTCTCAAATTTTTAAAGAAATATAAGACTGTTGTTATCAAACCACTTTATTTAAAAGGAGGTGAGGGTATAGAAAAAGTTAGTTGTGACAAATCAAATGCACTTAGAACTTTTAATACGATATTAAGGAATTTCAAATCACCTTTAGTTATCCAAAAGTTTATTGAAAAAGTTGAATTGGGAGATAAAAGAGTTATTTTAATTGATGGACATCCCTATGGAGTTTTAAATAGAGTTCCAAAGAAAGGTGAATTTAAAGCAAACCTTCATTTAGGAGGAAAAGCAGAAAAATCTACTCTGACAAAAAAAGAAAAAGATATTTGCAGGGAACTTAAACCAATATTAAAAAAAAATAATTTATTTCTAGTTGGGATAGATTTAATAGGGGAGAAGTTAACGGAGATTAATGTAACATCTCCAACCGGAATTAATCAAATTAATCTTTTGTATGATTTGGATTTAGCATCAACGGTATGGGAAAAATTAAAAAAAAAAATATAGTATTAGTGACAATGCTATATAATTATAAAAGAAAATAGATTATAAACCTAGTATTTAAGTTATTTTGAATTTCACGACCAGTTATTATTTTTCATTTTTTCTAGCATCTTACGATGTTCCTTGGTTTCTTCAGAAGTTACCATAACATGTGGTAAATCGGTATGATCTATTCTGTGCATTTTTTTCTCTGATTTTGAAAAACCTATTGTTAGATCTAAGTTCTTTTGTTTGCCACCTAAAAGCTCATTATAAACTTCAAGAAGCAAAAATGAGTCAATTAAAGCACCGTGTTTTTCTCTACTGTCAAGGTTTATATCAAACCTCCTACATAATGCATTAAGATTATTTTTACTTCCTGGAAACTTCTTTTTTGCAAGTTCTAGAGTACATAAGGTGTTGTTTCTATCTAATTCCTTCAATGATTTCCTTTTTAATGATTGATTTATCATTGTTAAATCGAATTGTACATTATGTATTATTAGTTGAGATTGATGAATAAAATCTAGTAATTCCTCAACTGAATCGTCAAATGTTGGGAATCTTGAAAGAAGTGAATTATTTAAGCCATGTATTTGTTCTGATTCCTGACTTATAATTATATTTTCGGGTTTGTAATATTTGTGAAACTTCTTTCCAGTAAATACTCCATTAATTAGTTCTATACAACCTACCTCTATAATCCTGTCTTTTTCGAAATCTAACCCTGATGTTTCTGTATCTAGAATTATTTGTCTCATTTATTTTGGTCTCCACTTTAGTTTATCGATGACTGGCTGTATTTGATCTAAAGTGTTATAAAAAATTGATAAATTTCCATTGTTATTTGACTTATGATTTATAGTCACCTTTAAACCAAGTAAATTTGTTAGTTCCCTTTCTAAGCTTTCAATATTTGGATTTGCTGAGCTTTGTTTGGTTTCAGGAAAACCATTTGAATTGCCTCTTAATTCTCTTTTTGCAGCATTAACTATCTTTTCAGTTTGACGAACACTCAATTCTCTATTTAAAACTTCATCAGCAATTGCACTTGCTTTGTCTTCTGGAAGTGTGACTAAGGCTCTTGCATGACCAAACGATATTTGCCCGTTGATTATATACTGCCTAATAACCTTTGGTAAAGATAGTATCCTAAGAACATTTGCTATGTGGCTTCTACTTTTTCCCAAATGTAAAGAAAGTTTTTCTTGTGTATATTCAAATACATTCATCATTGTCCGGTAACCTTCAGCCTCTTCAATTAAATTCAGGTCAGATCTTTGCAGGTTTTCAATCATTGCTACTCCAATGGCTGTCTCGTCGCTAAAGTTTCTTATTATTACTGGTACTTCATGAAGTTTGGCTAATTGAGATGCTCTCCATCTTCTCTCACCAGCAATAATTTCAAAAGAGGTATTTTGCATGTTTAATGGCCTAACCAAAATTGGCTGTAATACTCCATTACTTTTGATAGATTCGGATAATTCCTCTAGTTCTGTTTGATCAAAAACTTTTCTAGGTTGAAATTTACTGGAGACTAGAGATTGGATAGGAATCATTTTCTGATTATTAGTTATCTCCGCTTTCTCTAAACTTAAAAGAGACAATTTACTTCCTTCTTTACTGGATAATTTTGGCATTTGTATTTTCAAAGAGGAGCTCTGTACTTGTTTCTGTACTTTTGATTTGATAACAGATGCAAGCTCTTGATCTTTAGACAATAATGTGGATAGACCCATTCCTAACTTTTTTGTTATTTTATTCTTTTTTGGTTTTGAAATTTTTAATGTATTTGGTGTAGATCTGTCTTTATTCTTTTTATTTATTGTCATTTTTTTCATAATATACCTTTTTGTTTGTATTAGTTCTCAGATAATCCTCCAAAATTTCCTTTTCCTAAAACTTCTGCTGCTAGATTTACATATGCCTCCGATCCAAGACAGGCATGGTCATAAAGAAGAACGGGTTTACCATGGGAAGGTGATTCTGATATTTTAATATTTCTAGGAATTATTGTTTTGTAGACTGCAGGACCCATTACTTCTCTCACATCTTCTTCAACTTGAATGCTTAACTTGTTACGGGTGTCATGCATAGTGAGAAGTATGCCATCAAGATTTAAATTCGAGTTAAGTTCAGAATTAACTTGTTTGATAACTCTTAGGATTTGACTCAATCCTTCTAATGCATAAAATTCACATTGTAAAGGTATCAGAACTTTATCTGACGCAGCTAATGCATTTATTGTTAGGAAACCAAGGCCCGGGGGACAATCAACAATAATAGAAGAGTATTGTACTGGAAGTTTTTCAATTGCATTTTTTAGGATATATTCTTTTTCTACTATGGAGGAAGGTATTTCAGATTCTGCGTTGGCTAAATCAACTCTTGAAGGAACCAGACCCAATCCATTTACTTCTGTTGCTTTTACTGCATCAACCATATCTACTTTTTGAGTTAACACTTCATAAGTCCCTGGCTTTCTTCTGTCTGAAGGTATGGCGAAACCAGTACTTGCATTACCCTGTGGGTCGAGATCTATTACCAAACAAGATTTTCCTGAAATAGATAAGGCTGTTGCAAGATTAACCGCAGTTGTTGTTTTGCCAACTCCTCCCTTTTGATTCACAATTGAAAATACTGTTCTGGTCATTTTAATATTAATCTTTTTAAAATAAGCGTTACCCCGCCTGTTTTATCAAGTATATTATTATTTTTAACAACATTCAGATCGTAGTTCCACTTTTTTTTTATTTGCTCTAATTCGATTTCCCAACTTTTGCCTTTAGGAAGCACTAAAATAGTTTGGGGTTCCATTATATTTTTTGTATATTCAAGAATTATCTTGAGGGGTGCTAAAGCTCGTGCAGTGATGATATCAAACTTTTGATTTAAATTTTCTGCTCTTTCGTCTGTTATTGAAATATCAAGTTTTAGTTTAGCGATAACACTTTCTAAAAAATTAAATTTTTTTTTATTAGATTCAACGAGGGTAAAGTTAAACCTTTTGTTTTTTTCAATGTTTAATATGGCTAAAACTATTCCTGGAAAACCTGCACCTGTCCCAACGTCACAAATTTTAGTAGGCTTGTTGGTTCTTGTGACTGTAGTGCTTTCAATTATTGAAAAGAGTTTGGCTGAATCTGCAAAGTGCCTACACCATATATTCCTCTTACTACTACTACTTATAATATTGTTTTTATAGCCAAACTCTTTTATCATTAAATGATAATTTTCAAGTATGGTTATTGTTTCACGTGAAACATCAAAGTATTTTTTGAAATCTTCTTTATTTTCTAATTGATACACTTATTTTTTTACGAATCTGAGCAAAATGTTTGCAGCTGCTGGGGTCATTCCAGGCAACAATCTTGCCTCTTGTATATTGTTCGGTCGATTAGCCTCTAACACTTCTTTAGCCTCATTTGATAGGCCTGAACATTTTTGATAATTTACATCTTCTCTAATTTTGAGAGATTTGTCTTTTTCTAATTCCCTTATTTCTAATTCTTGTCTATTAGAGTATCTATTGTAAAAAGAATTTGATTTTATTTGTTTCTTTATTGTTGTATTCAGATTTAATTTAGCAAGTTCTGGCCAAATAGCTTGCAATTTTCTCCAAGATGTCTCTTGATAACCCAATACATCGTAGGCGGTTCTTTTTTTTCCGTCTTGATTAATTTTTATTCCGAATTTTGCATAAACTTGAGGTGAAGCTTTAAGCTCATTTAGGAGTTTATTGGCTTTTTTTATTAGCTTTCTTTTATTTAACCAATCATTTTTTCTTTCTTTTTCAGCGGTACCTATTTTTATCGCTAAATCTGTTAGTCTTTCGTCTGCATTGTCGGCTCTTAGTAATATTCTATATTCAGCTCTTGAAGTAAACATTCTGTATGGTTCTATCAATCCTCCTTTGATTAAATCTGACGAAAGCACTCCCAAATATCCAAGAGATCTCGGTATAATAAAGCTTTTTTGATTTTTCAAACTAAGAGATGCGTTAATTCCGGATAACAGACCTTGCGCTGCAGCTTCCTCATACCCGGTTGTACCGTTAATTTGACCTGCTAGATAAAGCCCCTGAATTTTTTTAGATTGAAATGTTTGATCAATTTCAGCGCTGTCTATACAATCGTATTCAATTGAGTAACCGTATTGCTGTATTTTAACATGTTCAAGCCCATTTATTGTTTGCAAAAAGCTTTTTTGCGTAGAAGTAGGCAGAGAAGTCGAAATTCCGTTGGGGTAGACAACCTCACCGCTTATAGTTTCTGGCTCTAAAAAAATCTGATGGCTTTCTTTATCTTGAAATCTATAAATCTTATCCTCGACTGAAGGACAATATCTTGGCCCGTTGGATTTAATACTTCCATCAAAAATTGGAGAATTTTTTAGGTTTTTTCTTATAATCTCATGTGTTTTTTTGTTTGTGTGAGTTATGAAACAAGGGACTTGCTTCTTTTTAAAATTAGTTGTTAGAAATGAAAAGGGTTCTGGCCTTGAATCTCCCTCTTGAATAATACAATCATCATAGTTTATAGAGGCGCCAACTAACCTAGGCGGAGTGCCAGTTTTGAGTCTTATAATCCTAAATTTTTGATTCTTAAAAAAATTTGCAAGTTTTATTGATGGGTCAGAATTCATTCTTCCCGCTGGCCAATTCTTATTTCCTTGATGTATTTTTCCTCTGAGAAAGGTTCCAGTTGTAACTATAAGCGATTTGCATAAAAGTTTTCCTATATTTCGTAGTTCAATTCCTCTAATTTTTTTTGAACTTTTGTTTTTTTCTAATAATATGTCAATTACTTCATCATAAATTAAATCTATATTTTCTTTTTTTATTAATTTTTTAACATTAAGTGAATATTGTTGTCTATCTATCTGAGCTCTTGGCCCTTGGACGGCCGCCCCTCTAGTTTTATTAAGCATGCGGAATTGAATTCCTGATAAATCAGAAGCTTTCCCAATAATACCGCCCATGGCATCTATTTCTCTTATTAAGTGACCTTTTCCAAGGCCTCCCATTGCAGGATTGCAAGATAGTGTTCCGATATCTGATTCTTTAAATGTAATAAGAGCAGTTTTAGCCCCCAATCTAGAACACATGGTTGCTGACTCCACCCCGGCATGTCCTGCTCCAACAACTACGATGTCATAGTATAATTGTTTCACGTGAAACACCTACTTGCCGATACAAAAGTTATTAAATATAGTTTCAAGTTGGTCCTCCGTATTGTGTTTTCCAAAAAGTTCATCTAAATCATCAACCGCATCTCTGAGGTATTTATTGCATATTTCTAAGTTACTAATATCGGCTTGCGCCTTCCCTAAATTTTCATGAATACTCATTAAGCACCTATGATGTCTTAATTCTGAAAAATAGTAATCCTTTTCATTAGTGTCAACTGATAATAAGTTCTTATTGATAAAGTTGTAAATCTTAATCAACATATTGTTTGTTTTGCTTTTTTTTACACATGATATTGAGATACTCTTTAATTTTTTTAATTCTGAAACTTCATTTACCCATTCGTTAAATTTAACTTTTGANTTAANAAGATCGGCTTTATTAAATATAACCACCGTATTTTTTGGNCCTAATTTTATTAAAATTTTCCTCATGCTTTTAATGTTTTCTTTGTTAANAGAGTCNGGNGATAATACTAAAATAAATTTTTGNGTTTTGTTAATTGTTTCGAATGTTTTTTTAATNCCTTTGCTTTCAATTGAATTTTTAGCCATTCTAATTCCTGCNGAATCGATCAGATTAGCTTTGTTNCCAAAAATATCTATAGATTTCTCGGATTGATCAGTAGTAGTCCCTTCTATATTTGAAACAATCATTTTTTCGTCCTGAATAAGAAAGTTAAAAAGCGAAGACTTTCCTACATTAGTTGGCCCAACAATCATTACATTTGTACCATGCATTAAACTGTTTGTTGTATCATAGTTTTCGACAGCTCTTGAAATTTCACTTTTTACGCTTTCAATGTCATCTGATATTAGATTTTTATTATTTTTTTCTACTTCTTCAGAAAATTCAATCTCGGCGTCAATAAATGCCATAGTATTCAGTAATTTTTGTCTCCACATACTTAATTTATTAGAAGAATTCCCAAATATTTGTTTGTTCGCGGCTAATCTTTGGTTTTCTGTTTCAGAATAAATAAGATTGTTAATTCCTTCAAAATATAATGCATTACCTTTATTATTCAGGAGTGCTCTTTTTGAGAATTCGCCTGGATTAGCAAGCCTTAAATCTGGAAGTTTTGATAGAAAATCCGAAATTTTTCTTATTATTGCAATGCTACCATGTACATGAAGCTCTAGCAAATCTTCTCCAGTATATGATCTAGGAGATTTGAAGAAAATAATACAACCTCTATCAATGATTTGCTTTTTATGATCATATATATTCGTATAGTGAACAAACCTGTCACGTAATTTTTTGATTCTGCAATATTTTTTTGCAATTTCTGAGGATTTTGGTCCTGAAATTCTAAAAATAGCGACGGCTGAGCTTCCATATGTTGTAGAAAGCGCAAAAATAGTTTCGTTATGAGATTTAGTCATTTTTATTTAATGTTAGTATTATAAGAAATTTAACAAGTATATCAAAACTAAATAAACTTGTTGATAGCCAAACGAGTATTATTTGGGCATCATTAAAAACAGAGTGAATTTTATATATTAATTTTAATTTTTATGTTAGATTATTCACTTGTGTTACTTAAATTAGGGGGGGTTGCGCTGACAAAACTTTTTATTCTAATTTCATTTTTTATTGCTGACACCGCCATTGCATCTCAAAATAGTGGGGATACAGCCTGGATCTTAACTTCCACCAGCCTTGTTTTATTTATGACTCTACCTGGGTTAGCGTTATTCTACGCCGGTTTAGTTCAATCAAAAAACGTAGTTTCTGTATTATGTCAACATTTTGGCATTGCATCTTTAGTGTCGATTGTTTGGGTAGTTGTTGGGTATTCTTTGGCATTTTCACAAGGTGATTCAGGAATTTTTGGTAATCTTGAAAAAATGTTCCTAAATTTATCCTCCGAATCATTAGTTGGCACTATTCCTGAGGATTTGTTTGCAATGTTTCAGATGACATTTTGTATAATAACTCCAGCTCTAGTGATAGGTGCATATGTGGAAAGGATTAAATTTTCGGTGATTTTAATTTTTTCGTCAATATGGCTGATAACAGTATATTGTCCTGTAGCATATTGGGTTTGGGGCGGTGGTTTTCTGGCACAGATGGGTATAAAAGATTTTGCGGGTGGCTTAGTTGTTCATACCACAGCAGGGTTAGCTGCTCTAGTTATTGCTTTAGTGCTAGGTAAAAGGAAAAACTTTTTAAAAAATACAATTTCTCCACCTCATAGCCCAGTATTAACAATGATAGGCGCTTCAATGTTGTGGGTTGGATGGTTTGGATTTAATGGAGGTTCTGCACTAGCAGCTGATTTAACTGCCTCGAAGGCAATTTTAGTAACACACATAGCTGCGTCTGTGGGAGCTTTTTCGTGGATATTAATTGAATGGTTTAGATTTGGTAAACCTTCTCTGGTGGGTATGGCAACAGGTATGGTTGCAGGACTAGCAACAATAACTCCTGCTTCTGGATTTGTTGGAGTACAAGGGGGCCTGATATTAGGGCTTTCAGGCGGCATTTTGTGCTACATTGCCGTTGATATTATCAGAATCAAATTAAGGATCGATGATAGTCTTGATGTTTTTGCTGTCCATGGTGTGGGAGGGATAATTGGTACAATTTTGTGTTCCTTACTTATGCAAAGTCAATTTGGGGGTGTAGGCTTTGATGAAGGTAAAACAATTATAGATCACCTAAAAATTCAATCCTACGGAGTTTTTGTAACCGCTCTCTGGACGATTGTGGTGACTTTTCTAATTTTGAAAATTATCTCTTTGTTCTTGGATCTTAGGGTAACTGAGGATGAAGAATTGGAGGGACTTGATACTTCTTTACACGGGGAAAGTGGATATAATAACTAAAACTTTCCACAGCCTGTGGATAAATAATATTTCCCTATCATAAAAAGCTAGTAAAAATATAGCTTTTATCATATTATTAACAGTATTAATTTTGTTGTTGATGGAAATGAAACTAGATATTTTAAAAGTTTTTTTTTTGTTTTTTTTTTTTTCTAAAAATCTGATCGCTGCTACCACATTGCCAAGTCAGACTGTACCAAAGGTTTTCGAAGATATTGAAAAAGAAAAAATTCAAAGGCGTGAAGACCGAGATCTCCTAAATGGTTTAGAAAACATTAAAAAAAGGAAAGCACTACAAGAGAAAATTTATGTCATGGTCGAATCGCTCGTAATTATTGCCTCAAAGGAATTACAAAATGTAATAAACTTTGAAACCTACAAAAATCAATTAGTTGGAAAATCAATAAGTATAGATGAATTAAACTTTTTAGCAAATAGGATGACCAAAGATTATCAAACCAAAGATTTTCCATTAGTTAGAGTTATTTTACCCAAGCAAGAGTTAAAACCTGATGGTGCAACTGTTTTTTTTAAAGTTATTGATGGTTTTATAGAAAANATTAATCTTGAAAAGGTCCCTAAAGTTCAGNGAAAAGCTATATTCAGGTANCTAAGGGAATTAAAGGANAAGAAAAATTTAAAAAACTCATTGTTAGAGAAAAAACTGTTATTAGCCAGTCAAGTNGCAGGGTTAGANATTAACACNGCNTTCGCTCAGGGCTCAGTTGAAGGAGCAACTATTTTAGTTGTTGAAGCTAAACATAAATTGATNTCAGGTAGCATTAATTTNAATAATACTCAAAGTGAAGAATTAGGNAGGCAGTTAGGAATTTTACAAACAACTATTAACTCACCTTTTGGANTTGGCGAGGGGCTTACAATGTTCGGNTTAGCGAGGCCTACAATCAAAGGAATGAAAGGTACAGGAAACTCAGTAACAATTAGAGGTGGTGGGTTATCTTTTTCATATCCTTTGGGTGATAATGGTCTTAANACNAACCTTTCATACTCAGAGAGTATGACNCGGCCAGGCGGTGATATTGCATCATTAGGGATTGANTCAAACATGAAGTCAGGTTCACTTGGCATAACTTNTCCACTGCTTCTACGNACAGATTCTTCCTGGATATTAAGAGGNAATATNANTTGGGTTGATGAACTTCAACAAACTAACGCAGCAGGTGTTGATCAAGTCTTNTCTCACGATAGACTTACAAGCTTAAGAATTGGTCTAAGCTATTATGGTTGTCCTAGCGGTTGTATTTACTTTGATTCTGAACTATCTCGGGGACTTGATATTGCATCAAGATCAGCCAGTGAGGCAGTTGATATTCCATTATCTAGGACATCAGGAACATCTCAATATCATCATTTTAGAGTTAATTCATNCTACTCATTTTACGTANTTTCTAGTTANTTGATGAAGATAGGTTTTGGGGGACAATACACNGATGACGCTTTGTTAAATTCTGAGCAGTCNACAGTNATTGGAATGGATAGNNTAAGNGCTTTAACCTCTGGAGCTATTTCAGGAGANAAAATTTGGTATATCAGAGGTGAGATGAACAGAAATTTTTCACTATCTAATAATTTTTCAATCACCCCTTACATTTACTCTGCAATGGGAGTTGCTTATCTAAATAGGCCAACTGCTGTGGAAAACAAGGAAACAGCCGCAAAATCGGCTGGTGTTGGCCTTCAACTAAATAACTTTAATGATAATTTTAATTTTGATAAAAATATAACTGCAAAAATAGAATATTCAAAAACAATTGCTACCGATAAAATTGAGATTCTCTCAGATGTAAGATTGAACAAACATCACTTAATGTTAATGCTAAATATGGCCTTCTAAAAAAATAAAAAAAAGAGTTGTTTTGTCGTTGAATTAGGATGAAGATAAAAATGATTTTACCTTTTAGAAAGACTAGAGGAAATGATTCTAAAGAAAAACAAATTTAATTCCTTTATAGTTGGAACTTTATGCAGTGTTGTGTCATTAAGCCCAGGTATTTCTGCAATAGCTGCAGACATGCCAACTGCTGGTTCCGTCCAAAACGGAAGTGTTGAAATAGCCTCAATAAATCCAAATCATATGGTCATAAACCAAAGAAGTCATAATTCTGTCATCCATTGGGATTCGTTTTCAGTTCATTCCAAAGGAGTTGTGGACTTTAATATGCCATCATCAAGTTCTTCATCACTGAACAGGGTGTTAGGAACAACACCCTCAAACATAGCTGGGCAGATTAATTCGAATGGAAATGTAATTCTTGTNAACCCAAATGGTGTNTTTTTGACCAANTCAGGTGCTGTTAGAAGTAATTCATTCACTGCATCAAGTTTAGATATTAAAACNGGTGANTTTTTAGAAGGTAGACATAANTTTTACAAGAACAAAACATCTAAAGGAGTAGAGAATCATGGGAANGTTGANGTNNATACCTNTGGGCATGCNGCACTANTAGGTAATTATGCTTCAAACNAGGGAATAATAGTNGCAAAATATGGAAAAATCTTTATNGGAGCTGGAGAACAAATAACTTTAGATTTTTCAGGTAATGGTTTAATGAAAGTAANAGTGCCGACAAGGGAACTTTCAANCATCACAGATATAAATGGANANACATTAGAGAGTTTAGTTNCCAATAATGGTTCATTAATTGCTGAAGGTGGATATATTCAATTATCCGCAAAAACAGCAGAAAACTTAATGCTTGGAGCAGTAAATGTNGGTTCATCAGGCATTATATCAACAGCAAGTNTAGATCATCNAACAGGTAATGTGGTTATTGGTGGAGATGATAACAATTTTGTTAATATTGAAGGAAATATTGATATATCNAGNATAAACCCATCGACACCATCTGGNGCNCTNACNATTACTGGTACTAATGTNTATTANGGAGGTGAAACCAATGCTAGCGGCTCAAATGGTGGTAAAATTTCTGCCAATGCAAAAAANATGCTTGTTCTTNANAGTTCTATAGTTGCTAAGGGATTACANGAAAATGGTGGCAANTTAATNGTCGTTTCAGAGGATGTATTGTTATCCACAACACAAACAAATGCTAATATGTCTGGTTCTATTAATGGTGGATCTATAAAATTGCATGCAGACAGTCACAATCTTGTTGCTGGCACGTTTAAAGCAGATGGGGGTTCAGGTCAAGGAGGCAATCTTGACTTTGCTGGTCAGAATGTAGGGNTGTCTGCAGCGGATATTTCAGCCAAAGGATCATCTCAAGGNGGGAAAGTAAGAATTGGCGGTGAATATTTNGGTGGTCAACAGTTATCTNCNGTTAGTCAGAAAGAATATGATGGATTTATAAATCGTTTTGATAANCAAAATGAAGTTATTAATGCTCAAAAGACAATTGTNGANTANGACGTTAACATAAATATCTCNAGTGNCTTAGGTCAAGGTGGGACTGCNGTTGTTTGGTCAGACGAAACCACTGACTTTATGGGTTCAATTGATGCNAATGGTTATTTAAGTGCNGATAACNNNTGGATTACTGAGGCCTCAAACAATAAAGAAAAAGGCGGTTTTATTGAAATNTCATCAAAAAATCTTTTGAGAACAGTTAATTTAGACNNTATAAGTGTNGATTNTGGTACTTTACTNTTAGATCCTAAGAATATNACNGTNGATGCTAGTGGTTCNTCNGGAGGTTCTTTGGATAATGGATTAAGAGCNCAAGTATATTATAACTATTTTAACGATAGCTTTAGTTATTTTGGAACTGTTGGTGGTAGAACCCAAGATTCTAGGTCATCAGTGAGAAACAGATTTAGCAGNGATTTTAGTAAAATTGATTACATAACACCAGGTAGAAACTTTGCTGAGAGATACTCNGCAGAATGGAGAGGTTTTTTTAAACCTAACCAAACAGGCACACACAGATTTTATACCTNCAGTGATGATTCAAGTTGGGCGTGGTTATTTACACAAGGTTNCAACAATGTTGATTCTTGGTCAGATTTTATNAGTGTAAGAAATACNTCTAATAGGTTGGTTGATAATAGAGGGGCTCATGGAATGAGAATACGCTACAGTAGCAATGTTACATTACAAGCTGATACTTATTATCCACTTTTAATTTATTTCGGTGAAAGAACAGGTGGTGATAGAATTGATTTTGGATGGCAAGGTCCAGGCCAAGGTTGGACTACTAATTTAAGTGGTGTCGCTTATCATAATAATAATGAATTCACNACCGGATCATTTNCAGGAGCTACTGGAACTGCTGGCATTGAAACAGTNAATTCATTTTCAACNGATTCAACTANTTCAAATGCGATTGGGAGTGGAACCATNCAGGATTTATTGCAAGCAGGNACCGATGTTTATTTAAGAGCTAATCAGGATATNANAGTTTCGAATGCAATTANCGTCAGTGGGAGTTCAGGNGGAGATTTATCACTTCTGGCTGGNCGTGATATTACTATAAATTCGAANATAACAACAGCTAATGGAGATCTTACTCTTCGTGCTAATACATCTACATCGTATGGAGTTGTAGACTCACAGAGAGGTAGTGGAACAGCAGATATAAGTAACAATGCCACAATTAACGCTGGAAGTGGAACTGTAACGGCTATAATAGATGGTGGCGCCGGTCTAACGAATGACCAGCCGGGTAANATTTCATTAGGTACGATTACTGCTGGAGCGATAAATGNAGCNGGTGANNCANCTATNGGNACNATNACNGGTACTAANTTGACAGCAGCAAATAATAGCGGAACGACGATAAGTCTTTCTGGTTATGAGATAGGCGCAATNCCNTCAATTAATACGCAGAATGATAATAGTAATTGGAGAGTAACAAGNTTTAATTCTTCATCGGATAACGNCTTTAGTAACNTACCATCAGCAGATTTCATTCAATACNATTATTCTAATGGTAANNCAATAAGTGGTTCNGGGGATGGGATATTAACAGGTTATNATCCAGGAGTGCTAACAAAGACGTATAGCAANATNACTGGTACTAATCAAAAAGTCACNAAAGTTTATGATGGAACAACTTCAACTTCTTCTTCTACNTTTGGAAANGTAACGNTAACCTCTGCAAATGGNCTTTCAAGTAATGTAAACGTCGCATTGAGTAATAAAACNTACACTTACGGTNCAAAAGATTCAGGTAATTCAAATGTAGTTAGAGCANATTCAGCCTATACTATAACNTCAGCAAGNCATAGTANACATGGAAATGTTTATGGACTTGCTGCGANTTCAACANCAAAAACAATTAATAATGCTCAGATTTNACCAAAACCTATAAGTTTGACAGGAACACGAAATTATGATGGTACAACTATTGTANATTCTACAGATTTAACGGTAGGAAACTTTGTTGATAAAGAAACGCTTATTCTTTCTGGAACCGGTTCATTGTCTTCAGCAAACACTCAATCAAATTCNAGTTTAGCTTCAACAGCNAGCCTNTCNCTNGCTGATGGNTCTAATGGAGGNGTGGNAAGTAACTATACTTTAACAGGNGGCCAACATAGNGTNACCGTTACAAAAAAACCAATTAAACTNAGTGGGTCAAGAAAAATTAACAGAATTAATAGAAATATTAAACTCTCTTCAGGTCAATTAAGGATNGGAAATCAATTTAAAGAAGATGATGTTAAGCTTNNNGGAAGCACCAANGTTANNGTGACTAGTGAAGGCNTAAATAAAATTGGTACNGATGGNTTAANACTAGTNGGTAAAGATGCGNCNAACTATACACTACTGGGTGAAACGCATGAGTTTTTATTTGAATTGAAAGCAAAATTTAAAGCTTTNAGGAATATTGAAAATAAAATAGCAGAANTGTCGAAATCAGGAAAAAAAGTTATTACNGGNGCAACTCAAGCTATTCCAAAAGTGGTAGCAATGTCATCAACTCCNGGTGCTAGTCCGNGAGCAAGCGGGCCAGTTAGCGGAGGTTCATCANGTGGAGGATCTTCAGGAGCCAACTCTAGTGCAGGNTCNTCANNTGGAGGTGATGGAGCNTCAGGAGATTCTTCAACTGAAGAGTAGAACAGAAATTTACAATTATAAAATCAGTNTTGTGGATAAGTAACTNACGNTTCAAAAAAAAACNTTGTAAAACCANGTTATTTATGCCATTATCCACAGGCTTGGAAAATTAAATTAGACTTGTGATTGATGGGNCNTTTTGTCAACATATTACAAAATCATTTCTTTCGATATTTCAATATTGAGGGCATGATTTTTCATTTTTTTCTCACGTTTGTTGTGAGCCTATACTTTGTGTCTAATTTAGAGGCAGCAACACCACGAACGCCTAGTCAGGCATTACCAAAAATGTTTCAAAAATCCCCTGCTACAAACTACTATGACATGAAAAGACAGCAGGAAATAATTCCAGAAATTCCTCAAATAAATATCCAACAGCAAGAAGATACAGGAATAAAAATAACTCCCGAGACATTAATTATTCTAGCACCACAAGAATTACAAAAAATCATATCTATTGATAAATATCAAAAGAAAATAATAGGAAAGGAACAAAGTGTATCAGATTTATATGAATTGGCTCTGGAAATTGAAAAAGATTATAATGATAGAGGATTTCCACTTGTTAGGGTAGTTCTACCTACGCAAGAGCTTGAACCAGAACAAGCAACCGTTTTTATCAAAGTAATAGATGGCTTCATAGAACAACTGGATCTTTCAAAAGTGCCGACCTTACAGTTAAGAAGGATATACTCATATTTGAAACCCCTAATAAATCAAAAATCTCTTAAATTTTCTAAAATAGAACGGCAACTTTTGCTGGCAGGAAATACAGCTGGCTTAACGCTAACTAGCACATTACAAGCTGGAAAAAACGAGGGAGGAACAATTTTAGCAATTGAAAGCAAACATAGGTTGATTAATGGGGGAGTTACGTTTGATAATAGTCAAAGCGAGGAGCTAGGCAGGCAACAGGGACAGATACGAGCAGTTATAAATTCTCCAATAGGGCTTGGTGAAACAATTTCACTTTTTGGTCTAGCAAGACCGACGATTAAAGGAATGAAGGGTACGGGAGGTGACGTTCCAATCAGAGCAGGCGGACTAGCTTTATCTGTTCCGGTTGGAAATGATGGGCTGACTGCAGGTTTGTCTTATATGGAGAGCATGACAAGGCCTGGTGGAGATGCAAGAGATTTAGGTTTAGAGGCTAATATGAAGTCAGGAACGGCTACATTGTCATACCCATTGGTATACAAAAGAGATAAAGCAATATTTTTTAGGGGAACCGTAAGTTGGACAGATGAAATTCAACAAACTAATGTTGGTGGAGAGGATNAGGATTTAAGTCACGATAGAGTTACCGCTTTAAGATTNGGANCAAGCATTAATCGATGTAAAGNAGGTTGTCTNGGAATCGATTTTGAAGNGTCAAANGGNGTTGACATAGCAGCGCGTTCANTGGGTGATNTNGGCGAGGGAACTCCTCTTTCAAGGGCAAGTGGAAAAAGTAATTTTNCACATTTTAANNTAGATACGACNTATTCAGTNGCACTNGCTGATGATTTTCAGTTTAAAACAAATCTTGGAGGTCAGCTTGCATTTGATGATCTATTGAATTCTGAACAATCTGGAATAACAGGTCCCGACAAACTTAGTGGCTTCACCTCTGGAGCAATTTCCGGTGACGAAAGTTGGTATTTCAGGGGGCAATTAAACAAAAACTACAATCTAAGTAATAAGCTGAATATTTCTCCTTACGTTTATGGAGCCGCCGGAGTTGCTTACGTGCTAACTCCAACAGCGGTGGAGAACAGGGCAACAGCAGCAAAATCAATTGGTTTAGGAGTTAGAGTTGATAGTATTGATGAGTACTTTTTTAACAAAAACATTAGTGCAAAAGTTGAGATCTCAAAAAACTGGGCGACTGGTGTTTTAGAGGATATCTCAGATGTGAGGTTAAACAAACAGCATTTATTGGTTAATTTAGCAATGACTTTTTAGGATTAGAGAAATTGCAAATAAATATGACTTTGGAGGAAATTGTCATAGCAGTTAAAGGAAAAATTAAAAACACGGGGGTTTTAAAAGGACTATTCTTTGGATTGGTCTTAAATTTCACTATTTCTCCCTATAGTTTAGCGAATGACATGCCTGTGGGTGCAGAGGTTCAGTCAGGAAATGTAAAAATTTCAGGGCCCACGCAGGACCACATGGTTATTGATCAATCTTCAAATAAATCTATTATCAACTGGAATGGATTTTCTATCCATAAAAATGGCCGAGTTGACTTCAACATGCCATCTTCGAGCTCGTCTTCATTAAATAGAGTTACTGGCTCTACTCCGTCAACCATTGCAGGTCAACTAAACTCAAATGGAAAAGTTTTAATTATAAATCCAAATGGAGTTATGATTACCAAAGAAGGTGTTGTTAANACTGGATCTTTTACAGCATCAACGCTAGATATTAAAAATGAAGATTTCCTAAATAATAAATTCAAATTTACTGGCAACGGTTCATCAAAAAGTGTCAACAATAAGGGTAAAATTATAATTGGGAGTGGCGGTAGCGCAGCCCTTTTAGGAGGACAAATCTCTAATTCAGGTGTAGTAAGTGCTAAGCTAGGAAAGATAGCTTTGGGAGCAGGAGAGAAAATTACATTAGATTTTGTTGGAGATGGTCTTATGAGTGTTACAGTACCCTCAAACAAACTCAGCGTTGTCAAGGATATCAATGGAAAAACCTTAAAGAGCATTATTTCAAACTCAGGAAAGCTAGAGGCTAATGGAGGAATCATTAAATTGTCNGCTGCAACNGCTAAANATTTATCTAGGGCTTCAGTAAATATTGGATCGTCAGGAATGATTGTGGCTCGAAGTGTAAATGAAAAGAGTGGAAAAGTAGTAATAGGTAGTCCNATTGAGGATAATATNAAAATNGCAGGNAANATTGACGTTTCAGGNCACAAATCACACAGCCCTTCAGGTACAGTTANTGTAAGGGGTCGTTCAGTATCCCATTCTGGGAAGATTTTTGCNAAAGGTCGATCTGGNGGAAAGGTCAACATAATNTCAAAAGACTCTATAAAACTAAATGGATCANTTTTAGCGCAAGGAANTATAGATAAAGGTGGTTCAGTTATTTTTATGTCTGAGAAAAGCATAAATTCAACGCCAAAAGTTGTTGTTGATGTTTCGGCGCCAAATAAGGCTGGTGAGATAAGATCTTTAGCAAAAACTACTAACACCTCATCAGGATTATTTAAAGCTAATTCTAGCGCAGGAAAAGGAGGAAAAATTGATTTAACTGGAAATAGCGTTCAAATTTCTAAATCAGAGATATCCGCAACCGGAAATAAAATGGGAGGAAAAGTAAGAATAGGTGGCGAGTATCTTGGAGGTAAAAAATTAACCAATACGGATAATAAAAATAAACAAGGATTTGTAACCCGCTTTGGCGACCAACCATTAATCCAAAATGCCAAGCAAACTGTCGTCACAGCGGATACAAATATTGATGTTTCTAGTAAGGAAGGTCAAGGTGGTACGACTGTAGTGTGGTCAGACCAAATGACTGATTTTAATGGGAAAATCAATGCAAAAGGTGCAGAAACCACAGCCTTGAAAGTAGACAATGGTGTTGGAAATATCTTGAATTCGTCTTTAGACCCTCCACATGAGACGATAAAATATAAATCTCTACTCGTTGAATCAATTGTTGACCCTCCTCCGAAGCAAATTGTTCAGCTAAGTCAAAACCAAATTAAATCTGAGGTGGATCCTCCTCCCCCAACGATTTTTGACAAAGGTGGAGGCTTTGTAGAGATTTCATCGAAAGATTACCTTAAAAGAGCCAACATTGAAGGTGTGGTTCTTAACGGTGGAACTTTGCTTCTTGATCCTAGGTTTATAATCGTTAATTCCTCTGGCACTAGAACAATATCAGATGTTTCCAGTTTTGGTAACGGAAGTAATTCTACTTACTATATAAATTCGTCAACTATTTCCAACGCTCTAACTGCCGGAACAAACGTTGTACTTCAAGCAAACCGTGATATCACGATATCTAGTGCCATAACAGCTGGTGGNTCTTCAGGTGGAGATTTAACAATGCAAGCTGGAAGAAGAATTAATATTAATCAAAATATAACAACAGCAAATGGAGACCTTATTTTAGAAGCAAACCACGGTTCAGCAAGCAACACTGGTTCAGGAAATAGGTTTATATCAGGAAGTGGTGATTTAANTGTTGGGACTGGTTCAATAACAGTCTCTATGNTGAGTGGTTCCTCAAGTTATTCACAATCNATAAGTCCAAGTGGTGATATGAGTGCCAATACCATTACANTNAATGCGTCNAATAACGCNAACCAAGGAAATATAACTTTAAATGGTACTTTAACNGCATCGAATACGATTTCTGTAACAAANAGTGNGACATCATCNCAATCGTTTAGTGCAGGNACACTAATAGCAAATGCTGTGTCAAATCCTTTAACTGTAATTAGTCCGCAGCTAGGNTCTATTTCTTCAATTAGCACCCCAAATGGTNATTGGAAATTAAGACAAACACGAAATGCAGATGTAAGTGTAAANAANNTTCCNGCTGCTAATTTTGTACAGTACGCTTATTCGGGNGGCTCAATTTCAGGTTCAGGTAATGCCNTTTTAAGTGCTTATGATCCAGGAACGATTACAAAAACATTTGGAAATGTAGGAGGTGGAACGCACCAAGTTAGGAAAACATACGATGGAACAAACTCCACATCAGCTGCAACTTTTGGCTCGGATAGTTTGAATGATCCGGTACATGTAAATTTAAATCTTAGCTCACCAACATTTACATACTCACAAACCAATGTAGGCACAAGTTTGACGGTAACAGCTAATGCTGCTTACACAATCAACCCAGTCCACTCTAGGCATGGAACAGTTCATGGTCTAGCTACAAGCGGTTCAGCCCAAACTCTTACAGGAAGAATTAACACAAAAGATGTAGTTATCAGGGGTCAGCGGTTTTACGATGCAACAACAAATATGTATCCTGGTGACTTTAGTGTCCAAAGTGGATTGATAGGAAGTGAGACACTTACATTTGGTGGAAGTAACGACACATTTTCTACTATGGTGGCTGATGAATCTGGATTTACTTCAGTTTCATTAAGTAATGTTATACTAGCTGATGGATCAAACGGAGGTCTAGCAGCAAACTACAATCTTTCATCTGCAGATTTTCAAATTCAAAAAAGACCACTAGCTGTTCAGGTTCAACGTCAGTATGATGGGGCTGCGACGTTTAGCTCAACTGATGACGTTTTTTTCGAATTCCAAACAATGTCTAGTCCACCAAGTAATCTAGTTGGGCGAACAGGAGTAGGTCTAGAAACGCTCAGCTTAACTGGAACAGGAACTACTTCTGGATCAGCGTCTAACGCCGGTTCATATGATGTGTCTGGATTTACACTGGCAGATGGCACAGCCGCATCAAGTAACTATGTAATTACCGGTAATGTAAGAGGTGTAATTCAACAGAGAATCTTGGATTTGGATGGCGCTCGGGCAGACAATAGTACAAATTCTATAGCTGCTTCAGCAATGACATTGAGTAATCTGGTAGGGTCGGAAACTCTTACTTTAGGAGGAAATGGAGTCGCATCTCAGTCAACACCAGGCAGTAATTTGTCATTTACAGATATTAGTGGGTTCACTCTAAGTAATAATTCTGGGGCTGCAAGCAACTATACTCTTACTGGCGGCACACACACTGTAGATATCACGGCTACAACTCCATACATTACTGGTACAAAGGTATACGACGGGGCACTAACAGTATCAGGAACCTTACTTTCTTTTGTAGATCCTAGTAACTTAAGTGCCTCTGTCTCTATAACAGGTTCTGGCACGGCTTCTTCGAAGAATGTAGCTAATGGAGTAACTATAACACAAGGAAATTTGGGGACATTAGCGCTTAGCGGAGCAGACGCAGGATCTTACAACATTAATACAATCGCACTAAACAATCTATTAACAGTTGATATAGCCAAAAAGTCAGTCAACTTAACTGGATCTCGAAATTATAATGGAACCAAAACGGTTAATTCGAGCATTATATCATCAGTTGGAGGTGTAATAGGTAGTGAAACTTTAACGGTGTCAGGTTCAGGCACTCTAAATTTAGCAGGTGCTGGTGCAAGAACAATTGCTAGTGAAGGAACATTAGCCTTGGGAAATGGGACAAATGGAGGACTAGGAGCAAATTATAAAATAGACGGAGGAACTCACACTGTAACAATTAATCCAAAACCTGTAACCATTTCAGGAACCAAGCAGTATGATGGAGATACTGTGGTTCACTCTAACTCAACAGAGGCACAAATAAATCTTGGAGTTGTTGGAGAAAGTTTACTTTGGACTGGAAATGGAATTTCTGCATCTGCAAATGTAGGAACCCAAAATGTAGCCACAGGCACATGGGCATTGGCTGATCAGGTGAGTGCAGCATCAAATTATACATTTTCCGGTGCATCTATGACTATTGATATAACCCCAAGACCAGTGCGCTTAACTGGAACACGTCAATATGACGGAACAACGGATGTTGACGGGAGTACTATTGCCTCTTACACGGCTCAAGGGACGTTTTCAAATGGAGGTAGCTCTGACATTTTTAATACTTCTGGTAGTTTTAGTTCTGGTCAACTTGTTTTATCAAATGGGACTCGAGAAACTTTAACAACATCAGGCACAGGAACATCTGATAGCAAAGATGCTGGGGTTGCATCAACAATTAACAGTAATGGTTCAGGATTATCGTTAGTTAATGGTACTAATGGCGGTCTGGCTGCAAACTATACACTTACATTACCTTCAGGCTCTCATGGTTATTCAATAACTCCAAAAGTTCTAGGGCTTAGTGGGAGTAAGGTCTACGATGGAGGTTCTGTTGTTCTCGCATCTGAATTACCAACAATTTCTGGGCTTATTGGCTCAGAAACCGTTGTGACCGGCAACCAAACAACTACCTCAACTAGCCTTTCAACTGGTGCGAGAAAGAATGTGGCCAATAACGTCGCAGTACAATCAAATGCATCTGGTATAACAGTTTCTAACGGTTCGAACGGTGGTTTGGCTGCTAATTACACCCTTACAGGTGGAACTCATCAAGTTAACATTACAAAAGCGGTAGTATCAGTTGCTTTGTCTCGTCAATATGATGGATCAACAAATGCCTCATCTAATGCAACTGATTCTAACACCAGTGAGACATTTAGTGGTCTTGTAGGCTCAGAAACACTCACACTTTCAGGGCAAGGGTCTGTATCCAGTAAAAATTATTCAGCAAGTACTCAAGCAGTTACACTTGGATCGCTAGCAATTGGAGATCAATCAGGTGCAACGGTATCAAGCGGTGGACTCGCATCGAATTATAATTTTACTTCCGCAACATTAGCAATTAACAAGAAAGTCTTAAATAGTAATAGTTCTCGAGTTTATAATGCAACCACGACAGTAGCCGCTTCAGATATTTCACTTACAAACCAAATATCTGGTGAGACTTTGGTCAAAGGCAATACAGCAGCGACGTCTAGTGCAAATGCAGGTACTTACTCGATTTCAAATTTATCCGGTATTACGATTAGTGATGAAGCTGGTGCAAGCGCTTCGAGTGGAGCTTTGGCATCAAACTATACACTAACAGGTGGAACGCATAGTTTTACTATTAATCGCAAATCAGTTGATATAGCAGGCTCAAGGCAATATGATGGTTCTACGAATATAGTAGCATCTGATATAACAGGAATAACCGATACGGTTAATTCCGAAACACTTTCTATGGCTGGTGGTTTTGGAACTGCATCATCTGCAAATGTAGGCACATATAATCTAACGGATACATCGGCGGGTTCGTTAACATTGGGTAATGGAGTTGGTGGATCTGCAGGGCTAGCAGCAAATTATACTCTTACCGGAGGTTCACAGACATATACAATAACTAAAAAAGTACTAACCTCAGCAGGATCTAAGGCTTATGATGCAAACACAGATGCAATAGCATCAAGTATCTCGTTTGCCAATCTAATTGGTAGTGAAACGTTAAATAAATCAGGTACAGCATCGACGAGTTCAGCGAACGCTGGCAGTTACACGATCAGTAATTTAACTGGAGTCAGTATAGCTGATGGTACGAACGGAGGCTTAGCGTCCAACTATACCCTAACAGGAGGTACGCATAA
>NZHH01000044.1:0-43148 GCA_002691245.1 Rickettsiales bacterium | reverse complement strand
TTTTTTAAAAAAAACCCATTTAGTTTTGCTTTAATCAAATTAAATTTATGATTTAGTTCTCTATATTCTCTTAGTATTTGTTTCTCAGAATTTAGTTTAATATTTTTTATTCTTTCAACAGAAAGTGGGTGAGTTAAGAAATATGGGTTTATTTTCTTTATTTTTTCATTTCTTTGAAGTTGTTCAAAAACATTGATTAATCCTTGCAAAGAAAAACCACTTTTTTTTAGTAATCTTATTGCCGTTTGATCAGCTAAAGATTCTTGATTTCTTGAAAATGAGAGTAACCTTGCATTACTTAGTTGTTGACTTCCCATCAATAAAGCTGAACCCGCTTCATATGCTCCACCTGCAATCGCACCCACAGCCAATATAGATGATAATACGCTTATGGCAGTAGTCTTTTGCATTTCTAATTGCCTTTTTTGAAAGTGGCCGCCCATAACATGCCCTATTTCATGTGAAATAACACCTGCAATATCATCAATACTTTTACTTTTTAATAATAATTCTGTTGTAAAAAAAAACTTTCTATCCGGTGTTACAAAAGCATTAATATATTTCTGATTATCAACAAAGAAAGTTAAATTATCTTTTTCTAGCTCAGTATCCTCAGTTAAAATATTACTTATTTCTTTTAAAAAATTCTCTACCTCGGCATCTCTTATAATTTTAATAGAGTTAGCATATGCAGGGGAAAAAAAACTCAGAATTAAAAAAGTTATTAGTATTCTCATAAAAATTAGTTTAATTTAAATTCCCAATGAGTAACAGAATATATCTTCCATCATCAAGGTCTAATATTGATTCTTTTTATGTTATGGATTTATTATACAATGCTAATAAGTTAGAAGCGAACGGTAAAAAAATTTATCATCTAGAGTTAGGTGAACCACAACCAAAAACACCAAGAAAAGTTCTTGATGAAGCTTCTAGATTATCAAAATTAGAATTACCAGGATATACCCCCTCAAATGGTATCGAGAGTTTAAGATCAAAAATTTCAGAATATTATAATATTGAATACAACCTTAAGATCGATAAAGATCAGATTTTTATAACCACAGGTTCATCGGGTGCATTTTTGCTTACTTTTTTATCCATTTTTGATGCTGGTTCAAAAGTTGGAATTTTTAATCCAGTTTATCCTGCCTACAGAAACATTCTGAAATGCTTAGATATTGAAGTCGTGGAACTAGAGCCAAAATTAAATATGATTAATAAAATTGATATAAAATCAATGGAAAATCAAAAAATTGATGGACTTATAATATCTAATCCTAATAATCCAAATGGGCAGACTTTTTCTAACGATGAATTGAAATATATTTATGATTATTGTGAAAAAAAAAAGATAAGATTAATATCTGATGAAATTTATCATAAAATTGAATATGAAAAAAATGTTAGTTCAATTTTAAACATTGGAATGAATGCTATTGTCGTTAATAGTTTTTCAAAGTATTTTTGTATGCCTGGGTGGAGATTAGGATGGGTTATAATTCCAGAGTTTTTAAAACAAAATTTTCTAAAACTATCTCAAAATCTTTTTATTTCCTCAGGTAACATTGCTCAATATTCAGCACTAAAAGTTTTTGAATGCAAGGATGATTTGAAAACTTTAGTTGATGAATACCATAAAACAAGAAATTTTATCTATAAAATTCTTAAAGAAGTTGCAGTGATAGATTTTGAGGTCCCTAAAGGAGCTTTTTATTATTATTTGGATATTTCAAAAACTGGTATGAACTCATTCAAGTTTGTTGATAAGTTGATGCATGATACTGGAGTTGTATTAACTCCAGGAAAGGATTTTGACAAGAGCCATGGTGAAAAAACTGTAAGACTTTCCTTTTCATCAAAGTCTGAAATAGTTTCGGAGGCTATGGAGCTTTTATATAGGTGGTTAAGAAAAAATTACTGATTCCACCAGCCTTGTCTTTTTTCCTCTTTTTTACTTTCATTTTTGGGGAGAATATTAATTTTGTCTAATTTTTTACTTTTGATTTTCTCGTTTGCTTTTATTTTTATTAATTTTTCATTATCTAAATCATTTGCCTTAGCTCTATAGCTTACTCTTTTTTTTGTTAAAATATTTTCTTTATCTAAATTATTATCTTCTTTTTTTTCAAATTTTGTTTTTGAAACTTTTAAATAATCTAAAAAATTATCTATGTTGTTTTTTTCGTGACAATTTTTAAATAGAACTTCTGTTGCTGAACAAATCAAAAATTCATTTTCATTTAAATTTGGATAATAAACAACAGAAACCTTTTTTGAGAATGGAGTGGATGAAACATTCATTTTATCAAAAAATACATTAGACAAATTTTTTCCTACTAAAAGAAAAAGATTCTTGTAAATCGGGTTGTACGCAAACTCGTTACAAACTTTTATCAGTTGTTCAAATAAGAAATTTGTTGATGTAATGCTTCCATATCCGTTACAGATATGACATCTGGATGACATTACTGTGTCTGTAGTTACTTTGAGTCTTTGTCTGGATAACTCTAATAAACCAAAATTACTAATTCTTCCTATTTGTACTCTGGCTCTATCTTCTTTGACACACTCTTTTAATTTCTTTTCTACTTTAAAATTATGCCCCCTGTCCAACATATCGATAAAATCAATGACGATCAGTCCGGCAAGGTCTCTAATTTTAAGCTGCCTGCTGATTTCTTCTGCAGCTTCAAGATTAGTTTTGAAAGCAGTATCCTCAATATTTCTTTGTTTGGTATATTTTCCTGAATTTATATCAATAGAAACTAATGCTTCTGTTTGATTGATTACTAGATATCCTCCTGATTTTAAATTCACTGTAGGGTTGTTAATATCAATTATTTTTTTTTCCAAACCAAAATTTGAAAATAAAGGTTTTTTATCGTTGTATAATTTAATTGATTTAACGCAGTTTGGCATAAACTGTTTAATAATGTCTCTAGATTTTTTTAAGGTTGATTTTTCATTTATTAAGACTTCACTATAAGACAAATCGTAATAATCTCTTAAGCATCTTTTTATAATATTATCCTCTTCATGAATCAAACAGGGAGCATTAGATTTAATCGTTTTTGTGGTAATTTCTGTCCACAATTTAATTAAAGAGTTGTAATCTCTTTTAATTTCCTTAACACCCATAATTTCGCCTGCCGTTCTGATTATAACTCCCATCCCTTTTTTTATATTTAGTTTATTCAACATTTCCTTTAGTTTTTTTCTTGATTTTATATCTTCAACTTTTCTTGATACTCCGCCTCCTTTATTTGTGTTAGGTATTAGAACACAATATTTACCTGCTAATGATAATCTAGTTGTGACTGCAGCTCCTTTATTTCCTCTCTCTTCTTTAACAACCTGAATAAGAATAACTTGATTGCTTTTGATTACCTCTTGTATGCTATATTTTCTATGAAAAATAACCTGAGATTTTTTTTGTATTGGTTTAAATCTTTTTTTTTTCTTAATTTTTTGATGAGGAAATTCATCTATAGGTTTATAATTAAAGAAATCAAAAACTTTTGATAAAAATCCATTTTGATCTGATAATGTTTTGTTCTCCTGATTATTCTGATTGCTTATAAATTCTTCCTCCTCCTCTTCATCTTCTTCAATTGGAATTGAATTTGACGCTTCAAGTTCCTGTTGAAGTAATTTTTTTTTATCAGCTGTTGGTATTTTAAAATAATCAGGATGAATTTCATTGTATGCTAAAAAACCATGTTTATTACCACCGTAATCTACAAAAGCTGCTTGTAGTGATGGCTCGACACGGACAATTTTTGCTAAGTAAATATTCCCTTTAATTCTATCATTTTTAACTTTTTCAGACTCATAATCTATTAGACTATTCTCCTGAACCATGGCAACTCTGATCATATCTCTTTGAGCTGCGTCTATTAACATTTTCTTCTTCATTTGAAATCCTTGTATAATAATAATGTGTAATCAATAACCTAATAATATACTAAAAAAATAAAAAAAAAATCGAAGATGTTGATTTTTTAGAAAAAAAAACACTATATTTAGTATAACTAACTACTTTTATAGTATAATTAACTATTTTTTTAAATTGATTAACTTATTTAAACTCATTCTTCTCTTAATTGTCTATTGTAATCAAGCATATTCTGATGAATTAGTAAATTTAAGATTTGGATCAAATGAAGAAAAAAAGAGGATAGTTTTAGATTTAAATAAGGACCTTTCCTTTAACCATAAAACTTTCGAAGATAAGATTGAAATAAGTTTCAAGAAAAAAATTAAAATAAACAAAAAAATAAGTACGAGAGATAATCTTAAGTCAATTTTTTTTGAAGAAAATAAAAATAATTTAGTATTAATATTTAATAAAAAAATCTTTAATACGAATATATATTTATTGAAGAAAAAGAAAACAAATTCTTTCTCCAGAATTGTTATAGACTATTCATTAAAGGACAATAAAAAAAGGATCATCATTATTGACCCCGGACATGGAGGAAAAGATTCTGGTGCAGTTGGTTTATACAAAAATCTTGAAAAAAATATTACTCTACAAGTTGGTCTAATTTTAAAACAAAAATTCAATAAAAAAACTAATTTTAAAGTTATTCTTACAAGAGAAAAAGATATATTCTTAAAATTGAGGAATAGGACAAAAATTGCAAAAAAAAATAATGCAGATATTTTTATATCCTTACATGCTGATTTTAATAGAAATTCTAGAGCAAGAGGCATATCTCTATACACTTTGTCAGAGAGAGCATCAGATAAAGAAGCTGCTGCATTGGCAAGAAGAGAAAATAGATCAGATTTAATAGATGGTGTAGATTTGTCAGGTGAAAGCTCAGAGGTAACTTCAATCTTATTAGATCTGACTAAAAGAGATACTCTTAATCAGTCAAGTTTATTAGTTAATTTTTTAATAAAGGCATTTAAGAAAGAGATGAATCTTTTGCAAAGAACTCATAGATATGCAGGATTTGCAGTTCTTAAATCATTAGATATACCTTCAGTTCTAGTTGAAATGGGTTATCTTTCTAATAAACATGACTCTAAATTNCTNATTGATAAAAATTACCAAAAAAAACTATCTGATAAAATTGTAAAAGCAGTAATTGAATATTTTGATTGGAAAGATAAAAATAATATATAAAATTTTCAAATGTTNAAGATTATTACAAATACATTAATGCTTTTTTTGATAGGNGTGATTTCCAGCTTTNTANTTTTAATTTTTGTGATTTATATATTTGGAAAAGATTTACCTAATTTTGATAAGCTCTCTTATTACCAGCCAAGATTGGTCTCTAAAATTTATACATCAAATGGAAATTTTCTTGAGGACTATTCTAATGAAAANAGAATTTTTGCTAGATATGAGGAAATTCCAACAGAGCTAATNAATTGTTTTCTAGTTTCAGANGACATTAATTTTTACAACCATATTGGGATAGACGCTAAAGGAATATTTAGAGCATTCATTAAAAATTTAAAAAAAATATTTACTAATAAAAGGCTTGAAGGAGCTTCAACAATAACCCAACAAGTAGCAAAAAATTTTTTACTAACAAATGAAATTTCATATAGTAGAAAGATAAAAGAGATCATTCTTGCCATAAGAATGGAAAAAGTTTTGGAAAAAGAACAAATAATGGAATTATATTTAAATGAAATCTATTTAGGAGGAGGTTCCTATGGAATAACATCTGCTTCTTTAAATTATTTCAACAAATCTTTGTCAGATTTAGAACTTGAAGAAATGGCAATGCTCGCAGCATTACCCAAGGCACCATCAACCTATAATCCATATAAAAATCAGATAAAGGCCTTAAAAAGAAGAAATTGGGTATTAAAGCGACTTCTTGATGAAAACTTTATAACAGTTGATGAATACTCATTGTTTATCACAAAAACTTTGGAGTTATCAAAGTCGAAAAAAATTTTGAACAACAAAGCATCATTCTTTAAAGAGGAAGTTAGAAGAGAAATNATTTCAATGTTTGATGAAACTGCTCTCTATGATGGTGGAATGACTATTATGACNAGTCTAGATGAAAAAGTNCAAGTACAGGCTGAAGAATCATTTCAAATGGGAATAAATGAATTTTCTANGAGAAAAGGTTGGCAAGGACCTTTATTAAATTTAAATGTTAAAAAGGATTTTTTAAAGAAACTTAGATCNNTAAAAAAACCTGAAGGTCTCTTTGATAAACACNTGGGTGTTNTAACAAAAATAAAAAAGTCTTACATNGAAGTTTTACTGTTAAAAAATAAAACAATAAAACTTTCANCCGAACACTTTAATCTAATTAAAGAAAAGAACTTTAATATTAAAAAAAAGTTTAAAATAGCTGATGTNTTAGTTCTTGANTTTGACGATANAAGTAAACAATATAATCTCAGTCAAATTCCAAAGGTAAACGGTGGTTTAATTGTTTTAGAGAATAGTACGGGGAGAGTTCTTGCGATGGTAGGAGGTTATGACTCCAGTTCTTCTTTTAACAGATCAACACAAGCCAAAAGACAATTAGGTTCATCTTTTAAACCAATAGTATATCTTGCTGCTTTGGAGAATGGATATTCACCTGTAAGTAAAATATTAGACGCACCATTTGTAATTGACGATTACTCAAAAGATGGAATTTGGAGACCAACGAACTATGGCGATAAGTTTTATGGCTCTAGTACATTAAGAATGGGTATAGAAAAATCAAGAAATCTCATGACAGTCAGGTTGTCAGANCAAATAGGNCTTGATNCTNTNGCTAACCTNTCAAAAAATTTAGGAATATACGAAAAATTTCCACCATTAATTTCAAGTTCTTTAGGTTCTTTAGAAAGTTCACTTATTAAAATCACTGCTGCTTATGCCACTTTGGCAAATGGAGGTGTAAAAGTTTCTCCAATTATTATTGATGCAATATATAATAATGAAGGTAAATTTTTATATAAAGGAGATAAAAGAAAATGCGTTTATTGTTCTCTTGATTATAGTACTGATATTGACACAGACTTTTTGAAAAATGTTAAAACACCTAAAATTAAAAATGTTAGTAAAAATATATTATCTCAAGAATCTGCTTATCAAATGACCTCATTTCTAATGGGAGTTATTGAAAGAGGTACGGCAAAAAATATCAACAAATTTGATTTTCAGGTTGCNGGAAAAACAGGTACAACTAATGATAATCAAGATGCNTGGTTTATAGGATACAATTCAGAGATAACTGTGGGNGTTTTTGTTGGATATGATGTNCCAAAATCATTAGGAAAATTCGAAACAGGTTCAAAAGTTGCNGCACCCATTTTTTATAATTTGATGAAAAAACTTTATNNTAANNANAGACCAAAACCATTTGTTATNCCAGAAAATATAAAATTTATAAATATTGATTTGAATTCTGGNAAACCAAGTAATAATAATTANATAACTGAAGCATTTAAAAATAACTTTAATTTCGAATCAAATAACAAAGGAAGTGATAAAGAAGATTCATTTGATTTAAAAGGATTTTATTGATGAGTTTAGAAATATCAGATTTAATTACAAAACTAGAGGGTTTAATAAGAAACCTGAGGGGGTTTGTTTGAAAAGAAGCAAATTCTTAAAGAAATTAATTTAATAGAAGAAAGAATCCAAAACCAGGAAAATTGGAATAATCACGAGATGATGAACCAAGACCTGAAAAAAAAAAATTACCTAGTAAAATTTGTTGAACTAATAAATACTAATAAAGAAAACTTTGAAGATACATTAGAATTATTATTAATATCTGACAAAGAAGGTGATAAATCATTATTTGATGACTTAAAAAAGGAATTACTTAAAATTGAAAAAAATTTAAGCGATTTGTATTTAGAAACATTAATGTCTGGAAAGGCAGATTCAAACAATTCATTAATTGAAATTCATTCAGGTGCAGGTGGAGTTGAATCACAAGATTGGGTGGCGATGCTCTTAAGAATGTATAGTCGATGGTGCGACTCTAAAGGTTATAAAACCGAATTAGTTGATCAAAATATTGGCGATGAGGCTGGTTACAAATCGGTGACTTTTAAAGTTATTGGGGAAAATTCTTATGGATGGCTTAAGTATGAAAATGGAGTTCACAGACTAGTCAGAATTTCACCATTTGATTCTCAGTCCAGACGACATACTAGTTTTGCATCAGTTTTTTGTTATCCAGAAGTAAACAACAACATTCAAATTGAATTAAATGAAAAGGATTTAAAAGTTGATACTTTCAGAGCATCTGGAGCTGGTGGACAGCATGTTAATAAAACAGATAGTGCAATTAGAATTACACATTTGCCCTCAAAAATAATTGTACAGTGTCAAAGTAGTAGATCACAACATAGAAATAAATCAATAGCTTTGGATATGTTAAAATCAAAGATTTATGAAAAACAATTAATAAAAGAAGAAGAAGAAAATAAAAAAAGTAGGTTAGAAAGGGGCGAGATTGGCTGGGGGAATCAAATTCGTTCATACATAATGCAACCCTATACAATGGTCAAGGATCATAGAACAAACAAGCAGATATCTGATGTAAATTCAGTGCTCGACGGAAGATTAGATATTTTTTTAGAGAATCAGTTAGTAAAATTTAGCTAACAATATATTCAAGAACTTCTTGTGCATGATTATTAACTTTTACTTTTTTCCATTCTTTAATTAAAATTAAGTTTTGATCAAATAAGAACGTGGATCTCTCAATTCCCATGTATTTTTTCCCATACATTGATTTTTCAACCCAAACTCCGAATTTTTTACAGATCTCTAGATCTTCATCAGATGCTAGTTTGACTTTTAGTTTGTGTTTTGAAATAAATTTTTGGTGCTTTTCTAAACTATCTTTGGAAATACCAATAATTTGGGTATTATTTTTTTTAAATTCCTCTATTAATTCAGAAAATTCTATCGCTTCTTTTGTACATCCAGGTGTGTCGTCTTTAGGATAAAAGTAAATTATGAGTTTTTTACCTAAAAATTCATCTGACGAAAAATTGTTACCATCTTCTAAGAGAAGTTTTACATTATTTAATTTTTCACCTATTTTCATTTTAAATCAATTTTTTATATAGTTTTTTAACATCTTAGTTATATTGAAATCATTAATATCATGAAATCAAAAAGAATTGTAAGAATATCATTAATATTTTCGTTAGTATTTTTATTTTTATTAACGTTATTGTTTAGTTTTATATTTATAATTTCACTAAAACCAGTCAAGCTAAATCTTTTAAATTATTTTGATAGAAAAAGTGAATTAATTAAAAATTTTGAAATTAAAGAGATAGGTGACGTTTTTCTAAGTTTTAATAAAGTTACCAAGAATTTTGAATTATTAATCGAAGACCTTGTTATTGAAAAATCATATTTTCCAAGCATTATGATTGGATTAGATCTTACGCTTAATAAACAAATATTTGAAACATCAATAAAAGTATTCGACAGTGAACTAGAGTTTGAGATACCTCAAAATTATTTGAATTTTAAAAAGACGGAATCAGAAAGTGAAGATTTTAATTATTACATAAATTTTTTGAAAAAATTCAGAAATATACAAATTATAAATAGCTCATTAAAGTTAACACTTTCCGATAAAATTACAAAAAATTATTTAATAGATCTAAATCTTAAAAATAATGAATTACTTTTTTCGATAGCTGAAAGAAATAATAAAAGTAACTTCCTATCATTCAATTATATTAAGCAAGAAGGTGCATATAATGTTGATCTAGAAGTTCAAGATTTTAACTTTAGTTTTCTTAAATTAATGAATAATTTTGATTCTCTTACTCTAGAAGATTTAAATTTAAGTGGTTCTTCGAAACTTTCTTTAAATGAAGATTTTCAACTTAAAGAGTTGTTTTTTAATTTTAAACTTGACGGTTCTATAGGTTATTTAACTTTTAATGGTTATAGAAACCTAGACTTTATTGACACTAAAATTTCTGGGGAAAAATATAAAAATAATCTTGATATTATAATGTTTTACTCTTACTTGAATTCAAAAATTAAATCAGTGTTAAGACTAGATTTAATTGAAAAGGTAAATTCAAAAGTTTTTTTTGAAATAGATAAACTAAAAGTAATAAATTTACTCAATATTTGGCCTAACAATTTAAAACCCTCAGTATACTCATGGATGAAAGAAAACTCTAAAGGAGATATAACAAATTTTCTTCTGAGTCTTAATATTTTTAATAAAAAAAAAAAAATCAGTTTTAACAATCTAAGTGGGAAATTTAAATTCGATAATACCAGTATTAGATACATGGAGTCTATGCCATCTATTAAACAAATAAATGGTGAGGCAAAAATCTTTGAAGATAAAATTAATTTCTCAATATTTTCAGGAAAATCTAAAAACCTCTTAATTGAAAATGGTAATGTGGATTTATTTGATTTAGATACCGCAACTGAAAAAGCACAAGTTGTTTTAGAAATTAATGCTGAAAACACTGATGTTGTAAATTATTTGAATTATTCACCAATAAATAAAAAAAGTTATGGAAAACTTAAAAAAATAAATGGACAGGCAAAAGTAGAATTAGATCTAAAATTCCCACTCCTTATCGATTTGCCAGCTGAAAGAATTCAGTATAAGTCAATTGTAGAAATACAAAATGGAAGTCTATCTAAAATTTTTAATGAATTCGATCTAAACAATTTAGGATTAAATATTAATATAGATAATTCATCAGTTACTTATAACGGAGTAGGGGAAATTTTTAAATCAAGGGCCAAATTTTCTGGAAAACAGTTAACAAAAGAAGGCAAATTAGTAGAAGAAATAACTGGTACATATTTAATAAATTCTGGTGTTTTAGACTTTATGTTTCCAAATCAAGAATTTGACTTTACCGGAACTGTTGACCTTGAATTTAGAATTAATGAAAACAATAAAGGAATTTTAAAGATTGAAGGTATAGGTGACTTGGATGAAATGAGTCTGAATGCAAAATTTTTAGGCCCAAATTTGGATTTTAGTAATGGTAAGTTGCGCTTTCTGATTAGACCTTATGATGAATCATATTCTGGATTTTTTGATATCAATACAAAAACATTCTCTTTTGAGGTTAATTCTATTTTTTTAGAAAACAAAATAGTTGAAATTGATGTTTTGAAGTTCCAATCTCCAATGCAAAATTTTAAATTCAAATACAAAAATAATAATGAAAAAATTATTCAAATTACTGGTAAACAAATGACATTAGATAAAATTGATTTTTTTGAGGAAAATAAATTTAATTTTAAAGATATTAAGTTTCTATTAGATATAGATAATCTGAATATAAGCGGAAAAACTTTTACCAACTCTTTGATTCAAGTTGAAAAATTCGATGATAAATTTAATTTTATGGATATAAATTTAACAGGTGATAATGATTTCCATAAGATATTGATTCAAGATCAATCTAACAAGAAGAAATTTGTTATGGAATCTAATTACCTTCCAACATTATTAAAAATCTTCGATATTAATTTAAATATAAGTAGAGGAAGCATAAAAGTAGAAGGTGAGAGATTAGATAACTTAAATGAATATAAAGGTTTGATTGCAGGTAATGATATAGTCTTTAATAATGCACCTTTTTTTGCAAACTTTTTCAGTATTTTTTCACTTGAAGGTTTGACACAAAAATTAAAAGATGGAGGAATAATTTTTAAAGATTTTAATAGTAGTTATAAGTTATCTGACGAAAAACTAACATTAGTCGATAGTCTATTAAAAGGGAGTGAACTTGGCATTCAATTTGATAGTGTAATAGGTATGAAAGATGATTATTTTATGATGAATGGTTCAATCATCCCAGCTTATACTATAAACACCTTAATAACTAAATTTCCTATTGTAGGTGACATAATAACTGCAGGTTCACCAGAAGACGGATTAATTGGAGCAAATTTCAGGGTGGAGAAGATTGATGGGGAATTTGAGGTTTTCTATAATCCCATCTCAGTATTTGTTCCGAACATAATTAAAAATTTTCTAAGTGATTAATTCAACTAGACCGTATTTTTTTTTTCCGACGAAAACAACCAGGTAAAAACTATTTTCCTTTTTTGGATTTTCTAAAAAATCTTCTTTTGATATAAGCATTTCCTTATCTGCAATTAATTTTTTGTTAATTTTTACTGCACCCTGATCAACTAATCTTTTTGCTTGTGCGTTAGACTGAGAAAGATTTAATTCAACCAATATTTGTTTAATTGAAACTCCTTTCTCCAATAAATCATTTTTTAAAAAAATCTTTTGTTCGCAGGTTTCTATAATACTAGAGTCAATTGAATTTGAACTTAAAATACTTTTGGCCTCAGCTTCTGCAATTTTGGTTTTATCTATACCATGGCATAATGCAGTTACTTCGTTTGCAAGTAAAACTTTAAGTTTATTTAAATCTTCACCTTTATAATCAATAAATTTGTTAATTTCACTAATATTGATTTCAGTAAAAAGTTTTAAAAATTTAATTACGTCTTTGTCCGACGTATTTCTCCAATATTGCCAGAATTTCCCAACTGAAAATTTCTCTTCACTCAACCAAACAGCACCCTCAGCAGTTTTTCCCATCTTATTTCCTGATGAGGTGGTAACAAGAGGGGAGGTGAGTCCGTATAATTGAAGATTTTTTATTTTTTTTACAAGATCTATCCCTGAGACTATATTTCCCCATTGATCAGAACCTCCAAACTGTATTTGGCAATTATATTTTTCATTTAAAATCATAAAATCATATGCTTGCATGATTGAGTAGTTAAATTCCAAAAAACTTAAATGTTGTTCTCTTGCTAATCTTTGCTTAATAGATTCTAATCCTAACATTTTATTGACTGAAAATTTACTACCAATATCTCTCAAAAATGGAATCAAATTTAATTTTTCTAACCATTCTAAATTATCTATTAACTCAGCACAGTTATCTTTTGTCCTGTCAAAGGACAGGAATCTTTTAAAGATTTGGTTTAATCCTTGTTTATTTTTTTTTATATCGTCATCACTTAAAATTTTTCTTGTTTCGTCTTTACCAGAAGGGTCACCAATAAGTGTAGTTCCACCACCAACTAATATTATTGGTTTGTGCCCACATTTTTGAAAAAGTCTTAATAACATTATAGGAAGTAATGATCCAACATGTAGACTATCAGATGTGCAGTCAAAACCGATATAACCTGTTGTTTTTTTTTGCAATAGTTCTCTAATTTTTTCGTCATCTGTAGATTGATGCCAAAATCCCCTAGTTATTGCCGAATCGTAAAAATCGTTTATCATGTTTTTATTTTAGAGGTTATATTAATAATGAAAAAAAAAAAAGAATATTGTTCTCTTGGCATCATGAGTGGAACATCATTAGATGGGTTGGACTTTTCATTTATCAAAACGGATGGAATCTCAAATATAAAGATAATCTTTAATCAATATTATAAATTTAATGAAGAATTTAAGAATGAAATCAAAAATTTAATAATTAAATTGAATAACTCAGACTATGAAAAAGCATTAAACTCTGAAGAATTTATTTCTTTAAACAAACGCTTTTCAGATTTAATAATAAAAAAAACTAAAATTTTTCTTTCTAAAAATTCACTAGAAAAATCCTCACTAGATGTAATTGGATTACATGGTAATACAATTTTACATAGGCCTGAAAATGGAATATCCATTCAGTTAGGTGATCCGATTTATTTATCAAAAAAACTTATGATAGATGTAATTGCAAACTTTAGAAAAAATGATATTCAAAATTTGGGGCAGGGTGCTCCACTTGTTCCAATTTATCACCAATGTCAATTTGGTGATTCTAAAAACAATATAATGGTTGTAAATATTGGAGGTATTTCAAATTTTTCATACCTGGTTGGTAAAAATAAATTTTTTGCATCGGACATAGGGCCTGGTAATAAATTAATTGATGAATATTGTGAAAAAAATATGAATTGTAATTTTGATAAGAATGGAAAATTATCTTCAAAAGGAGAACTATTGAATGATTTAGTAAATAATTGGAAAAAAAAAAAATTCTTGAAACTAAATCACCCTACTTCTTTTGATAACTTTTCTTTTAAGGTTAAAGATTTTGTTCGAGATCAAAAAGAAAATCATTTTGATATATTGAGAACTCTTACCTTTTTTTCTGCTTTTATAATTTCTAATTTAACAAAAAAAAATAATTATGAAGTAAATAAATGGATTTTTACAGGAGGTGGGGTTAGGAATGAAACTTTGATGAATGATTTGAAATCATTATTAGGTGAGTCAAATATTTATTCATCAGAAGATTATAATGTAGATCCGTTTTTTGTCGAATCTATAGCATTCGCTTTTATTTCAGTTAGAACATTAAAGAATCTTCCTTCAACATTTCCAAGCACAACAGGTTGTGAGAAACCTTCAGTATCTGGAAATCTATATTCATATTATTAATCAGAGTCAATATACTTCTTTACTTTATCAATTACTTTTTGTTCAGCATTTGAAAAAAAATGATCAGCAAATTTTATTAGCTCATGCTTGACTGTTATTGATTTTTGTTTGTTTAATTTTTTAACGACATCAGCAACGTCATTATTATCAATAAGACTGTCCTTTTCTGCAGAAACTACCAAACCTGATGCTGGGCAGGGAGCAAGAAAGTTAAAATCATACTTTCCTACTGGAGGACTAATTAAAATAAATTTTGGTATCTCCGGTCGCCTCATTAAGAGTTGCATACCAACCCAAGCACCAAAAGAAATTCCGCAAACCCAGTATTCACTGGATTCTTGATTTTGATTCTGAAGCCAATCTAAAGCAATTGCTGAATCGGCAAGTTCTCCTTCACTGCCATCGTGTTCTCCATCAGATTTACCTACTCCTCTAAAATTGAATCTAAGACTTGAAAATCCTATATCAGAAAAAAACTTGTGAAGTTTAAGAGGTAAATTATTATTCATATTTCCACCGTGGCCAGGATGAGCATGAAGAATAAGAACAGATGGTGAGTTTGGTACATTATTATGGGTGTACCTAGCCTCTAGTCTTCCAATTGGACCATTAAGCAAGATTTCCGGCATTTAAAGTTGACTGATATGGTAGGATATAATAATAATACCTTGGTATAATACAAAAGTTAGTTTATGTCAAAAAATTTATTCAGCTTGATTGTTTCAGACCTCAGAGCCGCAAAAAAGAGAGATCCAGCTGCCAGAAGCTACATTGAAATAATTTTTGCTTATTCGGGTTTTCATGCAACTTTAGTACACAGGATTTGCAATTTCCTATGGCATATTAAACTAAAATTTTTGGCAAGATTTTTAAGTAACATTGCTAGAATTTTAACCTCAATTGAAATTCACCCGGCAGCTATCATCGATTCTGGTTTTTTTATTGATCACGGAGCAGGTTTGGTAATAGGAGAAACTTCAAAAGTAGGAAAAAACGTAACTATTTATCAACAAACAACTCTTGGAGGACTTACCCCTTCCTTAAACTCAGATTCTCAGAGAAATACCAAAAGACATCCAACAATATGTGATAATGTTATAGTTGGTTCAGGGGCTCAGATTCTAGGTCCGGTGACTATTGGAAAAAACTCAAGAATTGGAGCAAATGCAGTTGTGTTAAAAGATATTCCAGAAAACTTTACATATGTAGGGATACCGGCTAGGAAAATTGAATCTAAAAATTTAACCGATGAGTTCAATGCATATGGAATTTCTAAAGGAAAGATTGACGATCCAAATAAGAAAAGTATTAACGCTTTATATAAAGAAATTCACACAATAACTGAAAAGTTTGAGGAACTTAAAAAGATCGTTGATGCAAATTATAAAGTTCCAAACTCCAATATTAAATTTCGTAGACAAAAAGGTAAACAGGGTAAGGGAAAATAATTTTAAACTTAAATTTAATGGTAATTAGAATAATTCTAAGTTAATCTTTGATTATGCTTGAAAAACATGTTAGGTTCAATACATATATTTATAACAACTAATATATGTGGAAGATTAAACATTAACTACTAGCGAAATTGAGTATGGAAAAAATTAAAAACATCTATTTTGACTACCAGGCTACAACCCCTGTAGATCCAAGAGTTTTGGATAAAATGATGCCTTATTTTGGAGAAATATATGGTAACCCTCACTCTCGAAACCATTCATATGGTTGGGAAGCTGAAGAAGGCGTCGAAGTTGCAAGAGAGCATGTAGCAAAGATAATTGGAGCCAATCCCAAAGAGATAATATTTACATCCGGAGCCACTGAATCTAATAACTTGGCAATCAAGGGTGTTGCCGATTTTTACGGAGATAAAAAAAATCACATAATAACATGTGTCACCGAACACAAATGTGTATTAGAATCATGCAGACATCTAGATGGAAAAGGATTTAATATCACTTATTTACCAGTATCAAGTGATGGTTTAATTGACTTAGATTTATTAAAAAAAGAAATTACTGAAAAAACACTAATGGTTTCAATTATGGGAGTTCATAATGAGATAGGGGTTATTCAACCGCTTGAAGAAATCGGAAGAATATGTAGAGAGCGCGACGTTTTCTTTCACACAGATTGTGCGCAAGCTGTAGGTAAAATCCCACTCGATGTAGAAAAAATGAAAATCGACCTAATGAGTATTTCTGGCCACAAAATCTATGCTCCCAAAGGAGTAGGGGCTCTATATATCAGACGTAAACCAAGAGTAAGAATACAATCAATGATAAGTGGTGGAGGCCAAGAAAGAGGTATGAGATCAGGAACACTTTCTCCTGCACTCTGTGTTGGTCTTGGTGAGGCTTGCAGAATTTACTCAGAAGAAATGAAGCAAGAACACAATATGCTATCGAACTTAAAAAAAATGATGCTAGAGGGAATAAGAAATGAGTGTCCTGACGTTTATTTGAATGGATCAGAGAATTATAGAGTACCTGGAAATCTTAATTTAAGTTTTGCCTACGTTGAAGGAGAGTCTTTAATGATGGGGATCAAGAACTTAGCTGTTTCATCTGGATCAGCGTGTACATCAGCATCTTTAGAGCCTTCTTACGTATTAAAAGCACTCGGAGTTGAGGAAGAACTTGCGCATACAAGTTTAAGAATAGGATTTGGTAGATTTACAACAGAAAATGATGTAAAATATGCAACGAAGATTATTGTTAATGAAGTAAAAAGGCTCAGAGAGTTAAGTCCACTTTGGGAAATGGCTCAAGAGGGTGTTGACATAAGTAAAATAAAGTGGGCACACCACTAAACTTATAAGAAAGGAGATCTTATGGCATATAGTAAAGAATTATTAGATCATTACGAAAACCCAAAAAATGTTGGTTCAATGGATAAGGATTCTAGTGAAGTTGGAACAGGCCTAGTTGGTGCTCCAGCATGTGGTGATGTAATGAAACTTCAGATAAAAGTTAACAAAGAAGGTGTAATTGAAGACGCAAAGTTCAAAACATTTGGATGCGGCTCTGCAATAGCATCCAGTTCCTTAATAACTGAATGGGTTAAAGGCAAAGATTTGAATGAGGCGCACTCAATAAAAAATACTGAAATTGCAAATCATTTAGCTCTACCACCCGTTAAGATACATTGCTCAATTCTAGCGGAAGACGCCATAAAAGCTGCAATAGACGATTATAAGAAGAAAAATAAAAAATGATAACTGTTACCAGCAATGCTGTTAACCATATCAAAAAATTATTGTCTTCTAGAGAAAAGAAACCCCTTGGTATAAAACTAAATATTGAAACTAAAGGATGTTCCGGACTCTCTTATAAAATGGAATACGTTGACGTAGCAGATAAAAATGACGAGTTGATAGCTGTCCAAGATATTAATATTTACGTGGACCCAAAGGCTACTTTATTTCTACTTGGAACTACTATGGACTATGAAGAAGGTGTTCTTGAGTCTGGTTTCAAATTTGTAAATCCTAATGAAAAAGGAAGATGCGGATGTGGAGAATCTTTTCACGTGTAACTTTTAAAAATGGATACAAATACTTCATGTTGGAATTGTAAAAGTCTAGTAGGAAATAATCAGTTTTTTTGTCATAAGTGTAAGAAAATACAAAAACCTAATCATGAAAATGAATTTAAAATTTTTGGAGTTCAAGAAAAGTTTGACTTAAACTTAGAAGAATTAGAAGAAAAATACCTTAAGTTGCAAAAGTTATTTCATCCAGATAAATATTCAACATTTTCCGAGCAAGAAATTAAACTCTCAACATCTCACTCGTCATTAATTAACGACGCATATCAAAAACTTTGTGATAATAACGCCAGAGCTGAATTGTTGTTAAAAGTCAAAGGTTATGGTGTGCTATTGGAAAACAGATCCTTCAATGATTCGGATATATTGGAACAAATAATGGACATTCAAAATGAATGTCTTGAGGCAACTAATTTAGAGTCAAAAAAAAAAGTTTTAAAAAATTTAAATTCAGTTATTTTAGTTTCATTGAATGATCTTAAAAGTTCATTTGCAGAAAAAAAATATGAAGAAGCAAATAAGATTAATATAAAATTGTCATATCTTGAAAAAATGAAAAAAAACCTTAGAAATATCTCATGAATTTAATAAATATTGATGAACCAACTAAACAGAGTGATGCTAATATTTGCCTTGGCATTGATTTTGGCACAACAAATTCTGTTTGCTCTATATTTATAGATAATCAGTTTAAATATATTGTTGACAGTTTTGGTAAAAAATTAATACCTACATTGATTTTGTATGAATCTAAAAATAAGTTTTTTGGAAATGAGACTTTAGAAAAAAAGAATTTTTTGAAATCGATTTTTTCTATTAAAAGAAACTTTATCGGAGATTTTGATGAAATTAAATATGAGGATAATGAAAAAAATAAAGTTTCATCGATAGATGTTTCTAAAGATTTCTTTATTTATCTAAAGGAACAGTCCGAAAAATTTTTAAATAAAAAGGTTTTCGACTGTGTAATTACAGTTCCAGCCTATTTTGACGAGAAGGCAAGATCCGGAATTATGAGGGCTGCTTTCATGGCTGGCTTTAGAGTAAGAAGATTGATAAATGAACCTACAGCTGCAGCTTTCGCGTACGGCTTAGAACAAAGAAAAAAAGGTATTTATTTTGTTTATGATTTAGGTGGAGGAACGTTTGATGTTTCTTTGTTAAAACTTTCAAAGGGAATTTTTAAAGTTATCGCCACAGGCGGTGATCCCAAATTAGGTGGAGACGATTTCGATTATTTATTTGCAAAGAACGTATTGAAAGAAAAGTTAAATTTAAATTTTGATAAATTTCCAGATGAAGAAAAGATTAAATACTTAAAACTATTTAAAATAATTAAAGAGAAATTAACTGATTTAGAGCAAGTAGAGGAGGAGATAAGAGTAAACACTTCAAATGAAAAGATCATAATTAATACTAATGATTTAAATAGTAGTGTTGAAAATCTTATTGACAAAACAATAAATATTTCTGCTTCACTATTAAATGAAGCGGAAACTGAAATTGAAAATGTTGATGGATTCATTTTGGTCGGTGGTTCCTCAAGAATGAAATTAATATCTCAGAAAATTAAAAAAAATTTTGATACAAAAATATTCAATGATATTAACCCTGACCTTGCTGTCTCGAAAGGTGCGGCACTGCAAGGTTATGAGCTTTTAAATGGATCTGAAAATATCTTATTAGATGTAACTCCACTGTCACTTGGAATTGAAACAATGGGTGGTTTAATGGAAAAAATAATTTCGAGAAATAGTCCAATCCCCGCAATTAAAGAACAAACATTTACAACTCATGAGAATGGCCAAACTGCCTTAAAAATTAAGGTTTTACAGGGCGAACGGGAAACATCTAGTAACAATAGGATATTAGGTGAATTCATTTTATCAAATATTTTGCCAAAGCCTGCTGGAATACCAAGAATAAAAGTTATATTTTCCTTAGATGCCGACGGAATTTTGTTTGTTAATGCAAAAGATGAAGAAACTGGTGTTGAAAGTGATATTTCATTAAAAACAAATGAAAATTTAGACTTATCTGAAATGAGAAGTATCGTTGAAAGTAGCATAGTTAACGCAAAAAATGATATTGACCAAAGAATGATAATTGAGGCTAAAATTAAAGCAAAAAGTTTTCTTAATGAGATAGAATCTGCAAAAAAAGACATTGAATTGCTTTGTACTAAAAATGATATTAATAATATCAATGATAATATTAATATGCTAAAAAAAGCACTTCATTCTAATAACTGCAATTTGATTAATAAGCATGTTGAAACGCTTAATAAATCAACAGAAGATTTTGCTCAGAAAAGAATTGAGAAAAACTTCTCAGGTATAGTTGGAAAAGAAATTAAAGAGATTAGTTAAATCATATGACAAAAATAATATTCATTCAACCAGATGGAAGTGAGAAAACTGTCGATGCACAGAATGGACTATCACTTTTAGAAGTAGCTCACAGTAACGGGATAGATTTAGAGGGGGCATGCGAAGGATCTCTTGCTTGTTCAACATGTCACATTATTGTTGATAAAGTTTTCTTTGAATCTTTACCAGAACCAACAGAAGAAGAGGAAGATATGCTTGACCTAGCTTTTGGTTTAACTCATACATCAAGACTTGGGTGTCAAATAATAATTGATGCTAAGCTTGAAGGAATGAAGGTTAAAATTCCAACTGGAACTAGAAATATGAGTGTTGAATAATGAAACTTAAGTGGTCAGATTCACTTGAAATTGCAATTCTTTTAGAAGAAAAATTTCCAGAAAAAGACAACTTGAATGTTAGATTTACAGATTTACACGCATGGGTTTTAGGTTTAGAGAACTTTGATGATAAACCTGAGAACTCAAATGAAAAAATATTGGAGGCCATTCAAATGGCTTGGATTGATGAAAGAGATTAACAAAGATCTTTTTATTAAAAATAATAATCTACCTAAAATTGGTGAAAAAGTAGTTGTGGCTATGTCAGGGGGAGTTGATTCTTCTGTCACGGCTGCATTATTGAAACAGATCGGTTATGAGGTGATTGGTGTTACAATGAAACTTTATGAAGCATCGAGTAAAAAATCTCCAAAGACTTGTTGCTCAGGAATTGATATTGCTGATGCCAGAAAAGTAGCAAAAAAGTTAGGCATTAAGCATTACATAATTGATTACAAAGAAAAGTTTAAGGAATCAGTAATTGATAGATTTGTTGATAGTTATATTGAAGGTCAAACCCCAATACCTTGCATACTATGTAATCAAACAGTTAAATTCACCGACCTAATCCAATTTACAAGATCCTTAAAATGCAGTATTTTGGCAACTGGCCATTATGTAAAAAGAATTGAAAATGGTGTAGATATAAATCTTTACCAAGCAGATGATGAGTTAAAAGATCAAAGTTATTTTTTATTTGCAACCACTCAAAAACAACTTAAATTTCTAAGATTTCCTTTGGGAAGTTTTTCAAAGTCATATATCAGAGCCTTAGCAGAGAATTATGGATTGGTAAATGCATTTAAGCCAGATAGCCAAGATATATGTTTTATTCCAGACGGGAATTATAGAGATTTTGTAAAAAACAAAACATCTCACTCGTCTATAGCTGGAAATATTGAAAGTTATGACGGACGAATCATTGGAAAACATAATGGCATAATAGATTATACGATTGGCCAAAGAAAAGGGATTGGAATTGGGGGAATTAAAGGTAATAAAGATAGTACTCCAATGTATGTTGTTGATATAGATAAAAAAAATAACAAAATTGTGGTTGGTCCTAAGAACAGATTAATGAGATATTTTATTTATTTGAAAGATTTAAATTTCTTTACAAAAAATATTTTAGAGGGTCAATTTGATGCTTTTATTAAAATTCGATCAGGAAAAAGACTTATTTCTGGAAAAATTAGGGTCGATAAAAATAATAATACAAAGGGTGTCGTAAAGTTAAACGAACCTGAATTTGGAGTTGCACCAGGTCAGGCTTGTGTTTTTTATGATAATTTTAAAAAAATGATAGGTGGAGGATGGATTACCTCAAGTAAATTTGGGTGACTCGAGGTTTAATAATTTTTCTCTACTTCTTACATATACTTTGTCAATAAGTTTATTAAGATTTATTTGGTTGCAACAATAATACAAGAACACTATATTATGATTACATTTGCGTTTTTGCATTTATACAAATTAGATAAGTTTAAAATTATTTTATGATTTTAAGCGCCTTTTGTGGAGGAAGATTATGAAAGGTCTGATGCTTGTGTTAGCTAGCCTAATGTTGTTTGCTTCAAATAATTCATGGAGTGGTGACATTAAAGCTGGCGAAGCCCGGTACGCCCAGAATTGTGGTAATTGCCACGGTCCTGCCGGCATGGGTTTAGCAAGTTATCCCAAGCTCAAGGGAAAGGAAATTCCTTACCTCGTAGATAGGCTCAATACTTACAGAGCCGGTACTAGAGTAGGCCCCAATTCCGATCTTATGATTATGATGGCACAACCTTTGTCTGATGCGGAAATCGCAAATCTAGCCGCGTACTTAAACGCGCAAAAATAGTTAATAATAATAATAATATAAGGGAGATTATTTAAATGATTAAAAAATCTAAACTTTTATCAGCTGCTGTTGTTGCCACTGCTGCTCTTATGGCATCACCAAGTAATGCTGATACAATGAACACCCCGAACATAAGTGCAATGTCTATTATGAATGGATTAGAAAATCCATGGGATATGGCATTTACTAGTGGCGGTGACATGTTCTACACTGAAAAATGTAAAGGTTTATCCGTAAAAACAAGCTCTGGCGCTGTACATGCTTTAGCTGGAATGAAGGATGCAAAAGGTTATGCAAGTTCAAACAATGACCTTTTCTGTTCTGGACAAGCTGGCATGATGGGTGTTGCTGTAGATCCTAATTTCAACAAAAATCGTAGGATTTATGTTGCTTCAACTTCTGATAAGTACCATGGAAGTGGATGTAAAACTAATTTCGAAAAATGTGATGGAAACATCATTATGAGAATGGAAGTTAGTAAAGATATGAAAAGTGTTTCAAATCGTGTTGATATTGTAAAAGATATACAATACAAGCCTTTTGAATCAAACCACCCATTTGGTGGCCCAGGAGCTCACAATGGTAACAGACTACGTTTTGGTCCTGATGGTTATCTTTGGGCTACAACTGGCGATCGTCACAGAGGTGTAGTTCCTCAATCACCAAAGTTACTTGGTGGTAACGTACTTCGTATTGATACTGATGGTAAAGCACATCCGGCTAATAAACCTCCAAGAGGTTTTGATAAACGTATGTACACTTACGGTCACAGAAATGTTCAAGGTATTGACTTTCGTCCAAGTGATGGAAGAGCATTTACCGCGGAACATGGTCCATGGCAAAACGATGAAATTACTGCATTAGTAAATGGCGGTAATGGCGGATGGGATCCTCGTCCAAATGTCGGCGGTCGTGGAGATTGTCCAGATAAATATTGTGGATATATGCCTAACCAAAAAGAAGGCATGCTTCCAGCGAAGCGTGCACAATTCATGCCTATGAGTGACACACGTTTTAAAGATCTAATGCCACCAGCATGGAACAACAACGGTCTGTCTCAAGGTACTGGTTCTGCTGCCTTTTTAAAAGGTAATAACTGGGGATACTGGGAAGGTAGAATGGCTGTTGGAATCATGGGTATTGGTTTCGGTGGAACTCCTTCTGGTATGAGAATTGACGTAGTTGATATAGCCAAAGATGGTCAATCAATTAAAAGTGTTCTTCACATGCCTACAGGTCTAACAAAGAGATTCAGAGGTCTAAGATTAGGACCAGACGGAGCTCTTTATGCAGCAGTAGATGAAGGTGAAATTTATAAAATTACCGCAACTGCTAAATAATAAGTTGATTACTCGCGCCAAATTTTGGCGCGAGTTCTCATTTTCTTAATCCAAACAACAATCAATTAACTAGCCAATTAAAATCAAATCTCTTTCAAGTAGGTTAAATCTTTTTTTTTAATAGATTTACAACATGTTATTAAATGTTTAAATCAAGATAATATCAATTTTGGCGGAGTAGCTCAGGTGGTTAGAGCAGCGGAATCATAATCCGCGTGTCGGGGGTTCAAGTCCCTCCTCCGCTACCATGAAAATTGAGTATGATAAAACATGAAAATAATCACAAAGTTAGATGGCTTTTTTTAAAAAATTTAGAAAAAGAGTAAAAAGAACTTTTCTTTTTAATATATTTCAAAATATATTCTTCATTCCCTTAAAATCATATTCTGACACATTTGGGGAGGATTTATTTATAAATAATTATTTTAGTGAAAAAGGGAAGGGAATTTATGTAGATGTGGGTTGTAATCAACCAAAAATTAACTCCTTAACCTATTCTCTGTACAAAAAAGGATGGGTGGGTATTAATTTCGACATTTCAGAGAGATGTATCCAACTCTATAATTTTTTTAGAAAGAACGATAAAAATTTTAATTATTCCGTGGGAAATAATAAGAAATGGGTAAAATCATTTATATTTTATGAAAATTGCACAATGAATACAGTGGATGAAAGTTTTAAAAAATATACCACTCAAAGTGTCAACAAAAAACCTGAAATAAAAAAAGTAATGCAAGTAACCTTGGATCAAGTTCTTCTAGACAATAATATCAGTAGAATTGACTATTTAAATATTGATGTTGAGGGGTATGAGAAGAATGTTCTTGAAGGATTTTCTATAAAAAAGTTCAGACCATCATTAATCTCGATTGAAATTCACGATCAAAAATGCCCACCAATTCAAAATAAGATATACAAGTACTTTGTAAAGAGTAATTATAGACTGGTTTCAATTTATGGATGGACTTATTTCTTTGAGTTCGAAACGAATAAAAAAATTCACTTTAAAATTTAATTCTTTTAATCAAAAACTTTTACTATATTATAACATACTCAACATTCTTGTGAATTAAGATGTTTTTAAATTATTATCCCGCAAAGTTTTTCGTACAAATAATTCTATTAAATCTTTTCTTTTCTTTTAATATTGTACACTCTGCAGATGCAATAATTGATGATTTAAATATATGCGATGATAAAGATCAAAATAATTGGTTAGAAATATGTGAATCAAAATGTTGTTGCGACAGAGATTTACTTAAAAACGAAAATTATTTTAAGAGTTATATTTTTCTTCAATTAAATAGGAATGTGAAAAGTAGATTGAGTGTTAAAAATAAATTGATTGAAGAAAACTCACAATCTCCGCCAAAATCCCTTTTTTTTATCTAATAAATTTTAATAAAAGAAAGGGATTATTATGTTAAAATATCTGATTGTTTTTACAATCGTAACATTATCACAACCAATTTACTGTCATGATTTACATCTTGCAGATAGCCATGGACCTATTTCATTGATGGGAGATCACATGCACAAAAGAGGCGAAATAATGTTTTCATATCGACTTAACAAAATGGAAATGAACAAGCTATTTAATGGTACAAAAAGCTTGAGTGTTGATAAAGTAATGAAAGCTCCAAATAGTGCTTCAAATGGAAAAGGTACTTATATGAATTCACCTGTATCAATGAAAATGGAAATGCATATGTTTGGAGCTATGTATGCCCCTAAAGATTTTCTTACATTTATGATTATGGGAAGTTATATCAATAAAGAAATGAGCCAAAGAAGGATGCAAATGGCTGGTGGAGGTAATTTTGAAGTAAATTCCTCTGGAATAGGGGATACTAGATTTTCAGGATTATTGCATTTGTATGAAAACGCCTATACAAAATTACATCTAGGTCTTGGTTTAAGTNTCCCAACAGGTAGTGTTGACGTAAAAGATAATACACCCATNTCATCAAGTTCAAGGTTAGGTTATTCGATGCAAAATGGAACTGGAACCTTTGATCCTTANTTTTTAATNAATAATGTTAATAGCTTTGGAAGAGTTCGAATAGGAGAACAAATATTCTTTAAAACTAACTTATCCGGTAAAAATTCAAAAAATTATNATTATGGTAATACATTTGATGCATCTTTATGGACATCATATAGGTGGTTAAAAAATTTGAGCACTGCCATAAAATTAAATTACAATTTCGAAGGAAAAATTAGTGGTCAGGATAATGAGATGAATCCTAGAATGAGCCCAGCAATGGACTCTAAAAACAAAGGACATCAAAAATTAAATCTTGGTATATCTTTAAATCTTGTAAACCACTTACACTTTTTTCAAAATAATAGATTTGCCATCGAAGGAATTTTTCCCTTACATTCTCAATTTAGAGGAATACAAATGAAAGAGGATTATAAGTTTGTTATTGGATGGCAATATGGTTTTTGACTTAGCAAATAGAAAAGTGGGTTGTAAAATAAAATATNTTATAGATAATATAAATACTTAGAGTATTNACATGATTAATTTAAAAAATATCATTTTTTCTATTATNTTCATTTTTATAGCTACAAAAGAAGCAAATTCATTAAATTCTTTTGAAATTGCTCTTCTTGGAATTGGAACTGCATTTATTGCAGATCAATATTTTGATTCATCTCTCAATACCACTAATAGATATCAACTTAAGAGCGAAGTTGTAGAAAAATTTTATGAGAATAGAAAAAGTTCCATATCTAATAATTATTTTAGGCAATTGCCTATACAAGAACAATTATTGTTGATAGAGGAGTTGGAAAAAAACTTTTAAATTATTAAATAATCTGATTATAGGTCGTTAATTTAGTTGTATGTACAAAAATATCTTAATCATTGTAGTAATTTTGTGGTCCTTTTCTTCAAAAAGCAATACCTTTAGTGAGGTTTTTGGCAGTGAAGGAGCAGCTGGAATCGAGAACCCTAAAACTAGAAGCCTTAGCTATAGTTTGCAATATGCAACACTTGCAGGCTCAATAGGATTTGTTTTAAAACAACTACATGATACNGGTTTTATGGAGCCCTTAGGCTATTCTCCTAATTATTTTGAAAAATTATCTCCATTGGCTTATAAAAAAAACTTTATTATTGATAAGCATGCAGCCTCTATTCTTGTAGTTAATCAAAGGGCTGATAAGTTAAATTACATAAACAACTTAAAAGAAAAAATTGCTTTAAATCGCTATTCTATTAAATCTATTGAAGAAAGAAGTTCATACAATTTTTCAAAATCCATAAATAATTTTACTGATAGAAACATGATACTTGAGAGATATTATGAAAAATAAAAGATATCTTATTTTATTTACTTTGATTATTTTTCTAGTCAGCTCGTGTTCTTCCATTAATGTTGATAAAAGTTCTTTTATGAAAACAACGTCCACTGCAGTGGGAGGTTACTTTGGTTATGAGTTTTCAGATGGTGATTTACTTTCCACAACNATTGGGTCTACTCTAGGTGCAGTGATAGGTTCNTATCTGGTAGAATTTATTAATCAAGATGATTATTATTTTTTNAAGCAAGAAACACTNAGNATACTAGAGATTAATGATAATAACTTTGCAATGAATTCTGGTTATTGGAAAAANCCAAAAAGCGGNAATAGGGGAGTTGTTAAAATTATGGGACATTATGGTTCNCCAGAATGCAGGCTTATTGAAAATATTTANGTTAAAGGAGACCAAACATCAAACTCATATGGAACCGCTTGTCGGGAAAAAAGTGGTCANTGGGCTATGGTTAGATAAAATAATATATTTAATATTTTCTAAATTCTATTATATCATATTNATATGATTATAATCTCNCCATCAAAAAATCTNGATTTAAAAAAAGAAGACTTTNNCTTTAANCAGTCCTCACCNCTTTTTGAGNATANNTCAAAGATATTNGTAAAAAAACTTAAAACTCTTGATAGTTTGAAAATATCTTCACTAATGAANATNAGTGAAAAACTATCAATACTTAATTATGAAAGGTTTCAACAATTTACCANTGACAGTAATATTAGAAAACCTGCTGCATATATTTTCTCTGGAGATACTTTTAATGGGTTNTCAATAAGATCTTTTAATAGCAAATCACTTGAATATGCTCAAAATGAATTAAGNATACTNTCAGGGNTGTATGGAATTTTAAAGCCACTTGACTTTATAGAGCCATATAGACTTGAAATGGGAACAAANACATCATCGATTATAGGNAGTGATTTATATGAATTCTGGAAAGATAAAGTNACAACTGAGNTTAATTCAGACATGAAGAGAAATAAGCAAAAATTNNTATTTAACTTAGCGTCTAAAGAATATTCAATGGTTATCGATAAGAACAATCTTAATTACAAGNTTATNAATTTTGATTTCAAGAAGAAAAAGGAAGGAAAACTTGCTAATATAGGAATGTTAATAAAAAAACTAAGAGGTTGTATGGCAAAATATATCTTAAAAAATCAAATTAAAGATACCGATCTTATAAAAAATTTTAATGACCTAGGCTTTAAATATTCAGATTCCTTATCAAGCTCTGATAATTTTATATTTCTTTCTCAATGAAGTTTAAAGATATAGTAGTACAAATACCATGTTTGAACGAAGAAGCATGTATTGGAAGTGTAATAAAAAAGATTAACAAGCAACTTCCNNAATCAANAATTATAGTTTATGACAACGATTCTANAGACCGNTCAGTTTCANTTTCAANAAAGAACGGTGCTGAAGTTCGTCATGTTAAAAAGAAAGGAAAAGGTAATGTAGTNAGACAGATGTTTTCTGACGAAATTGACGCCAAATATTTCGTAATGGTTGACGGAGATGACACTTACGATGTTTCGAAAATATATGAAGTACTATTAATGATGGACAAATATAATTATGATATGATGGTGGGAAAAAGAGTTCACAAAGATTCGTCTGCATATAGAAAGGGCCATGTCATTGGAAATCGTTTTTTTTCAAACTTTGTTAATTTTTTCTTTGGCAAAGACATAACAGATATTTTTTCGGGTTTTAGAGTTTTTTCAAAAAGATTTGTAAAAACCTTTCCTTTAAATTCAAAGGAATTTGAAATTGAAGCAGAACTTACAATTCATTCACTAGAACAAAGACTGGCAGTTTCCGAGTTTGATTGTATTTATAGCTCTAGAATGGAGGGATCATATAGCAAATTAAGTACTTTCAAAGATGGGGTAAAAATTTTAAAACTAATTTTAATTTTAATAAAAGATGAAAAACCTTTGTTATTTTTTTCTCTTATGAGTTTAATTTTTCTTTTCTTGTCATTAATCATAGGAGTGCCAGTAATCAGAGATTTCTATTTAACTGGATTGGTATTAAAAATGCCTTCAGCAATTCTTGCAGGTTTTTTAATGATACTTTGTTTTTTAAGTTTTTTTTCTGGTTTAATTTTGGATATTATAAAAAAGGTTAGATCTGAAAATAAAAGAATGAATTTCTTATTATTTAGAGATTAGTTTTATCTAATTGGTATTTTAATGATTTTCTTTTGACTATTAACTTCTAAGCTTTTGTTTAAAATATTTTTTTTATTTTCATTAATAAGCCAAATCATCTGCATTGCTAAAGAATGTATTCTTTTGGCTTTGGATTCTCCAGAAATGATTCTTAAAAATTGTCTTTTACTTATTCCTAATAATTCTGATGCCGAACTAATAGAAAGATCACTTTTGATCATCCAATCTTTAATTTCTTGAGTAGTTGGATTATTAATATCTGCAAATAACAATTTAATCTTTTCCTAAGTAAGCTCTTTTAGTTAGTTTATTAAATTTTTCTAAATTTTCAATTCTGTTAACATTTTTGTCACTTAAAGAAATTAAAATTATAGAAAGAAATGAAACAGTAACCGTAAATAAAGCTGGGTATTTATATGGGAAAATAGCTTTTTCAAACCCTAAGACTTCAACCCAAATAGTTGGGCCTAGAACCACTAGTGTTATAGTAGTTATAAGCCCTATTAAACCACCGTAAAACGCTCCATTCGTGGTTAAACTTTTCCAAGTAATAGTCAAAAATAAAATAGGAAAATTTGTACTTGCTGCTACAGCAAAAGCTAACCCTACCATAAAGGCAACATTTTGTTCTTCAAAAAAAATCCCCAAAAAAATAGCTAATAATCCAATAATGACGCTTGAAAATTTTGAAACTAGCAATTCTTTATTGTCATTTGTATTTCCCTTTTTCATGACGTAAACGTAAAAATCTCTGCCAATTGCTGAAGCCCCAGCTAGGGTTAGACCAGATACAACTGCTAAAATTGTGGCAAAAGCCACTGCTGAAATAAATCCTAGAAAAATATCTCCACCAATAGAATGTGACAAATGGATAGCTGCCATGTTATTTGAGCCCAATAAATTACCAGTTTCATCTAAATAAAGATTGTTTTGTGATAAAAAAACAATTGCACCAAAACCAATCACAAATGTTAAAATATAAAAATAACCTATAAATGATGTTGCATAAAAGGCAGAAATTCTAGCACTTTTAGCATCTGGTACTGTAAAAAATCTCATCAATATATGAGGTAAACCAGCAGTTCCAAATATCAAAGCTATTCCTAATGAAATTGCTGATATTGGATCGGATATCAGTTTACCGGGAAATAATATTTCTTCTTTACTTTCATGAACTTTTACTGCTTCGTTCAAAAGATTGCTTAAACTGAATGAAAATTCTTTAAATACTAAAAAAGCAAGAATGGAAGCACCAAAAATTAGAAGAAATGCTTTTATTATTTGAACCCAGGTCGTAGCAATCATTCCCCCAAACCCAACATAAATTATCATTAATATCCCTACCAACCAAACTGCTAAATCATAAGGTAAACCAAATAAAATCTGTATTAGAGACCCAGCACCAACCATCTGAGCAATTAAATAGAGAATTATAGTGACCAGAGTGCCAGTACTAGATAGGATTCTTATTTTAGATTGCTCTAGTCTAATTGCAGTTACATCTGCAAATGTAAACTTGCCCAGATTTCTAAGTCTTTCTGAGATTAAAAAAAGAATAATTGGCCATCCAACAAGAAAACCTATTGAGTAAATCAAACCATCAAAACCTGATAAGAAAACTAGACCAGAAATTCCAAGGAATGAAGCAGCAGACATATAATCACCTGCAATTGCAAGCCCATTCTGAAAACCTGAAATTTTTCCTCCCGCAGCATAGTAGTTTTCCTTAATATTTGTTTTTTTGGAGGCAAAGTATGTAATTAATAGCGTAACAAAAACAAATAATAGAAATATAATAGCAGCAAAGTAATTGCTGTTCTTATCATGGGTGATTGCCGTGGTCGTTGTTGGGAAAAAGTACAATAATAAAAAAATTACAAATGTCATTTATTTATTTTTTCTCTTAATTTGTCCAGAAAGTTGTTTGCAACTAAAGTGTACAATAATGTAAGGAATATTGAGAAAATAATAATTGATAAACCTATTATAATCCCAACTGTAATAAAAGAGTCGAATAGAAAAACACCTAATACCTCAGGATAAAAACCAATTATTAGTATAAATGAGAAATATACGATTAATGTAACTAAAGAAAAACTGAAGGCAATCAATTTATTAAGAAAAATAAATTTGATGTAATCCTTTTCTTTTCTATTATTAGTGATCATAAGATAAAGCCAGATTATTAAATCTGGCTTTTTTTGAACTTTTACAGATTTACAGTAACTGCTTTTAGTTCTGTATAGTTTTTAAGAACTTCGTGACCCATTTCTCTACCCCACCCAGATTCTTTATAACCTCCAAATGGCAGTGAAGCGTCAAAAATATTATGACAATTAATCCAAACAGTTCCGGCTCTTATTTTAGCTGCCAGCTTGTGCGCTGTACTTATATTTTTACTCCAAACACTAGCTGCGAGTCCAAATGAAGTATTGTTTGCAACATCAGCTATTTTATCAAGATCTTCGTCTGAAAAGGGCTGAGCACAGAGAACGGGACCAAATATTTCTTCTTTTACAATGGACATGTCTTTATTTGTCTTTGCAAAAACAGTTGGATGTACGAAATGTCCCCCAGATGAGTTGTCATACTTTCCGCCGGCTACTATTTCTCCACCTTCCGCTTTTCCTGCCTCAATGTAACCAGAAACTTTTTGGAATTGTTCGTCAGATACAAGAGGACCCATTTCAGAAGAAGAATCCATTCCAGGACCAACTTTAATATTTGAAGCGATTTTTGAAATACCTTCAGTAACTTTGTCAAATACTTTCTCATGAGCCATTAATCGTGAACCAGCGCAACAACATTGGCCATGATTGAAAAATATTGCACTAGCGGCTCCTGCAATCGCTGCATCTATATCAGCATCAGGGAAAATTATTGTTGGAGATTTACCCCCGAGTTCAAGTGAAACTTTCTTAAGGTTACCTGCTGAAGCCTTTGTGATTAATTTACCTACTTCAGTTGACCCTGTAAAAGCTACTTTATCTACTTGAGGGTGTGCTGCAAGAGGAGCTCCTGCCTCCTCACCTAAACCAGTTACAACGTTTAAAGTCCCATCAGGTAATAATCCAGAATTGTTGATTATTTCTGTTAACCTAAGAGCTGATAAAGGAGTTTGTTCCGCAGGTTTCAAAACAATTGTACATCCAGCAGCCAAAGCAACCGACAATTTCCATGCAGCCATTAATAAAGGAAAATTCCACGGGATTATTTGTCCTACCACACCTACAGGTTCCCGCAATGTATAACTGTGATACTGAGCACCAGGGGTGTATGGAACTGAAATTGGAATAGTTTCACCTTCAATCTTTGTTGCCCATCCTGCCATATACCTAAAGATGTCCGAAGATAACGCAACATCAGCTCCTGCTGCTATAGCAACTGGTTTACCGTTATCAAGAGATTCTAATTGAGCTAACTCTTCTGTATGTTGATCTATGAGTTCTGCAATTTTCCAAACAATCTTTCCTCTCTCATTTGGTGGTATTTTGACATGCCAATTTCCAGAATCGAAACACTTTCTGGCAGCCATTACAGCTTCATTAATATCTTGTTCATTCCCAGCTGCACAGGTAGATATTTTCTTTCCTGTTGCAGGATCTTCGACATCAAATGTTTTGCCTGATTTTGAATCTATCCATTTGCCATTAATGTAAAGTTTTTGGGTTTGTTTCAAAAACTTACCAACATTATCATTTACAGTGTAGTTTAGTACAGAAGCATCCATATTTTTTCCTCCAATAAATTTTAAAATAACATTCTTAAATATACTACCAATTGTAATTTTTAAATACAATAACCTTGTAAATAATCACTAGTTTTCTGAATAATTTTCCAGAATACATTAATATTTCTTTGTTCAAAATTACTAAAATCTTGATTATTCTAAATCTGGCATAGTCTTTCGCAAAAATTGACGAGTCTTCAAAAGATTTATTTTTAATGAAAGTTTAATATTCCAGGTAACTAGTATTAGGGAGTGTGAGGTTGTCTAAACCACTAGACTCTAAAATTTACCTTAGAATACTTGGTTTTTTAATCTAAATTATCTTGATTAGAGTTTTGTTGGATTAGGTGAATCACCATAAACATCTTTGGGATCAAAAACCTTTTCTTTTTCTTTAAATTCAAGTTTATGTGAATATTTATTCTTTATTTTGGAGAGTTTTCTGTAAAAGCATGACTTATATCCAACGTGACAGCTTGCGGATAGGCCTCCTAATTCCACTTTAAAAATTACGCAGTCTTGATCATCATCTACCATGATCTCTTTTATCTTTTGGGTTAACCCGCTTGTTTCGCCTTTTTTCCATAAACATTTTCTGCTTCTGGACCAATAATGCGCTTCCCCAGTTTCAATCGACATTGTAAAGGCTTTGGGATTCATGTAGCCATGCATTAAGATATGGTTATTTATAAAATCTACTGTTATAACTGGTATTAGATTATTTTCGTCAAATTTGGGTTGCAGAATTGTGCCTTCTTCTACCTGAAACACTGATTCTCTTTTACTAAATTTAACCATTATTCCATTATATAACTTAAAAACCTCTTTTGAAGATCTAAATCTTTTTCAAACTCGCCAAGAAACGAGTTTGTAATGGTTGAAACATTTGGTTTTTCAACTCCTCTGGTGGTCATGCATTGGTGAACTGCTTTTATGTAAACTGCAACACCTCTGGGTTTCATTGATTTTTCAATAGCTGTAGAAATTTGTTGCGTCATTGTTTCTTGCGTTTGAAGTCTCTTTGCAAATATTTCAACTGTTCTTGCTAGTTTAGATATACCAACAACTCTTTTTACTGGTATGTATGCGATATGTGCGATTCCAACTATTGGAACCATGTGGTGTTCACAATGTGAGTTGAAGGGAATATCTTTGAGCAGCACCATATCCTTGTACCCTTGAACATCTTCGAATGTCTTAGATAGATATTTATCTGCGGATTCTTTATAACCTGAAAAAAACTCTTCATAAGCATTTATAACTCTTTTTGGAGTTTCCCTCAGACCTTCTCTATTGGGATCGTCGCCTGCCCATCTAATTAAGGTTTCTACAGCTTTTTCTGCTTCTTTTCGGCTAACTTTGTTTTGATGAGAAATTTTAACATCTTTTATAGAGCTAGAGTCCATGGTTCGATTTTCTTTCTAATATAATGTATAATAATAATCTTGTGTTTAAAAAAAAAATTTAAAGTAATATATTTAATACTACTTTAATTAAAAAATGCAAAATGAAATTTAAAATCTCAAATGGCACTGTGTTTGATCCTACCCAGGGAATCAATGAAAAGAAAGTAGACATATATATCAAAGACGGAGTGATTGTTAGTCCACAACAATCTGAGTTATCAGATTATAAGAAAACATATGATGTTAGTGATATGATAGTTATGGCTGGTGCAATAGACATTCATTCGCATATAGCAGGAGGTAATGTAAATAACGCGAGAATGTTATCCCCAGAGATTCATTGCAACTTTACGGAAAATAATCTTGGGAGAAAAAAACTTTTACCTGGATTCAACTCTCGTTGGACATCTGAGGGAACTGGTTACAGATACGCAGAGATGGGTTTTACAACGGTGATTGAGCCTGCAGTATTACCAATTAACGCTTTTCTTACTCAATTAGAGTTAGAGCAAATACCAATGATTGACAAGGGGTGTTTGGGAATAGTTGGTAATGACAATTTTCTTTTGGATGCCTTAAACAAGAAGAAAGGACAGTCTTTTATAGATGACTATGTAGCCTGGAATATAAATTCTTCTAAATGCATGGGTTTAAAAGTCATTAATGCAGGGGGCACGGAATTTTTTAAATTTTCTGGTGAATCAGAATCTTTTGAATTAGATGATATTGTTCCTCAATATGGAGTAAGTTCAAGACAAATTTTGGAGTCACTTAATATTGCCAATGAAAACTTAGAAATACCTCATCCAGTTCACGTACACTGCAACAATTTGGGAACTGCGGGAAATATAAAATCAATTCTCGACACTGTAGATGCTGCCCAAGGAAGAAGAATGCATTTAGCTCACATACAATTTTATGGATATGGAGATAAGGGAAAAAAAGGTTTTTCTTCTTGTGCCTATGAATTGGCCGAGAAAATTAATAAAAATAACAATATTTCAGTTGATATTGGTCAAATTATGTTCAAACCAACCATGACAATATCTTCTGATTTATGGAAACAAAATCAGGCAAAAAACCATGCAAATCCAAAAAAATGGGTTCTTTCAGAAATAGAAGATGGAGGAGGAGGTGTCATACCTTATGAATACCAAGAAAAAAACTTTGTTAATGCCTTGCAATGGTCAATTGGATTAGAGTTATTTTTGTTAATCAAAGATCCATGGAGAGTATTTCTTACAACTGACCATCCAAATGGAGCCCCATTTACCTCATACCCTCAACTTATAAGGTTGTTAATGGATAGTGATTACAGAAATTCGGAGCTTAATAAAATTAATAAGTTTGCTAGAGAAATATGTGATCTAAAATCTATTAAAAGAACCTACAGTTTTTATGATTTAGCAATTATGACAAGAGCAGCACCAGCAAAAATACTTGGTCTCAAAGACAGAGGTTCTTTAAAAGAGGGTTCAATAGCTGACATCGCAATATATAACCCAAAAAAACCAATTGATGAAATGTTTAAAAACGCAGAGTTAGTGTTTAAAAATGGAATTGAAATTGTACGAAGTGGGAGGGTAAAAAGACATCTAAAAACAAAAACAAAATACTTGGAATTAAACTACGATAAAAAAATTCATTCAAAAATTAAAGACTGGTTAGATAATTATTATTCTTTGAATTTAAAAGAGTTTGAGGTGGAAGAAAAATATTTCAGAGAAAATAACTTTCAATCTATTAATTAGTTTTAATCTCTATCAAAGACTCTGAAGAAAAATGGGGTTGCAAATAATGTAAGAAAGATTGAAAAAATTATTCCTGAAATTAAAACTATACCAATAGTTAACCTCGATTCAAAACCAGCACCACTTCCAATAACTAATGGAATGATACCAAATACTGTAGAAAAGCCTGTCATAATTACTGGTCTAAATCTCATTTTACAAGCTTCAATTATTGCATCGTATGATTTTTTACCATTTTTTTTTTGTTGCTTTGCAAACTCAACTATTAAAATTCCATTTTTGGCTGCTATTCCAGTTAAAATAATCAAACCAATTTGACTAAATATATTTAAAGAATTATTTAAATAAAAAATTGCACACAATGGTGCAATTAAGGTTAAAGGAACTGATAACATAATCATAAATGGAAACTTAAAACTTTCAAACTGTGCACATAGAACTAAATAAACAAATAGTAAAGAAACAAGAAATAGAAAATAGAATTGATTCATAGATCTTTGATACTCTTTACTTTGACCTTTAAAATCAATTTTATAATTTCCTTTTAAATTTTCTTTAGAAATGTTTTGTAAATAACTAATAGCTTCACCTAATGAATAAGTTTTATCAAGACCTGCACTTAGAGTAATAGATCTCATTTTATTATATCTATTCAATTCCTTGGCTTCCGAAACCTCCTTAAATTCCAATAAATTATCTAATCTTATATAATTTCCGTCTGAAGATTTTACTTCAAATGCTCCAATATCTTTAATATTTCTTCTGTTCTCTTTTTTTGCTTGGACTAAAACATAATATTCTTCTCCATCTTCTATGAATGTGTTAATTTTTCTTCCAGCTAATAGTATTTCAAGCGTTCGGCCTATTTCAAAATTTGAAACTTTTAAATCCGACGCTTTATTTCTATCTATTTTAACTTTTATCTGTGGTCTATTTTTTTTATAATCTATTCTTGTAAAAACGAAGTTTTTATTTTCTTTAATTTTATCTAGAATTATTTCCATATTCTCTGAGATGTTATAGTATGTGTCTCCAGACAAGACAAATTGTAGTTGTTGTCCAGATCTTCTTTGCCCAAGTCCGCGTGGAGGAAAAATTATTACCTTCGAATCGGTGATTTCACTTGAAATATTTTTAAATTCTTCAATTATTTCCCAAATCTTTCTTCTTTCTTCCCAATGATTAAGAACAATAATACCTAAACCATCACTAAAATTTTCTGTGCCTGAAAAACTTCTTGGAACTCTTAAAAGAATTCTCTTTGCTTCATTACTTTCGTTAAATTTGATCAGTTTGTCTTCTAATTTTAACATTTGATCAACTGTATTTTCGAAAGTACTTCCCTCTGGCGATTCCATTACCATTATAAATACGCCTCTGTCCTCTTGTGGAGCAAATTCCTTAGAGATTTTATTGTAAAAGAATATTGAGAAAAAAATTATAGGAATAAAAATGAATAAATAAATAATTTTATTTTGTAATAAAAGATTTAAAAATTTTATGTAAATTTCTTCGAATTTTTTTGAATTATTCTTTTTATTAGTTTTAGAAAGTAACTTAGAACAAAGCATCGGTGTTAATGATAATGAAATTAATGTGGAAAAAAAAATTGCACCTATTACAGTTACAGCTAATTCTTCAAATAACTTTGCTGTATCACCCTGTAAAAATATAATCGGCATGAAAATACTTATTAATACAATTGAGGTTGATAAAATTGCAAAAACAACCTCTTTTGAACCTTCTATTGCTGCAGACATTTTTGAATAACCATTCTCAATTTTTTTATGAATATTTTCTAACATTACGATTGAATCATCAATGACAAGTCCAGTACATAAAACTAGAGCAAGGAGGGTGATTAGGTTTAATGAAAACCCAAAATAATTTAAAAAAATGAAAGTTGATAAAATTGAAATTGGGACTGTGATTACTGGAATAATGGTGCTTTTGATGTCCCTAAGAAAAATTAAAATTATAATTGTGACTAAAAGTACTGCAAAACAAAGTGTAAATATTACCTCATTTAAAGCTTCAGACACAAATAGAGAGGTGTCATAGCTCTGATAGATTTTAATATTTTTAGGAAGCTCATTTGTAATTTCTATGAATTCTTGTTTTACCCTATCAGTTACATCTAATAAGTTTGCTGTTTTTTGCTTTAGAATTCCAAGTCCTATCATTTCTTCAGCATTTCCTCTAAAAATCTGTCTTGTTTCTTCTGGTCCTATTTCAATTTTTGCTACGTCTCCAAGTCTTACAAATGAAAAATTATCCTCCTTTTTAAGAACTAGATTTTTAAAATCTTCAACAGTAGTATAACCACTCTCCAGTTTTACAGTGTAATCTCTAAATTTTGACTCTATTCTTCCTGCTGGTATTTCAACATTTTCTGTCAATAATTTTTGCTCAATTTCTGTGACAGAAATTCCAAATTGAGATAATAGAACAGGATCCACCCAAATTCTTAATGATTTTTTTTTACCCCATGAAATTCTTACTCTAGCTACTCCAGGAATAACAGATAATCTATCAACTAAAAATCTTTCAGCATAATCTGTTAATTCAAGTTGATTTATATCGTTAGAGGTTAAGTTCAACCACATTATAGCACTAGAATCGGAATCAATTTTCGATATTTCTGGCGGATTAGAATCTTTTGGAAGATTTTCTAAAATACGTGAGACAGAGTCTCTTACATCATTAGCGGCTTCATTGATTTCTTTATCTACATTAAATTCAATTGTTATTTTAGACCGTCCATCTCTACTTACAGATGATATGGACTCAATTCCGTCTATTCCACTTATCTGACCTTCTATTATTTCTGTGACTTTTGTCTCTACAATCTCTGATGATGCTCCAGGATAAAGTGTATCAACGGTTATTTCAGATCTTTCTATATCTGGGAACTGTCTTAAAGGTAATTTATCTAAAGATAGAAAACCAATAATAACTAAAAAAATTGAAAGTACTGAACAAAATACTGGTTTTCTTATAAAAAATTCCGAAAGATTCATTTTAATTTTACTTTTATTCCTTCTTTTACTTTGTTGATACCCTGATGTATCACTAAATCGCCAGTATCTAGCCCACTCAAAACTTCAATCATGCCGTCTTCTTTAAAACCAACTTCTATTTTTTTTTTTTTTACAACATTTTCTTTATCAAGAATATATACAAAAGTAATATCGTCTTCTGAGATTATGGAATTTTCTTTTATTAGTATAGCTTCTCTTCTCTCTAATGTAATTTTGATATTAACCATCATACCTGGTTTAATATTGCCATCTGCGTTTTTTATTTTACCAATTACTTTGAATGTTCGTGTTTTTTGGTCAATTGCTGCATCAATTACTGATACTGAACCTTTTATATTTCTTAAATTTCCAGAACGAACATCTAGCGTAAATTTTTCACCAATTTTTATCCTATTTGTAAAATTCTCTGGAATATAAAATAGAACTTTAAGAAACTGAATATCATATATTTGGGTTATGATATCGCCGGGTTTTATAAAAGAGCCTTCGCTAAAATTTCTTATTCCTGTGTACCCGTCAAATGGTGCTTTAATTTTTAAATCATCAATTTTTGCATTAATTTCTTGAACTTTTCCGTAGAGTTTTTTTTTTGACATTTCTCTATTATCAAGGATAGATTGAGATATATTCCCTTTTTTTGATAGTGCTGCGGCTCTGTTATAATTTATCTCTGCTTCCTCAAGTTCAGCTTTAGCTTGAATTAAAGTGGCTTGTTCTTCATTGTCAAAAAATTCAACTAAAAGTTGACCTTTTTTTACAAACTTACCTTCCTCAAAATGAATTCTTTTGATCTTTTCTGAGACCACACTAGTAAGCATAACTTTTTCATTTGCTGTTACGGAGCCTGGTATTTTCAATATATCAGATACATCTTTTGAAATTGGTTTTTGTGCTCCAACAGTTACAAGGTTTTGAGAATAAGAATTTTCAAGAAAAAGAACTGATAATATTAAGATTTTTAGAATTATTGATTTCATGCATTCCTTAGATCTTTTATAATTTGTTTGTATTCTTTGGACTTAAAAATTGTAGAACCTGATACTAAAATATTCGCTCCGGCTTCAATAGCAAGCTTTCCAGTATTTAAATCGATGCCCCCATCAACTTCAATGTCAATATTCCTTCCATCTACTAGATTCTTTATGTATTCAATTTTTTTAAGTTGATCATGTATAAAGCATTGCCCTCCGAAACCTGGTTCGACAGTCATAATTAATATTAGATTGACATGATCAATGTATTTTTCAATTACTTTTACAGACGTTGAGGGTTTTATAGATATTCCAACTTTTTTATTAAATTTTTTAATTAATTTTATAATATCATAAACATTTTCACTAATCTCATGGTGAATTGTTATTATGTCTGAACCAGATTTAACAAAATCAGGTATATATTTTAAAACTGGATCAATCATTAGGTGAACGTCAAATGTTTTTTTACTGTATTTTCTAATCGATTTTATAATATTTGGTCCCATTGTAATATTTGGCACAAAATGACCATCCATAACGTCTATATGAATAAAATCACATCCAGCTTTATCTAAATCATGAATCTCTTNACCCAGTTTAGANAAATCAGCNGATANGATTGATGGTGCAATTTTCACCTTTTTGTTCATAATTATAATTTCTCTTGATCTTCGGAATATTGACCAAGAGTTGCACTTGAGTTTAGTTTACTTCTTTTGAATAGTGCATTTTGCGAATCTAGTATTTTATTNTCGTCTCCTTTCCACGAAGCAAGCGAAGATTGTTGAAGTGCTCTTCCATAGGAAAAACTTAGNTTCCAGGATAAATCTTTTTTTAGTTTGTTCATTTCATTTAAATGAGACGTTGCTAATTCACTTGATTGACCACCTGATAAAAAAACTATGCCTGGCACNTCGCTTGGAATATTTTCACTTAGGCATTGGATNGTCATTTTTGCTACTTCATTAATTGGTGCTTGTATAGCTGATTTTTTTCCAGAAATAACCATATTTGGTTTAAGTAACACACCCTCTAGAAAAACTTTATTAGAAGTTAATCTTTCAAATAAATTCTTTAAAACCTTAGAAGTTACTTCATAACATTTCTTAATAGAATGTGATCCATCCATTAAAACCTCAGGCTCAACGATAGGGACCATTCCATGATCCTGAACAATTTTCGCGTATCTCGCTAAATTTGAGCAATTCAAATCAATTGCAATATCACTGGGAATGTTTTCGTTTTCGTTAATATCAATTATAGCTCGCCATTTTGTAAAAACGGCATCAAGTTTTTTGTATTCTATTAATCTTTTTCCTAGACCATCTAATCCTTCTGTAATTTTTTCATTGGATTCTGGAGAGAGTGGTATAGCTCCAGTGTCAACTTTTATTCCTGTATAAATTCCTTGTTCACTTAGATATTTTCCAAATGGAACCCCGTCAGATGTTGATTGACGAATAGTTTCGTCATACATTATAACTCCACTAATAAAACTATTAATTTTTTCGGTTTTAAAAAGTAATTCTCTATATTTTCTACGATTTTCAAAGTTTGACTCAACATTAATNTCATCAAATCTNTTTGTNATTGTGTTAGTGCTTTCATCTGCAGCTAATATACCTTTAGGCGGGTTAGAAAGTTNATTTGCTATTTGATTTAATATTTTATTATTCATTTCAAGTTACACATTTAAGCTACTNAACCCTGGCATGCTTTTACCCTGGACAAATTCTAAAAAAGCACCTCCACCGGTTGAAACAAAAGAAAATTCGTTATAATTGTTGGAATCATTTAACAAAGATATAGTATCACCTCCACCAGCAACTGAAAAGAAATTTTTGTTTTTATTGGCCNTAATGGCAGANAAAACAAAANNAGTACCTTCGTCAAANGGTTTTTTTTCAAAAAGTCCTAAAGGACCATTCCANAAGACAATCTTAGCTTTTAAAATTTCATTGTNAAATAACATTCTAGTCTTTGGGCCTATATCTACTATCATATCTTTNTTTGTTATTTCATTNATTAACTTTGCNTCAGGATTTTTTTGAAGCTTTTTGTCAGTTACAATACAATCAATGGGTAAAACAATTTTATTTGAATATTCAGANAGTAAANNNTTTGCAAATTCAGTCATTTTTTTTTCATAAAGAGAATCACCTATATCATATCCCTGNGCAAAATTTAGNGTATTAGCCATCGCTCCNCCCACAATTACTTTGGAATANTTTTTNGCATAAAACTCTATTAGTTTTATTTTTGTNGATATTTTNGCCCCACCAAGTATNGCNACAGAATCANATTCATTGGCAACAAGAAATAGNTTCTTTAAATTTTGCACTTCATTTTCTAAGAGTTTCCCAGGGAATGACGGAAGATGTTTTGGTATACCAGATATTGATGCATGTTGTCTATGACTACAAGAGAAACATTCATTAATATATATGTCGCCGAAAGAGGAGATTTTTTGTGAAAATTTATCCGAATTTTTTTCTTCTTCAGAATAAAACCTTATATTTTCTAACATTATTATATTAAACTCCTTAAATATGGATTCAAAATCACTTTTTTTTAAATTTTTGATATCTGTATCTATAAAATGAATTTTTTGTTCAGTTAATTTTTCTAATTCATTTACTAAGAATCTTAGTGAAAATTCTTGAAGGCGTTTTCCCTTTGGTCTTCCAAAGTGTGAAATTAAAATAATTTTTGCTTTTTGATCTAAAAGTTTTGAAATAGTAGGCAAAACTTTCAATATTCTTGTGTTATCTTTAATTGTATTTTCTTCTGTTGGCACATTTAAGTCAACTCTAACAATCACTGTTTTATTAAAAACAAAACTATAAGAATCTACAAATTTTTTTTTGAGTGTTATCATTTAAAAAATT
>NZHH01000043.1:0-9731 GCA_002691245.1 Rickettsiales bacterium | reverse complement strand
GAGTGGTGCCGCTTGAGAGATTTGAACTCCCGACCCACTGATTACAAATCAGTTGCTCTACCAACTGAGCTAAAGCGGCAACATGAACATATTTATATAATTTTTTTAAAATTTCAACTTAATTTTGAGGTGGTTCATATGGTAATTCATCTAGATTCTGTTCAATCTGATCTCCTTCATTAGATAATCTTGGTGTTGCAAAAGAGCTTGGTGTACATTTTTTAAATACAACTTGGGTAAAGAGAGATTCTTTACATTTTACCCAAGGTGGAGCCTCTCTATCTCTAGCAAACCAAAAGGAACTAATCATCATGATTAGAATTAAAACTGATATGATCCACATGCTTTTTGACATTTAAATTGATATCACGTTATTTTTTTGTGTGGGTATTGATGACTTAATTTGATCAATCTGATTATTATTGGCGTTTTGTTTAAAGTAAATTAATTTTGGAGAGTGATTTTTGATCTCTTTTTGAGGGATATCAATATAAGAACAGATTATTACTAAATCATTTTTATTTCCCTTAAAAGCTGCAGCACCATTCAGAGTTATGATACCTGAATTTTTTTCAGCTTTGATAGCATATGTAGTAAATCTTTCTCCATTATTAAGATTGTATATATGTATCATTTCATACTCATAGATATTTGCTGAATTTAGAAGATTACTATCAATTGCACAAGAACCTTCATAATCCAAATGAGTATTTGTAATGGTTGCTCTGTGTAGCTTTGACTTTAAAATTTTTATCATAATAAAAAAATTATACTAAAAACATAATGACAATAGATAATCAACTAAAAATATAATATAATATACTGTTTATGGAATTAAGGCGTTGGCAAAAAAAAGTAATAAATGAATTTCCTGATATAGTAAAAAATTATAAGAAGTTCATTTTAAAGGCTCCTACTGGTGCAGGAAAAACCGTGCTGGCTAGTTAAATAATAAATAAATTTTATAAAAAAAAGAAAATTGTTGTACTCTGTCATAGGTTAGTCCTGCTTGAGCAGTTAGAAAAAGGACTGTCTGGTGAACACAAAGTAAAAAAACTTGGTTTATCTGAAGAAGGTGTTCCATTTGATTCATATGATGTTTTAATCTCAACTAATTTAAGATCGAGAGATTTTCTTTTAAAAGCAATTGCAAATTGCGATTTATTAATTATAGACGAAGCACATAGAGTTTCACCAAATGGTCAAGCTTATAAAGAATTATTAGACCAATTCGACAGAGAATCCAGAAAAACATCGAAATTATTGGGATTAACAGCTTCTCCAGAAAGACGAACTGGAGATCAAAAAGATCAACTTGGACTTGCTTTTGATGCAATCATTGATTGTGCAGATATTGAAGAGTTAATAAAGGAAGGGGTTCTAGTTCCTGCCGAATACAGATCTTTTTTCATTCATGATTTAGAACTTGAAAACATGGATATTTCAACAGGAGACTTTCCAATCGAACAATTATCAAACGCTATTATTAAGTCCTCTATGATCGAATATGCAATAAATATTTATCTAGATCAAAAAAAAAAAATGAATGATAATCCAATTTCTGCTTGGTTTTGTCCTGATATCTTAGTTGCGGAAGAAACAAAAAAACAAGTCGAAAAACGTGATCTTAAAGTGGAGCTTATAACTGCAAAAACACCAATTAAAGAGAGGTTGGACATATTAGAAAAACATGAAAAAGGTTTAGTTGAGTGTTTGATATCAGTTGGTGTTTTATCTGAGGGATGGGATAATCCAAACTGTAATGTAATCGTTCACTTAAGGCCAACACTATCCAAGGTTTTTTGGGGGCAATCTGTTGGACGAGGTTTGAGATCAGCTCAGGGTAAAAAAAAGTGTATTGTTATAGATGTAAGTTCAAATTTCTCAACTTTTGGTCCGGTTGAAAAATTAAAATGGAAGCTAATGAATCATAGAAAATCCTACCTTGAGTTTAAAAATAGGTTCAATTGGGTAAGTAAACAACAATTCGTTGAGGATAGAGATTTTACATACTTACTTTGCGAAGGTCTCTCAGAACATGGAAAAAGATGCTCTTTAGTATATAAAAAAAAATTACTTTCTGACGAACCTTGTCCAATTTGTAATTCTTATGCATCAACAGATCTGTATAAAGATAACAAAATTGAGAAACCTAAAAATGATAATAGTTTGCATAAGATATTTTTTGAAAAAGTACCTAAAATATTCAAAGATATGAATAAATCTATTTGGAAAAATATGGAGGTTTCTGCTTGGAGAGACGCTAACATATATGAAAAACTTTTTCTCTCATTTTGTTTGGCATTTGACTTTGTTTCTGGTGAGATGACAGGGTCTGAGCATGAATTTTGGAATTTAACCTTAGATGCCGAAAAAAAAGTTAGACAATTTCTTTACGATAGAGAAATCACCATTCCAGAACAAGAAGAGTTTATTTTTACTAATTTAAGCGATGGTTTGAGTAAGGGAAGAGTTATTAGACCTGTTCAAACAAATTATGGGGTTGCATTATGCGGGGAAAACTTTGTAATTAACCCATTAGATGTTAATGAGCGTAAGTTTCAAAAAGCTTTACAAGTAATTGAAAGAATTGCCGCAATGGGTGTTACCAATACCGAAGAGCTTCCGTATTATAAAATTAATTAAGAAACTTTTTATTCAGTTTTTGGCTCGTATATACAGATTATAGTCAACCCACTTTTTCTTTTATGAATTACACTTTTTTCGTCTTTAGTAATAATAGTATGTTCAAGATTACAGAGATCAATAATTAATTCTTCACTTTGAAGTTTAACGTCAAAAAATAATAGAAGTTTATCTCCTTCATCACAGATTTTTAGTTTTTCAGAAATTTCTTTTTCTGACTTAATTATCGGGGGTTTGCAAATTTTTCTTGTATGCCCAGTTTCTGATAAGAGAAAAAAAATTAAAAGAATTAAAAATATCTTCATTAAATTATAGCCGAGACTTTACCCAAATGTTGAGTAAGTTTCATGTTCTCAGTATAATCAACTGGAACGCCAATAATTGCCGGACCTTTTTGTTTAAAAGCTTCATTTAATGAAGGAATAAATTGGTCTGTTGATTCAATTTGTTTCCCCCACATACCAAAAGAATTGGCTAAATCATAAAAATTTGGATTTGCGAATGTTAAATCAGAGTGATCACCCTTAAATTGAACTTGTTGCTTCCATTTTATTAATCCGTATTCTCCGTCTAACCATACTACTGCAACAACATTTATATTATTTCTAACTGCAGTCTCCAGATCTTGAACATTCATAAGAAAACCTGCATCTCCATTTATTGACAGCACCTTCTTTTTCGGAAAAACCATTTTTGCACCAATTGATGCTGGTAGGGCAAAGCCCATTGTACAAAATCCATTTGAAATCAAACAAGTATTTGGATTACTACAATTATATTCACGAGCTACCCACATTTTATGAGCACCGACATCAGATAGAATTATATCATCCTTCCCTAACACCTTTTTTACATCCGCAAGGACTCTTTGTGGTTTCATTGGAAATGCGTCATTATCATTATTTTTGTCCAAATGTTTTGACATTTGTGTTCTCAATTTATTCCTAGAACTTATATCAAATAAAGGTAGTTGGTCTCTTCCAACCTTTTGTACTAATGCTTTATTTAATTGATATAATGCTCCAGCCAGATCTGATATTATTTCAACATTAGGAAGATAATCACGATCAACTTCTGCAGGAGTATAATCAATGTGTATTATTTTTTTATTACCACCTTCAATCCTATTCCAGGCTGAGGGTGAATATTCTACTAAATCATAACCAATAGCAATTACCAAATCTGATTCATCAATTGCCAAATTATTGTAATCTCCACTTCCTAAACCAATTGTAAATAAAGAATGTTTATCTTCGGAAGAGACTGAACCTTTACCCATGAAGGTGTTAATTACCCCAATACCCAAGTTTTCTACTAGGATTCTTAATCTATTCGATGCTCTTTTCCTGATTGTCCCATTTCCTGCAAGAATGATTGGGTTTTTGGAGTTGATAATAATTTTTAATGCTGCTTCGATTGCACGGTTATCGGCTGCAGGCCTTCTTATGAGCGAGGGTTTTATTGGTTTGTCAATAATGTCTTCTCTAGCTATATCCTCTGGAAATTCAATAACTGTTACCCCAGGTTTTTCAGTTTCTGCTACTTTGAATGCTTTTCTGATTACTTCTGTTATATTTTTTGCAGATAAGATCGTTTGTGCCCATTTTGATATCGGGTGTACCATGCTTATGGAATCCATTATTTGATGACTCTCTTTGTGTAATCTATTAGTAGATCCTTGACCTATAATGGCGACTACTGGTGATCTATCCATATTTGCATCAGCCAGTCCTGTCATTAAATTTGTTACTCCTGGACCAAGTGTTGAAAGGCAAACACCTGCTTTACCAGTCAACCTTCCGTAAGCATCAGCCATAAATGCAGCTGCTTGTTCGTGTCTACATAAAATGAACTCAATTTTTTTGCTTTGTTTTAGGGAAATCATGAAATCTGCATTTTCCTCACCAGGAACTCCAAAGATTCTTGAAACACCTTCTTCTTCTAAACATTTAATAAACAAATCTGAAGCTTTCATACTCTTAATTTCTCCTTCCTAAATAACTTTGCTTTAAGATTACTTCTTCAAAACTAACATCTTTTCTATTTGCATGTCATGCATTGAATATTTTATTCCACCAACACCATGTCCTGAATGTTTGAGTCCAGCAAAAGGCATCCAATCAACCCTAAAAGCTGTGTGATCATTATGAAAAACAGCAGATGCATTAATTTTTTCATAAAATTTTAAAATTTCTGGAATTTTATCAGTAAATATAGACGATTGAAAAGAAACATTTACTGAATTTGCCTCCTCTATTGCTTTTTCAAAATCATTAAACTCATTGATAGTAACAACAGGACCAAATATTTCATTTTGAGAAATCTTATCCTCTTTTTTAGGATTTAAAATTATAGTTTTATCATAACTAACTTCTGATAATTTTCCATTACCAAGTATTAATTCTGAACCATTTCTTAAACTTTCTTGCACCCAACTGTCAACTCTAGATATCTCTGACTTTCTGATTAGTGGGCCAACGACAGTATCTTTTTCCATAGGGTCNCCTAACTTAACTTTTTTCACCTCATCTACAAAAGCAGACATAAATTCATTTTTAACATTTTTATTTAAATAAATTCTTTGAACAGAAACACAAACTTGCCCTGCATGATAGAATCCACCTCTTGCAATACTTTTTGCGCAATGAAGTATATCACTGTTAGTCGAAATAAAAGTTGGTGCCATTCCACCATGCTCTAATGAACACCTAGTACCTGGAGCCAGTTTTGATCTTAAATACCATCCAACTTTACTAGACCCAATAAATGAAAAAAAATCTATCCTTGGATCACTCACTAGTTTTGTAGCTAATTCTAAATCTTTTGGCATAACAAAATGACATCGATTTCTTGGCAAACCAGATTCATATAGCATTTCTACAATTTTNTTGCATGATAATGGTGTATCTTCTGCTGGTTTAACAATAACAGTACAACCAGTTGCAATCGCTGGTATNATTTGATGAATTATTAGGTTAAACGGATGATTAAATGCGCTTACTGCCAATACTACGCCAATTGGTTCCTTTTGAGTAAAAGCTAATCTATTTGANGATGCTTCATTCAAATTCATTGGAATTACTGATCCAGCATCAGATTTTAATACTTCAATACAGGAATCGACACCTTCAGCACCTCTTTTAATTTCAACAATGGAGTCNGTTATAGGCTTTCCACCCTCTGAGGTGGCTAACTTTGCTAAGCTTTCAATATTTTGATTAATTTTCTCACAAAAAGATTTTAACACTTGTATTCTTTCTTTTGGAGGAAAGTCATTACCCTTAAGTTTCGAAACATTAGTTACTTCCATTAGAATGTCTTCAAGATGTTGATTATTACTAGTTTCAACNGATCCAACTATTTCATTATTCCAAGGAGATTTTACTTCAAGCATTATCTTTATTATTTACTTTATGGGAAGTTTTATCTTATAATAGACCTTACTAATTACAACTAAATATTTAATCAATAAAAATGCCTTCATTCGATATAGTTTCAAAAATAGATTTGGCCGAAGTTGATAATGCAATAAATGGAGCAACAAGGGAAATAACCAATAGATATGATTTTAAAGGCAGTGAGTCTAAAATTACAAGAAATGAAAATGAAATCGAACTGATTGCTGAGGATCAATATAAAATAGAACAAGTTCAACAAATATTCAGAACTCATTTNGTGAAAAGGAATCTATCATCTGGTTCATTAGATTTTTCTAAGATTGAAGATGCTAGAGGTGGTATGTTGCGACAAACTGCTAATATTATTCAGGGCATTGACAAGGATGTTTCACAACAAATTAACAAATGTATTAAAAATGCCAAAATCAAAGTTCAAGTTTCAATCCGAGGAGAGGAATTGAGAGTTACAAGTGGTAAAAGAGATTTACTTCAAAAAGCTATTCAGTTGACTAAAGAATTGGAGATAAAACAACCTTTACAATATATAAACTTCAGAGATTAGTTTGGCATAAAAATTTCATAGTATTGCGAATGAAAAAAAAAAAAGAAGAAATTAAAAAGTTACTCGATTCATCATCAAACACCTTTGTTGATAAATTAGCATCTTTAAAGTATGTAAGTAAAAAGGATTCAAAATTACTTTCATCAGTTGTTTCGGGAATATTAAAAAAAAAANAATTATTTTTTTATTACAAATAAACATACACCCTGATGCCAATCACTTGATTTTCCAGTTGTTAAAGCACTGGAGTTGTCTCTAGTAGTTCTTATATCTAGGCTAAAAATTACATCAAGCTTTTCATTGGCAACTGATGCCATTGTACCCTCTCTGACTTGTTTCCAATTCCAATCGTCAATAATCATTATAAACTCATCACTTAATGAAGGTAAAACTATTCTAATTGAATCATAATGATCCTTATAATGATGAGCTCCGTCATAAAAATAAATGTTGAAATTCTTTAAATCATGATAATTTATGTCACGAAAGTCTGTTTCAAGTAGAGTTAGTTTATTTGCTTTATTAAGAAATTTAGACACATTTTTTTCAAATTTTTCTTTTGGGATTAACTTATTAGTAAAGTTTTGGGACCAGTTATCAATACAGGTTGCATCAACCTTATTTTTAAATAGAACAGAACATGCTGTTGAACCCAGCCATGAACCAATTTCTAAATATTTGGGATTATTAATAAAATCAATTAAATTATTTAATAATATTCTAAATTTTCGCCCTGAAAGACCTTGCATTTCAAGCACTTTTTTATTTAACTTAGTTCTACATGCAATTGATTCCTCAAATGCGCGAATTATTTTTTTAGAATATTGATGATCTTTATTTCCAGATATATTGACAACTAATTCATCCATCTCTGAGATATGATTAATGATTGACAAAATATTTTTTTTCTTTTGTAGTCTTCTTTTTATTTGAATACTTTTCATAATTAATTAGATTTACATAATGAACGAACTTTTTAAATGCCATAATATAAATGATTTTCGCAAACTAGCAAAAAAGAAACTTCCGTTTCCAATTTTTCACTATATTGATGGTGGAGCTGACGATGAAACCACCTTAAGAAGAAATACAGAATCCTTCGAAAGGTGTGATTTAATTCCAAATGTTTTAAGGAGTGTTGAAAATATAGATCTTTCAGTAAAAATTTTTGGAAAAAAAATAGATTTACCTTTTTTTTTATCTCCAACTGCTTTGCAGAGACTATTTCATCATCAGGGGGAGTTAGCAGTGGGAGAGGCTGCAGAAAAATTTAACACTTTTTTTGGAATTTCTTCCCTTTCAACAGTATCAGCTGAAGATATATCAAAGCTAAGTGGTCCAAAGATTTTTCAATTGTACTATCATAAGGATAAAGAACTCACTAAAGGCATGATAGACGAATGTAAAGAGAAAAAGTTTGATGCTTTAGCTCTGACTGTTGACACAATAACCGGTGGTAACCGTGAAAGAGACCTTAAAACAGGTTTCACATCTCCTCCTAGATTTGACTTAAAAAGCGTTATAAGCTACGCAACATCTCCCTCGTGGACATTAAACTACTTGTTTAGAAAAAAATTTGATCTTCCTTTTCTTAGTAATTATGTTGGTCAAGGAACTAAGTTCGCAGTATCGGTCAGTGATTATTTTAGTACAATGTTAGATCAGAGCATGTCCTGGTCAAATGCAGAAGAAATAAGAAAATACTGGAAAGGACCATTTTGTTTGAAGGGTATTATGTCAGTAGAAGATGCAAAAAATGCTGTAAAAATTGGTGCATCAGCGATTATGATTTCCAATCATGGAGGAAGACAGCTTGATGGTTCACGATCACCATTTGATCAATTGAGTGAGATTTTAGATGCAGTTGGCGGTAAAATAGAAGTTATCTGTGATGGCGGGATAAGAAGAGGCACACACATTTTAAAAGCATTATCACTTGGAGCTAACGCCTGTTCTGGTGGAAGACTTTATTTGTATGCTTTGGCTGCAGGTGGAAAGAATGGTGTGGAACATTCTCTTTCGAATTTAAAAAATGAATTAGAGAGAAATATGAAACTGCTAGGTTGTAAGAATATTTCAGAACTTAGTAAAAATAATATAAGATTTAGAGGAATTTGAGTGTTTTTTAATTGTAGAGTGTTTTACTTATTTTTTGTTCTAATTTTAATTAGTAACTTAACATCAGCTAAAAGCAATGATTCTCCAGACTTAAATAAGAAAGTAGTTCAAAAAATTTCTTGGGACGAATGGAAAAAAAAAACAAAAGCTGAGTTCAAAAAAAATAGTAATATTGAGATTCAAACCCTTAAATATTTAGACTCAATTAAATTTAATCCAAAAATTATTGAGTTGGATAGAAAACAACCAGAATTCAAACTTACATTTGATAAGTACTTCAAAAATATAGTTACAAATGAAAGTAAAAAAAAAATAAACTCTGAATTTAAAAAGAATAAAGAACTTTTACTAAAAATTGAAAAACAATTTAATGTTAATGCAAAAATAATTACAGCATTATGGGGTATTGAAACTTACTTTGGCAATCATATTGGAAAAATGGATATCTTGAGATCTCTTGCATCACTAGCATATGAGGGTAGAAGAGGTGTTTTTTTTACAAAAGAATTAAAAAATGCTTTGATTATATTAGACAAAGGACATTTTGATAGAAGCATGTTTAGAGGGTCTTGGGCGGGTGCGTTTGGTCAAACTCAGTTTATGCCAAGTACTTTTTTAAAACATTCAATAGATTTTGATGGTGATAATAAAAAAAATCTATTTAAAAAAAATGACGCTCTTGCATCAGGAGCTAATTATTTAAAGAAGGTTGGTTGGAATAACCAACTAGAATGGGGAGAAAAAGTAAATGTAGTGATTTCTGAAAAACTGAGAATACTAGCTGAAAAAAAACAATATCAAAATATCAAATTTTGGAATGAAAATGGAATTATTTTAAAAAAAAATTATGGAAATAATTTATTGAGAATGATTATACCTGATTCAAATAATAATCAATGTTATCTTGTCTCAAAAAACTTTGATGTTATATTAAACTGGAATCGATCTAACTATTTTGCATTAACAGTATTTTTATTTTCTGATGAGATCAAGTAAACACCCTTTTT
>NZHH01000042.1:0-13727 GCA_002691245.1 Rickettsiales bacterium | reverse complement strand
TACTCTCCATTAACTCGCAACTGGTCGGGGAGACAGGATTTGAACCTGCGACCCTCTGTTCCCAAAACAGATGCGCTACCAGGCTGCGCTACTCCCCGACTATTTTGCTTATAGTATAAGAATACATTAATTAAAAGACAAAAATTATATTTAAATTTTTCTTTTATATGTTGTTGTTATTTACAAGTTACATTAGTATGTGTGTATTGCGAGGAAATGGTAAAAAAAGTGAAATGTTCTTTAAGATTTATAGTTTTGTTTTATCTATGTTTTCCTTTTTTTTCAACCAGTGAGGAGCTACGAGACGTACTTAAGGATGCATACAGTTTTTATCCAGACGTTGAAAAAGGTAAAACTGAGCTTCAAATCTCAGAAAAAGATTTAAGTATTTCTAAAAGAGATTTTTTGCCCTCGATTGACTTCTCTGCAACTCAAGGTAGGAAAATCTCGAAAAGCAACCCAGATACTTCGAGGATAAATGACAGCGCATTTAATCCATCCACCTTTGACGTCGATTTGTCACAACCATTAGGATATACAAAAGCTATAAATCTCAAAAAAGCAAGAAATGATCTCCGTATTTCTAAATTAAGTTTATATTCCACAGTTCAAGATGTTCTATTTAAAGCAACAAAAGCTTACTACACTGTTCTAAAAGATTATTTTTTACTCGATGTTTCAAAAAGGAATGAAGAAAACCTTATAAAAAAACTTGAGGCAGCAGAAAAAAGATTTGAATTCAAAGATGTTACCAAAACAGATGTATTCCAGGCTAAAGCGAGGTTAGCCCAAGCCACTTCAAAAAGAATAGAAGCAGAAAACAATCTTGAAATTTCTATTTCAGATTTTAAAAGTGTAGTAGGCAGAGAGCCTGATGTTAATTGGTTATCTTCAGATAGTGAACAAATAGTTGAGTCAAACCCGAAAGATTGGTCAAAATTTGGACAGCTTCCAAATTTGCCAATGTCTTTAGAGGAGTCACTAAAAACCGGCTTGGAGAAAAACCCTGACTACAGAATACTTAATCTTCAACTCCAAAATTCTAAATTAGATATAAAAAAAAATGCACTGAGTTTTGCTCCAGAATTTTCTATTTCGGGCTCTATGGGAAGGTCTTTGGATTCTTCAAGAACAGTTGAAAGAACTGATTCATATTCGGTTACTGCATCGGTAAGTGTTCCTATATTCAATAAAGGTCATAATGTTCTTAACCTTGAAAAGTCAAAAGATTCTGCATTAACAGTTATTAAATCTCTTGATACTAAAAAATTAGACCTTACTTTCCAAATTAAATCATCATGGAAGAAAATTGAGAGTTCAAAGTCAAGTATAGAATCACTTGGAATTTCAGTCGAATCGAATTTAATGGCTCTAGATGGAGTTACTAAAGAAGCTAGCGTTGGAACAAGAACAACCCTTGAAATATTAGACACGCAAAAAGATCTAGCTGATGCGGAGTCAAATCTTGTAAATGCACAATACCAATTGATAATTTCATCATTCGAACTTTTAAAGTTATGTGGCGTTCTTAATTTTAATTATTTAGGAATGTAAAAAAAAAACTTGAATTAAATAAAATATTGTAATAATATAATAATAGATTGTATTGACTTATATTAAAGTATTCACACTAACTAACTTTCATAAATAAAGGAAATTTATTATGGCGGAATTTACTATTCCTCCCGCGTTTGAACCACTTGTAGATGCTTGTGGTGACGCGGCTTTACCAGCTTTCGAAGCAGCTGATTTTGCAAATGATCCTGGAGCAGCCTTCAGTGAAGGTATGTCTGCAGCAATGGACGTTATGGCTGATGCTGGAATGCCAGCTCCCATGATGGAAATGATGCAAGATTTTTGTTCAGGTGCATTTGAGCAACACATGGCAGGCGGAGGCGATCCAATGGACGCATTTGACGCTGTTGGAAGTGCTATCGATGGATTGATGGCTCCCTTCCCTAACGACATGCCATGTAGTGAGATGGCAGCAGACTTCCCACCAATGCCCCCAGACATGGGAGCATTCATGGACGGATGTCCTCCTTACGGAGACTTCCCAGGTGGAGAAACTTTTGATGCAGCAGCTATGCCTGATACCTGGGAACCGGGACCAATGACTGATATGGGACCCCCTCCAGGAGATATGGGACCTCCTCCAGGGGATATGGGACCAGGGCCAGATGGACCAGCTTTTGGGCCTGATGGCGAACCAATGGGACCTCCTCCAGGTGAAGCACCAAATCCAGATGGTGGATTCGGACCAGGGCCAGATGGACCAATGGGACCCCCTCCAGGGGATATGGGACCAGGTGGACCAGGTGACATGCCTCCTCCAGGAGACATGGGACCAGGTGGACCACCACCAGGAGACTTTGGTGGCGATGGGCCAGGTGGCGCGCAGCCAGGTGATATGGGGCCGGGTCCAGAGGGACCAATGGGACCTCCTCCAGGCGCAGACATGGATGGCGATGGAATGCCTCCTCCAATGGGACCAGATACAGCTGGAGGACCAGATCCATTGTTCGGCGAAGGCGGACCAGCTGGTGGACCACCACCAGGAGATATGGGACCACCACCAGGAGATATGGGGGACCACATGGGACCACCTCCAGGTGATATGGGTCCAGGTGGACCACCTCCGGGTGGACCAGATCCTATGGCAGGAATGGAAGCTGACATGGCAGATGCAGGACATCATCATGGACCAGCTGAAGGACCAGGGCCAGAAGGACCTCCTCCAGGTGATATGCCTCCAGGAGATATGCCTCCACCACCTGAAGACGATCCTAATGCAGGCGGAGACGGAATGTAATTAAAATTAATTACTACCTGTAAATACAATAAAACCCCCTTAATGATTTATTTAAGGGGGTTTTTTTTTTGATTAAAAAATTTTTTACTATATTATAAAATTATGCAAGCGATGAGAGGATCACAAAAATCAATCATTCTAGTTGCCAGACAGCTTGGAATTCATATTGGTCCTAACGATATCCCTGAAAGATTTCAGATTGATGACAGGGAACTAAAACCAAATGAAATGTGTGAACTAGCCCACACATTTGACCTAAAAGCTAAAACAACAAAAATAAGCGACAAAGAACTTCTCAAATTACTTACTAAAAAACAACAAATTCTAAGACTTAAAAACGGAAGATATATCATTGCCCTTAGGGTCATACAAAGTGAAAATGAAGAAGAAAAGTCTATCCTTTGTCTTGACACAGGCGTCTCAAGTCCAAAACCTCAACAAATAAATTTAAAAGAATTGAATAAAGGTTGGGATGGAGAAGTCATACTTCTAAAAGCAAAACTAAAAAAATTTGAAGAAGACAGTGAACTTAAACTTGGGTGGCTTATAGGTGAATCTTTCAGGAATAAATCTGTTATGGTTCAGGTAGTCATCGTAGCATTGATTTTGAATATTTTTGCTGTAATTCCTGCTGTTTTTATGATGCTAGTCCTTGATAAGGTTGTAAATTACGAAGCATATTCCACTTTATATGTAATTACATCTGGTGTAGTTGTTGCATATATTTTTAATGGAATACTTGGTTACTTAAAGACTTATTTGTTAGACTTTTTTTCACAAAAGGTTGAAGCAAAATTATCAGTGAAAGTTTTTGAAAAACTAATAGCCCTCCCAATGCAAAGATTTCATAAGGAGTCTGCAACTTTTTTACGTTTTACAGGACAGATATCTCAAATAAAAAGCTTATTGACACAAAAAATTTTTTCAACTGCACTTGATTCTATTAGTCTTCTTGTTTTTGTACCAATATTATTCTTTTACAGCCCTCTCCTATTTATAGTGGTTTTTTCATTCAGTATTTTGGGTGCACTTGCTTCTATGTTCTATTCAAAAAAGCAAAGAGATTCTATGATTGGTCTCGGGAAGGCAGATTCAAAAAGACAGGAATTTATTTCAGTCGCAGTAAATGGAATTGAAAACGTTAAGGGATTAGCTCTCGAACCAAATTTAAAAGATCAATGGAGAGATCTAGAAGCTAATTATATTATTGCTAATGAGGAAATGCAAAAAAAAACCGCAGTATTAAGTAACATTTCATCAACCATTAATCAACTTATGACGGCGATGGTAATATTTGTTGGAGTTCATCTTGTTTTTTCTGGAAGTTTATCAGCAGGTATTTTAGTTGGTTTTAATATGTTAGCAGGAAGAGTTTCTAAACCAATTATAGACCTTGTAACACTTAAAACTGAAATCACAAAGTTAGTTCAATCTCTTCAAGTTATATCAGGAATAGTAGATGCAAATTCTGAAACCACTGTAAGAGGCCAGAAACCTCAGCTTATGGGACAGGTTAGTTTTAAAAATGTAGAGTTTGGGTATGATGACGCCACTAAGATTTTAAAAGATATTGATATCGAAATAAACCCAAGACAAATCGTTGGAATAACTGGAAAAAGTGGGTGTGGCAAAAGTACGGTTGCAAAATTGATTCAAGGCCTTTATAGACCTCAAGCAGGTGTTGTCGCATTAGACAATATAGATCTCCGTTTGTTAGACCTTAGTCACATAAGATCTCAAGTATCGCTTGTTGGAACTGACAGTTATTTTTTTCCATGTACAATCAGGGAAACAATAGCTAGCGCTATGCCGAATTCTTCAATGGACAGAATAACATGGGCAGCAAAAAAAGTTTTTGCTCATGACGAAATAGAATCCTATCCTGATGGTTATGAAACATTTTTAGAGGAAAATGCCACAAACTTATCAACAGGGCTTAGACAAAAATTAGCAATTGCTAGAGCATTAATAAGAAATCCAAGAATATTAATACTAGATGATGCATTTACTGGTTTCGATGTTGACAGCGAAATTAAATTATATGACGCTCTTTCTGATATAGCTTTAGGCAGAACCATTATTATTGTTTCTAACAGGGTATGGCACTTAAGAATGTGTAATAAGATATTTGTACTAGATGAAGGCAAAATAACTCAACAAGGATCTTTTGAAGAACTGAAGATTTCTAATGGTTACTTTGGAGAAACATATAACAAACAAACCTCTATACTCGGTATTGAACAAAAATTAAAAACAATGAAAAAAGCAGGATAAAAAAAATAATGGCAGATAAAAAAACAATTCAACCTGCTATTCGAAACTTAGCTGCTGGCGATGTATTATTCAGAGAAGGTGAAGTAGGAGATTTTGCTTACCAAATAGTTAAAGGAAAGATAGAAGTTTGTAAGTTCAATGGTGATGAATACGTAACACTGTCAATTCTGGAGAAAGGGGCACTATTCGGAGAGATGGCCTTAATCGACAAGCAGCCAAGAAGTGCAATGGCTCGAGCAACAGAGGAAGCAACGGTCAAGGAAATTGACCAAGAAGCACTCCTAGGGTATTTAAAAAACTCACCTCAAACAGCTTTTAATATGATGCAACAGCTGGCAAGTTATGCAAGAAATGCAAACGAAAAGTTATCAGTGGATGCATTCCAGTCTGATAGTGATAATGAAANTAATATGAACGATGATGATGATCAAAGTGAGGANGCNCAANAAAGTAAATTCAAGAAAAAAATGATGAATGAACTTCTTGATGAATTCGACGANGATATTGACAGAATCAAAGCAGCNGGAGTNCCTAAATCAGTAAAAATGTCAGTATTCTCTTTTGGATTTTTAATACTATTTTTAATAACATGGGGTACTATTTCAGAAATAGATACAACGATCACAGCATCTGGAAAAATAACCACTGTTGTGCCTAATGTTGAAGTTCAATCTAATTACAACTCAGTTGTTAAAGAAATATTAGTTAAAAAGGGCGAAAGTGTAAACCAAGGTGATCCACTTGTGGTTTTTGATGCCACACTTCAAAAAGCAGATAAAATGAAACTCAANTACCAGCTTNCAGTTCTTAANTCAAAAATCGANAGGTTAAAAAAACAATCATTACTNAGAACNAATACATCTGTAAAAAACCCTAATGATGAAAGACAAAGTAGAATATTTAAAGACAAAAGNGATCAGTATCTTGCTAAAATTGCTTCATTANANCAACAAATTGGTTCAACAGAAGATGATTTAAAATTTATNAANGAACAACTTCANATTCAAAAAAAATTAGAAGAATCAAAANTGGAATTATTTGAATTAGATCTTGTGGCGGAANCTCAAGTNCTAGCAGAAAAAAATAAAAGGCTATCCNTNGAAAAAGAATTTACAAAAACAANTAATAAACTTAGTGAGCTNAAGTCAAATAGAAAAGAGTACAATAGTCANTTCTTTGGGGGTATTAANGATGAGTTAGTAGGATTGGANGATCAAAGAATGTCNATGCAAGAAGACCTAAAAAAACTTGAAAGACAGCAGACAGACGTTACTGTGAGAGCTCCATCTNANGGNATGATATTAGACCTACACTCCCTTTATCCAGGTGCAGTTATTACCCAAGGNAAAAGTGTTGTAACACTTGTNCCAACTGGTGTTGAACTATTAACAATTTTTGACGTTGATCCATCTGATATCAGCAAGCTAATTCCAGANACATCTGTGAAAATTCAACTTAATGCTCTTCCNGCACAAAAACATGGTGAGTTAAAAGGAAAGCTAATTTATGTTTCTGCCGACACAATTGATNAGAATGTTGATGGGANCCCTGGAAACTTTTATAGAGCAAGAGCTCAAATTACCGAAAATGAATTGAAAGAAACTCCTCCTGGGTTTAATTTGATGCCAGGCATGAAAGTTTCTGGAAAATTTAAGGTAGGCCAAAGAAGACTTATTACTTATTTTATTTACCCTTTAATAAGAACTTTAGGCAATAGTTTCGCGGANCCTTGATAAAATGAAATTTAAACTTAGTTTCAGACTAATTGTAACTNTGGCATCAATAATTATGGCNATATTATTTGGCCTTATAAGAATTGCCGATCCAGAGGTAGTCCAGGTTCTAAGATTAAAGTACTTTGATGTTTTACAAAAAAAATATCCACGTGTAACAGACGGACAAACCTATTCAGTNATTGTCGATATTGANGAAAAATCTCTGAGAGAAATTGGTCAATGGCCTTGGCCAAGAACAGTACTTGCAGAATTATTTGAAAAATCAAAGTCGGCTGGAATGTTAGTTTTAGGCTTAGACGTGCTTTTCGCGGAAAAAGATCGAACATCTCCTGAACTTATTTCCAGAGATATAAAAGAAAGAAATCCAGAAATTGCTGAATTATTAGAGAAATTGCCATCNAACGAGTTTGTAGCAATGGAGGCAATGAAAAAGTTTCCAATTATTATAGGGCATTCTGGNTTGGATGTTGANGGTGACGCTAAAAGAGAAGATATAAATGAATCATCAGTTAAAGTTTTTTTAGGTAAAAACCAAAATCACAAAGATTGGCTNATTAGTTANCCNGGACTATTAGCAAATGTTCCAGAATTTGAAAAAGCTGCATCAGGNTCAGGNACAGTATCAGTTGCAGAGGAACCTGATGGAATCATCAGAAGAGTACCTCTTGTATCAAATGTAGCCGGCAAAGTNAGGCCTACACTGGGNTTAGATATGATCAGAGTAGCCTTTAAAGGAAATAGNATTGCAACAAGAACTGGAATGAATGGNNTAGAAGAAATAATCATACAGACTAAAGCAATTGGTAATGCAGCTATTCCAACAGATGAGAATGGAAGGGTATGGATATATTATGGTGAGCCTGNCTCANGTAAAGTAGTTGAGAACAAATCAAGGTATTATGTAAGTGCAGTTGACATTATCAAAAGCAGAGTCGAAAAAGACCGGCTCAAAGGAAAGTTAGGAATTCTTGGGACCTCAGCAACTGGTCTAAAAGACATTAGACCAACACCTGTTGACGATAGAATGCCGGGTGTAGAAATTCACGCTAATTTGATAGATACTGTAATTTCGGCAATCTTATATTATACATCAAGTAAAAATGCTGAAAAAGTTTATCAAAAAGCTTTAAAAGACGGGAAATNAGAAGAAGAAGCAATTGCAGAAAAAAAAAATGTTAAAATTAATGGATCACCATTCTTGAAGTCTGGAACCAATATGAAATTTATTGAAGCTATTTTCACCATCATATTTGCTTTCTTTATTACAATTTCGGCTTTAAAGTTTGGACCAATCCTAAATATTTCATTACTTATTGGAATAATTGGTTCGGCTTTTTACATGAGCGTTAAGTTTTTTTTAGATGACAAGTTATTATTCGACCCAACATTTGCTGGAATGTCCACTTTTATAATCTACTTTAGTAATACATTTGCAAATTATCTTAGAGACGCCAACGAGAAAAAACAAATTAGAGGTGCATTTTCTCAATACCTGTCACCAGCATTAGTTGAGCAACTTGCTGAAGATCCTGAAAAACTTGTTCTTGGTGGAGAAACAAAAAAAATGACTTTTTTATTTTGTGATGTTAGAGGGTTTACTACGATTTCTGAAGCATTTAAGTCTGATCCTCAAGGTTTAACAAAATTAATAAATAGGTTTTTAACACCACTTACAAATGAAATAATAAGTAAGAATGGAACAATTGATAAATACATGGGTGATTGTATAATGGCCTTTTGGAACGCACCCATTGATGTGGAAGGACATGAAAAGATTTCGTGTGATGCTGCTCTTAGCATGCATATTGCCTTAAAAGAACTAAATGATGTTAGGAAAAAAGAGGCAGAGGAGGAAAAAAAAGATTTTTTAGAACTTAAGATTGGTATTGGACTAAATACAGGAGGCTGTGTTGTTGGAAATATGGGGTCGGACCAAAGATTTGACTACTCTGTTCTAGGAGATGCTGTTAACCTTGCTTCAAGGTTAGAGGGGCAATCAAAAGGTTATGGTGTTAAAACAGTTATAGGACAAGAAACAAATGATGCTGTAAAGAAATCTTATGCAACACTTCAGTTAGACATGCTTGCAGTAAAAGGTAAAAAAGAAGCTGTTTCAATTTTTTGTTTGTTGGGAGACCCTAATTTTAAAGAGACTAAAGATTTCAAAGATTTAGAATCTAAACATAATAAAATTTTAGATTATTATTTTAGCCAAAAATGGGCAGAAGCACTAAATGAAATGAAGTTAGCAAAAAGTCTTTGTAAAAATGTAATGAGTGATTACTATGATATGATGAGTGAAAGAATCAATGAATATCAAATGTCACCTCCACCTGAAAATTGGGATGGAGTTTTTGTTGCAACCTCAAAATAAGTTTTAAAATCATGAGCCCAAGATGAGTTTAAAGAAATTAAGAGTACTTCCAGACCAATANATAGTTCAAGAAGGAGAAAAAGGTGAAACTGCTTTTCTAGTTATTTCAGGNGGNTTAGTTGCTGAAATAGGNGGTAAAAAAGTAGGTAAAATNGAGGCAGGAGAAATTTTTGGTGAGTTATCTTTAATATTAAATGAAACNAGAAAAGCCAGTATAAAAGCAATAGTTCCGAGTGAANTTGTAGAAATAAAACGAAAAGCTTTAGAAGCNATNCTACTATCATCAAATATTGATCTNCACAAAGCAATTAATGANATGTCTAAGGAACTTAGTAAAGACGATGACCAAAGGTTNCCNTTAACAAAGAGTGAACTGTTAAAACTNACTATTAATTCTCCAAACGTAATAAGNGCACTTGCACTTCAGTTGCACTACAGACTTTCACAGAGGATTTTTTCTTGAAAAAAATTCAACATGGTAAAACTTCTAAAGTTTTAATGCTGGAGGGAGAAAAATTATTTAACCAAGGTGACGAAGGAAATTTAGCTTACATGATCATTCACGGAGTTTTAGATGTTATAGTAGATGGAAAAAAAGTTGGATCTATGAGAGACGGTGAAGTGTTTGGGGAGATGGCATTATTACTTAATCAGAAAAGAAGTGCAACAATCATATCAAGCCAATCAACAGAATTAGTATCAATAAGTAAAGAGAATTTAAACGAATTGGTTGATTCAGGGTCAGNGGAAACAAAAAAAATAATTCTTGAGCTTTGTGAAGAGTTAACAAAACGAACAGAGTTTCAGAATGTCATATACTCAAGAGATCAAATTAATAAAGTTTTAGAGTCNGAAAATTCAATAGTTTCAAAGCTTACCAAACAAATATTGTATAGACTAGAAAGGTCAACTGATCATATTGAATAATTATTTCATTAATTAATACAATATGATACTATAATNTNATGAAATATTCAGATTACATTCACGAATCAGAAGTTAACCATAACTCATTAAGTTATAATCTTCTAACTCCAAAACCANCCAAAGGAAAATCTCTTAAGCCCGGGAAAATTAAAGTTTCCCCATCAAAAGCGTTATCTCTGATGGCTCCTTATACTATTACAAGAATCATGGACCAAATTAAAGCAGTTGTTCCGCTTGCTGCATATTTATTTCTCTTCCAACTCCTAATTTTAAGACAACCTATAACATCGGCAACTACAATTTGTCTTGGTTTAATTGCTGTAATAGTTGGATTAGCAATTTTTATGGAAGGTTTGAAAACTGGATTAATGCCATTTGGTAATATAATTGGAGATACACTGCCAAAAAAAGCACCCATGCTTCTAGTTCTCGTAATAATTGGAATATTGGGTGTTGGGGTAACTTATGCAGAACCAGCAATAGGAGCTTTAAAAGCTTTTGGGTCATCTATAAACCCTCAAGATGCACCATACTTATTTGAAATTTTAAATAATCGAAGCGAAACATTGGTTGTTATGGTTGGTGCTGGCGTTGGTCTCGCCGCAATTATAGGTACAATAAGATTTGTTAAAGGTTGGTCATTGAAACCACTAATCTATCTCGCATTAACACCCACCATCTTACTCACAGCTTATGTTTGGTTAAACCCAGATCTTCGAACCATCTTAGGATTAGCNTGGGACTGTGGTGCTGTTACAACTGGGCCAGTTACTGTTCCATTAGTATTATCATTGGGTATAGGTATAGCCGCTTCTGCTGGAAAAGGTGATTCCTCTTTATCTGGATTTGGTGTCGTTACAATGGCCTCTCTATTTCCAATAATAGCTGTGTTAATTTTAGCTATTCATGTTTCGCAAACTATTTCAGTCGAGGAAATAATTAACGCTGCCTCAGCGGTATCAACAGTTTCCACCTCAGAAGCATCTAAATGGACACAAACACCATTTGCGGAAATTATTGGTGGAGTTAGAGCTATACTCCCCTTAGTAATTTTTTTAATGATTGTATTATTTGTAATTCTTAGATCAAAACTTCCAAATAATTTGGTTACAGGATACGGTTTAACCCTGTCTATTCTAGGCATGTGTGTTTTTAATATTGGCTTAACCTATGGCCTTGGNGCCATTGGNGGACAAGCAGGTTCAAATCTTCCAGCAGCCTTTATGGAAGTTCCAATTAGTTCTATATCACCTATTTATTCTGAAATTCTTGGATTATCTATTGTAATTCTCTTTGCTTGGCTATTGGGATTTGGGGCAACTTTAGCTGAGCCAGCTTTAAACGCTCTTGGACTAACTGTTCAAGAGCTTACAAATGGTGCATTTAAAAAATCAATGCTTATGTACAGTGTTGCNGGAGGNGTAGCGTTTGGTATTGCATTAGGAGTTGGTAAAATTGTTTTTGCATTTGATCTTGCAACTGTATTNATTCCTCTCTANTTATTAGCTGTTGTTTTGACCTACTTCTCTACCGAAGAGTTTGTAAATGTAGCCTGGGATAGTGCTGGAGTCACAACTGGTCCTGTAACTGTTCCATTGGTCTTAGCAATGGGACTAGGATTAGGAAACGCAGTATCAGCAACAGAGGGTTTTGGGATATTGTCAATGGCAAGCATATGTCCAATACTCGCTGTACTTTTAATGGGATTGTATATACAATTTAAACAAAAAACTTAAATTAAAGGAATTTATTATGGCCAGAGATATCACTTATTTAACAGACGTTTTTCTAATTACCTGTGTCGTAGAAAGTGGATTGGCCGACAAGATTATTGATGCCGCGACTAANGTAGGCGCACAAGGTGCAACNATTAATTATGCAAGAGGCACCGGNATTAGNAATAGAATGGGACTTTTAGGGGTAACTATCGATGAACAAAAAGAAATNATCAGGATAATAGTATCNAAAGAACAATCTAATAGAGTTTTTGAATCAATGTATTTNGCTGGCGATCTNGANACACCAGGCAAAGGAATAATGTGGATGGNAAAATTNGATAGAGNNGTCGGACCCACATACCAAAGGATGTTATAAAACGTGCGGGAGGGGCTAAATAATTGGTAAAACTTGTTGAAATTGGCGGTTTAATAAAGAAGGGATTAGGTCATACAGTGGTTGAAAAATTCTCGAAAAACTCGGATGTAGTTTCAGTTGGCTTTGCAAACGGTAGAGCATCCGACATGTTTGATATTCAACAATTTGGAGATGCCAGTGAGGCCGATATTTTAACACTCATTGTTAAGGAAAGAAAAAGCAACTTTGTATTTGATGAACTTTATAATCATTTAAAATTAGCCTCACAAAAAAACGGTGTTATTTTTAAATCAGATATTATAGCTAAATCTACAGTAAAATAACAATTCTATCTCTCTGAAAGAGCAAAAGTAGTACTTGTAATAAAAGGAGTTAAGAAGTAGTCAATAAAACTTCTTTTGCCAGTTATAATACCTACCATAACAGGTACACCTGAAAATAATTTGTACTCTTCATTGTTACGAGAGAAGGAATTTTCAGAAGTTTCTACTTTAACAAGATAAAATCCGTCTTCTTCTTTTCCTGAAATTCTGTCGGCTCCTACAAAAATGACTTTTCCTTTTATTGATTTAAATCTAGAGCCCTCTGGTGTATTAAGTCTAATTTTAGCTTCAAGATCCTTTTTTACATAACCAATTTCTGATAAAGGTAACTTTGCCTCAATAATTAGCTTTTCATTCTCTGGAACAATCTCAACAACTGTTACTCCTGGTGCCACAATAGCACCTTTAGAGTTTACTGACACTAGTTTTACAGTGCCAGAAACTGGACTTTTTAAGACTGTTCTATTTAAACTATCAGAATACTTTTGTATTCTTTTATTCAGTTCTTCTTTTTCCTTTTTATATTGTGATAATTCAATATTAAGTTCTTCAAGATAATTATTTTCAACCTTTTCAAGGTCATTTTTACTTAAATCAATAATTGATTGTTGTTCATCTATACTTCCTTCAACCTCTTGAAGTTCTCTTAAAATTTCTAAATGTTTTAATCTATTTGTGGCTTCAACATCAAGTAGTTTCTGACTGATAGACTCCTGCTCTTTGACTATCTTTAACCTTTTTTTTAAATTTTTAAGATTTTTGTTGGCTTTATTAATATTCCCCTTTTTAGACTTTATTTCAGAATTAATTGCTTTTCTTCTACTTTGAAAAAGTTCCTCTTCTGATTTAACTAAGTCTTTATCAAATATCTTTTTTTTATTATCTGGTATCATTATCTCATTTTTTGATTTTTTTTCCGAATCTACCCTTAGTATTGATAATTCTATAGATTTAAGTCTAGTATTTATTTCTTCATACTCAGATGATGCTTTTTTCTTGGATAAGATAACAAGAGGCTGATTAATTTTAACCTTTTCACCCTCATTAATTAGTATTTCTTCAACAATTCCACCTTCTAAATGTTGAACAAATTTGATTCTTCCTTGTGGTATAATTTTACCTTCTGCTAAACTCAAAACTTCAATAATTTTTAAATTAATAAGTAATAAAAAAATAATTAAAAAGAG
>NZHH01000041.1:0-14917 GCA_002691245.1 Rickettsiales bacterium | reverse complement strand
CAAATTTTGGGAATATTTCCTCTGTATCAGTTATTTTAGTTTTAAAAAAGATAATCGAAGAAAATAAAAAGGGTAATTTTTATATGATTGCTCTTGGTCCAGGTTTTACAGCTGGAATGTCCAAACTTCGTATAAATTAACATGATTGAGCAACTTTTAATATATTATATAATTTTATTAAGAATTTTTGAATTGAGGCTCAGTAGTAAAAATACAAAAATATTATTATCTAAAGGGGCAGTTGAACAATATTCTTCACATTATAAATATTTTATAATCTTTCATGTGGTTTTTATTGTTTATTTTTTTATTAAATCATTTAGTTACATTGAAACTAGTTATATTTTTTATTGTTTATTTTTTTTAACACAAATAATTAGGTATTTAGTTATTAAAGAATTAGGTGGACTATGGACAACCAGGATAATAGTTTTAAATAATACTCCGTTGGTAAAAACTGGGGTTTATAGGTATTTTAGACATCCCAACTACATGGTTGTTTTATCAGAGATTATAATTATTTGTTTGATATTTGTTGATTATTATGCCTTAGCTTTCTTTACATTCTTAAAGATTATTTTACTTTCTATTAGGGTTTATCTTGAAGACAAAGCCAACAAAAAGAGAAGAATAATCTAAAAAATATATTACGTGTGGTTTTAACTAATTTACAACAAGGTTTCTTAGTCTTCGTTTATTTTCAATTTTATTTTATATAAGTTTAATTGCTAGAACGGTAGTTATTATAGTATAAACTAAAAGGCTTAAAATAATGAGGATTACTTGATTAGCTTTGAAATAATTCTCTTTAGTCATTTCTTTTACCTGATACATCAAATTTGGCCATGAGTAAGAAACAAAATCACCCTGTGACATTATATTTATTAACTTTCCAGTTTTATCCACTACTGGTACGTGTCTAAATCTTTCATTTGACATTTGTCTCAACCAAATAACCATTTCATCATCTTTATCCGCTACTTTGACTGGGCTTGTCATGATATCTTTTAGTTTAGTTGTCTTGGGATTCATTGAATTGAATAAAAGTTTTTTCATCAGATCTCTTTCAGTAACAATACCTTTTACTTTTTGATTTTTATCTGTGATTACAACGGAGCCAAAGTTATCTTTTGTCATAGCTTTTACTGCATTCATGACTTTATCATTTTCTTCAAAAGTAACTGGTGGTTTTTTACTTTTAAATTCAGGCCTTTCAGAAATTTTCATACAATCCTCCTTAATTATTAATTAAAGTTATAACTTAGCAAGTTTATTTTAAGTTTAAAGAAATATGTTGAATTTTTACTTTATATACTCTTATTTAATACTTATGGAATACCCAAAATATTTAATACCTATGTTAAGAACTGATCATGCTGGTGAAACAGGTGCAGTTTTTATATATAGAGCAATTTTAATGGTCGCTAGAGACGAAGAAATAATTTGTTTTGCAAAAAAACATCTTAAAACTGAATCGGAACATCTTACTTTGATAGAACAAATACTCGAAAAAAAATACAGAAGTAAATTAATTCCTTTATGGAAGATAGCTGGTTTTTTAACTGGGTTTTTACCTTCTTTTTTTGGAAAAAAAACAATACTTGCAACAATTTTTTATGTGGAAAGTTTTGTTGAAAAACATTACCAACAACAGATTGATGCTTTAGGTTCTCAAAAAAAATATAAAAGAATTAAAAAATTACTTAAATCTCTTCAAGACGATGAGGTTTTGCATAAAGATGAAGCTCTATCTGAAGCTAAAAATTTTAATAAGTTACAAAACTTATGGGGGAGTTTTGTCGAGAAAGGATCGATGTTAGCAGTGAAGATTTCACAAAAAATTTAAAATTTATTTATAAGTTTTTATTGGTTTCCTTCTATTTGGAAAACAAGTCTTACATATTTTACACGAAAGCCCATAACACTCTCTTGCCTTACAAAACTCTCTTCCATAATAAATAATTTGTAAATGAAGTCTATTCCAACTTTCACTTGGAAATAATCTTTTGAGATCTTTCTCAGTTTGTTTAACATTCTTACCGTTTGTAAGTCTCCATCTTTGCGCTAATCTATGAATGTGTGTATCTACTGGAAAGGCTGCAAAACCAAAACCTTGAGACATTACCACGCTAGCTGTTTTATGGCCAACACCAGGCAGTTGTTCTAATTTAACAAAATCCTTAGGTACTTTGCCATCATAGTTTTTTATAAGGATATGAGATAAATCAGAAATTGCTTTAGATTTTTTGGGAGCAAGGCCACAAGGTCTAATTATATCATAAATAATCTTTTTTTTTATTTTTGCCATTTTAAAGGGATTGTTTGCTAATTTGAAAAGAAGAGGTGTAACTTTATTAACTCTTTCATCAGTACATTGTGCACTTAACAAAACTGCAATTAATAATTCAAAATGATTCTCATGTTTTAATGGGATTGGAGTGTTGGGATAAAGTTCATCTAATGTATGGGAAATAAATTTTACTCTGTCTTTTTTAAGCATAATTCATTTTAAATTAATTTATTATCGCTAAGAAACTTTTCTAAAAATTTTTTACATAGTCTGTTCATTGTCATTAATTCATCTTTATATTTTTCATTTATGAGGTTTACTGAATTTTCTCCGAAAATTTTATCAATTATTTTTTTAAATTCTTTATTTTTACACCAGTTTTTAATCGTATTTTCTTTTAATTCAAAATGAAATTGAATGCCATAAGCATGATTTTTATATTTAAAAACTTGATTTTTTGTACTTTTGGATGAAGCAATTATTTTAATTTTAGGGTTTAACAATGAAACTACCTCATAACTATGCCATTGAAAAACTTTGAATATATTTGGAAAGTCTATAAAATTTTTATCAAAATACTTATCTTTATTTATTGAAACATCCAAAAATCCTATCTCTTTTTTTTTTGATTTTACTACTTTCGCACCCAACACCTCTCCCAATATTTGACAACCCAAACAAATTCCTAAAAATGGTTTTTCAAGTGTAATAACAAATTTTTTAATTACCTTTTTTTCTTTTATTAACCAAGGGTGTTCTTTCTCCATCCATGTATCCATAGGTCCACCAAGTGATATCATTAAATCATATTTATCGATATTTTTTGGAATTTCTTCATTAAGATATAATCTAATTTTCTTAATCAAGAATTTATGAAATAATAGATATTCCTCGATAATTTCTAAATCTTCGTTTTGATCATGCTGCAGAACTATAAGGTTTTTCAAAGATATTTTATTTTTCATTAATAATATAACATTGAATTTTCTGAGACTTGTACTATCATTTTGAAATGCTGTTTCTTTTAATTATTTCTTTTTTAATTTTTCCCGATAACCTCAAAGCCACATCTAATTCTTTTAATCAAAATTCAGTATTTAATCAAAATTCAAGTTTTCTTGAGTTTAATGATAGTGGCAGAGGGGTTGGTTTGCAAACATTAGTTATTGGAACAACATTAGGATATTTTAGCAAAAGATTATATGAAACTGGTTTTTTCTTGTCTTTAGGATTAGTTCCAAGGGAAATTAAAAGCTTGTCGCCATTAGCGTACAAAGATGAATATAGTAAATTAGAATTTCAAGAATATGAAAACCACTGTTTCATGGAGTTATTTAATAAAGGAGACAAACCTTTAGACTCTTTCTTCATATCAAAGTACTCAGAACCATGTTTAGAAAAGAAAAATTATAAAATAGATAAGCGAGAATCGTTATTAGTTGAAAAGTATTATTAAGTTTTTAATACTACATAATTGATTATTTAAAGTTATTAGAATTAATTATTCCTTGAGTTATCTTAATTAATTTTCTATAAATTTAATTGAAATTAATAGACTATGAGTGAAATATTAGAAATAAGAGACACTTGTCAAAATTCTCTTGAGTTGCTTCGAAGCAAAACTTTTGATAAATACCTAAGGATTTACAAAAAACAATTTCTCTTGGAGTTGGATTCAAGAAAAGATGGTGATCAAAAAGAAGAAGTCCTTCATAAAAAAGAATTTGTAGATAAAGTTGTACCTGAAATTTTTATAGAAATACTTTCATCTGACAAAAAAGTTAGTACCTCAAAGATTTCTTTATATAAGGAATTCATACTATTTATTGAGGGTTTATTTCATCATTTCAGAAAAAAATCTTATACGAGGTTAATCAAATTACATGATGATATCTTATCTTCAGACGAACCAGCAGAATCAATAAAAGACAGGATTAGCGATAGAGCTAATAAATTGAACGAACTAATTCTTGAAACAAGGAGAAAATTGCTTTCTAAAGTTGATTTTGGAGTTGGAGTAAGAAGAAGTCAAGGTCTTGAGTGCCACCCAAATGTAACCTGTGGTGAAATTTCAGGCGAAAATATAAAACTACCAAATTCATACTCAAAATTAAACAAAGTGTCTCTTACAACTCATGCAGACATGAGAACTGGTATACATTACTCCACCCACGCAAATAAAAGAGCATTTCCTTTTTTTGCGTTAAACCATAATCCTTTTAAAAATAAAGAATTTAGCCCAGCAGATTATGTTGCAATTCCGTTTGAGGTAGGTGGTTGGAATATTATTGCTTATATTCACAAATCAAGAGGATGTATCGAACTAGAGCCAGGGCTGTTAAACCTTTTTCCTTTTTCTAAAGTAAGAAAATTATCAGGAAAAAAACCTGATGGAATTTTTATTTTTGGATGTCCAAACTCCTCGATGAAAGATTTAGGTTATTTTTTTGATAAAGAAAATGATTTATTGGTTGGTTTAATACCAAACATTGATGATTGCAAATACTTTGGATACGGAAAAAAACCAATACTTACACTTCANAATGTTCTTTGTATTCTTAATAATCATTTGCCGCTTCACTGTGGATGTACNAGATACGTNGTAAAGTTTGATNCATCNACNAANGAGCCTTACATTTCTGATTCATTCATTAAAGCTGATGATATGGGACGGGCCTCACTTTTCACCTCAGTTGATAATCAATTCAAAGAAAATGTACCATATTTTTTTGGAACCGAAACTGGCGCTTTTGCCTGTCTTGATGGTTTTAGTGAACACACAAAAATGCAAATGGAAGGGCGTGAAATTGGATATAATAAACATGCTGGAACGAATGCTAGACAAATAGTCCCAGTTACTAATTATTCAGAAGTCTCAACAGGCTCGGAGCTAGATATATTATTATATTTAAATAATTATGATTTGATTGAAAAAGGTAAATCATGCATGAATGTTAATATGCAAGTTGATGAGGCATTAGAGCATTTTAGAAAGGGTGCAAGGGTTGCTGCTGGAAGTACACAAACACACAGGGGAAAAGTAGAAATAAGCTATTGGGCAAACCCATTTCCTCTACTTAAAGACGAAAATTGGAATGACTTGCCTGAACATGAAGATTTATCAGAAAAGTTTAAAGTTATAGAAAAGAAATTTTTCGATATCATTAGAAAAAGGGTTGATTCAGGTGAAATGAAAATTGGAGTGGCTCATAGTATGCTTATGGCAGGGGTTTACGCTGAAAATACTGATGAAAGGCTGACGGATTGTGGTTTTAATAACCGTGATCTAGTTGAACATGAAGGTCCTGAAAGAGCAGCAAAAGATATGATTAATTTAATAAAAAAAACTGCATTAGAAAAAAAAAATAAATATTCTATAGAAATTCACGAGGTTGATATTACTGTAGCTACTGTTGGAGATAGTAGGACTGGAAAATCTGAAATGTCTGAAAAAATGGAAGAAGTGCTAAGCATGAAAGGAGCAAATTAATTGATATTCCTAGAAAGTCGAATCATAATAGATACCAATAGATAAAATAATTTTTTCATAAATAATTAACCCAAATTCACTAATTTTTTTTTCATCATTTAAGAATTAGAGTTGTTCTCTGACACAACTCTCATCAAATAATATTTATCTTAAAGATAAATTGCATGTTCTATTGTCTTTGTTAATTTAATTTACTTGCAAATAACTTATAAAACCTCGTTTTTTTTTTAAATCTAAACTAGTTTTAGTAGGTTCATATATTTTGTTTTATCAGTTTAAATTTATTATTCTTCTTGAATCAATGAGTTAAATAATTGAGAATAAATTAAACTTATAATGTTGGTGTCATAAAAGGTAAATTTGTGGTCAAGAAAATAAAAATTGAAGCTATTATAGAGATTGACGACAGCTCGCATATTGATGATTCGTTATTTAAGAGGACAATTGCCTCACTTGGAAATGTTCAATCTTGTAATATAGATAATAATTTTAATGATCAAAAAATTAATATAAAGGCCAAGAATGAAACTTTATTAGATAAATCAGTTTCTGAAATTGAGCATTTCATTAATGATGCGAATAAGATTTATTTTGGTACTTTAACAATAGGGGAGAGAAAATTTGTTGCTGCTTCCATCCTGCATTCTTCTAATATTGCTAATATAAAAACAAATACTGAATTCAAAGATAAATTAAAAAATACTTTAACTAAAAAATTTGAAATTGATTCTAATTATGTTGATCAATTACTAAATAGTGAAAAAGATGAATCTGTTTTAGATACTTTAAAAGAAAAATTTTTAGAGGGTGATCTAATACAAATGTTTACATATATTTGGGAAAAAGTCTTATCCAAAGGTCAAGAAGAAGATGACTTCGAAATAGAATTAATTGAAAATACTGCAGATCAGTTTGGCCTAGAGAAACCAAATGTTAATGATACTAAAAAAACTGGAAATGAGCGTGCAAAAATTACAAAAGCTATTCAATCAATTGAATTAGGAAAGGTTGCCTACAACAAATTAAAAGCCTTCGAAAAAACAGTTTTATTGTGTCTTATGTTAACTGAATGTTCGAGAATAGACGGGAAGATATCTAATGATGATATGAGTGTTTTAAAAAGTATATTTAGTGCACACTTTAGTATATCGAGCAATGTTATTAGCGTTGTCCTTGAAAAGGATTTAGGTTACTCTATAACTAAAAAAGTTGAACAAGTAGAGGTTTATAGAGAAAAATATGAACTTATTGAATTTCTTTGGGAGAAAGCTTTATCTAGTGAAGCAGAGGTAAGCGATAAGGAAATGACATTAATAAGAAAATGGATTAGGAGATTGGATATTTCAGATGTTGAATCAGAGGGTGCAAGGAAAGAAGTTGAAGCAAATCTTAATGGTTAGTAACTAGTTGTTTATAATCGCAAAAAAAAGAAAAATAAGAAGAACAACTAAAATTATTGCAAAGAAATATTGATTGTTAGTTTGAGATAATTCGTTTAAATTAATTTTTTTGTGAAATTTAATCTCTTCTGATACAAATTTTTCTATATCCGGGTATTGTTTAAAAAACGTCTTGATAATCCTTTGCTCACTTTTTATTCCGATTACTTTTATAAGTTTATTTAAATATATTGCATTTTTTCTAAAGTCATTTTCTATAAGTATTTTTGATAATAACTTAATCCTTGTTGAAGTCCCAAACTTTCTTTCAAGGAAAGCCTCTATAAATCTATTTGCGATGATATTAAACTTAAAAAATTCCTTTGTTTCAAGTAGATAAAATTGAAACTGTAAACTAAGTCTAAGACTATATTTTGACATAATCTTTTTTTTGTCCTCTAATTCTGGATAAACTAGTAAGACTATTTCCCAATCTTCGTCGATATATTTCTTATCAAAAACATCTTTATCTTCAAAATCTTCATCTGAGTAGTCAAAAAAATTTTTATTATGAAAATTAGATAATTTTTCATCATATATTTTTTTTTTTTCAGAATCATTTAATATTTCGTAGGCTTCATTTATTTCAGTAATCTCTCTGTCTCTAGATTGTTTGTCACCTTTGAATACATCAGGATGATAAATTTTGACCAAGGCTTTGAATGCTGCATCAATTAGTTCTTTCTCCGGGTTTGATTCGAATGAGAGTCCAAGTATATGGTAATAATTTTTCATAAAAAATTTGGTTTACTAATTTTAAATTAAATTTTAATTGTTTTAGTTTATTTAAACAAAACTTTTTTATTGATTTTATTAAAATTGTTAACTATTTTATATATATGAAAATATTTACATACACATTTACATTTATTGTCATGTTTTCTTTTGCCGCTTTCAGTTGCCCCTATCAATCGATGGCCGAAATTGATCAAAAGTTGTATTCTCCTAAATCTGGTCTAAGCTCTGATGAATTCTCAAAGATTGTAAACCTTAGGCAACAAGGACAAAAAGAACTGGAAAATGGAAACATTGAAAAATCTGAAGAAACTTTAAATAAAGCTCTAGCTTTAATTAAGTAGTTTTAATCAAACGTTTCTTCTCTTAGAAATTTTTTATAGTATTCATTGCCTAATATACTTTTAATTTTTTCTAGAGTCATCTGTTTGACAACCTCTTCGGTTTCTTGAAACATTTTTTGACAATTATTTGATGTTTTTCTAGCAACTGCCTGATCAATAAAGTCATTTTCAAGAGCGTGTTTCGATCTTACTACAGGATCCATTCTAGCTTTTGAGCACTTCGATAACAATTTATTTTTTTTAGTTTCTAATTCATCAACAAGTTGCATTAGATCAGAGTATGTAAAATTTGGTTGTGGTATGTCTATAAATTGTCCATTTTTGTTACTCTTTAAGTTCAAATTATCCAATTGCTCCTTTACCTGTGGAAGGTATTCTTCATTGTAAATCAGAACTTTAATTTTTTTATTTGCAATATCCTTGGTTATATTAGAAATCTCACTTATCCATCGGGTTCTTTTATTTACTTCAACTCTTACACCTTTGACTTGCTTTAATAGAATATCAATTTTATGAATTTCATTTATTAAACTTTTATATTCATCTACTAAATTTTCTAGCAAGTTTTTTGCTTGGATAGAGTAGTTTTCCTCCACTTTTTTAACACCCCCAATTTAGGTGTATTATAACAAACATTTATAAAAATTTCTATAAAACAGAATATAAAATTATTCAATGACAATTACTCCATTCATTCCCATCTCTGAATGTTTCTTATTGGTCTTGGAATCCTTAATATAACAATGCAAATCCTCAAAAATCCCAGTTTTTATTGGAATAAACCACCACTCAATTTCATTGTTTGGATAAACTTCAATTTCGTTAATGATACCTTTTACTTCTGCAATTTTATTCTTATTTTTATTAAGTTGAATTTTTCTAGTAAAGATTGATTTACTAAACCTCATAGATTGAAAATAATGTTTGGAGTCACTCAAATTCTTTATTGTTAATTTATAAAGTTTCCCAGTTTTAAATATTAATTTGTTTGGTAAATAGTAATGTTGTTCTCCAACTTTTCCCATCATACTAATATTTATTTCAATATGATCTTGTCTTGTTAAATCCCCAATATTTTTTGAAAAAATAACACTTAGTGGATTACAAATTATAATAAAAACTAGAAAAAGTTTGAAAAAAGTAATTGGATTATATATTTGTTTAATCATTATTTAATATCTTGTCTAAAAAATTATTAATTAAAGGAACAAAAATAATTATGCAACAAAAAACTACTGGCCAGCCGATAATAAATCTTTCCCACCATCTCACAAAAAAATCACTATCAATCCCAATTTTTAGATAAACTATGAAAGCCGAAACAAATGTACTAGTACAAAAAGACATTATTGTTGCAAAAATTAATAACCTTCTAATTTTTTTCATTTCAAAAACATAATTTTATTTGATGAATTAACAAAAAAGAAATTATTCATATTAGATGATAACATCAAATGTTTTAAAGAAATAGTGAATTACTGTTTTATTTTTTAATTTGAAATTAATCTTGATATTATATCTTCTATTTTTGATTTAAATTTAAAAAAACCCGATCTTGCATGAGGCCAACAAAATAGATCATAATCGTCATAAATAAATTTTAATTTTATACTATACTTTTGAACTAATCCTTTCATTATATCATTTTCATATCCAATTGATGGATAGAATGTATAAAAATCTTGATCTATACCTTTAAAAAATTGACTCATTTCATTTTCATTTAATAATTTTTGAGTTTTAATCTTTTTACTTGTTAACCATTTTATGTATTCATCTTTGGCTAGCTCATTGAAATTATTTTTTAATTCACTGTTGTTATCTTTATATTGATCATCAAAGAAAATAACCATTGCAGATTTCAAGTATTTAATTTTTTCTTCGTCATAAATTAAGTTGTTAGAATTAACTAGAAAGTAATTAATTTTTTTTGAATTATTATTTGAATAATCGGGTTGAATATATTCATATGTAGTATGGTCAGGTGGTGTAACATTTTGAGTTAGTTGTAGCTTGTTAGAAAAAGAAAAGTTAGAGTATTTTTCAATATTGTCTTGTCTAGCAAGATAAATTTTTCCAGGGGTATGTAATCCTGCAACCCATCTCCATGACAAAGTATTAGATGCAGCGTCTGCATCCAAAAGGTGTTTGTAAAAGAAATCAGCTCCTAATTCCCAAGGAAGGTTTAATGTGAAAATCCAAATACTTGCAAACCACATTCTTGTGTGATTGTGCAGATAACCGTATGATTTGAGTTCTTCAACCCAGCTATCAAAGCATTTAATTCCAGTCTGTCCTGATATAGCTTTATTATAATCCTTTAAATAATTAGTTTTTATCGATTTGTTTTTGTATTCATCAAGTTTTTCATTGTATAGCCGCCATATATGCGGACGACCTTCAAGCCAGCCTTTCCAGTATGTTCTCCAAAAAACCTCTTGAATAAATTTTTCAATCTTTTGCAAATTATATTTTTCAAGGCAATGAAAAACAACATCTTTCTCGTGTAATATTCTTCTGCTTATGAAAGGGGATAGACACGATATATTAGTTCTATTACTGATTCCAAAATCATAATTTCTTTTTTTAGAATAATCTTCCAACCCATTTTCGATAAAGTTTTGTAGTTGTTTGGAGGCGTTGAGATGATTGGGCAGGCTTTTCATTAGAGTATAAGAGTTAGGCAGTTTAAACTGCCTAACTTTAATTTGATTTATCTTCTTTTGGATCTTCGGTTGTTGTTTCCTTCGTTTCTTTTATTTCCTTATGACCGCCACCACAATGATTAGCTTGGGATTGGTTGGTGAAAAAAAACAAGGATATTCCGAAGACAAAAGCAATGGTTAATTTATGCATATTATCTCCTTAAATTAATAAACTGGTTCAAAAAAAAAAAAATTCAAGTTATTTTGTTGAAGCTGATTTATTTTTCTTAAGTTGCATTTTCTTGAATTTATCAATCGCTTTGTCTTTATTTATAACAGTACCTATAGCCATACCTGTTAAAAAGGCGCCGGCCGTTAAAGCACCCGTTAAGAATGCTGATTTAATTGCGAACCCTATTATTTTCATATATTCTCACCTATAACATAATTAAATTAATATGATTTTAATTGATATTCAATGATAAATATTAAACTTAATGAAAAATATTCTTTTATTTAGCTTTTATGACATCTTACTAAAAGATACCTACAATAAAAGTTTAGAATATAACGGATTTACTCCTAGCGGAGTCTGTTGGAGTAGTAAAAAATCACAATATATTCGCTTCCGTGTGCTAACTTCGTTATTTAAAAAATTTCCAATCCAAAAAAAATTTAAAATTGCTGATATTGGATGTGGATGTGCCGAGTTATTAAATTATTTTTATCAACAGAAGATAGATTGTATTTATGAGGGCTACGATATAAACAAAAATATGATTAAATATTGCAAAAAAAAATTTGAAAATATTAACTTTTTTTTAAAAAATTATCCAACGAAAAATTGTGATATTTCTGTCATGTCAGGAACTTACAATTATGCTGTAACAGAGGATATTGTTTCATGGGAAAAATATATCTTATTCAATTTGTCAAAGTGTCTAAATAAAAGCAGTTTTGGGATAGTATTTAATCTTCAGTTTGAAAAAAAGAGATCTATTAGAAATAATATTTATTATACAGAAATATCTTTTATGTTTGCGATGTTAAAAGAAAAATTTAAAAAAGTTGAAAAATTCTATTCATATAATTCTCCCAAAGATATATACTTCTTAATTTATCGAAATTGAAAATTATTTTGTCTTAATCCTTCATAAATTATTACTGCAACAGCATTAGATATATTTAGGCTTCTATTATTAGTTGCCATAGGGATGCTAATTATATCGGATTTTTTAAATTTATTAATTACGATTTCTGGGAGTCCTTTTGACTCAGATCCAAAAATGAAACAATCGCCAATTTGATAATTTATTTCTGAGAATTTCTTTTTACCGTATTTAGATACAAGAAAAAACCTACTAAATTTATTTTTTTTTAAAAAAATATTTATATCTTTGTAAATACTAGTTTTCATATTTTTAATATAATCCATACCAGCTCTCCTTAAAGTTTTCTCATCTATTTCAAAGCCAATTGGTTCTATAATGTGAAGATTACAAGCAGTGTTTGAACATAACCTCATAATATTTCCAGTATTAGGTGGTATTTCAGGGTTGAATAAAACTATCTCAAATGTAGACATTTAAGGATTATAAACTGAAAGGCGGATTAAACTAAAAAGTTTTTTAATACTTCTTTATAGTTAGCTTCAGACTTGAACCATTGTACAAGATTACCACCTGTAAATCCTGTCATTTTAATATCTATAAACCATTGTTTAACATCGACATCCCATCCATAGAAAACATCTAATTGAACGCTTTTTTTATTAATCGATTTAAAATTTCTAGGCATACAATTTAAATAAGTAAGGTTTGTTTAACTGCAAGGATAATTTAGCAATTATCAAGCCAACTTAAGAATTTAATCATTATATTTCGGAAATCTTATATAATTTTCACAAGAACTATAATCTTATATCATCATTTATTTTTTCATCTACTTCCTTGAATGATGATATTAGCTTTTTATCTTCTGACATATCATTGTTTTCTGTTGTTAAAAGTGATTCTCCATAAAAAATAGAGTTGGCTCCAGAGAGCAAGCATAATATTTGTGCCTCTTTAGATAATTTTTTTCTGCCTGCAGATAACCTTATCCTAGATTTAGGAAGAATAATTCTGGCTGTTGCTATTACTCTAACTAACTCGATGGGTTCAATTGACTTTTGATTTGCTAACGGTGTGCCTCTAACTGGAACAAGTGAATTTATTGGAACACTCTCAGGTTGAGGTTTTAAATTTGCCAAAACTTCAAGCATTCTTGCACGATCATGCCAAGTTTCTCCCATTCCAATAATACCTCCACAACAAACACTTATGCCAGCTTCTCTAACATTTTTTATTGTTTCTAACCTTTCTTCGAAATTTCTCGTTGTTATTATTTCACCGTAAAATTCAGGTGATGTGTCAATGTTATGATTGTATGCGTCAAGACCAGCCTTTTTTAATGTTAAAGCTTGGTCTTTTGTGATTGAACCTAAAGTTACGCAAGCCTCCAAATTGAGAGACTTTACCTCTTTGATCATCTCAACTACTGTTTCAAGGTCATTTCCGTCCCTTAATTTTTTCCAAGCAGCCCCCATACAAAATCTGTCAGCGCCACTTTTTTTCGCTTTCAGAGCTGCTAATTTTACCCTTTCAAGGTTTATTAGTTTTTCCTTCTTTAGTTCAACATTAAAATGTGCTGACTGCGGACAATATTTACAGTCCTCAGGGCAGGAACCGGTTTTTATGGAAATTAGAGAGGCTAACTGAACATTAGAGTCTTTAAAATTTTTATTATGAACTTTCTGAGCTTTGAAAATTAATTTATTTAGAGGGGATGTTATTAGTTTTTTTATTTTTTTTAGTGATATATTATTCATTCTTTATATTGTAATTGGGTAAAAACATTTCACCTGTACAAAAAAGATACTCTAACCTTACTTTGGAATCAATAGGTCCTTTAATTTGATAAGTTTTTTTATTGATATGAAGTTGCCCACCATTAATTAAAAGGTCCTGAAAGAAGAATGTCATTGAATCCACATTAGTCTTTCCAACAATTGTATAATTTGTTTTAGATTGATTTTTTACATTAATCATTTCATTAATCTTGCCAAAAGAAGTTGTTAGTTCTGCCTTTGAAATTTTTTTTTCGGATTTAACTGAAAAAAAAGTTACAGTTTCATTACTTTTTAACTTTTTTATTGATAGTTTTGTGTCGAAACTAGTTAAGTCATTGTCCACTAAAAATTGAAGACCACACTCGTTTGGAACGTTATCCTGAAGTTTAATCACAGAGTTAATCTTAACATTTGCATAAGCTGTGTGGTATAATATGAAAATGATAAACAGAGTTTTCTTAAACATATGAGTGATTCAGAAGTTTTTACGATCAAGCAAATAATACAGTATGAGAATAGATATATAAAAAAATATTCTTTTGGCAAGCTAATTAATAAAGCTTCATCAAAAATATCAGATTTTATAAATCAAGATTTTTCAAATAAAAAATTATTATTTGTGTGTGGTCCGGGTAATAATGGTCTTGACGGGGAATTAGCTTGTAAAAAACTTAAAAGAAAAAATATTAGATTACTAAAAATCAATAAAAAAGGTCATATCGACTTTAGTTTATTGAAATCTTTAATTTATGAAGTAGATGTGATTTTTGACTGTATTTTTGGAACAGGACTTAACAAAAAACTAAATAAAAACTTTATAGAAGTAGTTAACATTCTCAATAACTCAAATAAAAAAATAGTTTCTGTAGATATTCCAACTGGAATTAATGGAGATACAGGCGAGGTCATGGGAAAATCAGTGAAGGCTGATATTACATTGTGCATGCAATTTTTAAAGATTGGATACTTCCTTTTACCTGGAAAAAAGTTTATTGGAAAAATAATTCAATTAAAATTAGGCTTAACTTCTTCTAAAAAAAGAATTCCAAAAATTAATTTAATTAAAAAGAAATTTTTCAAAAAA
>NZHH01000040.1:0-12462 GCA_002691245.1 Rickettsiales bacterium | reverse complement strand
TTTTATCAGAGACTATTTTTTAGTTAATGATTTATAATTGTAAGAAAATAGATAATCTTAACGACTTGAAATCAAGAAAAGATCAAGTAGCCATCTTTATTACCGAAAAATGCAATCAACCCTTTTTCATCTCTATGAATTACTTGTTGGGTATCTCTACTAAATCTTTCACTTCTTGTTTCACCTTTGGATAATTGTTTTTCTTGTTTAATTAATTCATTTGCAAAGTATTTAAATGTTCTATTTTTTGGAACTCCAATTTCTTTATTGGTTTTCATCTCAAGGTAAAGTTCCTCTGCAACTTTCTTCGCTTTTATTTTTGTACTTTCTCCAGTTGAACGGACAATGTGTTTATTATTTCCTACGAAGATTCTACAATGAAAAAACTTAGATGTAGGGTATTTGAAAATAGATAATCCACGAAAGACGCTATGGGTATCGGTTCTAGGTTTTGGAGTACTCATATGAAGAGTATAGTATCAATATCTATAACACTACAAAATGTTTGTTTTAAGAACAATATGAATAGTCTAAAACCCTTACTCAGATTGAGTTTAAGTGGTACCCCTAGTCCGACTCGAACGGACATGAACCGAAGTTCAACGGATTTTGAATCCGTCGCGTCTACCAATTCCGCCATAGGGGCATAAATCATAAACATCATTATAGTTAAAAAAAAATAAGATTAAATTTAATTTGAAATAATTCCTAATATAAAAGAATATATTGATTTAGGATTGTAAGGGCAAAATTGAAATTTAATTTTACAAGTAAAAGTTTATTTTATCTTTTTTGGACGTTAATAATTACTTATTTATTATTATTACTAATAGGTCCACGAGTTCCAGATAATTTACAAGAAGAGTATTGTGTAAGAAACTTTGAAATAAATTCATATTTGGGACATAGTATGAATTGTGATTCAGCCGATTGGATTCTAAATGCATCAGATCCCTCAAGGCTCTTAGACAAAGAATCAATAAGGCAACCGAGACCAGGACTAATTACCACAGTTCATATTATTACATATCCATTAGACTTTTTATTCAAAACTTTTGGATTTTTTGATGATTATCCCAAAAGGACACAAATTAATTTAAACAATGATCAAGGTGAAATACTCTATGAAAAATTTCATCCAAGACTTATTTACCTTAGTTATGCATTAGTAAATTTTTTTATTATCATTCTAATTTTAAAGTTAGTATTTGAAATCTTTAATATATCCATATTTCACACTCAGGATTACAAACAAATTACTGCTTGGCTTTTGATGTTCTTAGTATTTAATAATATTACCAATCAATTTTTCTGGTCACCCTCTACAAAATTACTCAACTTATTATGCGGAGTATTTACAATTAAATATATAATAAGGATTTTAAGTAAAAAAATTAATCATAAGGAATTGCTAATTGTATTTTTGATTCTTGGTGTATCACTTTTATTTTATGGAGTATTTATAGTTTCGTATTCTTGTCTTTTATTCTCTTACTTTTTTAAAACCTATAAAGACGATCTACTAAGATCATTTAGCTATGTTTTGATTTTTTCAGTGACTTTCATTTTTCCTTTTCTGACTTGGTATTCTTATATACAAAGCATAAACTCAGACTTTTACTTTCAAGTTTTCAGGGAACATGATTCAGTAATTTGGTTTGTAGATTTAATCCTGAAAAAAGAATTCGGAAACGCTATTTTAAAGTTTTATAACAATTCTTCATTTTTTATCCTTGGCTTCTTGAAACAATATTGGGTTTTAATTCTTTTATTTTTTATTAATATTTCAATATTTTTTAAAAATATTAACGTTAGGCTTAAAAACCCTGTGGTCCAATCTGCAGCATTTTATTTTTTAATCTACACATTATTTTTTTCTTTAGTTGGATATATACCATTTAATATTTCGGCAGGTTTGATAGTACCAACAATAATCATTTTTACATTTGTAATTCAACAAAATTATGAAAATTGTTTTAGAAAGAAAACATTTATAATAACAAACGCTTTTGTATTTTTTGTTTTTTGTATTTGGTCGATTCAAAAGTTTGGACCATACAGTTAAAATTTTTAAATTTCTTTTTCGATATTTAATAATGATACGAAAAATGAATTGAAGATGATCATAATTGATAGAAAAACAATATAATCACAAATAATTGAGAGATATTCAGGATAGGTTTCTTCAATTATAAATACTTTGGTTAATAAAGATAGAGTTCCGAGTATTAAAAATAAAATAATTGCAAGTGAAAGTGTGAAATATTTAAAGAAACTTTTTAAATATTTGTTTTTACCAAGCCCTATTTTTTCAGATAGTACCGATGAAAAAAGACCTAACATTAGTAATTGGATTGATAAAACCTGAAGAAAAAATATTTTGAATAATCCTAATTCTGAAAAATAAAGATGGGAATTGAAAACTTGGTAAGTGGCTGTAAGGAATAAAATTAGTGAGGGTATAAAAAACAACCATTTTGGACAGCAAATTAATAAAAACTTTAATGTACTGAACCCATCATAAAATGTTCTAATATGACTCTTACCCTTTTTTCTGCCGTCTTTCTTAAAAATTATTGGCAATTCACAAGATTTAGATCCATGATTGTAAAATTTTATAACCAATTCCATACAGAATACCATACCGGTTGAAAAGAAAGACAGTTTGTCTAGAAATGATTTACGAAACATTTTCATACCACAGTACATATCATTAAAAGGGACTTTGTGAAGAAACCTAGAAACCTTTGTTAAAAAGGGATTACCAACTAATCTGTGTGAAATTGGCATTGCTCCTTTTTCAATGATTCCCCCTCCAGATGGGAATCTACAACCTTGAACTAAATCATATCCCTCTTCAATTTTTAGGTAAAACTTTTTTATGAAATTGAAATCATAACTGTCATCTCCATCACCCATCATTATATATTTGCCTTTAGCAGCTGAAAAACCTGCTCTTAGTGCAGCACCATAACCTTTTTCTTTTACATGGATGACTTTTGCACCATTTTTTTTTGAAATTTCTATAGATCCGTCAATTGATCCATTATCTGCAACAATAACCTCGCCTTTAATTTTAAGTAATTTTATTTGTTTAATTGATTTTTTTATACATATCGCTATCGTTTCACTTTCATTTAGGCACGGAATAACTACACTTAAAATCATAAGAGTAACACTTTATCAATAGTTAAAATACTCTACAATTATTAAAAAAGAATCTTAAAAAATAATAAAAAAACAAATTCAATTCTATGATATTATTTCCCCAAAAATTAACAAGATGAAGCAGTTTGTTGTAGTTACCGGTGGAGCCGGATTTATTGGATCAAATTTGATATCTAGATTATTAAAAGAAACGAAATATAATTTAATTAGTTTAGATAACTATTTTTCAGGATCAGAAAAAAATCATATTGCACATAAGAGAGTAAAATATTTTAAATGTGATACAAGAAATATTGCTCAGAAATTAGATAAATTTAAGAATAGTATAAAATGCATTTACCACTTTGGTGAATTTTCAAGAATTGCACAGAGTTTCAAGTATTCTGAAGAAGTTATAAATTCAAATATTCATGGAACTATTTCGGTAATTGAATTCTGCAGAACTAATGCAATAAAAATTATTTACTCTGCCACATCTTCAGCCTTCGGAAATAAATTTAAAGATCAAAATCTTTCTCCTTATGCATTTACCAAAACTCAGAACCTTAATATTATTCTTAATTATCACGATTGGTTTAATTTACAATTTGAAATTATTTACTTTTATAATGTTTATGGATCTAAACAAATAGGCAATAAGAAAATGGGCGCTGTAATTGGAATATTTGAGGATTATAAGAGAAAAGATATTCCCTTACCAATAGTCAGGCCAGGAACTCAGAAAAGATATTTTACCCATATAGATGATACAATTGATACATGTATACTTGCTTTATTGAAAAATAAAAATTCTCATTATTCAATTAGATCAAAGAACGCCTATACCATTTTTCAAATAGCAAAGATGTTCAAATCAGATTATAAGTTAATTCCCGAGAGACCTGGTGAAAGGTATATTCCTTCTTTTATAAAAAAAGTTAGAGAGAAAAAGGTCATTGAGAAAATTGGAAAAGTAGATCTAAGAGACTATATTAAAAATTTTGTAAAAATTTTAAATTAATTCTTACATTTACTTTTATCTAGGTTAGTTTTGCTTAATACGACCTTTGTATAGTTATCTTTCAATAATTGGCAAAGAGTCTCAGGTGAATTTACTGTAAAAGTTACAACTCTCCCTTTGTCAAAAAAATCCTTAACTAGATAAAGTTGTTTGTAGGGAACACTTATATAATCATAATTAAAAATGTTAGTAAAATATTTTAAGGATAATAAGAATAATTTGTTATCACTGACAATGGGAGGATGAAATATAGATTTTACCTTATGGTTTTGTAAAATTTTTAATTTCAAGAAATTCTGACTTTCTATAAATATAAAATTTTTTTTTCCAAGCTCTTCGAGTTGATTTTTCAATTTAGAGAGCTCAGACAACTCAACATCTTTTAAATTTTTAAAATCTAACCATAATTTTTTACCTTCAAATTGATTTATATCATTTAACTTAGACAACATCTTTGCAGACCCATTAAAATAATCGTGAGTAATATAAAAGATTTTATCATTTTTACTAAAAAATATATCTAGCTCGACTCCATCCCAGGAGTTTTTTTCAATAAATTTGAATGTCTTTAATAAGTCTGACGATTCTTCTTGTCCCCTATGAAGCCAAACCTCTGTTTGCTCGGAGATTTGCTTCGATGAAATTTTTTTAAATTGAAATAAAAAATTACAAACAAGAGTAAATATAATAATGATTTTCAAAGATCTATCGAATTTTTTTAAAATTTAGGTTAGTGTTGTATCTCGTATTTAAATTACCATAGAATAAATAGTTTGCAGAAGATTTAAATATTTCTCGTTCAATGCCAAAAAGTGATAAAACTAAATCATAAAGCTCTAGATTGTTAATATCTTTGATATTATTACCTTTCATATCGTAATATATAAATGGAACTTCCCATTCATTAATTGACGGATTAGTACTATTGCAATGTTTGAAACTTTTGTTTTGAAAAGCCTGACCGTGATCAGATAAATATAGGATTTTTGAGTGCTCATCAACATTTAAGAATAATGTTTTTAAAAACTCAACACTATTTTCCTTTAGACTATAAGTATAAATTAGTTCATTATTATCTTCTTTATTAAGGCCATATTTCTCTAAGTCAAACTTATTATGATATGGAAAGTGAGATCCATTTTTAATCACTACTACAAATTTTTTTTTTTCTTTTTCAAGAATTTGAATCAAATTTTTTAGAATTTCTTTATCTCTTTTTTTGTGATCATACTTGTTGAAAAAAATTTTTTTGTCAATATTTCTTATGTCATTGGGGCTTTGAAGATATTGGTAATTATTTTCTTTTTCTTGCCCTGAAAGGTATATAGTTTCATATCCATTTTCTTTTGCTATTACCCAGAGGTTTTTTCTAATAATAATTTTTTCGTCCTTAAATTTTAACCCATTCATTAAAGAAAATACTGATTGTGCACTACAATTATGTATCGAGTAGAACTTCTTGATATTGTTAAAATATTTATTTTCAGAGTCATCAATTTCAATTGCTTTTTTGAAAAATTCATACGAAACACTTTCATCTATTATCAAAACAATATTTTCATTCTTCTCTTCTTTGATAATTATTTTCTCGTGGTTAAATTCAAAATTTTTTGTAATTAGAAGACTAGGTATTGGAATAACCACCTGGAGTTGAGATGGCAAGCCTTGGGTTGCAAATCCACCTCTATTAATTGACAACGAAACTAGTAAGCAAATCAGAAGTGCAAGTCCAGAGTAAATGTAGCCTCCATTATTAAAATGAGGTCGTGATATCTTAAACAAAATTAAAAGTAGAAATCCATATATTAAAATAAAGAAATTTGGAAGTATTGTACTACTGTATTCTTGAACAAAATTCCCTAAAGAATCCAGGTTTATTAAAGCTATTTCAATATCATTAATATTTATAATATTGCCAGAAATGTCATTGAATACTTGACTTACAAATGATGAAAACAAAAAACTTATACAAAGAATAAATTTTATAATCGAATTCTTGAGTAAAAGGCATAAAAAAAATGAAACAAAAAAAAGTATATTGATAACAAAATAAAAATAAAATTTTTTTGAATCATTGTGTGCAATATCAACAAATAATGTGTTGTAAATATTTTTATTACTCAGAATTATGTAAATAAAAAAGAGGAAAAGAAAAAAAAAAAAATTATAAACTTTGGTCATTTAAATCTCATTATAAATCAAAAAAAAAAAATTAGTACATACCAGAATTAAAACTAATTAATAGTTTAGAAAATTTGAAAATAAGTAAAAAAAATCAATATTTTCTATTTCTTTGTGTTAATCTTTACTAAGATGTTCCAAAAAAAAATTCATGCTATCTTTCACTTTAATTTTATTGATAGAATCGTAAAAGCCAAAAGAGTGGAAATCCTAAATCTTATTAAAAATGAGCTAGATTTAAAATTGGTTAAAGACTGTTTAGATATAGGCACAACCGAAGATTATTCATTTGAAAGTTCTAACTATATTATTAATAACATCCCAGTAAAAAGGAAGAAATCATTATCAAATCAAAATATCTCTTCAAGAGATTTTGATTCTACACTTGTAAAATCTATAACAGAGGATCTTAAGGGTAAAGAATTAGAATCTTTTAGATCTGATTTAGTGATTTCCTCTGCGGTTATAGAGCACGTTGGTAGTTTTGATAATCAAAGAAAAATGATTGAGAATATGATAAAATTATCAAAAAAATATGTGGTTTTTACTACACCTAACAAATTTCATCCAATTGAATTTCATACCAAAATCTTCTTATTACACTGGTTGCCAAATAGACGTTTTGCTAAAATTCTTAAAATATTGGGTTTTGATTTTTTTAGTAAAGAAGAAAACCTTAACTTATTATCAAAAAAACAGCTTGATAAATTAACCTTTCGTTTAACAGACAGCTTTGAATTCAAAATATATTTCGTAAGATTATTTTTTTTTAAATCTAATTTTATTGTAATCGGATATAAAAAATAAGGATTATTTTAATAATGGTTTATGAAGCTTGTATGTGTCGGTTTCATAGTCTTTACCTCCTCTAAGACCTCGTGTTAAGATCAATAATTTACTATCCTCTAGTGATTTTATCGCGTGAGCCTCACGAGCTTCATTGAATAATAAACTTCCTTTTTTCAAAACTTTCTCTTCTACTTCTTTCCCCTTTTTTTGTGATGCAACCAAAATTGAACCTTCAAGAACATATAAAAATTGAATTGTTTCCTTATGGTAGTGGTTTCCTCTAATTGCTCCCTTGTTATTATAAATGATTGTTACATAATCAATTTTCTCTTTAACTAGAATATCGGAAATCACACCTCTATGATCCTCAAAATCCTTTGTAATCTGCTTAATAATCATGATAACTTTTAATCATAAAACTGTTACTTTTGGAAGTGGTATTATAAATTTTCCACCACCATCTCTAAATTTTTTAAGGTTGCACATGATCTCATCTTTAAAATTCCATGGTAAAATTAAAGCATAATCAATATTTTGTTTTATCAATTCATTATCACCAATAATTTTTAAGTCTGTCCCAGGACAATATTTATTTATTTTTAGTTTAGAAACTTCTGTTACAAATTCTAAAAAATTTTTGTCAATATTACAATAATTTAGAAGAGTCATACCCTTAGCAGGAGCTCCAACGGCTGCTACCCTTTTACCTTCTCTTTTTAACTTATTGAGCAAACTCGTTATTTGAACTTTATGATCAANAACTTTTTNAGCAAATTTTCTTAAATAATTNATATCNTGTATNTTTTGTNTCTCTTCTTTATCTAAAATCATTTGTACTTTTTGTGATCTTTCATGGACCCCGTTTTTATGTTGAANGAAAACTCTTATTGATCCTCCATGTATCTTTTGAAAATCTATATCAAATATTTCCAACTCAAACTTTTTAAAAAGTGCTTCGAGGGGTGTTATAGAAAGATAACTCAAATGTTCATGATAAATTGTATCGTACTCTAGGCCGTCAATTAAATTTTTCAGATAGGGAGCTTCAATGATAAAGATACCATCAGGAAGCAAAATCGCCTTTACAACATTTAAAGATCCACTTATGTCATCAATNTGTGCAAAAACATTNGTACCNGTNATNACTTTAGGATGTAAATTTTTCTTTTTNAAAATATTNATTATTGTTTTATTAAAAAAAGCATTAATTGTAGGAATGCCCCTTTTTTCTGCTTTTTGGGCAATATTTTNCGCAGGGTCTATTCCTTGAACTTTGACTTTTTCATTTTTAAAATTTGATAAAAGTTCGCCTACGTTGCTTCCAATATCAATTACTAAATCATCACNNCCTAAAGCAAATCTTTTTACAANATCCTTTGCAAATTCTTTCCAATGTGTCCTACCTTGTTTTGTNATATCTGACTCATAAGGGTAATCTTGTTGATATAAAATTTCNCCTGAGCATGTATAACTTAATTGAACTAAATNACAATTATCACATTTTACNACCTCTAATGGATATNTTTTTGCATTGCTTTTTGAAAAAGGGATANTTAGAAATTGATCAGCTGGCTGACAATAACCCAGGTCCAAAAAAAGATTTAAGTTTTTGTGACCACAGAATCTACAATTTTTTATTTTCATGTGCTATTTAATATTTGATCCCAGATATTTAGAAACACAATAAGCGCTCCAGTTTTCTTTACTGGGTAAACATCCATCATTTTCAAAGTCTTCAATTTTAAGAACTTTGAAACCTTCATTAATCAAATTCAAAGTAAGTGTTTTAATATTGTAATATTTTATATGGTGCTCTTCTTTATTTTTTGTGACCACTTGATTTTCTTTTTTCNCATAGGTTTGAATATTAATNATTATTGTCTTATTTTTTTGGTTNATNTTTCCTTCAGAAAGCTTNGTCAGNGTNACTTTTGCNTCTTCAAANNTTTTTTTTGTCTTTTTTGGTCCATTNTGTATGACTGCATCTTCATGCCAAAAGTCAAANATTACTATACTACCTTTTTTCAAATATTTCTTTANATTAGAAAAAAAANGGTATGGTTTTTNTAAATAACCTAACACGTTAAATAGTAATAGAATCACGTCATATTGTACATTTTTGAGGGCTAAGTTTTCAATGTCTGCTTGNATTAATTTAATATTATTAATTTTTTTTTTGGNAATTTTTTTTTTAGCAATTTCAAGCATTTTTTCTGATCTGTCAATGGCATCAATATTGAAACCATATTTTGATAATATGATCGAATGGCTACATGTTCCACACCCAAGATCTAAAATTTTTGAAACAGTTTTTTTATATTTTAAGAAGTTTATTATACGCTTACATTCATCGATATAATTTTTTTTCTTATATATTAAATCATAAGATTTTGAATAGTCTTCGCTAAAAATACTTCTATTTTCTTGATTCATGAAAAATATCTTTTAGCACATTACAAATAAAATTGATTTTCTTTTTGTTTAATTTTAGTCCAGAAGGCAAATACAAACCAAATCTTGAGAGTTCTTCTGTAACAGGGAATTTCTCATTATTAAATAATTTCATTTTTTTTAAAACTGGTTGCTGATGCATCCCAAGAAAAAGAGGGCGTGTTTCAATTCCTCTATTTTCAAGTTTCTCAGCCAGTATTTTTGCATTTAGTTTCTTATTTTTTAAAACAACTCCGTACATCCAAAAAACACTTTTTGAATTTTCATTTTCAGACGGAAGTCTCAAGGGAAGATCCATTTTTCTTATAATGTTATTATAAAGAAAGGTATTTTTTCTTTTTATATCAATATGGTTTTCTAGGTTTTCAATTTGACTTATCCCGATTGCAGCCTGCATATTTGTAAGTCTATAATTGTAACCAATCTCAGTGTGATAAAACCTTCTATCTGATCTAAATGATAAATTTCTAAGTGATCGTATTTTTTTTGTTAATTTTTTATTATTTGAGAGAACCATACCACCCTCACCTGTTGTAATTAACTTGTTTGCATAAAAACTAAAACATGCTAGATCGCCGAAAGAACCGACTCTTTTATTATTATAAGTGGCTCCATGAGCTTCAGCTGCGTCCTCAACTAAATAAAGATTGTGACGTTTTACGATCTTCATAACTGGATCCATTTCAGCCGGATGACCAAACATATGAACTACTAAAATTGCTTTTGTTCGATTATTTANTTTTTCTTTCATTTGTTCAATATTAAGNCACCAAGTATCTGGATAACAGTCGACNAGTANNGGTNTCCCGCCCGCCTCAATTATNGCAGTGGCACAAGAAATAATTGTAAAAGAAGGCATTATTACTTCATCNCCNGGCTNGAGNTTTAAACTTTTAAATGCCACTTGAAGTGCNCTTGTNCCNTTAGTAACGGCAATACCNTCNTCTGCACCGCAATAGTTAGACCACTTTTTTTCAAAGTCTTCCAAATATTTACCAGCAGANGATATCCACTCAGAATCTATACAATCATTGATGTATTTTTTNGCATTTTTTGTGATNAGTGGTTCGCAAACATTTATTTTTTTTTTTAAATCAATCATTTCTCAGTTTTAAATTCTTTGGTACAAAATATACTTATACAAAAGAATTTTCAAAATGAGAATTAATATTATTAATTTAGACAAGGATCGTTGGATTCTTTCAAAGTTTGCAAAGAAATTAGCATTAAACCTAAAAAAATTAGGACATGAAGTTTCAATTAGTAAGAAACCAAAGAAAAATGTAGATGTAAATCACTACATAATCTTTTTATTTCAAAAAGATNCTAAAGATTCATATTGTTTAAATACTATTAACACCACTATGCTTACACATGTAAATGACGAATTTAGATTTAATAAAGTAAGAAGTATATCGAAATATATGGATGCAGGAATTACTTTTTCTAAGGATCATATGAATTTTATAAAATCTAAATCCTTGGGTTTAAAAAAATTTTTTTTTGTTCTACCACCAAGTGATAATGATTTGAAGATAAAAAAAATTAATTTCGGATTTTTTACAAACCTTTATAACGATGGAAGAAAGTCACAAGAAATTTTTTGCCATACTATCCAAAGCTTACCAAAAGAATTAGTAAAAATTTCAATTATTGGAAAAGGTTGGAATTCTTATGTACTCAAGCTAAAACAAATGGGGTATGAAGTTGAATATCAGAAATACTTTTTACGTTGGCGATACATCCAGAAAATGAACGAAATAGATTACCTGATATATCTAGGTAACGATGAGGGTTCAATGAGCTTTTTGGATGCTTTGCAACTTGGGGTTAAAACTATTATGATTCCACAGGGCTTTCAAAATGACTTAAAAAAATTTATTACGTTCAAACTTAAACAAGATTTGAGTAATTTCAAATCCACATTGGAAACAATAATTAAAGAGAAGAAAAAATTTATTAAAATTAACAACAAATTAACCTGGAGTAATTATGCTAAGGAGCATATAAAAATTTGGGAAAACTTAATGTAAATTAAAATTAATTACCTAAATTTCTGTAATAATAAATTCTTCGGCCTTAAAAAATGATGTATGGAAATAATGTGAAATAAGTTCATAATTATTTTTTTTTAAGTACTTAAAAACACTGGTTTTAAAAATTGCTTCAGTTTTTCCTACATGAATCTCCACAGTAATTATCCTTGGTCTAAATTTTTTAAGGTCTAAACCATTAAGTACTTCATATTCATGTCCTTCAACATCGATATTAAGAAGATCAAAATGATTGTTAACTTTAAGTTTATTTAAGATGTTTGTAAGTGTCGTTTTTTTCACTTTCTTTGTAAGGTAATTTTTTTTAAGATTTAAAGCCCATTTATCTGCCCATTTTTTTTCTAATGTATTTAGTCCTGAACCTGGATGAAATATATATGAATTTACTTTACCTGAACTTGAAGAAATAGCTATATTTATGGATTGGTCATATTTTCTAAATAATTTAAGTAACCTAATGTTTTCATCTATAATGTCGAAATTTATTCCAACCCACCCCCTCTTATATAGATTATAAGTCAATGAACCGTTAATTGGATGCAGTGCTCCTACATCTACATAAAAACCATTATTTTTTCTAAAAATTTTATTAATTAATACGTCTTCGCCAGTTGCACCATAAGATTTAAAAAATCTAAATTTATATTTAAAATACCTATAAATGTGATAGAAAAATAAATTTTTTATATATTTTTCTTTAAAACTTTTTATCATTATTTGACTGTACAATTTATTTATTGAAGTTAATCAAGATTTTATAAAATTATAACTAATTAAACTTTTAGCAAAACATATATGTTCAATTATATTATTAAAAAT
>NZHH01000039.1:0-38962 GCA_002691245.1 Rickettsiales bacterium | reverse complement strand
ATATAGTTTTCAGTAAAAAGTTTAAATACAACATTTTATTTATTTAAGTGTTCAATTATTTTTTTATGGTGATTTTTTTCTAATGATGCAATGATTTTTCCACTAGACTTTAGGCCAAGCTGTTCACCTTTCCAATCTGTAATAATTCCACCATATTCATTTATTAAAGAAACTTGTGCTAAATAATCCCAGGGTTTCATGTTAGCTTCAATTATTAAATCAATTTTACCTAATAACATTAAACCATAAGAATAACAATCACTACCAAAGATAGGGAATCCGATATTTTTATATATATCTTTTACTTTTTTTTCATAAGCTGGGTCAAACATTAATAATGAGGTTGAAGCGACAATTAGATCATTGAATTTTTTTTGTTTTTTTTTAAATATACAATTTTTTCCGTTAAATTTTACTCCTAATCCTTTTCCTCCATACCATCTGTTTTCTAAAATTGGAACCTCAACAATTCCAATTAAAGGCACACCATTTTTCATACAACAAATAAGTGTTCCAAATAGAGGTTTCCCGGCAATAAAGTTATGAGTACCATCAAGAGGATCAATAACCCATACATACTCATTATTCTCGTTTTCAAATCCAAATTCTTCACCTACAACGCCATGTGATGGAAAAGTTTTTTTTAAAAGATCTCTAAATTTTGATTCAATTTCTTTATCAATACTAGTTACAAAGGACCCATCATTTTTTTGTTCAATTTTCAATGATTTTAGAAATTTTTTTTTTAAAATATTTCTACTTTGATCTGCAAAATAATTTGCAAATTTAATAAAAGTTTTAATATCATTTGGCATTGTTTTGATAATTTCTTTCCATTTTCAAGTTTTGCTTTTTCTGATAAATTGTCTATGTACTCTCTAGTAAATATTTTTTTTAAAATTCATCTTTTTTATTATTAATATTTTCTAGTTCAAACTCTTTAACTAGACTAATTACGTAATTTATAAAGATTCCATCAAACAATCTAATTGATTAAAAAACAATCAAAATTGATGTTACAGATAAAAAATATTTAATCATTATAATTTAGTGTTTGTACGATATTATATATAAATAAACGTTTACTGTGATCAATAAAATTAAAAAAACTCCCCGTATTGTAATCATCATTCCAGCAAGATTGAAATCTGTTAGACTAAGTACGAAACTTCTTAAAAAAATAGATAAGATTCCCATGATAATAAGAGTGGCAAAAAATGCAGAAAAATTAAAAATAGGTCGAGTTATTGTTGGAACTGATAGCGATAAAATATTAAAGTTATGTAATGAGTTTAAAATTGAATGTATCTTAACCGATAAAAATCACAAAAGTGGTACAGACAGAGTACATGAGGTTTATAAAATAATAAATCGTGATTATGATTTAATTATTAATCTTCAAGGTGACTTACCTTTATTTAGAAAAGATTTATTTAAGGAAATGATAAATTTATTTAATGATGAATCTGTTGATATAGGTTCTGCAATTTGTGATTTAGAAGATCTTGAAATTGAAGATAAGAATATTGTGAAAGCAAAGGTTATTTTAAATAATTCTAACGTAGGAATGGCTATTGATTTTTGTAGGAAAATTGAAAAAAATATTAACTTTTATCATCATATTGGGGTTTATGCTTACAGACCCTTAATATTAGAACAATTTATTCAATTAAAACAAACAAAAAACGAGATAGAAAGAAAATTAGAGCAAATGCGTGCTCTCGATAATAACTACAAAATTAAATTAGTCAAAGTTTCATATAATCCTCCTAGTGTCGATACCGCAAAAGATTTACAAAAAATTAGATTGATTTTTAAAAAAAATAATTTTTAATCACCTTAGCAATGTCAAAAAAAAAGTTTCATTTCAAGGTTTAAAAGGTGCATATTCAGATTTGGTTTGTCGAGAACTTTACAAAGATTATAAAACACTTCCATGTAAAACTTTTCAAGATACGCTGGAAGCTGTGTCTTGTGGTCAAGCAAAATTTGCAATTATTCCTGTTGAAAATAACATTGCAGGAAGAGTTGCAGATATGCATTTTCTTCTCGAGAATATTAAACTAAAGATTGTTGCAGAACATTATCAAAAAGTTGAGCATCATTTGATGACCCTGGAAGGAATTGAGTTGAATAAAGTGAAAAAGGTTTACAGCCACATACATGCTTTATCTCAATGTAAAAATAATATTAAAAAGTTAAAACTAGTACCTCTTAATTATATGGATACTGCAGGAGCAGCAAAGTACATCAAGGAAAGCAAGGAAAAAGATATTGCAGCTATAGCCTCAAAATTGGCTTCAGAAATTTATGGACTTAAAATTCTGAAAAAGAATTTTGAAGATAAAAAAGATAACATTACTAGATTTTTGATATTTTCAAAAAATAGCATTAAGTTAGACATAAATAAGAGAATCATAACATCAATTGTTTTTAATACAAAAAATAAGGCAGCATCTCTTTATAACGCTCTTGGTGGTTTTGCTAAAAACAATATAAACTTAACCAGACTTGAAAGTTTTTTTGTAAATAAGGATTTTAAACAATTTTCTTTTATTATTGATGTTGAATCTCATCCCGATCTGAAAAATTTTAAATATGCTCTTAATGTACTAAAAAAATATTCAACGAAAGTTAGAATATTGGGATATTACCCAGCATCAACCTTTAGAAAATAATATTATATTTAAAATTAGAGTTTAAAATGATAAATTAGATTGGGAGTTGAATTTAGGCAATAGGTTCGCCAATCCGGTCAGAACTGAAAAGAAGCAGCCGTAACGTTTTCTATTGGGTTAAATTTCAACTCCTTTTACCTTTATGACGGAAATTAAAAACTACATAGTTCTAGCCAGGAAATACAGGCCAAAAAAACTCTCCGATATTATTGGACAAGAAGAAACTTGTAAAATTATTGAAGGTTCAGTTAAGTTAAACAGAATAGCCCATGCCTTTTTATTTTCAGGAACAAGAGGTATAGGTAAAACTACGCTAGCCAGAATTTTGGCGAAAATTGTTAACTGTACAAACTTAAATAATAAAGTTGTAGAGCCTTGTGGTGAATGTAAAAATTGTGTTTCAATTGATTTAGATAATAACATAGATGTTGTTGAAATTGATGCTGCGAGTAGAACAGGTGTAGCTGATGTAAGAGAAATTATTGACAATATCAACTATAAACCTGTTTCTGCAAAAAAAAAAATTTTTATAATAGATGAAGTGCACATGCTATCGAAAGCAGCATTTAATGCCCTTTTAAAAACTTTGGAGGAACCACCTTTAGACGTTATCTTTATATTTGCAACAACGGAAACTGAAAAAATTCCATTAACAATTCTCTCACGATGTCAAAGATTTCAGCTGAAAAGGGTTGGGGAGGATAAGATATCAAATTTTTTAATGAAAATTTCAGAAAAAGAGGGATTTAATATTGAAAAAGAAGGTTGTAATTTAATTTCAGAAGCCTCTCAAGGCTCTGTTAGAGATGCATTATCAATTCTTGATAATGTCTTTACAAGAGGAAACCCAGTTTCAATTAAAACTATCCGTGGAGTTTTAGGACTATCAGACAATTCCCTTTCTCTTAAATTATTTAAATATTTATGTGATGGTGATGTAAAAAAATCATTTGAGATTTTTGACGATCTTTACAAAAAGGGAGTTTCTATTCAAATTTTAAGTAACACTATGATGAGTTATATGTATCAAGTTATTAAAATGAAAGCTGGTTTAGATTTGAAATTATCCAATTCAGATTTTGATATGAATGAAGCGCTAAAAGAAATTAAAACAAATTATGAAATGGATTTTATGGTTAGATTTTGGGAATTATTTCAAAAGTATGCTAACGAAATAAATAAATGTTTTGATGAAAAACAGTGTTTTGAAATGATAATTATGAGGTTGTGCTATGCTTCAATAATACCAACACCTTTTGAACTTTTAAAAAAGACAGAGAGCTCTCCAAGAAAGGATGCTTCAAATTTTGAAAGTGATATTTCTAAAGAAAAAAAAATAAAAAATCTTAATGTTAAACAAGTTGAAAACATAGAACAAGCGTCAAAAACTAACTTAGCTATAGATAGAAATACAAATGCAACCACTTCTCTTGAGAATTCTCAAAAGTTCAAAAATATTAGGAAGTTTAAGCTGTTGATAGATATAATAGAGAAAAATTCTGAAATGCTAATTTCTTATCATCTTAGGAATTCTTTTAAGCTAGTAAGTTTATCGGAAAATGAAAGTGTAAAAGAAATTGAATTAGAAAGTATTTCAAACAATAATGATTCCAAAAAAATACTTTGGCAAGCTACAAATCTAATTAATAAAATCACAGGAGAAAGATGGATGATTTCACTATCTTCGAAAAAGGGTAAATACTCAGTTAAAGAATTTGAGGAATATTTATCAAAATTAGAAATTTATGAAATTAAAAAAAATGATATTGTTAAAAAACTTCTTGAAATCATTCCTTCATCTGAAGTAATTTCTATAAAAGATCTTGATAATTTAAAAAAAAGGAAAGAGTTTGATTATGAATAATATGTCTCAAATAATGAAGCAAGCGAAAGCAATGCAAGATAAAATGTCTGAAATCCAAAAAAAAATTGAAAATATGGAATCAGAAGGCACCTCTGGTGGTGGCGCAGTCAAAGTAGTAATGAATGGAAAACATGAAATTAAAAAAATTAATATTGATCCTTCGTTGATTGATCCAAATGAAGTCGAAGTGCTAGAAGATCTTATCGTGGCGGCTATCAACGATGTAAATAAGAAAATTAATGAAGACATGAACAGTCAGCTTGGCTCACTTTCTGGTGGCTTGGGTTTGCCTCCTGGAATGAAACTTCCATTTTAGAAAATGTCTTCACTGGGAGAATTAATAAACCTTTTCTCTAAACTTCCAAGTCTTGGTCCTAGATCAGCCAGAAGGATAGTTCTGTATCTTTTGAAGAATAAAGATAATGTTATTCCAGCACTTTTATCATCCATGGAAAAGGTTAGGTCTGAATTAGTTTTTTGTAATAATTGTGGAAATATTGATATTAGCAGTCCTTGTAGTATCTGTATGAATTCAAAAAGAAATAATGGTAAGATTTGTGTTGTAGAGGAAATTGGAGATCTTTGGGCTATTGAAAAAAGCAATGCATTTGATGGTAAATATCATGTGTTGGGAGGAGTGTTATCTGCAATTGACGGTGTAGGTCCCGATGAATTAAATTTGATACAGTTGTTTAAAAGAATAAAAGATGGAGATGTCAAAGAAATAATAATTGCCACTAATGCTACAACTGAAGGTCAGATAACAGGACAATATATTGCTGATAAATGTATGAAATTAGGAGTTTTAACTACTAAACTCGCTCAAGGAATGCCAGTTGGAAGTGAACTAGATTTATTAGATTATAATACAATGTCAGCTGCTTTTTCTTCAAGAGCTCAAGTGAAGAATATTAGCTAGCTTTATCATCAAGTTTAAGTAATTTATCTTTTTTTTGAGATATTTTTTTTGTTGTAATTAAAATATCATTTAAATCGTTTTGGGCACTAGTGAAATGATTATCCATTTTTTTTACTCGGCTTTCAAGTCTTGTCAATTCAGAATTTAATTCCTTAAGGTATTGAAAGATTAAAGTAGAATTATCCTGTATTTTTTTATCTTTAATTAGACTTTCTATTGAATTAAGAACAATCCATAATGTAGTGGGAGAAATTAAAAAAACTTTATTATCATAAAATTGATTTGTAAGTTCGGGAAAAAGATTAAAGATTTCAAGATAAATTTGTTCACTTGGTATAAAAATTAATGCAATATCCGAAGTCTCTCCAGGTATCACATACTTTTCTTTTACGTTTATAATATGATTATTTATATCTGATTTAAAAACTTTTAGGTATCTCGATTTTTCATCTTTTAAACTTGATTTTTGAAATTTATCGTAATTTTCCTTTGGAAACTTTGCATCAATGCAGAGTTTATTCAATGATCCTGACGATTTAATCATGCAATCAACACGAGTATTGTTAGATAAGGTTTTTTGAAACTCATAATGATTTTTTGGTAGGTAGTCTTTCACTAAATTTTCTAAGATCATCTCTCCAAATCTTCCTCTTTGGGTTGTATTGGAAAGAAAATTTTTTAAATCAACAACATTCTCAGTTAGACTTGTAATATTTTGTTGAGCTCTATCAATCAAAGACATTTTCTCTCTTATCATACTTAGATTATTTATATTGTTGGAGGATGATCTTTCAAATTTTGTGTCCAATTTATCAAAATTACTTACAATTAGCTCAGAGATTGATTTTTCTAATAATGATTGTTGCTCGAGTAAAATTTTAATTCTCTCTTTAGTGTTGTTGTTTGATATAAAAAGCTGTAAAAATAAAAAAGCGATAAAAGTAACGAATAATACATAGATAATAATTTTTTCATCTTCCATAGGTAAACTTTCATGAGTGTTCTTGAGATATTAACAATTCCTGATCAAAGATTGAAGAACAAATCTTCAGAAGTAAAATTATTTGATATAAATCTAAAAAAATTGGTTAAAGATATGTTTGATACTCTTAATGATTCTGGAAATGGTATAGGTTTAGCGGCTCCTCAAATTGGAGTGGAAAAGCGTATTGTTATAGTAGATTTAAAAGAAAACAACAAATCTTCCCCAGTAATTTTTATTAATCCCGTTATAATAAAAGAATCTAGAGAAAGAGCAGTCAATGAAGAAGGTTGTTTATCAATACCAGGTTATTATGCTGAAGTAGAAAGAGCAAAAGAGGTTGATGTTGAATGGTACGATTTAGAGGGAGAAAAAATGACAAAGACTTTTTCAGGCCTATTTTCAATTTGTATTCAGCATGAAATTGACCATTTAGATGGGATTTTGTTTATTGATTATCTATCAAGGTTAAAAAGAAGAAGAGCTAATGAAAAAGTAAAAAAATTTCAAAAAAAGAAGAATGAAGAATCTTCATGATGTTAAGGTTGGATTTTACGGAACCCCTGAATTTTCTTTAAAATTTTTAGAAGATTTATATAAAAATGGGGTGCAAATATCTTTTGTGGTCTCTCAGCCTCCTAGAAAATCAGGTAGAGGAAAAAAAGAAAAATTGTCTCCTGTTCATCAATGGGCAAAAAATAATAAAATAAAAGTTTATACTCCATCTAATTCTAATGACCAAAAATTCTTAGAGGAGGTTTCAAAACATGATGTGGATATTAATGTCGTGGTAGCATATGGTAATATATTAACAAGAACGTTGATAAATCTTCCCAAAAAATTGAGTATTAATGTACATGCTTCACTACTACCAAGGTGGAGAGGTGCAGCGCCAGTACAAAGAGCTATATTATCTGACGATAAAATTACTGGAGTTTGTATTATGAAAGTGGATGAGAAGTTAGACGCAGGTCCAATAATTATGAAAAAAAGCTTTGAAATAACATCTAATGATAATCTTGAAGCTATATATAATAAGATGTTACTACACGGTAAAAAGTTACTAAAGAATACAATAATTGATATTTTAAACGAAAATATTTCATATACATTTCAATGTGAGGATAAAGCAACTTACGCCAAGAAATTAAACAAAGAAGAGTTTAAAATAATTTGGAGTGATGAAGCAAATTTGATTAATTTGAAAATAAGAGCTTTTAGTCCTTACCCTGGAGCTTGGACAACTTTTAAAAATTCTATATCAAGAGTAAAAATTTTAAAAGCATCTCTAATTCAAGAAGATGAAATTATTAAAAAACACTATCAAGTTGGCGATATTACCGAAGACTTTCAAGTCAAATGTGGGAAAGATTTTTTGAAAATAGAAATTCTTCAAAAAGAAGGTAAAAAACCAATGAATGTTAAGGAATTTCTTAATGGAAATAAAATACAATTATTTTCTTTTTCGTAATGTATAGAATAAAGCTTACAATTGAATATGACGGAGATGATTATATTGGATGGCAAGTTCAAAAAACTGGGAAATCTATACAAGGTGAAATTGAAAAATGTCTTAAAAAACTATTTAAAGTAAAAATTAGGATCTATGTTGCAGGTAGAACTGACGCAGGTGTACATGCATTACAACAAGTGGCACACTTTGATATTGGGGAGATAAACTTTGAAATAAAAAAAATCGCTATGGCTCTGAACCATTTATTAATGATAAGTAAAAATAATATAGTAATTTTAAAATCAGAGAGAGTTTCTTTGTCTTTCAATTCAAGGTTTTCTGTCAAAAAAAAAACTTATTTATATAAAATTATAAACAGATCAACTCCTTCAATAATTTTAAAGAAAAGAGCCTGGTTTGTTCCCAAAAAATTGGATTTAAAATTAATAAAAAAATTATCCAAAAATTTGATTGGAGAATTTGATTTTAACGCTTTTAGATCAAGAGATTGTCAATCAAGATCATCGATAAGATCTATTAATGATATTAAAGTAAAGAAAATAAAAGATTGCATTGAACTAAGAGTCATAGGTAAATCATTTCTACATAATCAAGTTAGGATAATTGTAGGGACATTAATTAAAATTACCAGGGATCATGGTAGTAATGACGAAATTTTAAACATTTTAAATTCAAAAGACAGAAAGAAAGCTGGTCCCACAGCACCCGCGCATGGACTTTACCTAGAAAAAATAATTTATTAAAATGGTCATTTAAACATTAGATAAAGAAACTCTAAGTAGATTTGAGTTAATTTTTCTATATTCTTTACCTCTACCATTTCATTAGACTTATGCATTGTTTTTCCCACAGATCCAAATTCCACCACAGGACATAATTGAGAAATAAATCTTGCATCAGATGTTCCACCAGAAGTACTTAATATTGGTTTAACCTTTGTTACTTTCTCAATAGACTTAATTAATGTTTTTGTAAGAATCTCAGAACTATTGATGAAAGATTCTCCAGAAATCACGTGCGATAATTTATATTTTGGTGTAATATTTTTAATTCTTTTGTGAATGAGTTTAATTACACTTGATGAATTAAAATTGTCGTTAAATCTCACATTAAATTTCATTTCCGCTTTACTCGGTATGACATTACGGGTGTTGTTAGATACATCAATTGAGGTGATTACTAATGCCGATGGCTGAAAATTTTTAGACCCATTATCAAGGGGTTTTTGAAGAATATTGCAAATTTGGATAAGCTTATGAATAGGATTTTGAGCCATTTCAGGATATGCAACATGGCCTTGTGTACCTATTACTTCCAAAAAAAAATTGATACTGCCTCTTCGACCAATTTTTATCATTTCCCCTAATCTTTTTGGATTAGTGGGTTCACCAACAAGACAATAATCAATTTTTTTTCTTTTCTTTTTAAGCCATTGGATCACACTTTTTGTCCCAAATTCAGCATCACCTTCTTCATCTGCAGTGAGAATAAATGACAAAGTTCCATTGAAAACAAATTTTTTTTTTTCAAGAAAATTCAGTGTTGCTATCACAAATGATGCAATGGCTGTTTTCATATCACTTGCTCCTCTACCATATAATTTACCATTTTTTATTGTTGGTTTGAAAGGATCAGTCTTCCATTCTTTAATATTACCTGGTGGTACAACATCTGTATGTCCTGCAAAACATATATTAGGACCATTACCACCTTTGAAATTTGCATAAAGATTTTTTATCTTACCTTTACCAAACTCTAAACGATAACAGGAAAATTTATTATTTTTTAAAATTTTTTCAATATACTCCAAGGATCCAGCACTTTTCGGAGTAATGCTTTTAAACTTTATAAGTTTTAAAGATAAGTCTAAGGCATCTATCATGATCTTAAAAGATCATTAATAGACGTTTTAGATCTAGTTTTCGCATCAACCTTTTTTACGATCACAGCACAATATAAACTTGGACCGACTTCACCATTCTTTAATTTTTTACCAGGTACGGACCCGGGAACAACAACAGAGTATTTAGGTATCTTACCGTATAAAATTTCACCTGTCTCTCGATCTATAATCTTTGTTGAGGCTCCTACATAAACCCCCATTGATATTACGGATCCTTCTTCAACTATAACTCCTTCAGCTATTTCAGACCTTGCCCCAACAAAACAGTTATCTTCAATTATTACTGGATTAGCTTGTAATGGCTCGAGCACGCCTCCAATCCCAGCACCTCCTGAAATATGAACATTTTTTCCTATTTGAGCACATGAACCAACTGTAGCCCAAGTATCAATCATTGTGCCACTGTCAACAAATGCTCCTAAGTTCACGAAAGACGGCATAAGTACAACATTATCTGAAATAAATGAGGAATACCTAACAATGGCACCAGGTACAGATCTAAAGTTTCTTTTAGTCCATTCGTCTTCTACCCAACCTGAAGTTTTTAAGAAGGCCTTATCGTACCAACTATATTGCCCCCTTCTAGCATTTGAAATTCCACTTGAGAAAATATTATTTTCCAGACATCTAAATGATAAGAGTATGGCTTTTTTTATCCATTCGTTAGTAATCCAGACTCCATTTTTTTTTTCGCAAACTCTTATTTCTCCAGAATCAAGTGATTCTAGCACCTCTAGTATTTTTTTTTTAATTTCAGCGTTGGCGAAATTAATGTTGTCTTTGTTTTCCCAAAAATTTTCAATATCGTTCTTATTTTTAAAATTCATTTCTTTGATTTACTCCATGCTTTTTATTATCACATCTAATGCAATATTTATAGTTTTAAATCTAAAACTAACATGCGAATTTTCGCAATTTTTTTCTATATTAGAGATATGTATAGTGGTCATACCCATTAAAGAGGCGTGTTTCAAATTCCTTTCTAAATCATCAAAAAAAACTGTTTTTGAGGGATTTAAACTATATTTATAGATCAAACTCTGCAAAGACTTTTTTGATGGTTTTGGGAAATAGCTAGCTTTTCTAATATCAAAAATATCAAAGAAAGCTGATTTAATTCCTAAGGAACTTAAGATTTTTAATGCATAGTCTTCGTCACCATTTGTATAAATGATGCGCCTGCCTGGTAATAAATTTAGTTTTTTTTTTAGTTTATAAGAGTTGCTAAGTTTATCAAAATTTATATCGTGCACGAATGTTAAAAATTCTTCGGGGTCAATATCATAATTCTGCATTAATCCGAAAAGGGTTGTGCCATATTTTTTATAAAATAATTTTTGAAGTTTAAATGCTTCTTGTTTTGTAATTTTAAGTTTTTCGGATATAAAGGATTTCATTTTTTCATCGATTTGCTGGAAGATCCCACAATTTTCTGAATAAAGAGTGTTGTCTAGATCAAACAACCAAGTTGTTTTATCGTTAAAGATTTTTGGAATCATTACTTTGTAATTAAAGTTCCAACACCACGTTCAGTGAAAATTTCTAAAAGTAATGCATGTGGAATCTTTCCATTTAAAATTACTGCTGCCTTGACACCATTTTGTACTGCTTTGATACAAGTTTCTACTTTTGGAATCATACCCCCAGAAATTGTTCCATTTTTAATAAGATTTTTTGCCTCTACTAATGATAATTCCGAAATTAGTTTTCCCTTTTTATCTAAAACACCATCAACGTCGGTCAAAAGTATTAATCTCTCTGAAAGAACAGATGAAGAAACTTTCCCTGACATTGTATCAGCGTTGATATTTAAAGAATCAAAATTTTTATCGAACCCTATTGGAGAAATCACAGGAACAAAATGTGAGTCCAGAAACCAGTTTAGAAGCTGACTGTTAATATTTGTTGGTTCTCCGACAAAACCCAAATCTTTTGATTTATGTTTAAGCTGAGATTTTATTTTTTTTGTTTTAGCTAACAATCCGTCTTTTCCCGAAAGACCAATAGCTCTCCCACCTTCTCTATTAATTTCCATCACTATTTCTTTATTAATTGAGCCAGATAGCACCATTTCAACAATGTCCATTGTTTTTTTATCTGTTACTCTTAATCCATTTACAAAATCAGTTTTTACCTTTAATTTGTCTAACATTTTTCTGATTTTAGGCCCACCACCGTGAACTACTATTGGATTAATACCCACTTGTTTAAGTAAAACTATATCTTTGGCGAAACTTGATGATAGACTAACTTCTCCCATGGCCGCTCCACCAAATTTAATAGTGATGTTTTTACGAGCATATCTTTGCATAAACGGAAGTGCTTTTGATAAAATTGTGGCTTTATCGATTGAAGTTTTATTTTTTTTATTTAATATTTTCATTGTTTCCCATTGAAGAATTCATCATAAATTTTTTCAATAAAATTATAGTATTAATTTCTTTAATACTAGTATTAAAGAATTTTTTATTGAATAACTTAGATGCCTTTTCATTGTGTTTCTTTAAATTTTCTTTTTCATTAAGATTATTTACTCTGTCTTTTTTTGTAAAAATAATGAAAACTTTATCTTTAAAGAGAATATCTAATTCTTTAATAATTTCTTCGTCTTTCCCTTTAAATCCGTGCTTTGAATCGATTAATAGAAATAATTTTTCTATACATTTTCTCTTCTTAAGATATTGATCAATAATTTTATTGATTTGATGTTCTATATTTAATGGAATTTTAGAATATCCATATCCTGGGAAATCTACAATTCTTAATCTTTTCTCCAACTGAAAGAAAACAAGAGATCTTGTCCTTCCAGGTGTTTTTGATGTTTTAGCAATGGATGAATTTGTGATTGAATTAATTAAGGAGGACTTTCCAACATTTGATCTTCCCCAAAAAACTATTTCTGGAATATTTTCAGATGGCAAAGAACTGATATCATGAACGTCATCCAAAAATTTCCAGACATCCTTCATTTCTTAAAGTCTTTTTTATTCATTTTTCTGTCAGTCTCTTTTGTTTCTTTAAAAGAAAATATTGTTGAGCTATTGATAAAATATTATTTACAGTCCAATAAATAACCATACCCGAGGGAAAAGTAGCTAATAAAAATGTAAAAACAAAAGGTAACATCATAAAGATTTTTGCCTGAATAGGGTCTGGTGGTGGAGGATTAATTTTTTGTTGAAGATACATGGTAAGTCCCATTAGTAGAGGCCAGACTCCAATAGTCAAAAACATGGGAGGGTTCCAAGGAATCAAACCAAATAAATTAAATAAACTTGTCGGATCTGGTGCAGATAAATCATTTATCCAACCAAAAAAGGGAGCATGCCTCATTTCTATGGACACAAATAAAACTTTGTATAAAGCAAAGAAAATCGGTATCTGTATTAAAATTGGTAAACAACCAGATGCAGGGTTAATTTTTTTTTCCTTATACATTGCAAACATCTCTTGATTCATTTTAGCTCTGTCATCTTTATATCTTTCTCTTAGTCTTTGTATTTCAGGTGTTAATATCCTCATTGCATTCATTGATTTGAAGGANTTATTTGCAAGTGGGAAAAGTACTATTCTAATGCAGATTGTAAGAATAATAATACCAATTCCGAAGTTACCAAATAACCCTGATAAAAAATGTAGAGCATAAAATAATGGTTTGGTTAAAAAGTAGAACCAACCAAAGTCTACAGAAAGGTCAAGTTTATTGATTTGTAATTTATCAATATAATCGTCAATTAATGGAACTTCTTTAGCACCAGCAAAAATATAAGACTTAATTTTCATACTTTGATTATTTGGTAAGGATTTAATTGATTCATTGAGGAAATCAATCTGAACTGAATTAATAGAATTCTTTAGATTTTTAAATCTAGCTTTAAAGGGNTTNTCATTTTCAGGAAAAATTGCTACTTGCCAGTANTGATCAGTATAACCGATCCAACCATTTTTTGTNACNTCNACGATTTCATTTTCTTCTTCTATTTCGTCATAAGAAACTTCTTTTAGCGTATCATTGAAAACACCAAGTGGACCTTCGTGGAGTATAAAAAATTTATTCTGAGGTCTATAATTTATTCTTCTCAAGTAAGAGTAGTTAGTGAGTTCTATATCTTTTCCAGATTGATTGGTGACTTCATCCTCAACTGATATCATAAAGTTTTCGTCTATCTTTATTACTCTNTCAAACTTAANTCCTTTCCCATTATTCCAAGTTAANTTAATTGGCTCATTTTCATCAAAACTTTCCTTTTCAGCTTTCCATAATGAAACTTTATTTGGCATTGGAATCGTTTTGTCTGTAGAGGCCCAACCCATTCTGAAAAAGTAGGGAGTGGGAGAGTTTTCTTTTGACAAAATTTTAATATTCTCTTTTCTATCAATTGTTTTAAAATAGTCCCTNAGTAAAATATCATCAAAGGTAGCTCCATATAAATTTATTGANCCCATAAGTCGTTTTGAGGCAAAGTTAATTCTTTTTTCNTCGAGTTTTATTTTGGAAGAAAAGTCTTTACTTAATAAACTNGGAANATCNTCGTCATTTTGGATTGGTGTTTTATTTTGNTCAATTTNAGTATTTTGNTGATTAACCTTAGTTTTNGGATTAAAAAAGAAGTCGTAACCTATTAAAACAATAAGTGAGAAAATAACAGCAAGTAATAAGTTTTTTTGATTATCCATGTGTGATTTTATATTAATACAGAGAAGCTTTATATTTTCAATATATTTAAAATTTTAAATTTTTGAAGACTTTAATCAAATCAGTTTTTAAATCAATATATTTTGTTTTTTCTATATTTTTTTTTGGAATGATCTCAGACAAGATATATTTAGGAATAATACTTATGTTCTCTTTAAGCAAAGATCTAATTATTCTTTTCAAGTAATTTCTTTTTACAGCATTTCCAATCTTCCTAGATACTGTTANGCCAATTCTTATTTCGGANTTAGGNTTATAAANAAAATTGACTATAAAATACTTGCTATGGATNGTTTNCCCAAATTTTCTTATAAANAGAAATTCTGATCTCTTTTTAAGGGAAGTGATATTTTTAAGCAGANAGTTTTTTTCTTCCTTTTTGTCTTCTTCTGATAAGTACTTTTTTTCCACCTGGTGTAGACATTCTTGATCTAAAACCATGTCTATTTTTTCTGACTCGGTTGCTTGGTTGAAANGTTCTCTTCATTATTAATTCCTTATAAATTANTATACTAGAATTTTGAATTTGTAAAATTGTTTCTTAATTTCCTCTCACAGTTCCGTCTCTTCTTGAATCTGCTGCCCCAACAAATCCACTGCCCTCTTTTTTGATTATCCCAAGCCCACTTGTAAGATTTCTTTTTACACCTGGGATTTTCAAATTTTTATTTAATATTTCTTTTTCGATGTAAGTCTTACCCTTTATTCTGATGTAATTTGGACTTTCAATTGATTCTTTAATNTCTACNTTGTTATAGAGTATAGATATTAAAGCTTTTAGAACATATGAAATAATNGCTTTCCCCCCTGGTGAACCAATTGTAAGAAAAAAATTTTTATTTTTATCAAAAACAATTAAGGGTGCCATTGAACTTAAAGGTCTTTTCCCGGGGCTAGGCCTATTTTTGATTAATCTTCCCTGCACATCTCTATTACTAAATGAAAAGTCAGTTAATTGGTTATTCAANAAAAAACCATTNGTGTACAATCTAGATCCAAAGGAACTTTCTATGCTNGANGTTGCTGAAAGTACATTTTTAAATTTGTCAACAATGCTAAAATGTGTTGTTGATGAAAAAACTTCATCAATATTTGTTAAATCTGAACTATGATTACTATTGAAAGATTTATAATTTCTNAATAAAAAATCTTTTTCAAGTAATTTTTTTTTATCAATATAAACATAATCTGGATCTGCTAGATATTTTTCTCTCAATACNTAAACAAAATTTAAGATATCTAAAATTACGTTTAGATCAGGANCAAAATTTGAATTTGATTCTAATTTTTTAGAGAAAATCTCTTCGAATAATATTAGTCCCTGAATAACACAAATTGTTCCAGAAGAGGGAAGATTTGGTCCACAAATTTCAAAATTACTATTTAGTTTTTTACAAAGAGCATTTTTTTTAACAGAGTCATAACTTTTCATATCTTTAATACTCATTTNCCCTGGATTTATTGAATTATTTATTACAGACACAATATCCTCCGCTATATTAGCTNTGTAAAAATNATTATAATCTTCAGAAATNTTNTTNAATGTTTTTGTATACTGNTGATTNAAAAATTTTNTTTCAGGGNTTTTAATTATGTTTTTAAAAATAGTTGAAGGATTTATTTCAAATAAAAACTTTTCTTTTTTCAAAGCATTTTTTAATCTGTTTGAGGGAATAAATCCTTGTCTTGAAAACTTTATAACTGGATCAATCACCTCCTTCCATGGAAGCCTCCCAAATTGACTGTGAATTTTGTAAAGCACATTCAATGTTGCTGGAACACCCACAGATGACCCTCCGACGACTGCCTCAAAAAATTTTTTTGGCTCACCTTCTTGCGTTAAGAATAAATTTTGTTTTAATTTCTGAGGTGCTTTCTCTCTACCTTCAAAACTTATTATTTCATTTGTTTTTTTATCAAAATAAGTTATGAAAGTACCACCACCCAATCCTGAAGATTGGGGTTCCACTAGACCTAAAANAAGTTGAATTGCAACTGCAGCATCAGCAACCGTTCCCCCTTTTTTCAAAATATCATAACCAATATTCGTAGCGTAATCATTCGCTGTAAGCACTATAATNTTTTTAAATCTCCCAACTTTCGAATCTTGTAATTTTAATCTTTNAGAAAAAGGNTCAGGTTGTATGGNAGGGTAAATGTCTTTAGAATATATTGAATCCGATAAAAATGAAAAAAAGATTACAAGAAAAAAAAATATTTTTTTTTTCATGATCAAAGTATAAATTATTATCAACTGCATTAAAAAGAAATTTTAAAGGAAAAATTTGAATANAAAACAAAAAAAAAAATCATTAATAGANATTTTAAATAAAACCTCTATCCTTTGCTTAACNGCNTATACTGTTCCAATAGCTAAAGTNGCTGACAAATATGCAGATATAATACTAGTTGGTGATTCTCTNGGCCCGGTCTTATATGGNTTGGATTCAACAAGAGAAGTAAATTTAGACATGATGATNAGACATGCAACTGCAGTTGTAAAAAATACTAGTAGTTCTTTTATTGTAGTAGATATGCCTTTTGGATCTTATGAAAAATCAAAAACGGAAGCACTAAAAAATGCAAAAAAGATTATTTCAGGCACAGGAGCTAATGCTGTAAAACTAGAGGGTGGTGAAAAGCAATTTGAGACTATAAAATATCTTACTGAAAATCATATAAAAGTTATGGGACATCTTGGAATGTTACCACAATCAACTGTCGGAAAACCAAAAGTTTATGGAACGAAAGAATCAGAAAAAAACCAAATCTTTAAAGACATTGATTTGCTTGAAAAAGCAGGAGTTTTTTCAGTAGTAATTGAATGTACAATTAAAAGTTTAGTTGATAATTTGATTAAACATACAAAACTTCCACTAATTGGAATTGGAGCTTCATCTTGTTGTAAAGGACAAATAATTGTGACTGAAGATATACTTGGTATGACTGAATTTAATTCAAAGTTTGCAAAAAAATATTTTGATTTTTTAAAAAGTTCTGAAAAATCATTAAAAAAATTTTCTGATGATGTAAGAAATAAAAAATACCCTAATAAAAAACAATGCTATTAATTAAAAAACACAAACATTTGTTAGAGCAAATTTCAGAGATTAGAAATAATAAAAAAAAAATAAATTTTATTCCTACTATGGGGAATCTTCACAATGGACACCTTAATCTTATTAGACAGGCACAAAAAAGGACAAATATAACTTTAGTTAGTATTTTTGTAAATCCCTTACAATTCAATAACAGTAAAGATTATAAAACTTATCCAAGAACTTTTAATGGGGACAAAAGAATTTTAATGGATCAGGGTGTAGATATACTCTTCGTACCTGACGATAATTTTGTTCCAAAAAACTCTGATTCATTTAATCTTGGTACGATTTCTAAAAAATTGTGTGGGACAGATAGAGTGGGACATTTTGAAGGTGTCGCGACAGTCATTCTTAGGTTTCTTAATCTTATAGAACCTAATAATATTTTTTTAGGAGAAAAAGATTACCAGCAAATATTGGTCATAAAAAAAGTTATTAAGGAATATAAATTAGCCACAAAGACAAAAATTGTTCAAACAGTTCGAGATAAAAATATGGTAGCACTTTCATCAAGGAATATACTTCTAAAAGAAAAGTTTAATCAAGCTATAATTATACCTAGAATATTGTTTAAAATTAAAAATTCGATTGAAAGAGGAAATTTTAGTTTCAAAGAACTCAGTGAAATTAAAAATAATATTCAGAAAGAATTTAATGTCTTTCTGATTTATTTAGAAGTTTTGAAAGAATCTAACTTGGAAAATCTTAACGAAGTATATAGCAAGTGCAGGGTTTTTATTTGTGCTACTATCTCTGGTATACGCTTGATTGATAATATGAGTTTGAATGGTAGATATAGATTATCAAAAATGGACGTTATTGAAAAAAAAGTGAGATAATTAATTTTTGAGATATATATGAACTTCTTCCGCTTGAGCTGAGGAACTAGTTGAAGAGGCAATGGAAAGTCTTTCAGTTGGAACTCCCATTTCCACAATTTTTCCAAAAACTTCCGAAGCTTTACTTCTAGCTTGATCTGCGTAGCTTGACCCTCCTGCAGGACTAACAGCGACAACTTCAAAACCAGCTGATGGCATCTGTTCAAGTGCACCTGATATTGATTCAAATAACGCTGTAGAATAGTCAAAGCTAGAGTCATCGAATTTAATTACAAGGATTGCATTGTCGTAATTGATTGGAGCAACTTTCATTGTTTTAGGTGGACTCTGTACTTCCACTGAATCTTGGGTATCTCCACCACTGGTTTGTGTTGGTGGTGCACTTACTCTGCTACCAAATTTACCAACTTCAACGTCTCCAGCTAGCTGTTTCATATACTGTCTCTCATCGTTCAGTATCTGAATTTCTCTTGAAATTTTGTCTTCAAGCTCAGTCATAAGACGATCATATAAAACAGAAGTCCTTTGAACATCATCTTTTAAAACCTTTAACTGATTGTGATCTTCATCGATAGCCCCAGAAATGAAAAAACTTGAGTCAATCGCATTTTTTAGGTGACCAATTAACGCTGCATCTGCTGTTACTCTATTGTTAACAATTTGCAAATTGTTAACATTATTTTGAATATCCTCTAAGGCCCGTTGGGCATCATTCCATTGACCAACTAAAATTGGGTTTCCCGGTGTAGTGCCTATCTGAAGCCTTGATCTTATTGCACTCGAAAGACCTTGGTATACTGATGTTTGTTCATCAACAAGGTCCTTAAACCTCAAAAAGTCGTTGTTATGTGAAGAGATAGCATTTTGTATGCTTGTCAAATCAGCTCTAAATTGGTTAATTTTACCACCAACAAACGTTCCAGTGGGACCCGTATCATTGACTAGCTGAGGTGGAGTCATTGTAGGAGGTGGGGCATACTGAGATGGTGGAATTTCTTGAGCGTTTGCTTGTTGATTGATCTCTTCGACAGCTGAAGGAATTTCTTCAATAGCAGGCGGTGCTGCAACTTCCTCGTCGGAAAGTGATGGAAAGACATATTCTTGAACTCCTGTACAGGAATAACAAGAAAAAATAAGAGCTAATGTTAGGTAGTTGAAATATGTTTTAATCATGTTTTTTTTACGCGTAATAAATATTAATGTTAACAAAGTCGATTTTATAATTTATAGCCTATAAGTTAATTAAAATAAACAAAAAAAAATTTTAATAAAGTTTAGCAATAAAATTTTTATTATATTAGAAATATCTAAGTAAAAAAAAAACAAATAATTGTGCCCGTAGCTTAATTGGATAGAGCATCTGACTACGAATCAGAAGGTTGGGAGTTCGACTCTCTCCGGGCACGCCATGCAAAAAAGTAAAAAAAAAATAAAAACTTAACACTATAGGTTGACAATAACCATACTTTTATTACTATATATTGTGTCTGTAAATCTTAAGGTAGGAAATTATAAATGAACCAACAAAATGTAAATATTCTGAATTTAGTAGAAGAAAAAGTAGAAAATAAAACAACCGCAAAAGCAAAAAAAAATCTCGATATAGATCATTCAAGAGATAAATTTCTAACGGATTTTGGAAAAGCAACACTTAAAGATAGGTACGTTTTACCTAATGAAAAATTTCAAGATATGTTCATGAGGGTTGCTCGAAGTTACAGTGATGATGATTCCCATGCCCAAAGAATTTATGACTACATTTCAAAGCTATGGTTTATGCCAGCAACTCCAATATTATCTAATGGAGGAGCAAAAAGAGGTTTACCTATTTCATGTTTTTTGAATACAGTTCAGGATAGTCTTGACGGAATACTCTCAACTTGGGGAGAAAATGTATGGCTTGCGTCAAATGGAGGTGGAATAGGGACATATTGGGGTGATGTAAGATCAATCGGTGAAACTGTTAAAAAGTCTGGTCAGACGTCTGGAATTATTCCATTTGTGAGAGTTATGGATTCTTTAACTCTTGCAATTTCGCAAGGCTCCTTAAGAAGAGGCTCGGCAGCATGTTATCTTGACATTCACCACCCAGAAATTGAAGAGTTTTTGGAAATAAGAAAACCATCTGGTGACTTCAATAGGAAGAGTCTAAATCTTCATCATGGAATTAACATTACCGATGAATTTATGGAATGTGTAAAACACAATAAAGAATTTTGCTTGAAAAGTCCAAAAACTAAAGAAACCCTCAGAAAGGTTAATGCCAGAGAGCTCTGGCAAAAAATTCTAGAAACTAGAATGCAAACTGGAGAGCCATATTTAGTTTTCATGGATACAGTTAACAAAAACATGGCAAAGCACCAAAGAACACTAGGCATGAATGTTAAAACATCGAACTTATGTAGTGAAATAATGCTTCACACGGGGCTTGATCATCATGGAAAAGACAGAACCGCAGTTTGCTGTTTGTCTTCAGTTAATTTAGAAAAATGGGAAGAATGGTCAAAAGATACAAAATTTATTGAAGACATAATGCGATTCCTGGACAATGTACTAGATGACTTTATTAATAATGCACCTGAGTCAATGAAGAATGCAATTTACTCAGCAAAGATGGAGAGATCAGTTGGTCTTGGAGCAATGGGATTTCACAGTTTTCTTCAAAAAAAAGGTGTTCCATTTGAAAGCGCTGTAGCAAAAAGTTGGAATTCTAAATTTTTTAAACACTTAAAAAAAGAAGCAGACAAAGCATCGCTAATATTGGCAATAGAAAAAGGCGCTTGTCCTGACGCACAAGAGATGGGTGTTAAAGCAAGATTTAGTCATAAATTGGCAATAGCTCCAACTGCATCCATTAGTATAATTTGTGGAGGTACAAGTGCATGTGTAGAGCCTATACCTGCAAATATATATACTCACAAAACCTTGTCGGGATCATTTACTGTTAAGAATAAGTACCTGGAGGCTCTCCTGGATAGTAAAGGCCTTAATAATGAAAAAGTTTGGCAAAGTATTTTAGAAAATGATGGTTCGATAACTCATATCAAAGAGTTAAAAGAGAATGAAAAAGCTGTTTTTAAAACTGCTTTTGAAATCGATCAGAGATGGATTGTGGAGATGGCTGCAGATAGAACACCGTATATATGTCAGAGTCAATCAATTAATTTATATTTGTCAGCTGATATTGATAAATGGGATTTGATGATGCTTCATTGGAAAGCATGGGAATTAGGAATTAAAAGTTTATACTATTGCAGATCTAAATCAATTCAAAGAGCAAGTTATGCAGGAGTTGAAGCTGATAATACTAAACAATGGCCTCAAAAAAACATTGTTAACGAAAAAACAGACTATGAAGAATGCTTGTCATGTCAGTAAAACCAAAAATATTATAGGAGAAATAAATGGATGGAAATGATAAAAAAATTATAACTACAACACCAGGACTACTAACCTCTTCTCACTCATATAAACCATTCAGATACCCATGGGCATATGACTTTTGGAAGAGACAACAACAAGTACATTGGATGCCAGAAGAGGTTCCATTGGGTGAAGATTGCAAGGATTGGGTAATTAAGCTGAATGATAATGAAAGAAATCTTTTAACCCAAATTTTCAGATTTTTTACTCAATCTGATGTCGAGGTTAATGATAACTACATGGAAAGATATTCACAAGTCTTTAAACCAACAGAGATAAAAATGATGATGTCTGCATTTTCTAATATAGAAACTGTACATATAGCAGCCTACGCACTTTTATTAGAAACAATAGGTATGCCAGATACAGAATTTTCAGCATTTTTAAAGTATAAGGAAATGTCCGACAAACATGATTATATGCAACAATTTACTGTTGACTCTAACCACGAGATAGCTAAAACAGTTGCAATGTTTGGTGGTTTTACAGAGGGTTTACAGCTATTTGCTAGTTTTGCCATGCTCCTAAATTTTCCAAGACATAACAAAATGAGAGGTATGGGGCAAATTGTGACATGGTCGGTAAGAGATGAATCTCTTCATTGTGAAGGGATGGTGAAGCTTTTTCACGAGTTCGTCAAAGAAACAAAATGTATGACAACAAAACTTAAGAATGAGATTGTCGAGTGCTGTGAAAAAGTTGTTGAATTAGAGGATAATTTTATTGATTTAGCCTTTGAAATGGGTCCTGTAGAGGGAATGGAGCCATCAGATATTAAAAATTATATTAGATATATTGCAGATTGGAGATTGAAACAACTTAACCTTAACCCAATGTTTGGAATTAAAGAACACCCTCTACCTTGGCTGACAGAAATTTTAAATGGAGTTGAACATGCTAACTTTTTTGAAGCCAGAGCTACCGAATATTCAAAAGTCGCTACATCAGGGAATTGGGATGGCAAAGAGGGGGTTTGGGAAACATTTGACACTAAAGTCAAAAGTTTTGGGTAATAAAAACTTTTACTTTTCAACATAAATCGTTTGTGATGGAAATGCGAACGAGCATTTCCTTCGCTCAATAATCTTTTTTATTTCTATTGCAAGTCTATCTTTAGCTTCCAAAAACTTTGAATAGTCATTTGTTTTTGTAAAACATCTTACAATCAAATCGATAGAACTTGGTGAAAATTCATTTATTTTAACAATAACAGGTGTTGCCTCTGAAACTAAAAAATCAGATTTATTAGCAATAATTAGCTTTTGTATATCATCACAAATATTTTTTAATTGAGTTATGGTACTTTTATATTCTACGCCAATAATCCAGTTAATTCTTCTGTTTGAAATCTCTGTGATATTTGTCACCGCATTTTCAGCAAACTGATAGTTAGGTATGAAACACAATGATTTATCAAATTTTCTGATGGCCGTTGATCTAAAACCAATTTTTTCAACACTTCCTTCAACAATACCTTTAATCAAGATTACGTCTCCTTTTTTAAATCTTTTTTCGATTAATACTAAGATACCAGAGATCAAATTTTTAAATAAATCTTGAGCACCTAATGCTACAGCAACACCAAATAAACCAAGACCTGCTATGATTGGACCTACTCTAATACCCCATAATTCTAATACCGCAGAAAATCCAAGAATATAAACCAAAACTCTTACTGCACTTACAAACCAGTCTAATAAATCTTTAGTAAAAATTAATTTTAGGTTTTTAATCTTTTGAGTTAAGGGGTGAATACTTTTACTGAGTAACCAGAAAATTAAAATTGTAAATAAAGAAAGGTTTACGTTATTGAAAAAATAAGCAATTTTTCCCGTTGCATTCAATATATTCGTTGCGGAGGAGATTCCTAATAAAATAACAAGAAATCCAATTGGTTTTTCAAGAGAGTAAAGAAATGTTTCTTTCAGTTCATTGTCTGAAAAACTTAAAAGTAATGTTATTTTTTTTATGATAATTCTTTTGATGAGATTCTTGAATAAAATAAAAAAAAATAATACTAGAATTGAAACGCAAAGATTGGAAATAGAAATACCAAAGAAAGAGGCATTACTATTGATATCAAAACTGTTTAAAATTCTAAGAAAATCTTCCATTTACTATTAATTTTTGCAGTATTTTATATGAATCGCCATATTCAAAGCCTTGGTAAGATAATTTTTTTAATACTTTATCAAAAAGTTCTTGTTCTGGAATATTTAATTTTTTTAGTTTTTCTACAAGATTTGTTTTTTTTATATAATTGTTAATTAATATCTGATCCAATTCATTTTTTAAAAAAGTGGTCTTAAGGAATTTATTAATCACTTCTTCTTTGAAATATAATTCATTTAGTTTTGAGAATATTTTTTTTTTGGAATATCCTTTCTTTACAAATTTCTGAAATGTTATTTCTAATAACCTTTCTTCATCAAATGCACCAATTTTATCAAAATAATCTGATATATCATTTATTTGATTGAGAAGACTTTTGGATTCATCTTCATTAATTTTTTTTGCAAAATAATCTTTATTTATTTTTTTTTTTAATATTTCTTGAAACTTTTTTTTGGTAACTGTGTATCTTGATAAGTAATAATTTGAATAATTTTTTAAATAATCGTTTATCATAACCATATATTAAATTAAAACTAAATTATCAAAAAAATCTATGTATAAAATTAAAAGTTTCAAAGGGTTTAACTGGATTGGATTCTATACTCTATATAAAAAAGAGGTTAAAAGATTTTTCAATGTTTTCGCACAAACAATTTTAGCTCCTGCTGTAACAACCATTTTATTTTATGTAATATTTACATTGTCAATTGATAGAAACTTTCTGGTTAGTGGTAATTATTCATATTCTGAATTTTTGGCGCCTGGTCTAATATGTATGGCAATTATGCAAAATGCTTTTGCAAATACCTCTTCTTCGATTTTAATATCAAAAGTCCAGGGCAATATTGTAGATGTTTTAATGCCCCCAATATCTGAATTAGAGCTAACATTTTCTTATTCACTTGGAGGTGTTACTAGGGGTATATTAATTGGTTTAACAGTGTTCATACTAATAAACTTTTTTGTTCCTATAAAAGTAAATAACCTTGTAATTGTTTTATTTTTTGCATTTTCTTCATCTTTATTGTTGTCACTATTAGGAATATTATGCGGTGTTTGGGCTAAAAAGTTTGACCACATGGCCTCAATTACAAATTTTATTATCTTGCCACTGACATTTCTTTCAGGTACTTTTTATACTATTGATAGGTTGCCGGAGTTTTGGCATTTTCTAGCAAGCTGGAACCCTTTTTTTTATATGATTGATGGTTTTAGATTTGGTTTTCTAGGTCAAGGGGATAGTAATCTTTTTTTAGGTTTTATTATAATGTTTGTTGGCAATCTAATTCTATTAACATTGACAATTTATATTTTTAAGAAAGGTTACGGGCTAAGATCATAATGAGTATTCTTGGTGTATATAATCCATTAGATATCGAGGTTGATCATGGAGATGGTGTATATCTTTACTCAAAAGAAGGAACAAGATATTTAGATTTTACGAGTGGTATCGGAGTTACAAGTCTGGGACATAGTCATCCGTCTTTAGTTTCTGCGTTAAAAGATCAAGCCGATAAAATATGGCACTGCTCAAATTTATTTAAGATTGGGAATCAAAAGGTTGTAGCCGATAAAATTACAAAAAACTCTTTCGCAAAATCAGTTTTTTTTTGTAATTCTGGAACCGAAGCAGTAGAAGCGGGTATTAAAGTTATTAGAAAGTTCTTCAATGATAAGAATATAAAAAAAACAAAAGTAATTTGTGCTAAAAATGCATTCCATGGAAGAACTTACGCAGCCATTTCGGCTAGTGGCAAGTCAAAATTAACCGAGGGTTTTGAACCTATCCTGAAGGGTTTTAAACAAGTTCCTTTTAATGACAGTAAAACACTTTCTAAAAATATTGATGACGAAACCGCGGCAATAATGATTGAGACTGTTCAAGGAGAAGGGGGCATTACTCCTGCAAATAAAAACTACCTCAGAGAAATACAAAAAATAGCAAATGATAACGATATATTGTTATTTTTTGACGAAGTTCAGTGCGGAGTTGGAAGAACAGGAAAATTTCTTGCAACTGAATGGGTTAAAGAGTTAAGTCCAAACTTAGTCGCCATTGCAAAGGGTATAGGAGGAGGATTTCCAATAGGTGCTCTTTTACTTGATAAAAAAACTACAAATTCGATGCCCCAAGGATCACATGGTTCAACATTCGGAGGAAACCCTCTAGGTATGGCAGTTGCAAATGAGGTTTTAAATTTTGTGTTAAATGAAGATTTTCTTGATCACGTAAGAGAAATTGGATTTAAATTAAGAAAGTTATTGAAAGAAGAAATAGTATTGAAATTTCCAAAATTAGTTTCTGATGTTAGAGGAATAGGCCTTATGGTAGGTTTAGAAGCTAAAGAAAATAACGAAGTTTTGATTAAATCAATGATACAAGAAAAGCTATTAACTGTAAAAGCTGGTCAGAATGTAATCAGAATGTTGCCCCCATTAATATTAGAAATGAAACATGTTGAGGAGGCGATTAATAAAATAGATAAAGCTTTCTCAAAATTTTAAAAATCATGACTGAAATATTTAGAAACTTTTTAAACTTGAATGAATTAAAAACTGTAGAAATAAATACTATTCTAGACAAAAGTCATGAATTAAAAAAAAATTATAGAAAAAGTAAATTTTCTGAAAAAAAAATTCTAGCAATGATTTTCGAAAAACCATCTACAAGAACTAGGGTTTCATTTGAGGTTGGGATGAAACAGTTAGATGGAGATGTGGTAATTTTAGATCATGCAGATACACAGCTTGGAAGAGGTGAATCTCTTGAAGATACAATTAAGGTTTTATCACGATATGTTGATATAATTGTCTATAGAGGGTCAAATGAAAAAAAAATTTATGACCTTTGTAAATTATCAACTGTACCTATAATCAACGGTTTAACAGATGATAGTCATCCGTGCCAAATTATAGCTGATATTATGACATTACAAGAAAACTTTAAGTGTATTGAAAAATTGAATATTTGCTGGGTGGGTGATGGAAATAATGTTTGTAACTCTTGGATTCACTCATGTCTTCATTTCCAATATAATCTAAATATTACATGTCCTAGTGGAAGCTTTCCAAAAAAAGAGATTTTAAGAAAAATAAACAGTTCTAAAATTAATCTTTATGATGATCCAAAAGTAGCAGTAAAAGACGCAGATGTAATAATTACTGATACATGGGTATCAATGGGTATGGAAGATAATCCAGAGAGATTGAGAAAATTTAAAAACTTTCAAATTAATAATAAGCTTATATCAAAAACAAATAGAGAAACTTATTTTTTACATTGCCTTCCAGCTCACAGAGGTTGTGAGGTTACGGATGAGATTATTGATGGAAAAAATTCATTGGTCTGGAACGAAGCTGAAAATAGATTGTACGCTCATCAAGCTATATTACTTTGGTGCTTAAAAGAAATTTAGTAAAATTATCTTTTCCAAAGTTGTGGAGATAAAAGAATTAAAATTGGAAAAAGTTCTAGTCTTCCTACAAGCATTCCAAAACATAAAAAAATTTTTGTAAAATCGGATATTGAAGAATAGTTTCCACTGGGTCCTATGGTTTCGTTGAGTCCTGGCCCTACATTAGCAAGAGTCGCTGCTGCTCCTGAAAGTGAAGTCACTATTCCTTGACCATCAAATGCAAGAATTAAACTTAAGGTTCCAAAAATAAATACATATAAAAAGAAATAACCAGTTACTGAATTTAATACATCTTCACTTATTTCTCTATCATTATATGTGGGTATGAAAACTCCTCTAGGTTGAATTATTTTTTTTATCAAAGTTACTGCAGACTTAATCAAGATTTGAACTCTGAAGATTTTTAGTCCGCAACTAGAAGAACCTGAACAACCACCAATTAACATTAAGAAAAGAAATAATAATGTGGTAAAAGATCCCCAAACACTGAAGTCATAAGTGCTGAATCCACTTCCAGTTGATATTGAAACAACGGCAAAAGTAGAAATTCTTAATGATTGTAAGAAATCCACCTCGTAATATCTCTTTAACCAGAGTGCTACTACGAAAGTTACGGTTGTGACAATTATACAAAAAAATTGAACTTGAGAACTCAAGAAGAGATCTTTAACTTTCCCTCTTAAAAATTGAAATAACAAAATAAATGGTAGTGAAGACAAAATCATAAAAAAGATTGTTATCAGTTCTGTGGCTATTGAGTCAAAAAATCCTATTGACATATTTTTAGTAGAAAATCCGCCGGTAGCAATTATTGTCATGCCATGAGCTATACTATCAAAATAACTCATACCTGAAAAATAAAGGAGGAGTGAACAAATTATCGTCAGAAATAAATATACAAGCCCAATTCCGGTTGCTATTTTTGTGGTTCTTGGAAGCACTTTATCTTCTTTTGAACTAAATTCACTTTGAAATAACTGCATTCCTCCAATTTTTAAAATAGGAAATATAGCAATCGCAATAACAATAATCCCAATACCACCAAGCCACTGTAACATGGCTCTCCAAATGAGAATTGCTTCTGAGGTTGTGTCAAGACTTTGTATTACAGTTGCTCCAGTTGTAGTAAGACCTGACATTGATTCAAAAAAAGCATCTGGTAAGGATAGACCAGTTGTTCCTAGATAAAATGGTAGAGCACCAATAAAAGTTAAAATGATCCAAGATATCAAGGTTAATAAAAATGCTGAAAGTACTTCTACATCCTTATCTTTTCTCTTAAAAATAAAAGACACATTTAAACCAGTGAACAAACATACAATTGAGATTACAAAAAAAACAACCCAGTCTGTGCCGCTATAATAGTAATCGACTACTCCAGGTATAAATGAGTATATCGAAAAAAATACTAGTAAGTTGCCAACTATAAAAAAAGAAGACTTTAAATTTTCCATTGTTTAATTAAATTTATTTTCTTTATCTGGAATATCTAAGGAAAAAGGGGGTATTGAGACTTCAAATTCTTTTCCGTCAAAACTTTGCATTTGGTAACTTCCATGCATTAATCCTGAGCTAGTCTTTAGAGGTGTTCCACTAGTGTACTCAAATTCATCACCTGGTTCGATTGTTGGTTGTTCTCCAACCACACCTTTACCACGGACCTCTCTATGATTACCGTTTGAGTCAAAAATTTTCCAGTGTCGACTTATTAATTTAATTTGTTCCTCTTCGTTATTTCTTATTTTAACTTTGTATGCCCAAAGATAAGAATCTTCTTGAGGGTCTGAATGATCTTCTAAATAAAATGGTTCAACAAAAACAGATACTTTATATTTTTTTTTCATTTTTTAACTCATTGACTTTTTCAGAGATTTGTCTAAATCGTCTATTAAATCATTAATATTCTCCAAACCTACAGAAATTCTTATTAAATTTGAGTTTATACCTAATGATTTTTTTTCCATCTTACTTAGTCTGTTATGTGTTGTTGTTTCTGGATGAGTTATAAGTGATTTAGTATCTCCTAGATTATTTGAAATTTTTATTAAAGACAAATTATTTAGAAATGAAAATGATTTTTCCTTTTCTTTATTTCTTTTTGAAGCTATTTCAAATGAAATTATATTACCACCACCTATCATTTGTTTTTTAGCAAGTGTGAATTGAGATGACTCTTTGAATAAAGGATAGTATATTTTTTTGATGAAAGATGAATTTATTAAATAATTCAAAACTTTTTCTGCATTTTCAGTTTGCTTTTTAATCCTGAGTTCAAGTGTTTCTAAACCTTTAATCAAAACCCATGCATTAAATGGACTAATTGATGGACCTGTGTTTCTTATGAAAGGTTTTATTGTTGTTTCACAATATTTTTTTTTACCCAAAATAGCACCACCTAATACTCTTCCTTGTCCGTCAATATGTTTGGTTGCAGAATACATAACTACATCTGCACCTAAATTAAGAGGTTTTTGTAAAATTGGTGTTGCGAAGACGTTATCAACAACTACTAAGGAACCATTTTTTTTTGCAATTTTTGAAACTGCCTCTATGTCAATAATTTCTAAACATGGATTTGATGGGGTTTCAAAAAAAATCATTTTTGTTTTTTTTCTTAAGGCTTTTTCCCAACAATTTAAATCTTTACCGTCTATTAGCTCAACATCAATTCCAAATTTTGGAAGTATTTTTGTTAGAATATGATGACAACTTCCAAATAAAGCTCTGGCAGCCACGACTCTGTCCCCTTTCTGTAAATACGACATAAAAATAGTAAATACAGCCGACATTCCAGTTGAAGTTGCCCAACATGACTCTGCTCCTTCAATAGTTGCTAATCTTTCCTGCAAAATTTCCACTGTTGGATTACCAAACCTTGAATACATGAATCTTTTTGTTTCTTCTTTAAATGATTTTTCTGCTTCTTCGGCAGACGCATAGACGAAACCTGAAGTCAAAAAAAGCGGCTCACTGGTTTCCATAAATTTGGTTCTATTAATTCCTGCATGAATGAGATTGGTAGAATTTTTTTTTTTCATATAATTTTTCGATTAACATTTTCTATATTTAATTTATATTAAAAACATTATGAATTTTAAAATATTTTATAATATATTTTTCATTTTGTTAATTTCCTTCTCTTTAATTGTTGATGCACGAGAACTTTCTATTCAGCAATTAGAGGAGAGAAAAAAACTTGACCTGGAAAGAAAAAAGAGAATTGAGAAAAGAGGAAAAAAAGCCTTTCAAAAAGAAATTACAATTACAACGGATATAGTTTTTATCTCTAAAGAGAGAGAAGTTCCCCCTGTACTTTCAAATCTTGACCCTATACTCGAAGACGAAGGATTTTATGGTGTCAAGTTAGCTATTGAAGACAACCTTACAACTGGAAGATTTCTTGGACATGACTTCAATGTTGAATTTCATAGAATTTTGTTAGATGAAGATCTTAACAATGAATTTAAAAAATTAATGAAAAAAGGTAAAAGCTTTTTTATTGTAGACTTAAATAAAAATGAATTATTGTCATTAATGGAACTACCTGGAATTAGCAACGTTATAATTTTTAATGTAAGAGCAAAAGATGATTCTTTAAGAAATGAAAATTGTAGAAAAAATTTCTTTCATGTTCCGCCTAGTCATTCTATTTTATCTGATGCACTTACCCAATATTTAGTAAAAAAAAAATGGAAGAAATGGTTCTTAGTTACAGGGCCAAAAGAAAGTGATCGCTTATATGCATCTGCACTAAAGAATTCAGCAAAAAAATTTAATATTAAAATAAAAGAAGAAAAAACATGGGACTTTTCATCAGACTTAAGAAGAACGGCAGGAAAAGAAGTTCCAATTTTTACAAAAGTTTCAAATTATGACGTTCTAGTTGTTGCAGACGAAGCCGGGGAGTTTGGCGAATATCTTTCATACAGAACTTGGGATCCAAGGCCTATTGTTGGAACACAGGGTTTAAAACCAAATTCATGGCATCGAACTCATGAGCAATGGGGAGCGACACAAATGCAAAATAGATTCAGAAGAGAGAGTGGTAGGTGGATGACTGAAGTTGACTATCATGCTTGGATAGGAGTCAGAGCTATCGGAGAATCGATTACCAGGACTCAGACTAATGATGTTAAAGAGGTACAGAAATATTTATTAAGTGATAAATTTGGTTTAGGTGCTTATAAAGGCGTAAAAGTCTCTTTTAGGCCCTGGAATGGTCAGTTAAGACAACCAGTTTTATTAGCCGCGCCAAGGTCGATGGTGTCAGTTTCTCCACAAGAAGGATATATTCACCCTTCGAGCGAACTTGACACACTAGGAAAAGATAGACCGGAATCTGCTTGTAAATTTTAAAATTTTTTATACATTAAGAATTATGAAATTTTTTTTGATATTAACCTTCTTCTCATTTTTCAGTTTTAATAATGTTAAAGCTAACTTAGCTTACATTACTAACGAAAAAGATAATACAGTTAGCGTAATAGATATTAATAAGAAAAAAGTTGTTAAAACAGTTAAGGTTGGTCAAAGGCCTAGAGGGATTATAATGTCTAAAGATGGAAAACTTGTCCTTGTTGCTACATCGGACGACGATAGAGTTGAAGTTCGAGATGCAAAAACAATGAAGTTAAAATATCATCTCCCCTCCGGACCAGATCCTGAGCTATTCATTTTGTCACCTGAAGACGATGTTCTTTACATAGCTAATGAGGATGATGCTATGGTAACGGTAGTTGATATGAATGATAAAATGATTATTGACGATATCCCAGTTGGTGTGGAACCCGAAGGTATGGGACTAACTAACAATGGCAAAATATTAGTTAACACCTCAGAAACCACTAATATGGCACATTTCATAAATACTGATACGCTTGAAATTATTGAAAATGTGTTAGTAGATGCAAGGCCAAGAGTGGCAATGTTTACACCTGACGATAAAGAGGTTTGGGTATCTGCTGAAATTGGCGGGACAGTTAAAGTCATTAGTCCTGCTTCTAAGGAAGTTACTCATACAATAGGTTTTGAAATACCCGGAGTAAATGAAGAGAGCATTCAACCAGTTGGTGTAAGACATACTAATGACGGAAAATATACATTTATAGCTCTTGGTCCAGCTAATAGAATAGCAGTCGTTGACCAAAAAACAAAAGAAGTTATCAAATATTTACTTGTTGGCCAAAGAGTCTGGCAACTTGCATTTACACCTGATCAAAAAACTTTGTTGTGTACTAATGGAGTAAGTAATGACGTTTCTTTTATTAATGTCAATAAACTCAAAGTTGAAAAGTCAGTCAAAGTTGGAAGATTTCCTTGGGGAGTTGTTATAAGTCCGAACTAATAACACCCCAATTAATTACCCTGCACAATGACTGTCGCGTTAGAAATAAAAAATGTTTCCCATAAATTCGGAAATTTCACTGCACTTGATGATGTAAGCTTGAATATTAGTCCAGGTGACTTTACTGTATTATTAGGATTAAATGGTGCTGGGAAGACAACCCTTTATTCATTAATTACAAGGCTTTATAATAACAATACAGGATCAATAAAAATACATGGATTTGATGTAAGAGAACGATCTGTAAGTGCACTTAAAAATATTGGAGTTGTGTTTCAACAACCAACACTAGACTTAGACTTGAGTATTAAAGAGAATCTTGAATATCACTCATCACTTCACGGTATAAGTTCCTCTGAGGCAAAAAAAAGAATTGATAATGAAATTGGAAGAATCAAATTAGATGATAAAATCAAGAGTAAAGTAAGAGCGTTATCGGGAGGGCAAAGACGAAGAGTTGAAATTGCAAGATCACTTCTTCACAGACCTAAGTTGTTACTTTTGGATGAGCCAACGGTTGGTTTGGATATAGGCTCAAGGCAAATGATATTGAAGCATGTCAAAAACTTATGTAAGACAAGCAAAATGGCAGTTCTATGGGCAACTCATTTAATTGATGAAATTGATATGGGAGAGAAAGTAATAATTATTGATAAAGGAAAAGTTATTGAATCTGGAGATGTTGCTAGAATTATAAAAAAAACCAAAACAAAAAATATTCGTGATGCATTTAATAAATTAGTAGGAATTTAATTAACCATGGAACTTATAATATACGCTAGATGTTTTAAAGGGATTGTTCTAAGAGAAGCATTAAGATTTGTCCATCAAAAGGAACGTTTTTTCTCTGCACTAGTTAGGCCATTGGTTTGGTTGGGAATCTTTGCTGCAGGGTTTAGATCAGTACTTGGAGTTGCAATAATTCCGCCTTACGAAACTTATATCGCATATGAGGTATATATTGCCCCTGGTTTGATAGCTATGATCCAGTTATTCAATGGCATGCAAAGTTCACTATCAATGGTTTACGACAGAGAAATGGGCAGCATGAAAACAATGTTGGTTAGCCCAATTCCAAGGTGGTTTTTATTGATCTCAAAGTTACTTGCTGGGGTCTTTGTATCTATACTTCAAGTTTATGCTTTTTTATTAATAGCGTCCCTTTGGGATATTATTCCTCCGATTTCAGGATATTTTACTATTTTACCAGCTTTAATAGTTTCTGGTTTAATGCTCGGTTCTTTGGGAATGTTTTTATCATCAGCAATTAAACAACTAGAAAATTTTGCAGGAGTTATGAATTTTGTTATTTTTCCAATGTTTTTTGCTTCTTCTGCTTTGTATCCTTTATGGAAGATAGAGGAAACTAGTGAATGGTTGTATTATGTGTGTTTTTATAACCCATTTACTTATGCAGTAGAATCAATTAGATTTTCGCTTTATTCACAAATAAATATAGAGTATACAGTTGGTATTTTAATTTTTACGTTAATATTTTTATTTCTATCAATTTTGGGATACGATCCTGCGAGGGGCAACTTGCAGAAAAAAGGAGGAAAATAAACATGAGAATTTTTTTTTCAATACTATGCACAATTTTTTTAACAGCTACTGAAAGTTTTGCTAAAGGAGATTTATCTATAAGAGCGAAGAAGCTTGAGTTGAAGCTTGGCTCTGATAAAAGTGATTATGATATGTCACAAAAAGTTTTTAATATGGAAACAGGTAAAGCTTATAGATTGGAAATTTCAAGTATGGGATTCAAAGAATATGAATTGGAGGCCGAAGAGTTTTTCAGAAATATATGGATACGTTCCATCGAGATCGAAGGTGTCGAGTTAGATGCCCCAGTTATAAATGAAATAGAGTTTGAAAGAGAGGGAGAAATTGAAATAAAATTTGTTCCAATCAGACCAGGTGAATATGATTTTGAAATTGAAAGATTGCAAAGTAAAGGAATGGTTGGAAAGTTTATTGTTGAATGATAGTATTAGGAGTTATTATGAATCGTATGAAATTTTTATGTTATTTTATTTGTTTTAGTCTTATCACTTTTTTTGTAAAAGATTTGTTGGCTGCCCCACCCAAAGAACCGCCAAAAAAATGGCCTTGTGATCAAGTTTATAACCCAAAGTTAAACTTAAGTTCCATATGGCAAGGTCCCTCAATTGAAGAGCCAATTAAAAACTGGTGGAAGCATGATGATGTTATTGAATATGTAAATCGTCTTGCGGAGCCAACACTTGATGAAGAAGAAGGTATTGTTTTGATCGAAGAATATGCAAAAAAATATACCTATTTGGGAATTTTGAAAAAACCTGTACAAAAAGAAAAGCTTGTTTTTTTATTTGCCGGTTTGTACCAAAAGGCTAGAGATAAAAGAAATAGACAATATGAGGGAATTTTAAAATTTGTTGAAAGACAGGAAAGCTTAAGAAGTGCAATAGGACAGTCGTCTAAATTATTACGCAAATATAGAAAAGAAAAATTAGATCAAAAAGACAAAAGAATTTTAAGTGCTAATTCGCAATTAGAGTGGAATACAAGGGTGTTTGACCAAAGAACTAGATTAACTGAGTATGTATGCGAGGAACCAGTTTTTAATACACAAAGATTAGGGTATCAAGCAAGAAAGATAATGTCATACTTACAATAACTTTTAGTAATAATATGTATTTATTTAATGAATCCTAAATGAATAAAAAAATCAGGATACTTTAATAAACTATCTATATAAATATAATAGCTCATATGGAGCTATATTAATCTAAACCATAAAAAGGAGTAAATTATGGCTTGGACAAAACCAACGATTTCTGAGATCTCTGTAGGTCTAGAAATCAATTCATACGCTTGCGCTGAGANCTGTAATCTTAGCNANAGCAACTGGCCCCTTAAGTCTAATTTGATTTAAGGGGCACTTTTGAAGTAAGGGGATGTTAAAAATTTTAGTTTTAGGTTCAGCAGCTGGTGGCGGNTCACCGCAATGGAATTGCAATAGCAATGTAAGTAAAGCTGTTAGGAAAGGAGGAATGGGAGTTTCTCCCAGGACGCAGTCGTCTATTGCTGTTACAGCAGATGGTGATCAATGGTTCTTATTTAATGCCTCTCCAGATCTTGGGTCACAAATTTTAAACAATAAACAAATGCATCCAAAGAAAAATCTACGACACAGTCCCATTAGTGGAGTAGTACTAACAAATGGTGACGTTGACCACGTTGCGGGGCTATTAACATTAAGAGAAAGACAAAATTTAGCGGTTTATGCACATAAACGAGTTCATTCTGTTTTAAAAGAAAATACAATTTTTAATGTCTTAAACCCTGATTATGTAGATAGAAGAGAAATGAAAATGAATCAGAAATTTGAACTTAAAAATAAAGAAGGTAAAGGAGTTGGTATTGAAGTTGAGGCTTTCGAAGTTCCCGGAAAGATTGCACTTTGGCTTGAGGATGAGTCAAAAGGAAAAGATTTTGGAACTGAAGATGGAGACACGATTGGATTAAAAATATCCTCTAAGAATAATAAAGAGTCATTTTATTACATACCAGCTTGTGCGAGTATGACGAATGAACTATCCGATAAAGTAAAAGGTTCAGAAATAGTTTTATTTGATGGAACCCTTTGGACAAATGATGAGATGGCTTCAAGTAATGTAGGACAAAAGACGGGCCAAAGAATGGGACATATGAACAATTCTGGTGAAGACGGTTCAATCCATGCATTTAAAAATTTAGATGTAAAAAGGAAAATATTTATACATATTAATACTACTAATCCAATACTTTTACCAGATTCTGATGAAAGAAAAATTGTTGAACAAAGTGGATGGGAAGTTAGTTACGATGGAATGGAGATAAATTTATGAAAAACTTAGCAGAAAAACAATTAGATTCTGGAATGCTTATGACTAAAATACAATTTGAAGAGAGATTAAGGGATATAGGTGCTGAAAGATATCACGACAACTGTAGGTTCCATCATCTTTTACATTCAGGTAAATTGAATAAGGGTCAAGTTCANGCTTGGGCAATAAANCGATATTACTATCANATAAACATNTCAATAAAAGACTCAGCNTTGATGTCTAGAATAAAAGACCCNTCNCTNAGAAGAGTATGGATTAAAAGAATACTCGACCATGACGGGAGAAAAGGTGATGAGGGAGGAATAGAAAGATGGTATAAATTAACGGANGGTTTANGTTTAGACAGGGATTATGTCAAATCTACGAATGGTGTACTGCCGGCCACAAAATTTGCTGTTGACGCCTATGTTACATTTGTAAGAGAAAAGTCTTTATTAGANGGAGTAACATCATCTTTAACCGAACTATTTGCTCCAAAAATACACAAAGAAAGAATTGTTGGAATGCTAGAAAACTATGATTTTATAAATGATATTACAATGGCTTATTTTAAGAAAAGAGTTGATCAAGCTACTGANGATGCCGACTTTGTTCTAAATTACGCAATTAANAATGCAAAAACCAGAGAGGAGCAAGATGCAGTATGTAATGCATTAAAATTCAAAACAGATGTTTTGTGGGTTATGCAAGATGCATTATATCATTCTTATATTAATGGTCATATACCTCCTGGAGCNTTCANACCAGAGGATTTTGATGACAGATATATTGAAGATAAATGAAGACGTTAAACCCAAATTTCCTAAACATGTCAAATTTAGGCACAATAAAGCAAGAGATGAGTGGGTTATACTTGCACCTGAGAGACTGGTTAAGCTCGACCCTATTGCAGTGGAAATTTTACAACTGGTTGATGGAGAAAGAAAAGTGAAAGATATAGCTAANCAANTAAGTAAAAAATTTAATGCACCAGAAGANACTATTCTNTTAGATGTTACNGAAATGCTCCAGGATTTATCGGATAAAGGATTTATAGAAGAAAATGGATGACATCAAACAATCAAATTTGAAGACAGCCTCNCAACACGGCATCCAAGCNCCACTCGCCCTTTTGGCAGAGTTGTCACACAGATGCCCATTACAATGTCCCTATTGTTCAAACCCAGTGCAACTTGAAAAAAAAACAGGTGAATTAACAACANANGAATGGAAATCAGTAATCGANCAAGCTGTTGAANTGGGGATGCANCAAATACATTTATCNGGAGGCGAACCAACTGTTAGACATGANTTAGANGATATTGTAGAGCATTGTAACAAAAAAGGACTTTACACTAATCTTATTACNTCTGGAGTTCTTCTNAATCNAGATAGGNTTAAGAAGTTAGAAAAATTAGGTTTGGAGCACGTTCAACTTTCATTTCAAGATACTGACAATGAAAATGCAGATAGAATTGGNGGNTTTAAAGGTGGNCANGCAAAAAAATTNGAGGTAGCAAAATGGGTTAGNGATGTAGAATTGCCTCTAACATGTAATTGTGTAGTTCATAGACAAAATATTGATAACTTAGAAAACTTCATTCAGATGGCATTAGATTTAGATGCCGAAAGAGTTGAAATAGCTCAGGTTCAATATTACGGTTGGGCGCTAAAAAATAGAGCAGCATTTATTCCTACGCCAGAACAATTAGATCATGCAACAGAGATTGTTGAAAAGGCAAGATTAGATTTGAAGGGCAAACTTGTTATTGACTATGTAATACCTGACTATTACGCAAAACATCCTAAAAATTGTATGGGAGGATGGGGCAGAAGATTCTTAAACATGAATCCAAAAGGAGAAGTTTTGCCTTGTCATGCTGCAGAAACCATTCCACACCTGAAATTTGATAATGTTAGAGAAAAAAGTCTTAAGTGGATATGGGAAAATTCTGAAGCGTTTAATTTATACAGAGGTACCGATTGGATGCCCGAACCATGCAAGTCATGTGACAGAAAAGAGATAGATTGGGGAGGATGTAGGTGTCAAGCAATGGCATTAACAGGTGATGCAAAAAATACAGATCCAGCGTGTTCAATATCACCATTGCATAGTGAAATATTTTCAATGGCAGCTGATGAAGCAAGAAGAGCACCACCAGAATTCATTTATAGAAGATATGGTGTGAGATTTAATTCACCTATCTAATTATAATCCAGAATTGCTTAATGATAGCGGTTATCATTGTGATTGACAAACAAGAATTAAGTTATTAAGTATATTGTATTAGGAATATTTAAAAAAAGGATATGAAATGAAAAATATTTTTTTAACTTTGTTTTTTGCGCTTTTTTCCGTC
>NZHH01000038.1:0-8047 GCA_002691245.1 Rickettsiales bacterium | reverse complement strand
GAATAGCCCTGCGCGCGCCCAGCCGTTCATGATCCGCCAATGACATCGAGGGAGGCTCCATAAAAGAACGAAAACAATGACAAAACCCGTGGGGACCCGGGTTTCCGGATGGCAACAGTACCAACCGCCTGCACGAAACACCAAGCCGATAAGTTCAAGCCACGCGAAAAACAGTTTTGCGAAGTGTCAACGGTCGGTTGACAGACACCCTCTTTCGCGGATACTTCCCCCAACGCGGAGAGGTGGCAGAGCGGTTGAATGCACCGGTCTTGAAAACCACATCTGTCCTTACAAAAATCTATATATTCCAATAATCTAAACTAGAAAAACCACCTGTGTTCCACCTGCAGGGCCACCGCTTGCATGGCGTCATGTAAATCGGATGGAAGTACGTGGGCTTATTTCTCCGTTGTGCTGATCTTGGAGTGACCCAAAATCTTAAGAGATCTTAAATCCAGTCTCACAGCCATCATAACCATACTTTTCCTCCAGAATTTACAAGTGCCGGACTGGAAAAGTTTCTGGCAGTGCTAGCACTTATAGTTCGCTGCGCAGACCGCGGCTATTATTGAGGCACGTTTTCACGAGAGGACTGGATTTCGATGATACATTACCACTGCTGAAAGCGTGGAATTGCACCCTTGAAACCAGTTTCGCCGATATATTGGGAAGAGAGATGTCAAAAGACGAAAACGAAATTCGTGTTGGTATAGATATCGGTGGAACTTTTACAGATTTTGTTCTCTTTGATGCGAGCAAACAGAAACTGGTTCTCCATAAGTCATTAACGACCCCCTCCGACCCTTCCCGCGGCGCCATGCTAGGGATTGAAGCGCTGCTGGAAAAATCAAACATAGAATTGCGCGAGGTCNCGCAGGTGGTCCACGGGACCACACTGGCCACCAACTCGATCATAGAGCGCAAGGGCGCTAATTTGGGATTCCTGGCAACCAAAGGATTTTTGGATGTTTTGGAAATGGGTAATGAACAACGCTACGATATTCATGATCTTTTCCTGTCNTACCCCGAACCGNTGGCTCCAAGAAGCCGTAGAAAAGAGATTGATGAGCGCATTGATCGGGATGGCAAGGTGGTCACTCCGATCAACCTNGAACAAGTGCGGGGTCAAATCGAAACACTACTTCAACACGATATCNATGCCTTGGCGATTTGCTTTCTNCACTCCTATGCNAACCCGATACATGAANANATGGCCAAAGAGTTCATNNGCGAGAACTTTCCCGAACTAAAGGTATCGATTTCNAGCGAAATNCATCCCCAGATCAGAGAATATGAGCGCAGCTCGACAGTGGCATCCAACGCCTATGTGCAGCCTCTTATGTCGACCTATGTNGCAAAGTTCGAGGAAGAACTGTCTTCAAGAGGTTTTCNGGGAGACTTCCATTTAATCCAATCTTCCGGAGGTTTGACTGCGCCGAAAACCGCTAGCGAAATTCCAATCAGATTTCTGGAGTCNGGNCCTGCCGGGGGNGTTCAATCAACCGCAGCGGTCGGGAAAAAAATTGATCGGNTGGATATCCTGTCATTCGANATGGGNGGCACCACTGCNAAAGCGGCACTNGTTGAAAANGGGTTNCCAAAAATTTCNCCCATGATGGAAGTCGCAAGGACCAACAGGTTCAAGAAGGGCAGTGGTCTGCCTGTATTTGTGCCAGTCATCGACATGATTGAAATCGGTGCNGGAGGCGGCTCGATTGCCCGGGTCGACGCACTTGGCTTGTTNAAAGTNGGGCCAGAAAGCGCCGGGGCANACCCGGGGCCGGCCTGCTATTCCAAAGGNGGCAAATTANCAACGGTTACAGATGCGAGCCTTGTTNTNGGCTATCTCGATCCCNACTATTTTCTTGGNGGCACAATGTNGCTGGANAANGCTGCTGCCGTNNAGGCGATGACGGGGCTNTCGAAAGANCTGGGGCTNTCAGTCCTCGAAACAGCCNGGGGAATTTATGATCTNGTTTGTGAAAACATGGCTGCCGCGGCGCGCGTCCATATTGTCGAGACCGGNCGCGATCCGAGGGGATATGCAATGNTTGCGATGGGTGGCGCAGGCCCGTTACANGCCGCAACAGTAGCCGGAAAACTGGGTATCNAGGANATCATCATCCCCGCNGCCTCCGGCACAGCNTCTGCNTTGGGTTTCCTTGGTTCACCCATAAGCTACTCTGTGACNANATCCAAACCTATACTTTTNAATGAGTTCGACGTTTCAGNCATTGAAGATNTGCTGCANCAGATGGCGGAGGAGTGTCAGTCGAAAATNNAGGAGNCCGGCTATNNCGGAACTGTCANCNTCCTNCGGCAGGCCGATCTGCGCCTTGTNGGCCAGATGCATGAACTNACAATTGACTTGCCTTCNGGNAAACTCACGANNGGATCCCTTGANAAAATCAGCTCNGCNTTTTTCGAAGAGTACNAGCGGAGGTACACNCACGTAAAAGANAAGGCAGATATCGAAATTCTGAATTGGCACGTCACCTGTTCCGGCCAGACACCGGGNTGCTCTGGTGAATTGANCACAAAAGAACACGNCTCATCCGCACTTAAGGGCACNCGCGGCGCATGGGTGNCAGAGNATCAGGAAATGTTNGAAATGCCGGTCTATGACCGTTACNGCCTTGATGCNGGCACTCAACTNCNTGGCCCANTNATTGTGGAAGAGGATGAGGCNACCACAATAGTGCCGGCGAATTTCGAGNTAAATGTTGATTCGGATCTNAACCTGGTTCTCANGNTTGATGATCATTCGCCAACCCGGAAAACGACATTTCAGAACCTGACATATGAACAGCAGATAAAGGCNATCACTGCCGATCCGGTTGGATTGGAAATNATGTGGAGCCGGCTCNTAAACATTGCCGAGGAATGCTGGTATGCGGTTATCAGGACGGCATATTCCTTGATTATCGGCGAGGCTCAGGACTTTGCATGCGAAATNCTCGACCCGACGGGCCGNCAGATCGTCCACTCGCCGCGNGCNATGCCNGTTTTCAATCTCACGCTTCCAATCGCTGTNAACGCCATGCTCGAGCGNTTNNCNCTCANNTCNCTNGATGANGGTGATGTATTAATCACGAACGATCCCTGGCTTTGTGCCGGACANCTTTTTGATATCGCGATAGCNGTGCCGGTCTTTTTCAACAGGAAGATCATCGCCTTTGTNGGAGTNGTNGGTCATGTAAGCGACATCGGCGGCACAAAAGACAGNCTCAATGCCAGAGAGATTTTTGACGAAGGCTTCCANATTCCNCCCATGAAATTATACAGGGCTGGCGANCCGAATANAGACTTGCTGGAATTGTTAGAAACGAATGTCCGGATGCCCAATCAGGTTCTTGGTGATCTGCATGCCTTGGTAGCAGCAGCCATGACCGGTGCCGACAGAATCAAGTCATTTGTCGAAGAATACCGGCTGGAAGACCTGAAGGCGCTGACGACAGTCGTCCAGGACAAATCTGAAACCGCCATGAGAAAGTCGATCAACGAGACGCCGGATGGCACTTACAAACACACAATACAGGGCGATGGTCTGACAGGTGCCCTGACCTATCCAGTCCAGGTAGAGATCAAGGGCGACAGCATTTCGGTCAGGTTCGATGGCGCGCCGCCACAATTGGAACGCGGCGGTAGCAACTGTACCCTGACCTATACGAAAGCCCATGCGGCCTATCCGTTGAAATGCATTTTTTCTCCTGAAATCCCGGGAAATGCAGGTTGTTACAAACCGATATCCGTAGAAGCTCCAGCCGGAAGCATCCTGAATTGTGACCGGCCCATGTCGGTGAATATCAGAACACGCACCGGCTGGTATGTTGGGCCAAACATATATGCCGCGCTGGCAGAGGCGGCCCCGTATCGAGTTCAGGCTTTCACAGGCCTGCCCTCAAGCGCGCAATTTTACGGCGTCGACGAAGACGGAAAATTATACAGCGATCACCTTTTCCAAGGTGGAGGACAAGGCGCGTCCGCCACCGGAGACGGCAAATCTGCTCTTCTTTACCCGACCAGCGCAGCCAACACTTCCGTCGAGATGTTTGAGGCCAGAGTGCCTGCACTGGTATTGCGAAAGGAACTGGTCATCGACAGTGGTGGCCCGGGCAGGTTTCGCGGCGGGCTAGGCCAGGTCGTCTCCGCGCGGAAACTCAAGGAAGACAGAAACTCCTGCCAGATCGGAATTTTCCCAAATGGCATCCATTCGGAAGTTCAGGGGCTCTTCGGTGGAAAGTCCGGAGGGCATTCAAGGGGAATAATCCACCGGACAGATGATGAACAGCACGATGTTGGTACAGGCGAGTTGACCGCCATTCAGGAGGTGGCTGAGGTTGCCGAACTGTATATCGCGGGTGGCTCGGGCTATGGAGACCCGCTTACCCGCGACTACGAATATGTTCGAAACGATGTGCTTCAGGGGTACATAAGCCACGAATGCGCGGAGCGTGTATATGGCTGCATATTCAAGAAAGACGGGACGATCGATATCAACGCCAGTGAGACACTTAGAAAGTCGATGCAAGATTCAACGTCGTAGAAAGGTCACTTCGAAAAATGTTCACCGAAATCGAGATCGGCTATCCGATATCAAAACAGATGACTATTCGACCATTTCGAGTGCACAACGTATTGCACTTGAGATTCCCAAAATCACCGGCACCGCGGCAGTTTCCCTGATAATTCTCTTCGTCTCGTTCGTATAGCTTATGCAATCGAGAATAATGAGGTCCAAGTCGTGAAGGGCTGCGGCCTCTGCTGCCGACATCGCTTCCTCGCGCGTTGCATTTGGCAAGAGCGGAAGGGAAACCACCTCGTATCCCTTTTCTTCCCAACGGAGTTTTGTGTTGGCACATTGCCTCGGGAGAGGCGCAAAAACACATATCTTGCCGGTTGGCATGCACCCCTTGACCATCGATGCCAGGGTTCTCGACGGGAAAAGCACTCCCTTGAAATCCTGCCACTCGGGAAACACTCCCGTACAGAGCATTATCACAACGTCCACGCCTGATGACTTCAGGTCAGCCAGCTTTTCGGCACCGTGCAAAACGACTTGTTTTTTGCTCAGACTGATACCGTCCCCATTCGGCAGCCGCGTGAACAGCGCATCATCATCACTCACCGGCTTGAATGAGTCCAGTTCTGCCCTGCTAAAGTCGTCCAGAGCCCCCTTCAGCAACAGTTGCGCCGATCCCTTCACAAGGCGCTGAAACTCTTCATCGACCTCAGAACGAGGACTTTGACCGACGACAAGGGCTCCTATTTTGGGTTGCAATTGTGTCTCCTCAATGCGCCGTCATGCCTGTTAACCACCTATATCGCCAACAACGCGCACGCGCGCTCTGACTGCGTTGCCCGGCATGTATGCCAACGGCAGATCTTCCACATCGACAACCCTTACCGTGCTCTCTTCAGCACCTGCGGAAACAGCACGTTGTGTGGCGATTTGTTTTGCCTCAAGCAACAAATCGTCACGGCTCATGTTATGAAACACGCGGTCCACTTCCCCGCTGATCTGAGCCATCGCTGCGCCAACCGCGTTTGCAACATCGGCATGCATCACATTGACAACCTCGCTTATGCCATCCATTTCCCTAGGGCAGAGCATTGCGCCTCCACCAACTACAAGCAACGGAATCGCGGCACTATCGGTTTTCATACTATCTACCGTATGTTCCAACGCCTTGTTTACCGCGTTGATAATGTCCAAGATTTTCTGCTCCGGAACCTCGCTTACCAGTCCGGATTCTCCCAAATCCAGTGTGCCCGAAGCCACTGCGATATCCGTCAAGGTCAACTGGTCACCGCCAAAAACCCGCGCAGCTTGCTGCAACCTGTGTCCAACGCTTTCTGGACCGATTTCAAGCGGGTCGCTCTTTACTATTGTTCCCCCGCCGATCCCGATGGACACAACGTCAGGCATGCGGAAAAGGGTACGCACACCGCCTATTTCTATGACGTTGTTGGCCTCGCGTGGATAGCCGTTGCGGATACAACCAACATCACTGGTTGTACCGCCGATATCGACGACCATCGCATTCTCGATTCCGGACAGAAAAGCTGCGCCCCGCATACTGTTTGTAGGGCCTGAAGCGAATGCGAATACCGGCGTGTTGCGTGCAATTTCTGACTTGGTAACGGTGCCGTCATTCTGAGTGATAAATAGCGGTGCCGTCAGGCCGCTCCTCTTCAAAGCCTTCTCAAAAGCATTCACGGTATGTTCGGAAATATCCTGCAAACATGCATTGAGTATTGTAACGCTTTCCCTTTCAAGAAGCCCTATCCGTCCGAATTTATTGGATTCGCTGATCTTCAAATTCGGATTTTCATCGAGCAGGATCTCCCGGGCTCTTTTTTCACAGGATTCCGTCAGCGGCGAAAATATACTGCTGATGGCTACAGCCGTTACCCCTGAGGCGCTAATTTCCCCGGCAACTTTAACCAATTCAGCTTCATCAAGGGGCATCAAGGGACGACCATCATACTCGTGGCCGCCCTCCACCATGTAGACATTTCCATTTACGAGGTTTCTCAGATCTTCCGGCCAGTCAATCATAGGAAAGAGGCTTGCGCTTGCCGGAAGGCCAATTCTGATTGTTGCCACCTTGTTAAGGTGCCGCCGTTGAACAACCGCATTCACAAAATGGGTTGTCCCGATCATTACAGCATCGACTTCTTTGCTGCTTGCCGGATTGGATTGCACAAGGTGTTTTAACGCGGTTTCTATACCGTCGGTTATTTCATCAGTGGTCGCAGTCTTGCAGGAAGCAACAATATCTTCCCCATCGATCAAAACCGCGTCTGTATTCGTTCCACCCACATCAACACCAATGCGCATCGGTTCTATACCTTGTCAAATACACATTTATAATCGAGATCAAAGCCAAACGCTCTGGGGCCGACTGCGTCCAGGCCTGCTTCTGTCCTGAAAATTTCCGGACCCGGCAAGGCCAGAACGGAAACACGTTGTCCATATCTAAGAACGTCAGTCCCTATTCCATCACCACTCACCGTATCCACAACACAGATAAGGTCGGGCGTCATCACGATGGGTTCGCCATCAAGGTAGCCCACCGAGAATTCATTCTGGAAATGGACAAGGAATTCCTGCCCTGCATACCCTGACAGGCCCTGGATTATCGACTTGCCGCGAAGAAAGCCCTCAGTGGCTTCTCGCTCAACATCGACGACCTTGCCTTCAAACAGGATCCGTCCCGCACATGCCCTGATAATGGCCTCGACGGGGTCATTATGCGCGGCCCTCGCCGCCTGCACTGCATGGCCGAGTTTAATCGCCTTCGTGGTCGTATAATGAATGGTGTGGTCCTTGACCTCTTTTCCGCTTCTCGGAGCCTTGCAGGTCGCTGCTATCGACCCGATTTCAGTGCAGGCTTTTCTGCTTATTCTTTCCATCCAACGCCAACTAGCCGCCCGCGGAATGATGATTTCATTGTCACGGATATCAGCAAGGGTTAGCGGGAAACATTGCAGTTTGGAAACCGCAACGCTTGTCATCTGGGCTTCCGGATACGCTCGCCCCATCGTATCAGCGTCTATCACAGGATATCCTGACAGAGCCGCCACCAGCATAGGATGGACACCGTTACCACCGCCGATTTCAAGAGCCATGACCGCATCAAATGACCGGCCAAGGTAACGCTCCATCATTCTGACCGGCTTTATCGCGAAGGCCGGGTCTGCAAGCCGTTCCTGCCCGACAAGGGGAGCGCCCATATTCGACAGCACAGCCACCAAAGCGTCATCATCAAGCGACATTGGATCGACAAGCTCGACGGAATGTCCGTTCCTGTAGAGCTCTCTCATATTCAACAGCTTGTGGTAGGGGTCGCCACCGCCACCGGTCCCCAGAATCCATGCGCCAAGGGCAAGTGCTTCGATATCTGCAAGACCGAGGATGCGGCCAGATAGCGGCTTTTTATGGATGGTAGGATCTTGATTTCTTGGCGCGATCATTTCCGGACCCCGATCAACTCCACCAGTTTAAGTTGAGACATATTCATTGAAAAATCTGCCATTGGGG
>NZHH01000037.1:0-21514 GCA_002691245.1 Rickettsiales bacterium | reverse complement strand
TTTCTTGTTCCTGCTATTGGTCTGATAGTTACTTTTTTATTTTCTAATTTTATCAATATTTCTGGACTTGAACCGACAATTGAAAAATCTTTAAAATTCATAAAGAATAAATAGGGAGATGGATTTAAATATCTAAGTGCTCTGTAGACCGAAAAAGGTTCTGTTGTTATTTTTTTTTTAAAAACTCTCGATAACACCACTTGAAATATTTCTCCTTCAAAAATATATTTTTTTGCTTTTTCTACCATTTTTTTAAATTCTGCATAATTAGTATTAGACTTCACATTTTTAAAAATTCTTAATTTTTCTCTTTTCTTATNNATAGAATTAAAATTTTTTGANGAAATTGGTTTATTAATCTTATTTATNACTGTTTTAATTTCATTTTTTGCATTTTCAAATGATTTNCGAGGTGAAAGATTGCTTTTACAAACCAACTTACTAACAAAGAGCCTATCATTAACGTTATCAAATACTAATGTAATTGAAGGTCTTATAAAAATAGAGTCTGGAAGATTAAGATAGTTTTTTTTATTTAAATTTACGTTTTCAAAAAACTGTATCATTTCATATCCCATATACCCAAAAAGTCCTGTGGCGATTGATGGTATATTGTGAGGCATTTTGATCTTATTTTTCTTCATTANNTCAANAAGNCTANTNAGTGGATTTGTTTTTAATNTTTGTGTTTTATTTGAAANGTTAATATTTTTATATGTACATACGTTGTTTTTGCATTCCCAAATTAAATCAGGTTTTATNCCNATAACNGAGTATCGNCCCTTNTGGCTACCCTTTTCAACTGATTCAAATAAGAATGTGTATTTTTCATTTTTTAATTTTATTAAAGATGATACTGGAGTATGCACATCAGCAGCGAAAGAGTGAAACAAAATTTGATGTTTACCAGAAATGTAATTTTTTTGAAATTGCTTAAAGTCAGGTTTGTATATATCCATTTTAATTAAGCTGGTCGATTACATCATCATTGATCGTTATTTTGTATTTTTTTCTTAAGGCCTCGGAGAATTGTGCTAGAAGATCAATTGTTAGGTCATCACGAATTTTTTTAGTGAAATCTTTAATTTCTTTTTCGTCATTTGCCAGTGTGTCTAAAATTTCGGCCGTTTGAGCAACAATTATTTCGTTACCTTTTTTTTCTATATTGATTTCACCAATTTTAGAGTCAAAAATCTTACTTATCAGTGGAATTGGTAACTCGCTACTGTCAGGTAAGACTCTTGTAAAGGGTTTTNCCCCTTTTATTTCTAAATTTAGTAGATTTGTAACGTCAGCAAAACTTTCGCCATNATTTACTTTTTTTTGAATTAACTTAGCTTTTTCTGAAGCATTGNTTTGTTTNATATTAAAAGNNAGTTGTTTTAAAACATCTGTCTTAGCTTCTTCTANTGTTAATTGTCTTGGTTCTANAATTTCATTAACAAGACTTATTGCTAGNCCTTCATCTTTATCAATGTCAATAATATTTCCTTCTTCNTTTAGTTTCTGGTTGAAAATTGTNCTAAGAATTCTTTCATCTTGAAAATCTTCATTTTTAGCTCCGCTAGCATNAAATCCNTCTCTATTGATCTTNTCTGCTTNAATTAATTTAACATCCAANATTTTAGATATCTCCTCAAAAGTNCTTCCTGAGGCCAATAGATCTTCAAGTTCGTCTTGCATATCAAACACAGCCTCTTTACCTTTATCTAATAAAATTTCTTTTTCAAAATTATCTTTAACATCAGAATATTTTACTTCTTTTCTATTTTTTAAGTCTAAAACTTTAATAATATGCCATCCAAAAGAGCTTTCAATNGGTTTAGANACNTGACCTTTTTTTAGTTTAAAAACATTTTCAACAATTTCATCNGGTAACTCATTTTTTGTATTCCAACCCAGATTAATATCTTCTTCAGTTAAATCTGCGGATATTTTAGCAACTGAGGTAAAATTTTTAAAATTTACTTTTTTCATTATCTCGTCTGCAGTTGTTTTGTTTTCAACAATAATTTGATGCAAAAACCTTTGAGCAGGTTCTACTAAAAGATCTTTTCTTTCATCAAATAAAAGTTTTATTTCATCATCAGTGACAGTTAATTTTTTTGCATATTCATTTGCATCGAGAAGAAGTGTTTGAGCGCTTCTAAATTCTTCTGATAAAAANGTTTCNTTATTCTCTTGNTAATGCTTTGCAATCAATNCATCTGTTGGNTTTTTAAATTTTTCATTTTCAATTTTAATTGAAACGTAGTCAACNGANCTTTCTTCAAGATTATACTTTCCTAATTTNCTTTGCATNACATTAGGTATTATCAAGCTAGAGCTTATTGTTTCAACCATTTGTTCTCTAGCAAGATCTTGGCGAGTTCCTTCAACGTAAGAATCTTCGGTATAACCCGATTCAGATATTAATTGTCTAAAAACTAACTCACTAAATTGACCTAGATCATCCTTGAATGCATCATCTTTTAGAATTTTATCTCTCACATTTATATCGCTNACTGATAAACCAAGTTCTGAAGCTTCATTGTTAAATAAAGCTCGNTTAATCAANGAGCTTAATGCTCTATCAACATATCCAAANTCCCTAGATTTTTTTATATCCAAGGATGATCCTAATAGTTTTCTAATTTCCTCTGTTTGTCTTGAATAAAGAGANTAAAANTCTCNTGAGGAAATATCAATNTTCCCAACAGTGGCNACACTTGACTGTTTCTGGGAGACACCAACTAAATCTTCTGTACCCCACATACCAAAACTTATTATTAAAACTGTTAATAAAGTTCCAAAAATTATTTTTAATATTGAGTTTTTTGAACTGTTTCTTAAAGTTGTAAGCATAATTTTANTTTTTTTTTAATTCTATATCATAATTATGGGTCAAGTTAAATTAATTGTTTCAAATTGGAAAATGAATTTAAACCTTTTAAATTCAACAAATCTTATAGANGNTCTTCTTAGANTTTCACATTCTGATTCTNTTNAACATATTATTTGTCCACAATTTATCTTAATTCCATTAGTTTCAAACTTATTGAAAGNCAGTAAAATAAATTTAGGTGCTCAAGATTGTTGTTATGAAAAAATGGGTGCTTTCACTGGAGATACTGGGATTGAGCTATTGAAAGAATATAACTGTAGATATGTAATACTGGGTCATTCAGAGAGAAGGAATCATCATAAAGAAACAAATGAACTAATTAAAAAAAAAGTTGATTTAGCCATTTCTGAGGGCCTAAACCCAATTATTTGTATAGGTGAGACGATCAAAGAAAGAAAAAAAAACAATTATCTAGAGGTGTTAGAAAATCAATTGAAACTTTGTATACCAAATGAATATAATGAAGTAATTATTGCATATGAACCAATTTGGTCAATCGGCACAGGATTAACCCCCTCTTACAAAGAGATAATTGAAATACAAAATTTTACTGAAAAATTTCTTAAAAAACACAAGATGATTAAAAAGTTATATTTCCTTTACGGGGGTTCAGTAAATTCTGATAATTTTGGAGAAATAATGAATAATACAAACGTTAATGGTGCTTTGATAGGTGGAGCAAGTTTGAAAACAACTGAAATGAAGAAAATTCTTACATTTTGTTGATTTTTTATTATTTTTATCTATTGTATGAAATATGTTTACAGTAGTTTTATCCATCCACATTCTGATATGTATATTTCTCGTTTTTTTTGTATTACTTCAAAAATCAGAAGGAGGAGGTCTTGGGATTGGACAATCTAATAGTGGGGGATTAGGTGACTTTTTGTCAGCAAGAAGTACGTCTAATATATTAACAAAGACTACTTCTTTCTTAGCATTTTGTTTTTTTCTCACTAGCATTTCCTTGGTAATAATTGCAAATAAAAACTACAAAAAAGAATCAATAATTGATTCAGGAGAAGACTCAATTATCGATAGATTAGATCTAATTCCAGAAGAATTTGATGTTGAAAACCCAAATGATGAGGGTGTTAGTGTGCCTATTGAATAAAAAGGAACCTTCTGAGTGTTTCTTATATGTAAATGACTAAATTTATATTCATTACCGGTGGTGTGGTATCATCATTAGGTAAGGGTATTGTATCTTCTTCAATCGCTTCTCTATTAACTCTGTGTAAATATAAAGTCAGGATAAGAAAGTTAGACCCCTATCTTAATATTGACCCTGGAACTATGAATCCCTCTCAACATGGTGAAGTTTTTGTCACAGATGATGGAGCAGAGACTGATATGGATCTTGGTCATTATGAGAGATTTACGGGAATAATATCAAAAAAAAGTGACAATATAACCTCAGGAAAAATATATTCAGAGGTTTTAAAAAAAGAGAGAAGAGGTGATTACCTTGGTTCAACTGTTCAAGTGATTCCTCATGTGACAAACGAAATTAAGAAATTCGTAAAAAGAGATCTAAAAAAAGAAGACTTTGTGATTTGCGAAATAGGAGGAACTGTTGGAGATATTGAAAGTTTACCTTTTTTAGAAGCTATTCGGCAACTTAGGAATGAATTAGGAAAATATCAGACTTTATTCATTCATTTAACCCTAGTGCCTTATTTATCGTCTGCCAATGAATTTAAAACTAAACCAACTCAACACTCTGTAAAAGAACTATTAGGATTAGGAATTCAGCCAGATATTCTTTTGTGTAGAGCAGAGAAAAAGTTTGATAAGAAAGCAAAAGCTAAAATATCTTTATTTTGCAATCTATCATTGGATTCTGTAATTCTTGTCGAAAATGCTTCTACTATCTATGAAGTTCCAATTAAATTATTTGATCAAGGAATACTTAAACAAATTTTTAAACACTTTACTCTCCCAGTTAAAAAAAATATAAATTTGAAATTATGGAAAGATTTTTTAGAGAAATTTTATAAAATGAAAAAAAGCGTAAGAGTTTCAATTGTCGGTAAATATACGAATTTATCCGAATCTTATAAATCCTTAAACGAAGCACTTTTTCATAGTGGTATTTTTAATAATACGAAAGTGGAAATAAATTGGATAGACTCAAAAGCATTAGATAATATTCTAAAATGTGACAAACTGCTAAAAGAATCAGATGGTATTTTGGTTCCAGGTGGTTTTGGAAAAGATGGAACTACTGGCAAACTAAATGCAATCAAAATTGCAAAAAAATATAACATACCATTTTTAGGAATATGCTTTGGAATGCAATTGGCAATTTTAGAATCAGTTAGTAATCTGAAAGGTTTTAAAAATGCCTCATCCACTGAGTTTGGTAAAACAAGTATTCCAGTAATTTCAATGATTCATGAATGGACAAAAAATAATAAATTATTCAAACATGATAAACAAAATTTAGGAGGAAGTATGAGACTTGGTTCGTATACATCTATTCTAAAAAAAGGATCTAAAGTCTTTTCAATTTACAAAAAAAACAAAATCAATGAAAGACATAGACATAGGTATGAGGTAAATTATAATTTTAAAAAAGAAATAGAAATGAGTGGTGTTATTTTATCAGGTATGTCGCCAGATGGAAATCTAGTTGAAATAATGGAAAGAGATGATCACCCCTGGTTTGTTGGTGTGCAATTTCACCCAGAGTTGAAATCAACACCGTTTAAACCACATCCAATTTTTAACTCATATATTAAAGAACTTCTTAAAAACAACTAAAGATGAGAAAGATTCAAATCAATAATAATTTTTTTATGTCAAATTCATCTGAAATTAAATTTATTTTAGGTCCATGTCAATTAGAGAGCAGACAGCATGCGTTTGAAATCTGTGATGAAATTGATAAGTTATCAAAAAAATTAGATTTTAGTTATATTTTTAAAAGCTCTTATGATAAGGCAAATAGAACTAGTCATAAAAGCAAAAGAGGTATTGGTATAAAAAAAGGATTAAATATTTTATCTGATATTAAACAGAAATATAATTGCCCAGTTACTTCAGATATTCACGATGTTTCGCATTGCAAATTGGTAAAGGAGCATTTAGATCTAATCCAAATACCTGCGTTTTTATGTAGGCAAACTGATCTAATAATTGAAGCCGGAAAGACCATGTTACCTGTAAATATAAAAAAAGGTCAATTCTTATCACCTTGGGATGTTCCCAATATTATTAAGAAAGTTTTATCAACAGGGAATAAAAGCTTACTTCTTACAGAGAGAGGAACAATGTTTGGTTACAATAATTTAGTTTCTGATATGAGATCTCTACCCATAATGAAAAAGACAGGTTTTCCAGTTATTTTTGATGCTACTCATTCAGTTCAACTTCCAGGGGGAAATGGCACCTACTCAGATGGGCAATCTGAATTCGTTGATGTTCTCGCAAAAGCTGCTGTTACTACTGGGATTTCTGGAATGTTTATAGAGACACATGAAAACCCAGATAAAGCACCTTCTGATGGAGCTAATATGGTACCTTTGAAGGATTTAGGTAAGTTAATTCAAATATTAATGTTATATGATAATCTTTCAAAAAATAAGGAACTAAATTAATGTCTAAAATTGAATCTATTTTTGCAAGAGAAATAATTGATAGCCGTGGTTTTCCCACAGTTGAAGTTGAAATTAAGCTTTCATCTGGTGCTTCAGGCATGTCATCTGTACCCTCGGGTGCTTCAACTGGTTCATTTGAAGCACATGAACTTCGAGATGGAGATAAAAAAAGGTTTTTCTCAAAAGGCGTTAAAAAAGCAGTTAAACTTATTAATACAGAGATTCAAGAAACTATTCTTGGATTTGATGTTACCAAACAAAAAGAAATTGATAGTAATCTAATTGAGCTTGATGGATCAAATAACAAAAAAAGACTTGGTGCTAATTCAATATTAGCGGTTTCATTGGCATGTGCAAAAGCCTCATCAAATTTTTTAAATATTCCATTATACAAATACATTGGTGGTATTAATAATTCTTTGCCAACACCTATGATGAATATAGTAAATGGTGGATGTCACTCAAATAATAACTTAGATTTTCAAGAATTTATGATTATACCTGCTAAATTTAACTCATTCAAAGAATCTTTGAGGGCTGGTTGCGAAATTTTTCAATCACTTAAAAGAATACTTTTAAATAAAAACTTTTCTACTTCAGTTAGTGATGAGGGTGGATTTGCTCCAAACATTTCTTCAAATAAAGAATGCCTAGATTTAATAATACAAGCTATTGAAGATTCAAATTATAAACCTGGAATAGACATTTTTATAGGGCTAGATATTGCAGCATCAGAATTTTATAAAAATGGTACATACAAATTATCTGGAGAATCTCTAAATTTAAAAAGTAAAGATTTAATAAAATACTATACTAACTTAATTAATAATTATCCAATTATTTCTATCGAAGATGGTCTTGATGAAAATGATTGGGATGGGTGGAGTGTTATTACTGAAGAGATTGGACACAAATGTCAATTGGTTGGAGATGATCTTTTTGTTACCTCACCTGAAAGGCTTAAAAAGGGTATTGATGAAAACTGCGCTAACTCAATTTTGATAAAACTTAATCAAATTGGAACATTGACAGAAACAATAAATGCAATAGAAATGGCAAAAGAAAATAATTTTAATACAATTGTTTCTCACAGATCTGGAGAAACGGAAGATACTTTTATTTCTGATTTGTCTGTTGGGATTTCTTCAGGTCAAATAAAAACAGGTTCTTTATGCAGATCTGAAAGGGTTGCAAAGTACAATCAATTACTTAGAATTGAAGACAGAGACGATAGTATCAAGTTTTCTGGTATAAAACCATTTGAAAGATTTAAGTGATTAAATTAAAAAATAACTTTATCTTTTTATCATACTTTCTGATTTTTTTCTTTTTGGTTTTTGAGATGATTTTTAGTAAAAAAAATATTTCATTATTTTTGAGCAACAATAAAACTTTATCTCAAAAATCAGTTGATTTAAAAAATAAAGAAGAAAAAAAAGAATCACTGGAACTTTTTTTAAATAATTTTAAAAATTCATCAGAATTTAGAAAACTAATAATTAAGGAAAAGTTATTTTATAAAGATGAAAAAGAAAAAGTTTTTTTATATAAAATTAATCCTTGATAGTATTCAATACGAGGTCAATCATTTCCTCGGTCACAGTTTCTATTACTTTTGTTCTATTTTTAAATTCAATATTTTTTTTCACAGTTTTTTTTTTTTTTTTAAAAACAATCCCAATAAATACTGTTCCAATATCATAATTAGCATTAAGTCGAGTTGGGCCAGCTTGACCAGTACAAGAAATAGATATGAGATTTGTATGTGAGGAGAATTGAGAAATATTTTGTGCCATTAGTTCTGCTATTTCTTTACTTACAACTCCGAACTCCTTTATTTCTTTATCAATATTAAGAAATTTTAATTTGGAGCTATTTGAATAACAGACAACTGAATAATCTAAAACTTTAGACGCATTTTTTAGTTTTACTAATTCAGCTGCAAAATTCCCACCAGTAATAGATTCAGCGATACAAATTTTAATTTTTTTTTTTTGTAATGTAGTCAACAGTCTTTTGATTTTATCTTTTTTAATCATAATAGATATAGAAAATAAATGTTGTAATTAATCCCGCTACAATATCATCAAGTAGAACTCCATATTCATTTTTCATGTTATCAAAATAACTTATTGGAAATGGTTTATAGATATCTAAAAATCTAAAAATTAAAAAGGCAAGTAAGTAGTCGGTTATTTTTTGACTGCAAAACAAAATTGCCAATGATTGACCAATATATTCATCGCATACTATAAAACTTGGGTCTATATTTTTTTCATCATTTTTTAAAAGTCTTAGTAAAACATATGAAATCACTGTGTATATAAGAATGATAAAAAATATAAAGCTGATTGTAAAATTTTCTTTTAATAGCCACAAAAATGGTAAGATTAATAATGATGCTATGGTACCAGGAAAAAATGGAAAATATCCAATACCAAATCCAGAACAAAAAAAATTTAAAATTTTCTTATTAGAATTCATTTTTAGATATTGTCACTGAAACTTGACATGCTATTCCTTCTTCTCTTCCTAAAAAACCCAACTTTTCTGTTGTGGTTCCTTTAACATTAATTATTGATTTATCAATATCAAGAGACTTTGAAACACTTTCTTTAAATTCAGTTTTATATTCTGAAACTTTTGGTTGTTCACAAATAAGAGTTATATCTAAATTATTAATTACAAAATTTTCCTCAATTAACAACTTTTTAGCATGTTTCATAAAAATTATGGAATCCTGGTTTTTCCACTTATCATCACTCGGAGGAAAATGATTTCCAATATCTCCTTTGCATAATGCTCCAAGTATTGCATCAACTATTGAATGAAAGCCTACATCAGCATCAGAATGCCCCTCAAGACTCTTATTAAAAGGAATTTTTACACCAAATATTGTTAAAACTTTTCCTTTTTTAAATTTATGTACATCAAACCCCGTACCCACTCTTATATCACTCATTACTAACCTCCCAGTCATAGATTTTGCCATTTCATAATCATTTTTAGTAGTTATTTTGAAATTAAAGTTTTCACCATCAATAATTTTAATTGTATTATAAAATTCGTAAAACATTATAGAATCATCACTATATTCTTTACCTTGTAGGTTTTTATGACAATTGAAAATTGAATTAAATCTAAATCCTTGAGGAGTTTGAATTAACTTTAAATTCTTTCTTGGAATATCGTCATAAGTTAAACTGTCTGATTGTCTTACTGAATCATAAATATTAAGTGAAGGTATGGCTCCATGATGATTCTCTAATTCATTTAAAATTGATATTACTAATTGTTTTGAAAAAAAAGGTCTTACTGAGTCATGAATAAGAACATTTTTTGGGTTATATTCCTTTGCTTTTTTTAAACCTAAAAATACAGACTCTTGTCTGTTTTTCCCACCAGTGATTATTATTATGTCTTTATTGTTAATTAATTTTTTAGTTTTATTTATATGGTCTTTATGACTTACAATTATAAATTTTTTAAAAAGACCTGAAGNAATTAATTTATTAACACTNATTTCAATAATTGATTGATTATTAATTGTAAAAAATTGTTTTGGAATATTGGAGTCGAATCTTTTTCCTTCTCCTCCACTAAGTATTATTGCTAGGTTATTTTTTTGCATNAATTNATGTAGTATAGATATTCTATGNATTTATATATAGTCATTGAGATCTTGTCATTTTTGAGTTTTATTTTATTTNCTCTAACATGTTTTACAAGGNTAGATAATAATTCTGATATTAATAAAATAGTATATATTTTTAATCTATTCTTTCTTGGAATAATTAATTTATTTCACTATTTTTTTGTTCTNAATTTTGTATCAAATAAATTGACTCTTGTCACTTCATTACTTGTCGTTATTACTTTTTTGATTTTCTTTATCTTATCAGTTCTATCATATCAGTTTGTGAGATACAGAATTTTATTTATACCCTTTTTTCTAATTATTTTAATATTTCGTTTAACACTTGGTTTNTTGTCTACTGAAGATGGTTATGCGTTTAAATTATTTGATAATAAGTATCTAGTTATACATATACTTACGTCCTTATTATCTTACTCTTTATTAACAATAAGTCTGGTAACTTCTTTTTGTTTATATATTCAAAGTCTGTACATTAAAAAAATGAAGTTTAATAAAATAATTAATGAATTCTTACCGTCTATTTACGAAAGTGAATTATTAGCAATAAGATTCTTATATCTTNCAATATGTTTCCTTGTNATTTCACTTNTATCTGGTCTTTATTATTTTATTGAAAGTGGTGANGAATTGATTTATTTTTTCAATGAAAAAGTAATATTTAGCCTAATAACTCTAACTTTAACATTATTTATTACTTTTTTTAGAATATTAAGAGGATTAACAGGCCAAATGATGTTTAAAATGATTTTGTTATCGTATTTTTTAATGGGATTTTCTTATTTTGGATTGAAATTGATAAGCTGATGTTAAAGATTGGAAACTTAACAGTAGAAAGTAATTATTTNTTAGCCCCTATGTCTGGCGTAACTGATTATCCTTNTAGAGAAATTGTAAAGAGATTTAAACCAGGGTTGGTNTTTTCAGAAATGATAGCCAGTAGAGCGTTAATATCAAAAAACTCNAAAACTATGAAAATGATAAAGAAAACANATAACNATTTATCCGCAATACAAATAGCTGGTTGTGAGCCAGAAGTAATGAGTGATGCAGCAAAAATTTGCGAAAATAATGGTGCTGATCTAATAGACATTAACATGGGTTGTCCNGTAAAAAAAGTTGTAAATGGTTATGCTGGTTCAGCCTTGATGAAAGATGAANTATTGGCAAAAAAAATATTAGAGGCAGTAACATCTGCGGTTAATATACCAGTAACTCTAAAAATGAGGAAAGGTTGGGATGATAAAACTTTAAATGCTCCAAAGATTGCTAAAATTGCTCAAGAATGTGGTATAAAAATGCTCACTGTTCATGGCAGAACAAGATGTCAAATGTATAGAGGAAGGTCAGACTGGAAGTTTGTCAAAAAGGTTAAGCAAGCTGTTGATATCCCGGTGTTAGTAAATGGAGATATTAATAATGTTAATGATTTAACTAATGCAGTTAATGAATCATGTGCNGATGGTGCTATGATTGGACGAGGTTCCTATGGAAAACCATGGATTTTTGAAGAGTTNAGGTCAAAGGAATATAAAAANTTTAAAATAACAGAAGAANNGAAAAAAGAAATAATTTTAAATCACCTTTCATTAAGNATNGATCATTATGGTTCTGATGTAGGATTAAAATCNTTTAGAAAACATTTAGGTTGGTATTCAAAATCTCTNAAAAATTCAAATGAGTTCAGATCTAAAATTAATCAATGTACAGATGAATCAAAGTTAAAGGGTTTTATAAATGATTTTTTTTAAAATATATTAATGTCAAAAAATTCTGAAAAAATTTCATATGAACTCATCCTTGAACTTTTTCCTGACCCAATCTTTATTATAGATAAAAATGAATTAAGAATAAGTTTTTGTAATCAAGAGATGCAAACTTTATTAAAAAAAAGTAATGACTATCTGCTTGGAAAAAGAATAAGCGATATTTTTCGTAATGATTATTATTTTAACGTCAACATTAAAGAAATATCAAAAAATCATGGAACTTTTACTATCAAAGATAAATTAAACTTAGATAATTTTTTTTTTGAGATTAAATGCATCGTTTCGGATGATTTAGAACCTAATATAATATTAATTTTTAAAAAAATTAATAATAATGATCTAGCAGATAATCAAAATATAGAATTCTTTAATGAAATTTTTGCAATTCTTGCTCATGAAATTAATAATCCAATATCCTCTATTAAACTTGCTTCTGAGTTAATAAAAAAAAACCACAGTGTTGTAGAAGACGAATTAATCAATATTATAAAATCAGAGGCATTAAGAATAACAAGATTATTTACAAATTTTAATCTTTCAGAACTTAAGTATATAAAAAAAACAAGTGAAGAAAATATTCATGAAATACTGCGTTTATCCTTATTTAAAATTAAACAAATGCCAAATAAAATAAAGATATTAGAAGAATTTGATCCTTCCTTACCTTTGGTTAAAATTAATAGAGATCTGATCATTCAGGTTTTTGATAATATTTTAATAAATTCATATGAATCCTCAAACTTTTTAGATAATTCGTATATTAAAATACAAACTAGATTTATAGCAGGAGAAAGTATAAAAATACCTAATATTAAAAACCCTATTAAAAAGAATGTTTTAAGCATTATAATATCTGAAAATGGATTAGGTATATCCCCTGAAACTATGAATAAAATCTTTCTACCATTTTTTTCAACAAAAAAAAGAAGTTCAGGTATTGGATTGTTTTTGGTAAAAAAAATAATAAACGATCATGAAGGTACAATTCAAATAGAATCTGAGGATGGAATAACAACCGTAAAAATTAATCTTCCTTTTTAAATATTATGCAAAAAAAAATACTTATAATTGACGATGATCATTCATTAAAATTATTGATGGTAAAAGCACTGAGTACGTCAAAAATTAATATTAAAACTGCTTCTACGATTTCTGAAGGTTGGTTTTTGCTTGAAAAAGAAAATTTTGACCTGGTTATTTGCGATGTAATGCTTCCAGATGGAGACGGCTTAGAGTTAGTAAAAAAATTAAAAATTAAATTNNATAATTTGGAATTNATAATAATAAGTGCTCAAAATAATATTTTAACAGCTATTAAAGCTGATCAGTTAGATGTATTNGAATACATGCCNAAGCCATTAGATTTAAATGATCTAATTATTTCGGTTGATAGGTCTTTAAAAAAAAGATCAGAAACAAACCAACAGTTTCANATTGAAGAAAATCTTCCNATGATAGGAACTTCTNCAGCAATGCAAACCGTTTATAGAAATNTTGCAAAAATTACCAAAACTAATTTTTCTGTTTTAATAAATGGCGAGTCAGGAACTGGAAAGGAGTTAGTTGCAAAAACTATCCATAACTTCAGTGATAGAAAGAAACAACCTTTCGTTGTAATTAATATGGCATCTTTACCAGAAACTTTGATTGANAGTGAATTATTTGGTTATGAAAAAGGAGCATTTACAGGNGCTCAGAAACAAACTTTAGGTTTNTTTGAAAAAGCTTCTGGTGGNACGCTATTTATGGATGAAATAGGAGATATGCCATATGAAATACAATCAAGATTACTAAGAGTTTTACAGTTTGGTGAATTTACAAGAGTTGGTGGAAGNGAATCNATTAAAACTGATGTTAGAGTCATTTCAGCAACAAANAAAAACTTNCNAANTGCANTAGAAANGGGGAAATTTAGAGATGATTTNTATTATAGATTAAATGTTATAAATNTATCATTACCTCCTCTTCGTGAAAGAGAAAATGATATAATTTCCNTGGGNAGACATTACTTANATCTTTATTCGAATGGAAGAAAACAGTTTGACNGTTCAGNAATTAGTTTTTTAAAAAGNTATAATTGGCCAGGTAANATNAGAGANTTAGAGAATTTATTAAAAAGAGTTTCTGTACTAACNCATGAATCTANAATTTCTTCATTNNTNTTAGAGGATTTTGTAGATNATGAAGANAANANNGTCAGCAATGAGGNGNATCNNTTAANTAATAAATCTGANAAAGAAAACTTAAGNACNTATTTAANTNGTTTTTTAAACAACTTTTANAACACTATAGATGATGATGTCGAANTGAATGGTTTATATGAAAAATTTATTNANGAATTTGAAAGGCCACTTATNNTGAAAACTTTGGAATATTGCGGTGGNAATCAAATTAAAACTNCAAAAATACTGGGTATTAATAGAAATACTCTAAGGGCTAAAATTNANAAACTNAATATTCCANTCAAATATGGAAAAAAATGATTGGTTCAAAAATAATAGGATTTTTCGATAAAAAAAATATTACAAATGTTTTTTTTTTATTAATTTTTCTATTTTCATTTGTTATAAGTCTGGGAATTTTTCTTACTCTTTCTGGCAAACTTTCCAACCTAGAAGAAATTGATAATGTTTCAAACTTAATTTCTATTAACTTTATTTTAATAATTTTTTTAATTCTAATTTCTATTAAAAAGATTAAAGATAACTTTCANCAAGAGAAATTAAAATCAAAATTAAAAATACAGTTCACTCTCTTTTTTATTTTTATGACTCTTATTCCAACAACATTAATAACTGTTTTCTCTCTTATTTTTTTCGATCAAGGGATTAAAATTTGGTTTAATGATAAAATCACTAGCGTTATTAATGGTTCAAAAAAAATATCTGAATCTTACTTTAATGAACATATTAAAAATATAAAAAATGATNTTTTGTTTATTAGAAGTGAAATAAATAATGAGAAGATTGTCTATTTTACTAATAAAGAAAGACTAACAGAATTCTTAACTTATTNTGTTGAAGTTAAAGATTTAGACGAAGCAATAATTTTTGAAAGTTCTGGACAATTACTAGCTAAAGTTGGTTCTTTTTTAATTGAGTCTGAAACGGCACCACCTTTATGGTCCTTTTTTATCGCAGATGATGGAGATATAGCTGTATTTCCAAATGATAATAAAACTAAAGTACGGGCTCTTATCAAAGTTCAAAGGGCCATACCTACTTATTTATATATCGGAAAGGATGTTGATCCGAATGTTTTAAGTAGAGTCGAATCTGTTGATGTTGCATCGAGTGATTATTTGAGTGTAAATAAGAAACTTGATAATTTCCAATTTCAATTCAATCAATTATTTGTCGCCATAAATTTTCTGATGATTTTGTTATCGGTCTGGTTTGGATTAAGGTTTGCTAATAAAATTATAGAACCTATTATGCAAATAATTATAGACTCAGAAAAGATTATCAATGAAGATTTTTCAAAAAGAATAAGAATATTTGTTGGAAATAATGAATTTAATATATTGTCTAATGTGCTAAACAAAATGTTGGATATCTTGAGTGATCAAAGAAATAAACTACTTAAAGCTAAAGAAACAATTAATCTTAGAAGAAAATTTACAGAAAAAATAATTAATAACGTTAGTACTGGAATTATATATGTTGATTTAAATAATAGAGTTTTACTTTCTAATAAAAATTCACAAGTAATTTTTGATGATAAAGTAAAAAAAAATTTTGTATTAGAAAATAATTCCTTAATAAATGTATTAAAAAAGTTTAGACAAAATCAATTAAAAAATAATGAACTACAAATCACATTTCCTGTAAATGATAAGATAAAATTCTTAAATATTAAAATTTCTGAATTAATTGAAAAAAAAAAAAATAAAAGGATTTGTCTTAAGTATTGATGACGTTAGCGAATTAGTTTCTGCTCAAAAACATGCAGCATGGTCTAGTGTTGCTAGATATATGGCTCACGAAATAAAAAATCCTTTAACTCCAATAAAACTCTCTGCTCAAAGACTTGAGAATCTTTCTAATAATCTTCAAAACAACAAAAGTATATTAATTAATTGTACAGATACTATAAAAAGACAGGTGAACAATATTCAAACATTAGTTACAGAATTCTCAAACTTTGCGAGAATGCCAGTAAGTGAATTTAAAACTGTTAAACTCAATACTATTATTGAAACTCAAATAAATTCAATTGCGATATTAGATAGTAAAATTAAAATATTAAATGAAAATTCATTCAAAGATTTAAAAATTAAATGTGATAAAAATCAAATTGGAAGAGTTTTTCTCAATATTTTAAAGAATTCATACGAATCTATTTCAAAAAAAAATAAACAAATAAAAGTAGAAGTTGTTAAAATGAAAAACCAAGTAACAATAAATTTTGAAGATAATGGAAGTGGTTTCCCAGAGAATAGGGATAAACTATTTGAACCATACATTACTAATAAAAAAAATGGGACAGGTTTAGGACTTGCTATTTGTAAAAAAATTATTGAAGATCATAATGGCGAAATAAATTTGTTGAATAGTCATAAACTTGGCGGAGCCTGCGTAAGAATAAAGTTATTTATCATTTAAGAATTTTTTAATGATTGAAAAAGATATAAAGATACTGATAATCGATGATGAAATTGATATATGTGATCAATTATCAGGATTGTTGAGTGATATTGGATATGATTGTCAATTTTCTACTTCTTCCGAAGAAGGAATTGAATTGTTTAAAACAAATAATTTTTCTCTTGTTTTACTGGATATATGGTTAAATAATTCAAAATTTGACGGATTTCAGGCATTGGAGAAAATTCAAAGTATAGAAAATAATATTCCAGTAATCATGATTAGCGGTCATGGTAATATTGAAACTGCGGTAAATTCAATTAAAAAAGGAGCATATGATTTTATAGAAAAGCCATTCGATAGTGACTTACTTATTTTCAAAATAAAAAAGGCTTTAGAAAATTTAGTTTTAAAAAAAAAAAAATTGAAAACTTTGTCAACCAGACATCTAATTCAGAATTTGTTTCAAATTCAAAAACTTCAAAAGTATTAGAAAAAAGAATTAATCAAATTAGTAAGACTGACTCTAATATTTTAATTGTTGGAGATGATGGATCAGGTAGGGAATTTGTAGCAACAAAGATTCATAATTTATCATATAGATCAAAAAAAAATTTTAAATTTGTCGATTGTAAACATAATCAAGATAAATTGGATTCCGATTTATTTGGTTACGAGGAAAATCAGGTTGTTAAATCCTTTGGAATTCTTGATGAAGTAAATAATGGTACATTGTATTTGAAAAATATAGATTATCTATCTAAGAAATTACAAGGTAAAATATTCAGAATCTTAGATGAGAAAAAATACTATAGAATTGGTGCATTAAACTCAAATAGTTTAAATATTAGGGTTTTAGGGTCATCATTAAAAAGTAAAAAAAAAATAACATTAAGAGAAGATCTGATAAGGTTACTTAATTTTACAAAAATAGAGATACCTAATTTACAAGAAAGAAAGGAGGATATTGAAGAGCTTGTATCTATATTTTCAACAAAAATATCTATTGAAAAAGGAATTAAAGAAAAAAAATTTTCATCTGAAGCTTTATCTTACTTGGATAGTCTTAATATACTAAAAAATATTTCTCAATTAAAAAAATTCATTGAATGGATATTAGTTATGATTGATGATAATGATATACGTGAGATTTCTAAAAATGATTTGCATAATTTGGGAATAAATCTTTTAGAATCCAATTCAAAAAATTCCTCAGACTCAATGAATTTGAAAATTAAAGATGCAAGAGATGAATTTGAAAAAAATTATCTGATGTACAATTTAGAAAAATTTGAATATAACGTATCAAAGATGTCAGTTGAGATAGGCATGGAAAGAACCGCTTTGTACAGAAAACTAAAATTATTAAAAATTAATATGGAAATCTGACAATGAAAATTATAGTTTGTGGTGCAGGGGAAATTGGTTCTAACATAGCCAAACAACTTGTTTATGAAGATAATGATGTCACTATTATTGACGAATCAGAATCGTTATTGAGACTTTTAAATAAAAGTGTAGATTTAAAAAGTATATGTGGAAAAACCTCACACCCTGATGTTTTAGAAAAAGCCGGAGCCGATGAAGCCGACATGCTTATTGCTGTTTCAGACAGTGATGAATTGAATATTATTTCATGTGAGATGGCAAATCATCTATTTAAAATTCCACTGAAGGTAGCAAGAATTAAAGAATCAGAGTATTTAAATCCCAGTTTTGTAAAGAAATTATTTTCATCAGGTAAGATAGATGTTGACGCAATAATTTCACCTGAATTAGAGGTTGCTAAAGATGTTATCAGAAAACTGAATACTCCCGGTGCATTTGATTCATTCTACTTAGGTGATAAAATGGCAAGAATTATTGGGATATCTATAAATGATGATTGTCCTATAATCAACACACCTCTAAGAATGTTGCCAGGAATTTTTTCTGGACTTGAAGTCAAAATATTGTCAATTTTTAGAAGGAATGAGATTATTATTCCAAATGGTAAGGTAGAGCTTTACCCCGGGGATGATATTTATATTTGTATTAGAAATGAAGATATTTTAAGAGCACTAAGAGTTTTTGGAATAAAATCTCAAGAAAATAGAAAATTGATTGTAGTTGGAGCAGGAAATATTGGTCTAAATATTTTAAAGATTCTTGAAAAAGATTATCCAGATATAAATTGCAAAATTATTGACAATGATCTTGAAAGAACTAAGGATATTTCTTCCCAATTATCGAAACAAATTACAATTTTATGTGGAGACGCCATAGATTCAAATCTTTTAAAAGAAGCGGGTGCGGCCAGTGCGGAGGTAATAATAACAGTTACAGATGACGATGAAGTAAATATTTTTTCTTCATTACTTGCAAAAGATTTAGGATGTAAAAGAACAATGGCCATTGTTAACAACTCAAATTACAGAAATCTATCAAAGAAACTTGATTTAGATGTATTGATAAATCCTGGAAATATTACTACTTCAGCTATTCTACAATATGTTAGAAGAGGAAAAGTTAAAGAAATACATGATTTTGGTAATGATAGAGGTGAAATAATGGAAATTGAGATTTTACCTACAACAAAATTTGCAGATAAAAAAATAGCTGATTTGGACATACCTGATGGAGTTGTAATTGGAAGTATAGTTAGAGAAAAAAAATTGATATTCCCTGATGAAAATACAACAATTTTTGTAAAAGATAAATTGATAATTTTTTCTAAACCTTCATCTATTAAAGAGATAGAAAAATATTCAGAGGTAAACATAGAGTTTTTTTAATGGCATTTTGTTATATAAACGGATCTTTTGAGGTAAAAACCAATGCAATGGTTTCAATAGAGGACAGAGGTTTTAACTTCTCGGATGGCGTGTATGAAGTATTGGGATTTGCTGATCAAAAAATATTAAACTTTAAAAAACACGTTAGTAGACTTGATAATTCTCTTCGAGGAATTAGAATTCCTAAACCTTTTATTAACATCAAATCTTTAGAATTAATTATAAAAAAACTTTTTAAATTAAATAATATAAATGAAGGATTTATTTATCTTCAAATAACTCGCGGAAACGCAAAAAGAAATCATCTTTTCCCTGCTAAGATAAAGCCAAATATTGTAATTTTTACATTTAATTTAAATGTTGATAAAAAAATAACATCAAATGGGGTTGAGGTAGGGTTAACAGATGATCTTCGGTGGAGTAGGTGTGATATTAAATCAATATCATTATTACCAAATGTATTAGAAAAACAAAAAGCTTTTGAAAAAGGTTTCTATGAATATTGGCAAATAAGAGATAATTTAGTCACTGAAGGCTCTACTTCCAATGCATTTATTGTAAATAGTAGAAATCAAATAATAACTCATCCAACTAATAATTTCATTCTTGGAGGAGTGACAAGAGATTCAATAATTGAAATAGCAAAAAAAGAGAAAATTGATGTTATTGAAGAAGGTTTTTCATCCACTGAAATAAATAACTGTAAAGAGGCATTTCTTACAAGCACAACTGTAGGGGTTCTTCCAGTTGTAAAGATAGAGGATAAAAAAATTAATGGAGGAATACCAGGTATAATTACTAAGAAACTCATAGAAAAATATAATAATTATTTACTTAATCAAATAGATGAATAGAACAGATACCTTTGTTATTCAACCTCACTTAAAAAAATCAAATGATTTAAAACATATTCTTCTAAATGAAGCGGAGAGCTTAGTTAAAGCTATTGATTTGAAATGTGTCTTTTCTGCAATAGCAGGGATCGATAGAATTAATCCTAAAACTTATCTAAACTCTGGTTATGTTTCTTTTTTAAAAGAAAAAATCATAGAGCTTAAAGCAAACCTTATTTTTATTAATATAAACTTATCTCCAATTCAACAAAGGAATCTTGAAAAAGAAATACATTGTAAAGTAATAGATAGAACTGGTCTGATACTTGAAATATTTGGTTCAAGAGCAAAATCAAATGAAGGTAAACTTAGTGTGTTATTAGCTAGCTTAAATTTTCAAAAAAGCAGATTAGTAAGGTCTTGGACACACCTTGAAAGGCAAAGAGGCGGAGCTGGTTTTATGGGTGGTCCTGGTGAAAAACAGATAGAGTCTGACAAAAGACAAATAACTGAAAAGATTAATAGATTAAAAAAAAAAATCCTCAAAATTAATAACACTAGATTAAATCAACGTTATAGAAGAGTTAAGAATAAAATACCTATTATATCTCTGGTAGGATACACAAATTCAGGAAAATCTACTTTGTTCAACTTAATTACCAAATCATCCGTTTTATCTAAAAATATGCTTTTTGCCTCTCTTGATTCTACAATAAGAAACGCTCATTACAGAGGTTCAAATTTTATATTTGTTGATACTGTTGGATTTATAAGAGATCTCCCAACAACACTTATTGACGCATTCAAATCAACGCTAGATGAAATTTTAAATTCTGATCTCATTTTGCATGTACGAGATATTTCTGATTCCCAATATCTTGTAAACAAAAATGAAGTGCTTAAAATTTTAAATGAAATCGGTATTTACAAAGACGACAAAAGAATTATAGAGGTAAATAATAAAATTGACGTCGTAATTGATTCAATGAACTTTCATAATCAGATAAACAAAAAATCAATTATGATTTCTGCGAAAAAAAAAATCGGAATACAGACACTTATGAATAGAATATTGAAAACACTAGAGGACAGTAGGCAAAATAATTATTCATTTCAACAATCTAATTAAGTTAGATGTATCCTCTTTTTCATAACCAAGCTTAACTAACTTTTTGTACTTATTTTTTATTAACTTAGTTACAGTTAAATTTATATTTCCTCCTTTACTTACCTCTTCAAATATCAAGTTTAAATCTTTTAACATGAGTTTATTCATAAAACCGAAATTGAATTCATTGTTCCACATTGTTTTAGCACGGTTTTCTAGTTGCCATGATTGTGCAGCACCATTTCTTAATACTTGTATTAATTTATCTATATTAATTTTTTTTTTTTTTGCAAAAAATAAAAC
>NZHH01000036.1:0-20013 GCA_002691245.1 Rickettsiales bacterium | reverse complement strand
CATAATTCCGGCGTAGCTCAGCTGGTAGAGCAAGCGACTGTTAATCGCTGGGTCACAGGTTCGAGTCCTGTCGCCGGAGCCATTTTATGAAGATATTTATTAGTGGAATTGCCGGGTTTCTCGGAAGTCATTTAGCCGATGCGTTTATCAGAGATGGTCACCAAGTTGTAGGTTGTGATAGCCTTATAGGAGGTGAACTAGATAACGTTCCTGCAGAAGCCGAATTTTATCAATATGATTGTTGCTTCAGAAATTCGATGTTAAAGATTACAAGAGGTTGTGATTTGGTCTATCATACTGCAGCGACTGCTTATGAGGGACTTTCAGTTTTCTCACCTCACTTAATAACACAAAATATTGTTACTGGATCAGTTTCTTTGTTTAGTGCGGCAATAGAAAATAAAGTTAAAAGAATAATATTTTGTTCATCCATGGCAAGATATGGTACAAATAAAATTCCGTTTAAAGAGGAATACACTCCACTTCCACAAGACCCATACGGAATTGCAAAAGTTGCAGCAGAGGATATTCTAAGAAATTTATGTGAAGTTCATAACGTTGAATATGTTATTGCTGTACCACACAATATTATTGGCCCCAGACAAAAATATGATGATCCATATAGAAATGTAGCATCTATAATGATAAATTTGATGCTTCAAAAAAGACAACCATTTATTTATGGAAATGGAAAGCAAAAAAGATGTTTTTCCTACATTGATGATGATTTATTTTGTTTGAAAGAGATGGCGACGAATAAAGATGTAAAAAGTCAAATTATAAACATTGGACCTGACGAAGAATTCATAACTATTAATGAGTTAGCCAATAAGATAGCAAATCAACTTCAATTCAATCTCAATCCAAATTATGTAAAAGGAAGACCACAAGAAGTTATTGAAGCCACCTGTAGTGCAGATAAAGCAAGAAAACTGTTAAATTATAAAACAAAAACAAAATTAGATATTGGTTTAAAAAAAATGATTGGTTTTATTAAAAAAAAAGGAGTTAAGAAATTCAGATACCACCTTGACTTGGAAATTTTAAACAACAAGACACCAAAGACTTGGAAAGAAAAACTATTCTAACATGACAAAAATTAGTTATGTTTGCCCTGTATTTAATAAAATCAAGTATTTAGAAGGTGTTCTCAGTTCAATTGAGAATCAAATTGGAGATTTTGATAAGGAATATATTTTTATTAATGACGGATCAACTGATGGATCATTAGATTTTTTAAAAACTAGAACATCGAAATGGAAGAATAAGTTTATTTTAAATCAAAATAACAAAGGACCAGCAGTAGCGACTCAAGTAGGAATTTCAATTGCCGATGGTGATTATATTAAGCTTGTGGGTGGAGATGACGTTATGTCGCCCTTCTGTTCGGAAATATTACTAGAAACAATTGTAAAAACAAACGCTGTTGCTGCATTTAGCTCATACAAATTAATTAAAAATTTTAACAACATTTATCATGGAAAAAACACTGTCGATAAAATTAAAACAATCAGAGAACCTTTGTTTGAAACGGTTAAATCGAGTTTTTCAGGAACTACACCAAACTTATATTGCAATACTGCAATTAAAAAATCAGATGGTTGCAATGTAAAAATTTTTGTAGAAGATTTTTCATTAGTACTAGAATTATCAAAATTTGGAAGTTTTAGTTTTATTGAAAATATAACTTCCTATGGGCCAATCGATGATGAGTCAAGAATTATGGTGGGTAAAAAAACTCAATTGATACATGACTACAATGCAGCGCTTTATTATTTCTTAAAAAAAAATATAAATATTGATAAGAAAATTTCCAAACTAGCTTGTGTGAAGTCTTTAGGTAGAGCCGAAAAATGGTATAGAAGAGAAATGGGTAAGACAAAACTAAATAAAATGAATTTGCATAAAATTTTTCTATTCCTTGGAAGGAAAGACTATCTAAATTTAATAAAAGAGTCGTGCATGTTTTTTTATATACATTCAGACAGAGATTCTATTAGGTACAGAATTAAATGAATTTATTATTCGCCTTGATTGAATAACAGACCTTTAATTCGAGCAACTTTAATCATTTTTAAGAAAAATAAAATACTTAAAGTCATATAAATTGTATTTAAAATAATTATTATGAATAAATCATAAGTATATATATTTTTATTGATTGCAACCTCTCTCATTGATTCAAATATATGAACAGTTGGTAATAACTGAGCAATTCCTTGAATGACTTGAGGGAGGGAGCTTAACGGATAGTAAACACATGAAAAAGGTAAAATTATAAAAATTATTGCCCAAGCAAGTTCCTCAAAAGCATGACCGTATCTTAGCACTAAACCAGATACTAGAAACCCTACTGACCATCCAACTATTATTAAATTAAAAAAAAGAAATATTAAATAAAGTCCTATTTCAAAAAGATGAAAGTTGAAAAAATAGTTTGCAAAAAATACTGCAGGTGTCAGGCCTATAATTGTTCTTATAAAACTAATGAGTACTAAGCTAATAACTATTTCCAAATCTTTTATGGGTGTAATAAATAAATTGGGCAGGTTTCTTGACCACAATTCCTCAAAAAAAGACATGGTTAGACCGAGCTGTCCTCTGAATAAAACATCCCAGAGTACTACTGCTGATAAAATAATATTTAGTACACTCCAGATTCCGAAATTTTCTTGAGACATAAAATAATTTGTAAAATAACCCCAAAACAAAATTTGAACTGTAGGCCAATAAAAAATACTTAATAATCTAGGAAAAGAACCAAATGAAATATTTTTATAGCGCACTAACAGTGCAAAAATTCTATTTATCATTTTTTAAAAATAAATCTAGAAGTGAAGAGTTATTATTTGTTTTCATAAGGTTTTTAAGATTTCCTTTATATGAAATTTTACCCTTATCAAGTATAATTAAATAAGAACACATTTTTTCTATTTCAACTAAATCATGAGAAGTTATAAGTATTGTTGATTTATTTTTTTTTTGAAACTTCAGGATGTATTCTCTTATAAATTCGGAAGTTATAACATCTAAGGATGCGGTTGGCTCATCAAGTAGTAATAATTTGGGATTATTTAATAGAGCTTTACAAAGGTTTACTCTTGTTTTTTGACCCGAAGACAAGTTACCATAATTTTTTTCTAATAAATCCTTAATTTTTAAGTCAGATGAAAGCTTCGAAATTTTTAAATTATAGCTCTCAACATTATATAATCTAGCATAGAAAACTAAATTCTGAAAAACTGTCATTTTTTTTGGTAATTCAACGTAAGGACTTTGAAAATTCATGAATTTTAATATTTCATATTTATATTCATTTAAAGATTTTTCAAAAATAAAAATATCACCTTCTGATGGCGTTATAAGCCCCATCAACATTGCAAGAAGCGTTGTTTTTCCAGCACCATTTTTTCCTAAAATACCAAATATACCACTTTGTGGTAAATCTATACAAATGTCCTTTAACACTTGGACACCATTATAGCTTTTGGACAAATTAATCGTCTTTACAGAAGATTTTTTCACTTAGTTAATTTGAAAAGCAGACAAGTTGTTATTTTGCATCATTGGAATTAGAATCAAATTCTTATGCATTAAAATTTCTAGATCAGCAGCACCCTTATTAATTTTCTTAGATTCAACGACAATACCCTTTTTATTGACTGTTAAGAGTTTGCCGCTGATCCAATCAGTAACTAAATAACCATTATTTTTGTTAAAAACAATTCCATCTAAATTTCCAATTGGACGCGTACTAAAAAATTTTTTAATCTCTCTAGTTCTTAAATTAACTTTAATTAATTTTCCCTTAATTTCTGTTTGAAAGCCTTCTTTAATTTTACCCCAAGTTGAAATTATTAAATTATTACCTTCAATTAAAAGACCATTAGGTGAATTAAGAAGTTCACTTTGTTTCCAAATGTTAATTTTATTTTTCTTAAGTCTATAAATTCTATTTTTAAACATATCTGACGTATAAACATCCCCATTTTTATCAACTACAACATCATTTAAAAAACCAGCATCATTTACTTTGAACTTTGTTTTTATTTTATTTTTTAATGAAATTTTCCATATCTTATTAATATCAGAAACATATAAAAAATTTTTAAAAACAGCTAGTCCTTTTGGGCCATCTAAACCAGTAATCCATTTCTTTTCTAATATTTGACCACTAACACTTAACTTCGATATATATCCATTATTATCTAATTCTAATGGATTACCATTAATTGATGAAACGTAAATGGCATTAGTTTTTTTATCATATACAGCTGATTCTGGTTCATTTAATCCGTCAACAGTCCACTTTATTTGAAATGCAAAGCAATCCGAAATAAAAAAGAAATTTAAAAGAAAAAAAAGATTTAAGAAGATTTTTGTCATAAGTTTGTGATTCTTTAAATTAAACTATTGTTGACTTTTTGTATATGATTTAACATAAAAAAGTTTACAATCACAAAATTAGTTTTAAACATGAACGATATAGACGTCAAAAAAGATTTTTCTCAATGTATTGGTAATACACCTATTATTAGATTAAAACTTGCCTCAGAAATATCAGGATGTGATATATATGGAAAATGTGAATTCTTGAACCCAGGTGGTTCAGTCAAAGACAGGCCGGCTCTTCAAATTATTAGAGACGCTTTGAAAAATAAGAAAATTGAAAAAGGAGGTACAATTATTGAAGGTACTGCAGGTAACACAGGTATAGGTTTATGTTTGGTTGGAAATTCATTAGGTATGAAGTCAGTAATTGTAATGCCAAAAACTCAAAGTGATGAAAAAAAACGAATGCTAAAGTTATGTGGAGCTGATTTAAGATTAGTTGAGGCATTACCGTACAAAGATCCAGGGAATTATATAAGATTTTCTGAAAATTTATCTAAATCAATGAAATCTGATAAAGGAGTTTTCTGGGCTAATCAATTTGATAATCTATCTAATAAAAAATCACATTATCTAACAACTGGTCCAGAAATGTTTAATCAATTAAATTCTAAGATAGATGGATTTATATGTGCTGTAGGTACTGGTGGAACTATTTCAGGTGTTTCTGAGTATCTCAAAGAAAAAAATAAAGAAATAAAAATTGGTTTAGCAGACCCTTTTGGATCAGCAATGTATAATTTTTTCAAACATGGAGAACTTTCATCAAATGGAAATTCGATTACAGAGGGAATTGGACAAGGAAGAATTACAAAAAATTTGGAAAATACAATTATTGATGAATGTTTTCAGGTCTCAGATAAGGAAGCACTCGAAATTGTATTTAAAATGATAGAATCTGAGGGTTTAATTCTAGGGGGGTCTTCAGGAATTAATATTGTCGGGGCAATAAAATTAGGAAAAAAAATAGGTCCTAATAAAAAGATAGTTACCATTCTTTGTGATTATGGGACAAAATATGAGAGTAAGATTTTTAATAAAGAGTTTTTAAAGGATAAAAAACTCCCAGTTCCAAAATGGCTTTAACCAAACCTTTGTCAAATTTTTTAATTAATCCTAGTTTTTTAAAAAATCTAAGGAAGAAAAAGAATTTGAAGATTATAGATTGTAGATGGTATTTAGAAGATCCAAATAGAGGAAGGATTGAGTTTGAAAAAACACATATTGATAATGCAATTTTTTTTGATGTAGAAAAACTTTGCGATCATACATCAGATCTACCCCATATGCTTCCAAAGATTAAGCATTTTACTGAATACGTTAGAAAACATTATTTAAATATTAAAGATGAAATAATTATTTATGATCAAGTTGGTTTTTTTTCTTCTGCAAGAGCTTGGTTTTGTTTTAAATACTTTGGATATGTAAATGTAAAAATACTTAATGGTGGTTACCAGGCTTGGATAAGACAAAAGAATTATAACAAAAATAATATTTCAAAAAAAGATACTAGTAGGTTTTCTAATAAAATTAAAGCAGATCCAGAGCTAGTAATAAACAAAATTAATATACAAATAAATTTAAAAAAGAAAAAATGTCAAATTATTGATGCCAGACCAATCAAAAGATTTCAAGGTTTAGTTTCCGAACCCAGACCATTTTTAAATAGAGGAAACATTGATTCCAGTATTAACATCCCGTTTGTTGATATTGTTAAAAAAAATGGTTATTTAAAGAGCTTAATAAATTTAAAGAAATTAATTTTAAAAAAAAAATTAAAAAAAGAAAACCTTATTATATGTTATTGTGGTTCAGGAATAACTGCATGCAATATTTTCTTTGTTCTTTCAATATTAGGTTTTAAAAAAATAAAATTATACGATGGATCGTGGGCAGAATGGGGAAAAAAGATATAAAATCTAAATTGATAAAAATAGGAAGTGACCCTAAGATTCATTATGGTTCTTTGGGAGACCCTTTATATAAAACATCCACAATAATCTTTGATGATTACAAATCTTTCATGAAAGCAAAAAGAGACAAATTCAATTTGCCTTACTATGGAAGATTAGGAAATTATAACATAAAAAGATTTGAAAAAATAATATGTGAATTGTATGAAAGCGAGGCTTCAGTTATTACTAGCTCAGGTTTATCGGCAATCTCAATAAGTTTGCTTTCATTATTATCTCATAACGAGGAAGTTCTAGTCACAGAAAATTGCTATGAACCAGTATTCAACTTCTGTAAAAAAGAGCTTGTAAAGTTTGGTATAAAAACAAAATTCTTTAAAAGTAAGAATTATTTAAACCTAGAAAAAATAATTACCAAAAAGACAAAAATAATTTACCTTGAATCACCTGGTTCCTTAAACTACGAAATAGATGATATAGAAAAAATTGTAATAATAGCCAAAAAGCATAAAATCACTACAATTTTAGATAATACATGGGCAACATTTTTAGGTTTCAACCCAATTAAATGGGGTGTAGATATAGTGATTGAGTCGTGCACTAAGTATTTTTCAGGACATTCTGATACTTTTTGTGGTGTAATTGCATGTTCAAAAGAAAATCGACAGAAAATCAAACAAACTGCTGTAAGAATAGGTGATTTTGTTTCATCAGAAAACTGTCAGTTAGCAATCAGAGGGCTAAGAACATTAGATTCAAGATTAAAAGAACACCAAAAGAACGCTCTTGAAATTTTTTTGCACCTTCAAACCAAACAATGTATTAAAAAAATACTATATCTTCCTGATAAAAATAATAAGTATTTTGGATTATGGAAAAAGTACTTTCACTGTTCCAATGGACTAATCACATTTGCTATTGAAAAAAAAGGGAGTATAGAAAAATTTCTTGATCCTCTACATTTTTTTAAGATTGGTTTTAGTTGGGGTGGATATGAAAGCTTGATACTTCCTTTAAATCAAATAAAACCTGGAATAAAAAACTATAATAATTCTTATTTTTGGTTTAGAATTCATGTAGGTTTAGAGTCAGCTAATGATTTGAAAAAAGATTTAGATAAAGGATTTAAAAGTTATGAAACAAAATAAATTTTTAATTTTCAAACCTACAAAGTCAGCAATGCAGTCAGGTCTATACTCATCAAAGAAATGGTGCCTAAGTAATAATGATATAAGTGAGACATTTTTAAGCAGTAAATTTTGTTGGGTAGGTAGTTCTAACCCAGAAAAACAGATTAAATTATTCTTTGATGATCTAGAATCTGCAGAAAAATTTGCTAAAAAAAATAATTATGATTATGAAGTTTTAAAACCTAATACTAGAAGTTTAATAAAAAAATCATATGCAGAAAACTTTACAAAGAAATAAAAAATGAGTACTGGAAAGTTCTGTCCGAGTTGGTTATTTAAAATAATAATTTCACAGACTGTATACGATTATATAGTGAGAGATGTTGCAATGTTTATTAGTTCAAAAAAATTTATATCTTTTTTTACCAAGTATTACGATGATTTAAAATCAGATGAGATTGAAACAACGGCTATTGCTTATATTCAATTCCTGGGAGAAGTAAAAGCAAAAGATCCTTTTTTACTTTTAAATCATTTCATTTATTCTGTAATAACTGATGTCAAACCAAATGAAAAAGGGATTTTTAAAAAAGATCCCTATGAGGGAAATCCAAAAAAAAAATATACTCCTGATGAAGCATTAAAGGATTTCAAAATTTTTGCTTACGCATGTAGATCAGGGTTAACCAAAACAGCTCCTTTAGGTTGGGATTTGAAAAATGAAATCGAATTAGGTTTAATAAGTGATGCAATAAATAAAGAATTTTCAATTGATGATATGATAGATAGTGTGATTTGAATTATGAATTTATTTATAAAATTAATCTTATTTACAATAATACTTTATAAAACTCCTCTAAGTAGTAATGAGGATATAATATCAGCTGTAGAAAATAAATATCGTTCTGAGGAAAATGTTAAAAGAGACAAGTTTAGGAACCCAATAGAAACATTAGAATTTTTTGGACTAAGTAAAAACTTGAAGGTGCTTGAAATCACACCTGGAAGAGGATGGTATACTGAAATATTAAGTCATTACATGAAAAATACAAATAATTTTTATGTAGCAACATATAAACAGCCACCGTTTGCAGAAGAAATAATAACTAAAATTCAAAAAGAATTTTACAACTATTTTAATATTAATAGAGAAAAGTTTGGTGCCTTTAAAACTATTTATATTGATAAAAATTTAAATTTCGATAGTAAAGAAAGCTATTTTGATATTATTTTGACTTTCAGAAATACACATAATTTTTTAAATCATAACAAATCAGAAAATATTTTGAATTCTATTCGTAAGGCACTCAAAACAGGCGGTGTTTTGGGAGTGGTACAACATAGGGCAGATGAATCATTAATTAAAAACTTTGAAAAAGGTTACGTAAAAGAATCATTTTTAATCGATCATATCCAGAATCAGGGTTTTGAATTAGTTGAGAGAAGTAATATCAATCAAAATACAAAAGACCTTAAAAACTACAAAAAAGGTGTGTGGAGTTTACCTCCAAGATATGCGAATGGCGAAGAAAACAAAGATTATTTCAAATCGATTGGTGAAAGCGATCGAATGACACTGAAGTTTAGAAAAAAATAAATGATTCATTTTGTAACTGCCACACTCTCTGAAGCAATGCCGATTATTGATCTATTTAATTTAAGAGAATACAAATCTAAGACAAATTTTAAAATTTATCACTCTGATAACAAAAGCCTTACAATTTCAGGAATTGGTAAAATAAACTCAGCTATGAGTGTTACTCAGACATTTTACGAATTTAATTGCGTAAGAAATAATACTTGGATTAATATTGGTCTGGTTGGTCATAAATCAAGAAAAATAGGTGAAATTTTCTTGGTCGACAAAGTAATTGACTCGTCTAGCAGTAAAGTCTACTTTCCCTTTATAGGGTTTAAAGAGATAAAATCTTCAGAATGTGTAACATATGATAAAAAAGATTTAAACTATAATCAATCTCTGAGTGATATGGAATGTAGTGGTTTTTTTTATGCAACAAATAAATATGGAATAAAAGAATTTATAAATATTCTAAAAATAGTCTCTGACAACAAAAAGTCATCAATCAATTTCGAAAATAAATGTGAAGTTTACAATTTAATTGATAATAAAAAAAAATTAATTTTAGATTTATGTGAATTTACTGAAAAAGTAAAAGAAGGTTTTGAACAAGATAATCTAGATAAAATAGATCTTCAATTTGAAAAGCAATTTCAAAATATAAGATTCACTTTTACTCAAAAACAACAAATGAAATCATTATTAAAATTGTATTTCTCAAAATATAAAACTTTAAGAAAAAATATTTTTGATCCAAAAAAAAATGGAGCTTATAATATAAAAATATTAAAAGAATTTTTAAAATTATGAAAATCAATAACGTTTATATCGAAGAGAAAGTTAAAGATCATCCAACTACTCAAATGATATTAAAAAGAATTAATTTTCAAAATCGTATTATTTGTAACAACTACTCCGAAATATTTAATCCCTCTAATCAAAGTTTCAGAATTCAGAAAAACTATCCCTCATTTATTTTAGCTAAAAAAGAAAACAATTTTGTTAAATCCACACCAAAAAAATTTACTATAGGGTATAAAAATAATTATTATTTTTCCCACATGATGAATTGTCCATTTGACTGCAAGTATTGTTATCTTCAGGGTATGTTTAATTCTGCAAATTTTTTAGTATTTGTAAATTACGAAGACTTTTTTGATGCAATTAGGGCGACCATTCATAAAAACAAAGAAACATCATGTTTTTTTTCAGGTTATGACTGTGACAGCTTAGCACTTGAAAATATTACCGGTTTTACAAAAAAATTAATATCTAATTTAAATAGTTTTAGAAATGGATGTATTGAGCTTAGATCCAAAAGTACGAATATTAAAGTTTTAAAAAATATTAAACCAACCAAAAACCTTTTACCTGCTTTTAGTTTGAACCCTGAATTTGTTATAAATGAATTTGAATGTAAAACTCCAAGCTTAAAACAAAGATTATCAAGTATTAAAAATCTTCAGGATAAGGGATGGAATATAGGAATAAGATTTGACCCTATTATTTGGCTAGGAAACGAAAAAAATTACAAAAAGTTTTTTTCTGAAGTTTTTTTTACGTTAAATTTAAAAAAAATCCACTCCATTACTTTTGGAAACTTTAGAGTTCCTGTAAAATATTTAAAGAAATTATCAAAAATAAGGCCTAATGATTCTTTTATCCAAATGGCTTCAAGTAGGCAAAATTTAGGAATCAAAGATAATTTTATTGAGCAAGAAGGCAAAGAGTTTTGCAAAAAAGAAATTTTGAAATTTGTTGATAAAAAGAAGTTGTTTGAGAACTAAAATTTTCTCTGCTTTAACTCAAATTTTCGACAACTAAAATCTAAAGATTTAATTTTATTTTCATCGTGCCTTTGGAAGTTCAGAACCAAATTACCAGAGTATCTTCCTAATATACCTGAAATCTCACCCATAGAGTCAGGGTATATCTCAACATTATTAGCAGTCCATGAAATATTTGACTTTGAAATAGAAATTTTATCAGCAGAAAATGCTAAACCTCCAAGTTCTATTTTTTTAGAATCCGAGTCCATTAAGAGGAAGATGTCTTTAACATCAACTTCCTTGTTATTTGAATAATCATTAGTGCATAGCAAGTTTAATTCCAATGAAAAAAGAAGTTTAGGTAATAAAATAAGAACGAATAAGTACATAAAGTGATAATTCCAAAAAATAAAAAATTGTCAATTTGAATTTGCAATTGTTAACAAATATAAACCCTTAATTAGATTAATTTGTATTAATTTATCAATTGATGGTAGGATTTTTAACTATATAAATAATTAATAAAATAAAAAAATATATATCATTTAATAATGTGGAAAAAAAAATTATACGTTAAAGACAATCTGAATGCATTTACTATCAGCAGATCTAAAATTGATCTCTTTTTTGATTGCAATAGATGCTTTTATCTTGATCAAAAACATGGCATTAAAAGGCCACATGGAACTCCGCTTGTAATCAATAATTTTGTAGTTAACCATTATAAAAATTTGATCAATGAATTTAGAATTAAACAAATAGTCTATCCTGATTCAATAAAGATTAAAAAAAAATTAATTCCAACTAATTTAGAAGCATTAAATTTGTGGAATCATCCATTTAAGGGAATATCATATGTTCACAAGAAAACAAATTTTAAAATAAAAGCGACATTGGATGACGTCTGGCAATGTTCAGAGACAAAAGACTTCACACCAATCATAATTAAAAGTACATCGAGAAAAAAGGATATAAATGCAGAAACAATTTGGCCTGGTTACTGGAAACAATTATCACTTTATTCGTATCTTTTATCAAAAAACTCTCTAAACATGAGTAATACCGGAATACTAATCTATCTAAACGCCTTGGAAAACAATCCTAATACTATTAAAAAAATTGATTTTGAGTTACTTATATTTGAAAAAAATTTAGATCTTTCATGGATTGAACCTACACTTGAAGTAATTTTTAAAACTCTAAATTCAAATGAAGTTCCTTTAAATCATAATAGTTGTAAATATTGTAGATATCAAACCAATATTCAGCAGGTGCTTGATGGAAAATTTTAAAATAATCCAAAAACTAGAATCTACTAATTCTAGAATATTAAAAGAAGAGATACTTTTACATGAGATGAAGAATAAAAATGATCATTTATTTAATGGTATGAAATTGGCCTACAATAAATTAGTCACATTTGGTGTAAAAAAAATACCAGAATCAGATATAGATGGTTTAGGGCTTTCATGGGAAGAGTTTGAACAGCTTTCTACAGATTTATCCTCAAGAAAATTAACAGGACATGCAGCAAGAGATAAGATTGAAGAAGCTATGAAGAAGGCAAAAATAAATGAATGGAATTTCTTTTTTAAGAGAATATTACAAAAAGATATGCGATGTGGTTTATCTGAAAAAACAATAAACAATGTAGCCGTAAAGAATGATTTTACTAAATATTCTATACCTGTTTTTGCTTGTCAACTTGCACAAGATTCAGACTCACATAAAAAAAAACTTAATGGAAATAAATATCTAGAGGTAAAATTAGACGGGGTTCGTGTTATCTCTGTACTTTATCCAAATGGAAGAGTCGACTTTTTTAGTAGAAATGGTAAAGAATTAACAAATTTCAAAAATCTTCAAGAAGAGTTATCGAATTGCGTAAAAAAAAATCCTATTAACTCTGCAATTGTTTTAGATGGTGAGGTTGTAAGTAAAAACTTTCAAGAATTAATGAAACAAATCCATAGGAAAAACGTTATTCAAAATAATGATGCTACTTTGTTCTTATTTGATATAATAAAATTTGAAAGTTTTAAGTTAGGCATTGAAAAAATAAAGTACACCGAGAGAATTAATCTTTTAAAAAACTGGTTTCAATTAAATATCAACGAAACGCAAAAAATTAAATTAATTAATAAGACCCTCGTTGATCTAAATACAGAAAAAGGAAATATTTACTTCAAGAAATTTAACAATCAGGCGATTATGGATGGTTATGAAGGAATAATGATCAAGGATCCAGATTCTTTTTATGAATGTAAAAGATCAACCACCTGGCTTAAACTTAAACCAGTTATAGAAATTTCGCTTAAAGTAACAGACTATGAAGAAGGCTCTGGAAGAAACCAAGGAAAATTAGGTGCTATCATTGCTGAGGGAAATGAAAATGGTAAATTTTTTAAGTTAAATATAGGATCAGGCTTTTCTGATAGACAAAGAGAAGAGTTTTGGGAGAATAGAGAGAAACTTATCGGGAAAATTATTGAAATCAGAGCTGATTCAATTAGTAAAAGTCAGGATGGAGAAAATTGGAGTTTAAGATTTCCAAGATTTAAATGTTTTAGGGGGTTCGAATATAATGAGAAAATTTAATGAAATAAAAAAAGGTATTGATGTCATAATAGTCTCATCAATTATATTTCTTTCTGCATGTGAAAATTCAAAAGATAATAAAGTTTTTGGTCAGATTATCGGAGCTGCAGTAGGTGGATATGTTGGGTCTAAAATAGGTTCGGGTGTTTCAAAAGATATTGCTGTTATAATTGGAGGGGCAACAGGATATATTTTGGGTGGAAAATTAATTGAAATTCTAGAGGAGAAAGATAAAGAAGAATTTAATAACATTATTGAAGAATCGTTAAATAACAACCCAGATAATTCATCAGCATCTTGGGAAAGCTCAATAGATAATACCACCACTGGCACAGTAATCCCTTTAAATAATTACAATATAGAAGAAAAAAGCTGCAGAGATTTTAAAAAAATTATAAAAAAGAAGGGAGAATCTTTTGAAGAAAAGTCTACTGCATGCAGAGATGAAACTGGAAACTGGGTCCTTATTTAAATTTTATTGTTTTCATAAATATAGGAAGAAGAATCAAACACGACAGTAAAGTACTAAATAAACTAATAAACAACAAAATTCCCATTGACGATGTTCCTTCGTGGTTTGATATTGATAGAGTGCTAAACGAACATAAAGTTGTTAAACCACTAAATAAAATTGCTGACGGTGTATTCGAAGTATAAACAGATTCTATATCAGTCAATTGTTCAGCCCTTTTAAGAAAGTATATTGGGTAACTAATGCCTAAACTAAAAAGTAGTGGTAATGAAATCATATTTGCAAAATTAAAATTAATTTTTAGAAGTATCATAAAAAAAATCGTCAAGACAAATCCTGAAAACAAGGTTAGCAAACACAAAAAAACGTAAGAAGTTTTTTTAAATATAAAAAATAAAAAAATAATTAAAAAGGTAGATGAAATTATTAAAGCTTCTAAAAATGATTTAACTACAACTTGGCCTGCCTTCAGTTGAACTATTGGCATTCCCGTAGCTTCTGGAAAATGATTTTCAACAACCGATACAAATTTTTTTAGATTTTCTGGTTTTGATAAATTTTGAAATGGAAAAATTTCTATTCTGTACATCCCTAATTCGGAAACATACCTTTTTTTAAAGTTTGTTGGCACTATTTCAGATAGATCTTTAGGAACAACACCTAAATTTTGTATTAAAAATATTAAATCATTAAATTTATTGAATAATAAAGCTTCAATTTGATTAGAGGACATGCCCTCGTTCTCCAATTGCCTAATATGCTGTAATAGATCATCACTACTTAGATTTGATGATAAATCTCTTTTGGTAAATTTATTTAATAAATTTTTAAATCTTAATAACTCAGAGGATTTTTTTTTATTAATTGAATTCTGGTTGTATGAAAGTAAAAATTTTATATAATCCAAATCTACCGACTCGTATTCATTAAATATATTATTATAACTAAAAAANGATTTAACATTTTTATCACTNAGTATTGGATGNGATTTGTTAAANAATTNTATTTCTTTTTCATTCAAAATAATTGATGCAACATAATCAGATGTTGGNTTTTTTTCAATAACTTCCTTAGCCAACTTTACTGATTCTAAATCCTGATCTTTTAAGTTTAAAGCATCTGAGTCAAAGTTTATTGATTTATAGTTTAAAAGAGTAAAAACTAATATTGAAAGAAATATTAATTTAATAATAGTTACTTGCTTCTTATTCTTAAGAAAGTTTAAAATCTTTCTTGAATCTAAATTAAAGAATTCTATTTTCTTATTGTCTGTTGTTAGAACTATTAAGCATGGTAAAAAACTTATATTAAGTAAAAGTCCTACTATCAAACCAATTGCTGAAATGATTCCAAGTTCTGATAAGCCAATATAATCTGTTGGAACAAAAGATAGGAATCCAATTATAGATGGAATCGATACCACAATCAAAGTCCTGAANATTAAATCTANTTTTTCAATTTTATAGTTTTTTATTNGGGTTTCTGTGATTCTTGAATAAACCTGTATTCCATAATCNACAGAAAGNCCAATGAATAAAACTGCAAATGCGACAGAAATTAAGTTCAAAGAACCAATAATTAGAGTGGTAATACCTATTGTTACTAATAGTCCCAATAAAATTGTAGAGAGCAAAATAAAAATTGGTAATAGTTTTTTAAAAAGAATCCATAAAATCACACCTACNAAAATAAAACTTAATATACCTGAAATCATTGCACCATTTGAAACAGATGTAATTTCTTCAAAGTCAATAATTAAACCACCTGTATAAGCCAAAGTTAAATCAGTATTTTCAAATTGTTTTAAATCTTTTAGAAATCCATATATTTCGTTTAGTCTACCTTCAGATATACATTCCTGTTTTACACCAAATATTATATAAAATTCATTTGAACNTGANGAAAAAATATCTTCCCAATTTACAAACTTTTTNTCAGAGAGAGAGTTAGAAAANGTTCTAAANACCAATTCTAANTCGCTNTTTACATTTGAAGAATTGTTNCTCAAATTNAGNTCTAATAATTCGTTAAACCCCTCCAACTTATTATCACTATTATTAATTTGAGATAGAAACGGCTGATATTGATATAATTTTTNTATAAGCTTTTCTTTTTCGCTATCATTCAAGAACAAAAAAAAATTTTTTTGAAAAACTTCGTCAAAATTTGGAGAATATACAAAAGAGATATCTTTATTTGCACTTAATTTATCTATTATACTTCTACTTAAATTTGCTCCAATCTTTTTATCAACAGACTTTACTCTTATAAGTACATTATTATTCAATACTTCAAATGATTCTTTTAACTTTTTATGGTTAATTTTGAAATCTAGCTTATTGTTAATCAAGGAGTCAGTTGAAGTATTTATCTTAAGATTATTTAATGAATAAAAACCTAAAACTATTCCAAAAAAAATATATATTGNTATTATAAACTTTGATTGCTTTAATAATNTNTCGAAAAAATTTTTCATGTCTAANTTAATTTGANTTATTTATATTATAAACCAAAANTACTANAGTTTCTTTATGGATGTCATAATAAATAAAATAATAGAAAAAGTATCTGATCGAAAANTAAACAGAACNAGATACAAGGTAAAGAGGTTAAAGACCATATCNGGACTTTTNCATGCTGTTATTGTAGACNTTGAAGATGAAAATTCAGAAATCTTGGTTGCATTATCAGTTTTAGAAGATAAAAATAAATTTATTATATTATAAATATTGAGGAACATTATGNCATACAAAAACCTTCTATTTACTATNCTTATATTAATATTGATAAAAGATACATCCTATTCACANGGACCNTCAAGACAAAAGGTTTCAGAGTCAATTACAATAGATGCACCTTCAACAGATGTTTGGAAAATAGTTAATAATTTTCAAAACTTCAAATGGAATAGAAATATTGAGTCTGTCTCGTCAGATAGCAATAAAGTTGGATCTGAAAGAGTTTTAACATTTAACTCAGGAGAAAATGTAAAGCAAAAGCTTGAAAAATCAGATGANACAAAAATGATGGTCAATTGGAGGATTATAGAAACANATAATTCTATATTACCAGTTAATAGCTATTCCTCAAAAATTTTTGTAAAATCTAAAGATGGTAAAACNNTTGTTCAATATAAAGCTGGATTTTANAGAGGCTTTATGGGAAACGACCCTCCTCCAGANTTAAATGATGAAAATTCTAAAAAGCTNGTTAAAAATTTTATAACNGAAAATCTTCAAGGACTAAAAAAAATNGTTGAAAAANANTAATGTTNCCTTTTGTTTTTTTCTTCTTGCTCTTCNNCTGTTATATTTCATTTTCCCAGGATATGGCNTTTATTACAAATCAAGAAAGTGATTTGCTCGATGTGATCGATCTAAAGAAAATGAAAAAGGTAGACGAAATCAAAGTTGGAAAAAGACCGGCTGGAATTATTGTAGATCAATTTTCAAAAAGAGTTTTTGTAGCAAACCCGGAAAGTAATAATGTCTCAATAATTGATATTGACGCTAAAACAAACACGATTGTTAAAGCAGGAAACTCTCCAATTAGTTTGGCCTTGGATAACAAAACAAATCTATTATTTGTTTCTAACTGGTATGATAATAAAATTACAATTCTTGACTTGAATTCATATAAAATTAAAAAAATACTTAATGTAGGCAAGTCTCCTGCAGGTATTTATCTTGACAAAAAAATAAATAAGCTTTTTGTTGCCAACAGAGAAAGCAATAATGTTTCTGTGATTGATACAACTAAACTCAAAACAATAAAAAATATAGAAGTTGAAAAAGCACCATTCGGTGTCTACTCAGAGGAATATTTGGACTATGTTGTTATTACCAACGTTCAATCAAATTCTATCTCTATCATTGATAAGAAGACGCTTAATGTAAACTTTCACTTAAAAGTTTCAGAATGGCCATACTCAGCAATACATAATAAGAGAAACAATCAACTTTATGTAACAAATCAACGTGACGATAGTATATCGGTAATTGACATGGATAAAAAAGAAAAGGTATCCACAATATCAGATATTTGTGAGTATCCTGAAGGAATTGATTTGAGTTATTCACAAAATTTAATTGTTGTTGCTTGTTGGTTTCAAGATAATATTATTCTTATTGATTTAGATAATTTAGAAATAAAGAAAAAAATAACTACATCTGGAGGACCAAGAGCTTTTGGAAGATTTGTTCTAAACGGAGAAAATGAACACTAACGAAAAAAAAAAATTAAGAGAGATGGCTAATGCTATAAGAGCCTTATCAATTGATGCAATAGAAAAAGCTAACTCCGGTCATCCTGGCATGCCCCTTGGAATGGCAGATGTAGCAACTGTTCTTTTTAAAAATCACATGAAATTTGACCCACAAGACCCTCATTGGATTAATAGAGACAGGTTTGTGTTATCCGCAGGTCATGGTTCAATGCTATTATATGCGTTATCATATCTAGTTGGATATAAAGATTGTACATTAAATCAAATTAAACAGTTTAGACAATTAGGAAGTAAAACAGCAGGTCATCCTGAGTTTGGTTTGCTTAAAAGTATTGAAACAACAACAGGACCACTAGGTCAAGGGTTTGCTAATAGTGTAGGTATGGCCTTGGCTGAAAAAATTTTAAACCTTAAATTTGGGAATGTCTTTGATCATAAAACATGGTGTATTGTTGGTGACGGTTGTCTGATGGAAGGTATTTCTCAAGAGTCAATTTCTTTTGCTGGCCATCATGGGCTAAACAAATTAATAGTTTTATTTGATAATAATAAAATCTCGATTGATGGTTCAGTCAATCTTACTTGTTCGGATGATCAAGAAAAAAGATTCAAAGCTAGTAATTGGAATACTATTACGATAAACGGACATGATTTTGATGAAATTGATAATGCATTAAAAAAAGTAAAAAAATCAAAAAAACCTACACTAATTTCATGCAAAACATTAATTGGTTTTGGATCTCCAAATAAAGCAGGAACAGAATCATGCCATGGTTCACCTCTTGGGATTGACGAAGCCGCGCTAACAAAAAAAAACCTCAATTGGCCTCATAAAAGCTTCTTCATTCCCGAAAAAATTATAAAAGAATGGAAAAAAATTGGAGAAAGAGGTCACTCAATTAATAAAAGATGGATGAGCAAATTCCAGAAATCCTCAAAAAATAAAGAAATTCTGAGGCAAATGAAATCTAAAAAATTTATCAGAACAAATGAAACTTTGAAATTTTTAAATGAAATTGTAAAAAAGTCTAAAGCCGAAGCAACAAGAAAATCTTCTCAAAATTCTTTAGAGTATATATCAAAGAAGGTTATTAATCTCTTAGGAGGGTCTGCAGATCTTACAGGTTCAAATCTTACTAAAACTAGCTCATCAAATTCAAAAGGAAAAAACTTAAATTATATTCACTACGGAGTAAGAGAACACTTAATGTCTGCAGCCATGAATGGTATTGCTGTACATGGTGGTTTGATTCCCTATGGTGGAACATTCCTGGTGTTTTCCGACTACTGTAGAAACTCAATAAGGCTTTCGGCTATGATGAAACAAAGAGTAATCTATGTATTCACCCATGATTCTATAGGTCTTGGAGAAGATGGTCCAACACATCAACCAATTGAACATCTTGCTGGTTTGAGATCAATTCCCAACTTAAATGTCTTCAGACCATGCGATGCTATTGAAACATTTGAGTCATGGGAAATAGCAATCAATAGTTTAAATACTCCTTCAGTTTTAGCCCTTTCTAGACAAAACTTGCCTCAATTAAGAAAAAAATTCAAAAATAATTTAGCATCACAAGGTGGTTATCTTCTCAGAAAGAGTGAAAAATCAAAATTAACTTTAATTGCCAGTGGCTCAGAGGTTTCAATAGGTTTAGATTTACATGATAAATTGAAAAAAAATGGTATTTCATCGAATTTAGTTTCAATGCCTTGTGTAGAAATATTTGAACAACAAAAAAAACCTTATAAAGAAAATGTCTTGGGAACAAAATTTAAAGTTGTAATTGAAGCTGCATCCTCTCATGGATGGCATAAGTTTTTAAGTTCAAATGACCTAGTGTTCGGGATCGATGAATTTGGAGAATCTGGAAAAGGAAACGATTTATACGAACATTTTTCTTTAACAAAAGAAATTATTTATAAGAAAATCAT
>NZHH01000035.1:0-63440 GCA_002691245.1 Rickettsiales bacterium | reverse complement strand
TCAGCTCGTCCAGAAATATTAGATGAAAGAGAATTTATTTCGAAATCAATTTCTGTATTATTAAAAATTGAAACGTAAACTGCACATGATTTTTGTCCCTTAAAGGTTTCAAAAGCATATGCACCATGCATTACTAGATTTCCTTGTTGCGATTTTGAGTTACTAAAATTAAAAATTAAAAGAAGAAATAAAAAGTATTTGATATTTATCATTTAAAAAAAACCCTATAGATACTATACATTAATAAAACAATATTTAAAAACTATGAATATTAATTACTCAGCCAGACAATTAATTAGATCATCCTCTAGAGGTTTTCTCTCAACTCAATTTGATCCAACTTCGTTTAAAGTAAGTAAGATTAATTTAAAACAAAATTTTCCCTACTCTACTTTTACATTAACAGCATTTGATTATAGTCTATGTCCAATACTACTTTTGTCCAACCTTTCTGAACACACCACAAATATAAAGAATAATAACTTAGTATCTTTGATGGTTTGTGAAGAGCAAAAACTTTATACCCTATTCCCAAAATTCAAGAATAAAAATTTCGACTACGAAGATCCAATGTCTAGGCCTCGTATAACGCTTATTGGAAGATTAAATATTACAAATGATGAAAATCACAAAAAAAGATTTTTAATGAGGCACCCAGCTGCAGAACTCTACGCTAATTTTTCAGATATGAATTTCTATAAATTAAATATCATTGGCGCACACTTAATAGGAGGGTTTGCCAGTGTAAAGTGGTTTACTAAAGATCAACTAGTTCTTAATAAACTTGTTAACTTCAAAGATTCAGAAGAAGGAATTATCAATCATATGAACGAATGTCATCAGAAGTCCATAGATCTTTATATTTCTAAATTGATAAAACCTAGTGATTCTCTTTCAAGCGAAGGGTGGAAATTAGTTGGCATTGACCCAGAGGGCTTTGATCTGAGGAAGAAAAAATTTTTAGCAAGATATTTCTTTGAAAAAACGATTCAGGATGCAAAAAAACTTCGTGGGATTTTTGTACAACTTCACAACAAAGCAATGAAAGTCTAGTGAGCGTCAGCCCAATTTTTTCCAATCCCAATATCAACTTTAATAGGAACATTTAAACAAATATGTTTCTCATGTGAGGTTTCCATCAGTTTTGACACTTCTTTTTGGATTATCTGAAGTTCGTCTATTGGGGATTCAAAAAGTAATTCATCATGAACTTGAAGAAGAACTTTAGTCTTTAATTTATTCTTAACAATAAAATTATTAACTCTTGGCATTGCAAGTTTTATCATATCTGCCGCCCCACCTTGAATAGGCGCATTAATTGCTGACCTTTCAGCAAAGTTTCTTCTTGTAGCAACCTTATCATTGATAAAAGGAATGAAAATTCTTCTTCCAAAAAGCGTAGATACAAATCCATTTAATCTGCAATTTTCAATTGTATTCCTCATATAATTTTTTATTCCTGGGTATTTTAAAAAATATTGATCCATATACATTTTTGCATCACTATTAGATATTTCTAATTGAGAGGCCAAACCAAAAGGAGAGATACCATAAATTATCCCAAAGTTTATAATTTTAGCTTTTCTTCTTAATTCGTTATTTATTTGTTCTTTTGGAACTTGAAAAACTTCCATAGCAGTTACAGTGTGGATATCATCATTGTTATTAAACGCAGAAATAAGTGTAGGAATATTTGCGACATGGGCCAGTATTCTTAATTCTATTTGTGAATAATCGATAGATATAATGTTTGTATTATTTCCTGAGGTAAATACTTTTCTTATTTCTCTTCCTTCTGATGTTTTAATAGGAATATTTTGAAGGTTTGGGTCATTTGAAGACAATCTACCAGTCAGTGTGCTGGCCATACCAAATGAAGTATGAATCCGCCTAGTAATATTGTTTTCTCTTGATAACAAGCCCTCACAATAAGTGCTTCTTAATTTGGAAAACTGTCTCCATTCCAAAACGATTGAAGCAATTTTGTGATTTTCAGATTTTAATTTTTCAAGTATTTTCACATCCGTCTGGTAATTTCCACTTTTTCCCTTTTTACCAAATGGCAACTTAAGTTTTTCAAATAGAATCTCCCCCAGTTGCTTGGGTGAGCCTATATTAAATTTTTCGTCACAAATCTTGTGAATTTGATCTTCAATTGTAGATATCTTAGTAGAGAATTCTTTTGAAAGTTTNCTTAATTGAATGTTATCAATTTTACANCCAGCTATTTCCATATTTGCTATCACCTCAATTAATGGTTTTTCAATATAAAAATAAAAAGCAAATAATTTACTCTTGATTAAATTTATTTTTAATATTTCCCATAATCTAAAGGTCAAGTCAGCATCCTCAGCAGCATAATCCCTNGCCAACTCAATTGGAACGTCAGAAAAAGAAACTCTCTTTTTATTAATAGTTGTAACATCTGAAAATTTTATTGTTTCGTGGGATAAAAATTCNATTGCAAGCTCATCTAAACCATGACCTCTCTGTCCTGTTCTGAGTACNTACGACATCAACATCGTNTCGTCCATATTAATAATATTAATTCCTATTTTNTTTANAACAATATANTCATATTTNATATTCTGACCAATTTTCAAAATNGACTCGTCTTCCAAAANACTTTTTACTAATTGTACAAAAGACTCCATAGAAATCTGTTTTTTTATACTGGTNTGATNTAAAGGAATGTAACAAGCTTCGCTATTTTCCAATGACATTGAAAATCCAACAATTTTAGCTTCTACTGCATTTAGGGATGTTGTTTCGCAATCAATCGATACTTTTCCAAAAATTTTTACTTTATCAATCCAAGTTATTAAATGGTCTTTTTCTAAAATTAATTTATATAACGATCTATCTACTTTATTTCTGATTGGCAAATAATATTGATCTTTATTTTCANCNNTTTTTAACTGAGATTCATTTTTTGNATCTCCAAATTTACTTATTACAAGTGATTTGATTCTGTTGAACTCCATTTCATCTAAAAATTTTATTAATTCTTCAACCTTTAAAGGACTAAACTTTAGATTTTCTATTGAAATAGGGAGCTCCACGTCATCTCTGAGAGTTACAAGTTTTTTTGAGATTAATAACAGTTCTTTATTAGCGATTATAGACTCTCTTCTTTTATCTTGTTTTATTTTATGGACATTATTTACTAAATTCTCAATGTCACCGAAATCATTTACCAATTGTGCTGCTGTCTTTGGACCAATTCCAGGAACACCTGGTATATTGTCAGATGAATCTCCTGATAATGCCTGCACTTCAATAACTTTTTCAGGGCCTACTCCNAANTTTTCTATNACATTTTCTTTAGTTATTTCCTTCTTTTTTAAAGGATCAATCATTGAAACACTNGTATCTAAAAGTTGCATCAAATCTTTATCGGAAGAAATAATTGTAATTTTCTTTTTTTTAGATTTTCCTTTTTTTGCATAAGAGGCAATCAAATCATCAGCTTCAAATCCTGGATATTCTATTGAAGGAAGATTAAATGCTATTGGCACTCTTTTTATAATATCAAANTGTGGNNTAAGGTCCTCCGGTGGTTCAGATCTATTGGCTTTATATTCTGAATAGATTTCATTTCTGAATGTTCTTCTTGCTGCGTCAAAAATTACTGCTATTGAAACATTACCTCCTTTCTCAATTTGAAGATCTTCAATTAGTTTTAATAACATATTAGTAAATCCAAACACTGCGTTAACTGGCAATCCGTCAGATCTGAACATAGGAGGTAAAGCATAATATGCTCTGAAAATATATCCTGACCCATCCACTAAAACTAGGTTNTTATCTTTTGAAGTCATTTTTTTTTCTTAAACTTTGTACTACAATATGGACAGGTGATTACCTCACCTGATGACAAATCCAAGTAAATAAGCGGATGCGATTGCCCCCAGCTATCTCCGCTACAACTTACCGAATCGCTTTTAATATATTTTAATTCTGTTTGAAAATTTGATTTCATAATATTACAGTTCATAAAAATATCATATGCTTTGTTTTAACACATATATATATATTGATACTTATGAAAAAAAAAATAATAGAAGTCAAAAATTTAACTAAAAAATATAATAATGAATCAAAATTTGCATTAGATCATATCAATCTTTCAATTAGTCAAGGTTCAATNTTTGGCTTGTTGGGNCCNAATGGTGCTGGTAAAAGTACTTTTATNAATATTTTAGCAGGCCTTGTTAATAAAAATTATGGAAGTGTAAAAGTTTGCGGAGTTGGTCTTGANGATGACCCAAAGACACTNAGAGGCAGTCTTGGNATTGTACCTCAAGAAATCATAATTGATCCATTTTTTACTCCAATTGAAATAATGAACATTCAAGCTGGATTGTATGCTGTAAAAAAAGAAAATAATATTAATCTAGAAATACTTGAAATGCTTGACCTTGGTGATAAAGCAGAGGCTTATTCTAGAAGTTTGTCAGGAGGAATGAAAAGAAGGTTAATGGTTGCGAAAGCAATGGTCCATAATCCTCCAATTCTTATACTTGATGAACCAACAGCAGGTGTTGATGTTGAACTAAGGAAGAAGTTATGGAATTCGATCAGAAAACTTAATAAAAAAGGCACAACAATAATTCTTACTACACATTATCTTAAAGAGGCTGAATTACTATGTGATGAAATAGCAGTAATTAATAAAGGAAAGGTTATTGCAAATGATACAAAAAATAATTTACTCAAAATTTTGGATGAAAAAGAAATAAAAATCGAATTCACAAAGAAAATTAATAAGATTCCAAGCAAAATAAAGAAATTTTGTGTAAATGTAGATAATAATTTAGTAACATTTAAATTTAAAAAAAGCCAAACAAGTGCGGCGGAATTGATAAAAGAAATTTCTGATAATAATCTTGTATTAAAAGATATTTCAACAAAAGAATCAGATCTAGAGGACATATTTATAAAATTATTAAATACCTGATTTTTATTTTCCTTTACATTCATTTGGGATCATGTTCTTTAAAAAATTTTCATAACAGACCATATGACATTAATGAAAGAAATTTTGATTACATGAGTTGGAAATCAGAACAAAATTCATCTAATATTATAATTGCAGTTCACGGTTACAATGATTACTCCAATGCTTTTAAACTTCCAGCGGAATATCTAATAAAACATTCAATTGAACTTATATCNTTTGATTTAAGAGGNTTTGGGAAAAGANNTGATAGAGGNGANTGGTTTGATCTGGAGNTTCATTTAGANGATTTAAANATTTTTATCAATAAAATTAAACATGANAATCCTAATAAAAATATTTTTTTATTAGGAGAAAGTATGGGTGGTGCGATAGCCTTGAGTTTAGCAAACAGAAANAAAGATATTCCTATTAATGGAGTAATTTTAGTTTCTCCAGCAATTTGGAATTTCTCAAAAACTAATTTTTTTAAAAGTATTGCTTTAAGAAGTTTATCATTAATTTTTCCTAATCTAAAAGTTAGTGGCAAAGGAATCATTAAAGTGCAAGCTAGCAATAACATTGAAATGCTAAAAGAATTATCCCAAGATGAATATTTTATTCAAAAACCAACCTTTAAAAGTCTNGATGGAATCGTAAATTTGATGGATAGGTCGTATATTGATTCAATTGAATTCTTAAAAAATCCTAATTATGATACAATTATGTTAATTCCNATTATTGATGAGATTGTNCCAAGAAAGCCTTTNATTAAAATTTTGGAAAATCAAAAAAAGAATANAACTGAAATCTCAAAATTANAAATTTATGTATANGANAAGAATTTTCATATGATACTTCGAGATATCAACGGANTTATCGCNTTAGATGAAATCAAAGACTGGGTTTTANNGAAAAAGNAAAATCTAAATAGTCAAAACTTGTCACAAATACTTAAAAAATTAAAACAAAGTAGATTTTATCATAAATTAGACTAATGGAAAAAAAAGTGAAATTAGTTATTGGTTCCTCGTCTTGGTGGAAAAATTTGAAATATAGAAATGAAGCCGCTAAAAAACTAAGAAAAATTAAAAAAAATTGGAGACTAAGAAAAAAAGAAATTTGTAAAACTTCGAAATTTACNATTGACACAAAAATTTATAAAAAATATTATTTCTACAAATGATAAATTTTTTAATTTTTCTAGTTATTTTCTTTGGTGTGAAAGCTTACTCTGATGAAATTATAAGGGACGTAAATGGGAACTATTTCTTAATAAAAAAAGATGGATCATATAAGAAACTCCCTCCACTAAAAAAAGGTAAAAAGTATGTAATAAAAAAAATTAAAAAAAAAAAATCTAATAAGANTATCTTTAAGCANGTCGAAAAGAAATCTAGAATCAGAACTAATCAAGGTTTTAGGTAATGAATCCCCAAAACAAAAAAATTATTTGGAAAATCATTCAAAAAAAAGGAGATATCTTGACAGGAAAACTAAAATCGCACCCTAATCATCCAAAAGGAAGAAACCCCTATGCCCACGTTTGCTCTTTGATTAATCAAAAATTTAAATGCTCTTATAGAGATGTTCCAGATATTGATATTGAGAAACTTAAAAGGTTTATTTTAGAAATTCAAGATTAGTATTGAATTGGGAAGATCTCTTTACTTTAAGGGAGGAAATATTATAATTTAGGATCTTCCCGAAATTCAAATTTCTGACACTTATCAGAAGTTATTATAATTAAGCAATATATATGCCAAATTCAATGTTAAATAAAAAAAATGCCGGCTTATTGAATTCTCATCCAGATGGTTTGTTTATATTATTTTTCACAGAGTTATGGGAAAGATTTAGTTACTATGGAATGCGNGCAATACTTGTATTATATCTAGTTTCTCAAACCAACTCTGCAAACCCAGGTCTTGGCTGGACAAANGCTGAAGCAATAAGACTGTANGGTTGGTACACTGCTTTGGTTTACATTTCATGTATTCCNGGAGGTATAATTGCGGACAAATATCTTTCAAATCAGANGGCGGTATTTTTTGGTGGATTCCTTCTTTGTTTAGGACATCTTTCATTAGCAATACAAAGTATTTNTTTCTTTTANTTTGGTTTATTTTTTATAATCTTGGGAGTNGGCCTTCTAAAACCAAGTATATCTTCGTTAGTAGGATCTCTTTATGAAAAAAATGATATCAAAAGAGATCAAGGGTTCACAATCTTTTACATTGGAATAAATATTGGAGCTTTTTTAGCAAGCATTATAGTAGGNTATGTAGGTGAAGTTTATGGNTGGCATTATGGTTTTTCATTAGCAGGTTTNGGAATGGTAGTTGGTCAGTTNGTTTTTTTNANTGGGCAAAAAAAAATTAAATCAAAAAAAGTTAAATCTAAAACCTTAATTAAAANAAATAAACTAAGTGAATACGAACTCGATAGAATAAAATTAATTATAATTTCGAGCTTTATCTTGATTATTTTTTGGGCGTCTTTTGAACAAGCGGGAGGTCTAATGAATATTTTTACATTCCAAAAAACCGATAGATTAATAGAATTAATAAACTTTCAAGTACCTGCTAGCTGGTTTCAATCAATCAATCCACTAATGATTATAGCGTTAGGTTTTTATGTATCGTTATTTTGGTATAAACTTGAATTAAAAAAAATAGTTAGCTCTTCTATAATCAAGATTGCAGTTGGCATTATTATCATGGGTTTAGGGTTTGTTTTTATGTTTTTTGCCTCTTTAGAATATGAAATTTATGGAAAATCGTCTATGTTTTGGTTGATACTAGCATATTTATTTCATACGATTGGAGAGTTGTGTGCATCTCCCGTAATCCTCTCTTATATTACAAAACTATCTCCTAAAAAACTTGTATCCTCAATAATGGGTATTTATTTTGCTGCTATAGGCATTGGCAACAAATTAGCAGGAACAATTGGACAATATTCAGAAAAGTTGGGAGAAAAATCAATTTTTCTTGGTATTACGATCGTTTGTATTACAGTAGGATTAGTTGTTATTTTATGTAACAAAAAACTTTTAAAATTATCACATGGAGTTAATAATTAATATTTGCGCCCGTAGCTCAACTGGATAGAGCATTTGATTTCGGCTCAAAAGGTTAAGGGTTCGAATCCTTTCGGGCGCACCAAAATTTAATAAAATAAAAATTAATTTATTTTTATGAAAACAATTATTAGAAGCAACAATCAAGTATATATTAGCTGGGTAAAAAATATTTTAAATATTAATAATATTAAATATTTCGTGCTTGATGAAGAAATGTCTGTGATGGAGGGAAATATCACTGCTATTCCTGTTAGAATTCTCGTAGATGAAAAGGATTTGTATTTATCAAAGGAAATTATTCAGAAAGCCGAAAAAAAACTTAATTCAACTCAAACTTATTAGAGATGAACCGTTTTTTATTAACCATTTTTTATTTTCAACATAATTTGGGCATTTTTTTTCTACTAAATTCCAAAATAGTTTCGAGTGATTTGGAACTATAACATGTGAAAGTTCATGTATAATAACATAATCAATTACCCTATCAGGAAGCATTATTAATTTCCAATTTAAAGAGATTTCACCCTTATAAGTGCAACTACCCCACCTTGCTTTATAGGCTTTTACATTTACTGAGGTAAAATTAATATCAACTTTTTTTGATAAAGTAGATACTCTTTCAATAAGATATTTATCCGCATAAGCCTTGAGCCATTCAATAACCAATCTTTTCTTGTCATTTTTTTTATTATTATTCAAAAATATTTCAATACAGTTATTACTTTTTTTTATTTTTGTAAGATACGAATATTTTTGTACCAATTTTAATTTTAGTCCTCTAAAGAATACAAAATTTTCTCCAAAAGAATTTGTATTTTCTAAATTTAGTAATGATTCATCTAATTTTTTTTTAATCCAACTTTTTTTTTTTTCTATTAATCTATTTAATGAATTTTCAGAAAAGAAAAATGGACATTTAATTTCACATTTTCCTTCTCTTATACTAATAGAGACAGTTTTGAATCTTTTTAAAGATCTAATTATTTTGATATTATCAAAATACTTAAATTGATTAATTCTAAATTTGAAAGAGTTCATTTTTAAGTATTAAATGATTTGTTATTTTCCGACATATTTAATTTGTGCCGTACCTTCTTGAATTTCAATAAGAGATAAAGAACCATGTTTAATTTTTTCCCAATAATTTTTGACTAATTTATCAAAGGGTTCATCAGTTAAAATTGATATCATACCGTTAATTGATCCCGCATGACAAACAATTAATACATCACTTTTTAAACTTAAAATGTCTTGTAAAAAATTATTTAATCTAGAGAGGAATTCTGAATTACTCTCACCATTTGGAATCTTAAAAGATAATAAATTATTTTCCCATTCATCTTTTTGAAAAGAAGGTATTTCTTTCATTTTTTTCATTTCCCAGTCACCTAAATTCATCTCTTTAATTCTATCGTCAATATCGAACTTGTATGTAAGTTCTTTTGTAAGTTTAGTACATCTTTTGAGAGGGCTTGAAAATATTTTTAATTTTTTTAAATCAATATCATTATTTAATATTTTATTTTTAATTATATTTACTTCCTTCAAAAAACTTTTTGAAACATCTATGTCGGTCTGTCCATAAAAAGTATCTATATCCACATCAAGTGTAGTGTGTCTAAGTAAAAAAATTTTCATTCACCAATTATTATAAAAGATTTGAATTTTTTAAAAGAAATATTTTTTTCACTTATTCTTTTAACCGAAGAAAGTAAAGGGCCTTTTAAACAAGCTTGTGAAAAAAGATCTATATTTTCTTTTAATCCACTTACTTCACATTCTACAGTTTTGTCAGTACAATTTTTAACCCAGCCATTTAGATTGTACTTTTGTGCTTGCTTTTTTGTCCACTGACGGAATCCAACTCCTTGTACCCGTCCATATATCTTTAAAAATTTATTTTTCATCAAGATCTTTATAATCAACTTCAATAATTTCATTATTTTTGTCTTTTCTATTTTTTTTGTAAACATATTCTTTTGCATTTTTAGGTATAAAATCCCAAACTAAAAATCTCAAGGATTTGAATAAAATAAATATGCCTATTATATCAGTAACAAAACCTGGTATAAGTAGCAATATTCCAGCTATTTTTTTGAAAATCCACTCTTCTGGATTTGTTGATATGTGTTTGATTCCTTCAAAATTAAAACCTGATTTCAGCAAATAAATACCTAAAATTCCAGAGATTATAATTAAAATAATTACTGGAAAAAAACCAAGAAAATCCCCACTTAATATAAACAAAATTAATTCTATTATTGGCAGAAGCAAAAAAAACTTTATATTCATATATTACTTATTATCACTTTTATGTTTAATGTAAAACTCATTCGCTAATGGAAAATTTTTTACTCATATCAAATCATGTAATAAAGTTCTTATTACCATTCCTTATTGGTAGTCTGATCTTCTTCTCAGCAATAATTGCTCCCAATACCTTTTTAGTCCTTGATGATAAAAACGCTAGAAAATTTATAAGAAGTATATTCCCAAAGCTTTACTTATGGTCGTTGGTAATATGTTTAATCCTAACCTTTATGATGTTTTTTAACAATAAGTTTTATGGTTTTGTTTTGCTTATTGTCTCATTTGGATTTTTTTTCTCAAGACAATATTTAACCAAGTGGATCAACAATGTAAGTGACTTAAAAAACAAAAAAGAAATTGATGAAAAGAGATTCAAAAAATTACACAAGTTAAGTGTCTTTATTTTTCTTTCTCAAATTGTTTGTATGTTAACTGTATTTTTCATCTTTTAAATTTTTAGAACACTCTCTAAAAGTTTAATATTTACGATTTTATGACCGTAAACTTCACCCTTGATAACATTAAACGGATTTTTAAGTTCACCAAGATTAGAAACCACAACATCTGCTAGACTAAAATCCTCTTCTTGAGTAAATATTGATGGAGTGACCAATACATTCAGGTTTGCATTTTTTGCTGACATAACACCTCTTAATGAGTCTTCAATTGCCACACAAGCTTGCGAAGGTAACCGTAACTTTTCAAGGCTCCATTCGTAAATTTCTGGAGAGGGTCTTTTGTTTTTAGTACAGCCACCATGTGCTATTAAATCAAAATATAATTTGGGGTCTATGTCTAGTCCCTGTTTGAATAACTTTAATAAACTTTTTTCAGAACTCGAAGATACAATTACAATACGTTTACCTTTAATTTTTAATTCTTTAATTAATCTTAATACTCCAGGTCTAATTTTTATGTCAGATTCAGAAACGTGGTCTTCGAAAATTTCTGACTTAACTTTATGAATAGAATTTATATACTTTGTTAAGTTCTTATACTCCATCATTTCAGGCCAAGCCCGTTTTATATAATGCTTAATTCTTTCACTTCCATCACCAACATTAATCAATTCCTTATATATAGCTTTATCCCAAAACCAATCTAAATTAAATTCTTTAAATGATTCATTAAAAGACTTTCTATGCATGTCTTCGGTCTCAGCAATAGTTCCATCTACGTCAAAAAAAACAGCACTAAGTTGCATTTTGAATTTTCCTTATTATTTTGGAAGTTGATTTTCCTTTTACACATTTAATTAAATCTACCTTTCCTCCCCATTTTTTTATTTCCTTATTTCCAACTACTTCTTCTTTAGAATAATCGTCACCTTTGAATATTATCTGAGGTTTAATTGTTTTAATTAAGTTGAGTGGGGTTTTTTCATCAAAAATTACAATACGATCAATAAAGTCGAAATTTCTTAAAATCTCTGATCTTTCTTTTTGATTTAAAATTGGTCTATCTTTTCCTTTAATTTTTTTAATCGAACTATCACTATTTAAACCAAGAATGAGTAAATCACAATTTTTTCTAGCTTCTTTCAAATAATGTATGTGCCCTTGATGAATAAGGTCAAAACAACCGTTTGTAAAACCTACCTTTTTATTCTTTATCTTTTTAAGTTCGCCTTCTAACTTGTCAATTAAACATATTTTGTTAATAGGATTTGAATCAAGTAAATCAGATTCACTTACAACAGTTGTTCCAAACCTTCCAACCGCAACGCCTGCAGCATCGTTTGCAATCTCTGTGGCGTTTGATAACGTTTTTCCTTTAGCAAGTCCTGATGCTATGTAAGCTAATACAGTATCTCCAGCTCCAGAAACGTCATAAACTTCTCTTGCCTTGGAAGGCAGATGAATGTTTTCATTCTTTTCGTCTATTATTGAAATACCATCTGAACTTCGTGTTGTAATAATTGTTTTAAAAAGGAATTTTCTCATAAGTTTCTTAGATAAATTTACAATTAATTTATTAGATCCTTTAACTTTTGCATTTTCATAATCTGAAGCTTCTAGCAACTCCTTGAAATTTGGTGTTATAATGTCTGATCCTTTATAAACAAAAAAATTAGATTTTTTGGGATCAACTACAATTATTTTTCCTTTTTTCTTAGATATTTTTATTATTTTTTTTATTAAAGAATTTGTAAGCATACCTTTGTTATAATCAGAAAGAACAACCACATCACATAAGTCAATTTTCCTCGAGAATTTCTGCAAGATTATGGATTCTACTTTCTGGTCAATGGGATCTGTCATCTCTTTATCTACTCTCAATATCTGTTGATTATTTGAGACAAACCTTGTTTTCTTGGTGGTGCATCTGTTTTTATCAGTAATGAGATCATATGAGAGTTTCTTTGGTTCATTCAATAATTTAATCAAGACTTTATGATCTTTATCATTTCCCGAAATAGAAATAATATGACATTCACTTCCTGCGGAACAAATATTTCTAGCTACATTTCCACACCCCCCCAAAACCTCATACTTGTTATCATTAATTTTTAAAACAGGAATTGGCGCCTCTGGAGAAATCCTACGAACATCTCCATGCGAATACGAGTCAAGAATAATGTCACCTATACATAACACTTTACCAATTTTATTTTTCAACTCCCCCCCTCTTGAGTAATAAATCAAAATATTCAACTGTTTTTTTGAGCCCAGACAATCTATCAAACTTTGGTGACCAACCTAATTTTTTCTTAGCCAATGAAATATCTGGGCATCTCATCTGAGGATCATCAGAGGGTAGTTTTTTATAAATAATCTTTGAACTACTTCCTGTAAGATTGATTATCTCTTCGGCAAGCTTGATTATAGATATTTCGCTAGGGTTACCAAGGTTTATTGGACCAGAAAATTTTTCTGATTTCATCATTAATAATATACCAGATATTAAGTCGTCAATATAACAAAAAGACCTTGTCTGATTACCTTTACCATATACCGTAATATTTTTATTTAAAAGTGCTTGTAAGATAAAGTTTGATACAACTCTCCCATCATTTGGTTGCATTCTTGGCCCAAAAGTATTGAAAATTCTTATTACTTTTATATCCAAATTGTGTTGTCTTTGATAGTCCCAAAAAATGGTTTCTGCACATCTTTTCCCTTCATCATAGCATGCTCTAGGACCTTCAATACTTACCGCACCTTTATATGATTCTCTTTGAGGATGTATTTCAGGATCTCCATAAATTTCTGATGTTGAAGCTTGCATTATCCTGGCCTTAGTTCTTTTTGCTAAACCCAGCATATTTATTGCACCGTGAACACAAGTCTTCACAGTTTGAACTGGATCATTCTGATAATGAATTGGCGATGCAGGACAAGCAAAATTAAAGATTTGATCAACCTCAACGTATAGTGGAAATGTAATATCATGTCTCAAAAGCTCAAAATTTTTATTGTCGCGAATTTCTTTTAAGTTTTCCTCATTACCAGTATAAAAATTGTCGCAACAAATAACATAATGACCTTCATTAATTAATTGCTCACATAAAAATGAACCTATAAAACCTGCCCCACCTGTAACTAAAATTCTTTTTTTCATCTTAATTCAATTTTCAACTCTACTTCTTCAGATTCACCAACAAAGAACGATGCGTCTTCAAATTTTGGAGGACCTAAAAAAACAGGTGCATTTTTACTAAATCCGTAACTTTCGGTTGGAATCGAAAAAAAAGAATCAAACTGATTATTTAAATTTTTATCATGATAAACTGCAACTGCGTAATACGCTTCATCCAAATTACTAATAACGAGGCCATTTTTAATAACCTCGCTTACATTCATATAGCCTCCATAGATTTTTCCTTTTTCCTTTGGGAAATTCTCTGCACTATTGTATACTCCATAATGTATTGTCCCTTTCTCTTCTTGAATATTTGTAATCATAATTTTGATCTTACCTGCATGTAAATCTCTAATAGATAACAGAAATAGGATAGTAAGGGTTATTACTCTAATTTTCATTTTTTAATTTTTTTATATCCTAATCATAACAAAATTTGTATGATTAAACATCTAAAATGAGATATTACATTTTAAAAACAATTTTATTATTTTTTCTCATCCTGACATACAATACGCCTGTAAATTCAAATAGCAAAAAAAAAGTTACAGCAATCGAACTTATCCATGGTTCAGAAGATACTTTAAAAAAATTAATATCTAATGAAGAATTCGATACGTTGGATGAATATATTGAAAATGCTAGAGCAATAATTTTATTTCCTGAGATTTACGAGGGTGGTTTCATTTTTGGTGCAAAAGGAGGAAATGGTGTATTACTCATCAGAAGGTCTGATAATCAATTTTCTGGGCCTTTTTTTTATTCTTTAGGTGGCTTGAGTTTTGGATTACAAATTGGGGCCAAGTCAGCTCAAGTAATAATGACCATAATGACTAATAGAGGATTAAACTCAATTTTGAAGGAAAGAGTTAAGTTAGGTGTTGATGTTGACATGGCAATTATAAAATCAGGCATTGGTTATTCAGCTGAAAGTACATTAAGACTAGCCGATATTTATACTTTTTCTGATAATGCTGGATTATTCGTAGGAGGTTCATTTGAAGGTACATATTTACAACCTAGAAATGATTTAAATAGTATACTTCATGGTATCGAATTTTCACCAGATGAAATACTAAACCAAAAAAAAATATCAAAAGGAATTTCAAGTTTAAATAAAATTCTTAACAATATTAATGACTATAAATAGTAATATTAAAGAACACGCTATAATACTTTGTGGTCATGGTTCCCGAAACCCAAATTATACAAAAGACTTTTTAAGCTTAAAAAGTAAAATAAAAAAAAAATTTAAAGATACTGACGTTCTTGATTGTTTCATTGAAATAAACGAACCTACTGTAGATTTATGTATAAATGAAAATATCAAAAAATATAAAAGATTTTTTTTTTTTCCTTTATTACTTTTTGAAGGTAAGCATTTACAAAAAGATATTCAAAATAAATTAAAAATTATTTCAGAAAAAAGAAAAGTTGAAATTATTCTATTAGATAAAATTTCCTTGATTCATGATATTCTTTTCTTACTACCTGGTGTAATTCAACCATTGAATAAAAAAGATTATGATTTATTGATTACATCCTGTTCATACAGTAAAAGCAATAGAGTTATTAAAGAACTTGAAAATTATACAAAGAAGCTCTCTAATCTTCTTAAAATTAAAAATCAAATCTTTCACTTTGCTGGCGATGAAAAAGATGTGTTAAAAAAAATAGATTGTATTGAAACAAATATATTGTTACATCCTATTTTTCTTTTTGATGGTTTTTTATACAACAGGAATATAGAGAGATTTTCTATCTATAAAAATTTATCAATTTTGAGCCCTTTGTCTCAATACAATTCTGTTTCATCATTAATTTCTAGAAAATTAATTAATAGTGTTTACTCTTTGTATTAATTTTTTAATTACCAAACTCCTAGAATCGTTAGAGTAATCAAATATTGTCTTTCCAGAAAAATCAGTAATGGCTTTATTAAATTTTTTTTCAATCAATGAACTGACTGCATTGACATTTTCTTTTTCTATTGCATGCATCAATGCTGTCATACCAACCCTGTCTTGAAAGTCAACGTCTACACCACTTTCTATAATTGAATCAATCAGAGAATATTTATTTATAGAAATATAATATATAAGGATAGATGTATCCTTTAGTATTTTTATTTTAGGATTAGCACCTTTACTGACCAAAAGCTTGAACATCTTTTTATCATTATTTGCCAACGCATAAGCTAAAGCAACTAAATCATCTGAATCTTTATAGTTAATTGCAGCATCTTTATCTATCATTTCTTCAACTTTTTGATATTTTTTTTTCTTGACGGCTGTCATAAAAACTCTATCAATGAGAATATCACTATCATCGACAGAAAAAGCTTTCTTATCTACTATACTTATGAGAATAATTAGAAATAAAAAATAATTATGGTGTTTTTTTATCATCTTTTTAAATTTACTTAAGCACATGATCTCACAAACTAAGAAAAAAATCTATTTAATTGGGACTAATGCTCAAGATATTTCTGACTGCACTCTAATTGCTCTTCAAAAGATTAATGATTCAAATCTTTTAATTTTATCTCGAAAATTTAGTAAAAATTTTATTAAATCAATAAACTCAAAAGATAAACAAATACTCTATGAAGAAGATTTATCAAAAATTAATGGTGAATCTTTATGGAGGATAATATTTGAATTATTAGATGAACACCGATTAATCTCTCACTTAATCGATGGAGATCCATTTCTGGATTCGTTTGGAGAAGATGAGTTGTTTTTTTTTAACAATATGAAAATAGATTGTGAAGTTGTACCTGGAATCATAAAAGCAGTTAATTGTTTAAATAAAAATTCTAAATTACTTACAGATAGAAATAAGAATTCATCAGTCACTTTTATGAAGCCATTTGATAAAAATAAATTTGAAAAAATTATTAATAATATTTATTTTGAGAAGCTACTGATTTTTTTGAGTCACAAAAATGAATATAAGCAAATGAAATTAGTGTTATATAAATCTAAACAAAAAGATAAGTTTAATTTACACCTACCTATAAAAAATAGATTAAGAAGAGTGAATTTGAATTTTAAACATAAAAATCCTGAAAATTTAACCTTTCCTAATTATATAATAATTGAAAGATATGAATAAATACAAATACATATTCAAGAAAAATGTAATTATGATGTTGGCAATTGTTTTTGTGTTGCTAATATCGATATTTCTGATAAACACGTTCGCATCAAAAAATATGAATGGAACCTACAGTATTGGAGGCAGCTTTACTCTTACCAATCAGTATGGAGAAATATATCAATCAAATATTATTAAAAAAAAAAAGTTAATATACTTTGGTTATACCTTTTGTCCTGATGTCTGTCCTTTTGATATATTAAAGTTGTCAAAATTTTTAGATACTAGGCCTAACTTAACAAAAGATAATGAATTTATTTTTATAACCGTAGATCCGTATAGAGATGATGTTGAACAAATTAATAATTTCTTGGAGAATTTTAATTCTTCTATAACAGGACTAACCGGTTCACAAAAAAAAGTTGANGATGTAATTAAAAATTTTAGAATTTTTGTNAAAATAAANGGCGATAAAAATGACCCTAACTATCTNGTTGATCATAGTGCGTTATTTTTTTTANTAGATGAAAACGACCANTATATNTCTCATTTCAGACCCAATGATTTTAAATATAATATAGATAAATATTTCTAGAAGAAATTTTCTAATATCGATTCAAATACGTTTTTCTTTGGTTTAATTTTCGATTTCTCAATTAATTTTTTTATTTTCCTTCTATTTTCAAGAACTGATTCTGTATCCACAATTTCATAATTTAAAGCACGTGGTTCTANATTTAAATGTGCTTTTTTCATGAAGTCATTCCATAAAACAGCTGGAGCCGTTCCTCCTGTAATTTTTTTCATTGGAGAATCGTCATCATTTCCAAACCAAACACCAACAACAATATTAGATGTAAATCCAACAAACCAAGCATCTCTTAGTGATTGACTGGTACCTGTTTTTCCAGCAGCAGGTCTATTCAATCGAGCTTTCTTTCCTGTTCCTGTCTTTATTGTTTCTTCCATCATTTGTGTCATTGTTTTCACGACTGTTGGTTCTAATATTTTTCCTGGGCCTTGAATTTTTCTTGTAAAAAGATTTTCACCATCAGTATTTTCTATTGATCTAATACCATGAACAAACACACCATTTCCATTGTTAGCTAAAACATCATATGCAGCTGTCAACTCTAACAAATTCACCTCTGAAGTTCCTAATGCAAGTGATGGATTATTTAATATTGGACTATTTATTCCCATAATCTTTGCCATTTTAATTACTTTATCTCTNCCAATTTTTTCAGAAATTTTTACTGCNACNGTATTTATCGATTTAGAGAATGCATCTTCAATACTCACTTCTCCAAGATAATTATCTTTGTAGTTTTTTGGTGACCATCCGTTAATATTCACTTTAGAATCAATAATTATATCCTCAGGTAATAACCCATTTTCTATTCCTGCTAGGTATACAAATAGTTTAAATGCTGAACCTGGTTGTCTTTTAGCTTGAGTTACTCTGTTGAATTGAGAATCTCCATAGTCTCTTCCTCCTATCATCGAAATTACCCCTCCATCAAGATCTAATCCTACTAATGCTGATTGATCAGCTGAAGGATAATTTAAAGTTATTTTATTAAGAGATTCTTCTGCAATTTTCTGCAACTTTACGTCTAAAGTCGTTCTGACAATTAAATCCTCATTTATTTCTCCTACATNAGCCTTAACTCTTGGAAGNAACCAATCAATAAAGTATCTNGTACTTTTNGGTGGTGTGGTAAATTTTGAATATTTTTGGTTGTTATCTTTAGCTTGTTTGACCTTNTCTTCTGTAATCATTTTATCTTTAGTCATGCTTTCTAAGACTAAGGATGCCCTTTCTTTAGATAAATCCTTATTAGCTATTGGATTGTATCTAGATGGTGCTTTAAGAAGACTTGCTATAACAGCACATTCATAAAGATTTAGATCTTCAACTTTTTTATTAAAATATTTCTCAGACGCAGCTTGAACTCCATAGGTACCTGAACCTAGATAAACTCTNTTTAAATATATGCTCAATATTTGCTGTTTTGAAAATCTAATTTCTAACCAAATACTCAATATTAACTCATGAAGCTTTCTAGTGTAAGATCGTTCAGGGGTTAAAAAAAGATTTTTNGCTAGTTGTTGAGTAATTGTACTTCCTCCTTGAACAATNCTTCCTTCTTTAAAATTAACATACACNGCTCTCAAAACNCCTCTAAAATCTACTCCGTGATGCTGAAAGAATCTTTTATCTTCAGTTACAATTACAGCATTTATCAAATTTTCGGGTAAGTTTTGGTATTTAATTGATTTTCCATAAATATCTCCGTAGGATGCAATAATCCTCCCATCTTTGTCTAAAAATGTAATGCTAGGTTGTCTTGAAATCTGTATAGATTCAGTTTCTGGCAAGTTTAGTAGAGACCAAGTAACTGCCATGCTTGAAAATAAAACAAGCCAAATAAAAAGAATTAGCAACCACCTAAAAGCCTTCAATTTTTAATCCAAATATTTATTTTAAATATTTACTAAACATCCAAATTTGCAACTTTTTTTGCATTCGATNGAATGAATATCTTTCTTTTATCAACATCTTCACCCATCAATTCTGAAAAAATTTCGTCTGCTCGTTGAGCATCATCTACTCTTACTTTNAAAATAGATCTGTAAGCTGGGTCTAAAGTTGTATCCCAAAGTTGATCTGGATTCATTTCACCTAAACCTTTGTATCTTTGCACTGAAATTCCTTTTTTTGAAAGTTCTATTCCATTATTTAAAAGATCTCTTGGCGTTTTAATTTGTATTTGATCTTCTTTGTATTGAAGAACTGAATTACTTAAAAAATATTCTTGAATAAGCTCACTATATCTATTTAAATTTTCGTATACACCTGATTCAATATCTTTTTTCAAAAAGCTAAAACTTTCTTTTACTTTGTTTTCTTCTTTAATGAATTGAAACTCTTCATCATTCAAAATATTATAAGACCAAGTATTGTCGATAAAATTCAATCTTTTAGATAGATACTCAATTGTTTCCTTTGTTTTACTTTGAGTTTGAAAATTGGATATATTAAAAAAACTTGCAATAGTCGCTTGCTCAAGCAATAAAGAAAAACCTTCATTTTTTTTACTTACTTTCGCTAGTAATTCAACAAATTTCATAAGATTTGAAAAAAGTTTTTCTAATGGAATACCCTTTAATATCTCACCGTTCTTTAACTTTAGCCCACAGTTTTCAACAATCTCTTGTATGAAATAGTTATCAAGCTCTTTCTCATCTTTAAGATAAAGCTCTGATTTGTTTTTCTTAACTCTAAATAAAGGGGGTTGTGCAATATAAACAAATCCACTTTTTATTAGTTCATGCATATGTCTATAAAAAAAAGTTAAAAGAAGAGTTCTAATATGAGATCCGTCAACATCTGCATCAGTCATAATAATTATCTTATGATATCTTAAATCTTCAACATTAAAATTCTCGTGATATCCAGCACCAAGTGCCTGGACTAAAGTAGCAATTTCAGTGGAATTTAAAATCTTATCTGCTCTTGATTTTTCTGTATTTAGAATTTTTCCTTTCAAAGGAAGTACTGCTTGATTTTTTCTATCTCTTGCCTGCTTTGCAGATCCTCCCGCGGAATCTCCTTCAACTATAAACAGCTCGCTATTTTCTGGGGACTTATCTTGGCAGTCTGCAAGTTTTCCTGGTAGTGAAGATACTTCAAGTGCTGAATTTTTTCTCAAAACATCCCTAGCTTTTCTTGCTGCTTCTCTTGCAGCTGCAGCTTCATAAATTTTAGTAATAACAAGTTTAGAGTCTTTTGGATTTTCCTCAAACCATGATGATAAATGCTCAGAAACAATTGATTCTACAATTGGTCGGACTTCAGATGAAACAAGTTTATCCTTGGTTTGAGACGAAAACTTTGGATCAGGCACTTTGACTGAAAGCACACAAGTCAAACCCTCTCTGGCATCATCTCCAGTTAAACTTATTTTATCTTTCTTTTGCAGTCCTAAATTATTAGAAGCAGTATTAATTGTTCTTGTCAAAGCAGACCTAAATCCTGCCAAGTGAGTTCCACCATCTCTTTGAGGGATGTTATTCGTAAAAACCAAACAATTCTCATGATAACTTTTATTCCATTGAAGTGCCATTTCAACTTGTGTATCGTTTGTTGTACCTTTCAAAGAAATGATTTCACTGTTTATTGATTCTTTTGATTTATCAAGATACTTAACATATCCCTTGAGTCCACCTCTAGAGGATAACTGTGATTCTATTGGTTCTTTTTGTCTTTCATCAATAAGCCTTATATTCACACCCGAGTTGAGATAAGCAAGCTCTCTTAATCTGGTTTCGAGTTTAATAAAATCAAAGTCTGTTTTTGTAAAGGTTTGCTTCGATGGCAGAAATCTTATCGTAGTTCCACTTGTGTCTGCGTTTCCAATTTTTTTCAAAGGCTCTACTGCTACTCCATCTTTGAATTTAACTTCATACGTACTACTATCTCTTTTAATTGTTAATGTTAGCCATTGTGATAATGCATTTACGACCGANACACCNACTCCATGNAGCCCTCCNGAAACTTTGTAAGAATTTTGATCAAACTTTCCTCCAGCATGAAGCTGAGTCATAATTACTTCAGCTGCTGAAATNCCTTCTTCCTTATGAATATTTGTAGGGATACCTCTTCCATTATCGACNATAGTTACAGATTCATCTGAATTTAANGATACTGAAATCTCGCTACAATGTCCTGCTAATGCCTCATCTATTGAATTATCAACTACTTCATAAATCATATGGTGAAGTCCTGAACCGTCATCCGTATCACCTATGTACATCCCGGGTCTTTTTCGAACTGCATCTAGACCCTTTAGAACTTTTATTGATTCNGCGTCATACGATTGGTCNTTTAACTGATTATTTTCTGCTTCCAAAATTTAAACCTAATTCAATTTACNTATTATACCTAATTATTAACAACTTTAAACCTATAATCATCAATATTTATGTTATGTGCTATTGATTCGAGATTTTGTATNTCTTCTTTCAGATCNGNACGAACATCAGTCACCCANGTCTGTAATTTTAATTCATGAAGCTTGTTAATAATTTGCTTTATAAACCTAGCATCTAAATAGGAAAAGATATCATCCAATAAAAAAAGAACTTTTGATTCCTTTTTTTTTTCAATAATATTAAGGTAAGAAAAAATAATTGATATTATAATGATTTTTTGCTCCCCTGTTGAAAAAAATCTGGCTTCTTTCTCAGAATTTTTGTCATAGACCAAAAGATCATACTTATCTGCACTAAAATTTGTTCTTCCAGAAACGCTATCCACTTCTCTGTTAATTTTGAGATTGTTCAATAATAATTCCTCAGCATAAATGGCAGTATTGCTCTCTAAGGCCGAATCAATAATACCATTTAATTTTAAAAATAAAAGTGGGATTTGATCATCAATTTTTTTAAAGCATTTNTTTAATTCATTAAGAAATACCCTTCTTGAATCACAAATGATGACACCTGTTTCAGACATTTTTTTTTTCGATTATATCTANCCATTCATTATCTCTTTGTATAGATTTTTGTTTCANAATCTTTAATCTTTCATTTTTATATTTTTTATACCTAAACAAGGTGTTTTTATATGAACTGTTTATGGATAAAATCATTGAATCTAAAAAATTTCTTCTTGATTTTGAACTACCTTGAAACATGTGAGACATTTCTGGTAAAATCCAAAATGTACTAATTAAATTTTTGAAATTATTATTTTTATCTTTTTTACAATTAATTGAAGCTATTTTATTAAATATAAAATTTTTACTTTGGATACCTATACCTAGTTCATGATACTCATCTCTATTTTGCAAGGATAAATTTACTCCAAACATTTCAGTGGGGCCATTTAAATCATATCTTATAAGATCCTTTAATCTTGAGTTTCTGAANCCAGAGTTTGANTCAAAAAGCGATATAGACTCCAAAATATTAGTTTTTCCTGAACCATTTTTTCCTGAAATCATTATAATGTCTTTTTCAGGCTCTACTTTAAGAAACTCGTGATTTCTATAATTATTTAATTTAAGACTCGTTATCCTTAGGTTGTCACTCATCTGAGAACATTTATGCTCGCATTTGCATTATAAGAAAAAGAGTGTTTTTTAGAGAGGGTCCTTCTAAAATTGTTGGTGCAGTATTTTTTGAAAAGTAAAATTTAACATTACCTTCCTTAATTATATTAAGAACATCTAAAACATACCTAGAATTAAAATTAATACTAAATGCAGGTCCATCATAATCAACTTTAACATTCTCAGTTCCGATTGATTTTTCCGATCCAAAGGAACTCACAACACAAATGTTTTTTGAAATATCAAATTTTACTGTTCTAAATTTTTCGCTAGATATTGTTGATACTCTGTCTATACTTTCACTAAAACTTTTACAGTCGACTATCATTATCTGATCATTAGTTGTCGGAATGACACTGTCATAATCTGGAAAAGTTGAATTAATGAGTTTTGTTATAATTTTTACGCTTCCTAACAATATTTTTAATCTGGTTTTTGAAAAATTTAGAATTACTTTATCATCGTATTCTTCCAAGATTTTTGATACTTCAAAAACTGTTTTTTTGGGAACGATNATTCCATCAAAATTTCCTGAATAATCTTTTGTTAAAGAACTCTTTGAAAGTCTATGTCCATCAGTAGCAACNGTNGATATAAGATTNTTACTTAAATGAAGAAATATACCATTNAGGTATTGTCTTGATTCATCTAAACCCATGCAGAATTTACAATTATCAATTAATTTTTTAAATGATGCTGATTCAATTTCAATNGATGTTTCTAACTGATTTACATCCATGACTGGAAAATCATCAATTGGTAATGATGGGATAGAAAATTTTGATTCATCAAAATATACATAAACTAACTCACTTTTTTCATCTTTTCTTAAACCAATCCTAGAGTTTTCAGGCGATTTTCTAATAATATCGTAGAATAGTTGAGAAGGTATTGTGATTCCGCCAGAATTTTTTACGTCTGCTGATAGTGTTTCACTTAACTCCAATGCNAAATCTGTTGCAGTTAAAGTAAGTTTCTTTCCATTTGCTTCAGATACAATTCTGATNTTGGATAGAATTGGTATAGTGTTTCTTCTCTCAACAACNCTTTGNAAATGATTTAGACAATCTAGTAACTCTTTTTTTGGAACAGAAAATTCCATATTATGACTCAAGCATTCTGATAAGAAGTTGAACATCTTCGTCAAAACTGTTGTCCTTACTTCGTAATTCTTCAACTTTTTTTACTGCATGGATGACAGTTGTGTGATCTCTGTTACCGAATCTTCTNCCAATTTCAGGAAGTGACCTAGACGTCAAGTTTTTTGACAAGTACATAGCAATTTGNCTTGGCCTTGCAATTGTACGTGATCTTCTNGCTGAACTCATATCTGACATTTTNACATTNAAATGTTGCGAAACTTTTTTTTGAATTTCCTCAATATTTACTTTCCTTTGAGAAGACTTAAGAAGGTCTTTCAAAAGATCTTGAACCATATCTAGGTTGATATCTCTACCAACCAATGATGAAAATGCTGAGAGTCTATTCAAAGCACCCTCTAACTCTCTTACATTAGAAGTGATCTTATGTGCTAGAAATTCTAAGATATTTGGTGAAATCCTTGACGAAAGCCTTTCTTCTTTTGCTTGAAGAATTCCAAGGCGCAACTCATAAGTAAGTGGGTGAATATCAGCAACGAGCCCCCAACCTAATCTTGATCTCATTCTCTCTTCTATTCCTTCAAGATCTTGAGGAGATTTATCTGCTGAAATTATAAGTTGTTTGTTTTGATCAATAAGAGCATTAAAAGTATGAAAGAATTCTTCTTGAGTTGAATCTTTACCTGAGATGAATTGAACATCATCAATCATCAAAACATCAACATTTCTGAATTGTTCTTTAAAGGCCACTGTATTTTTAAATCTTAGAGCCTTGATAAAATAATACATAAATTTTTCTGCTGACATATATATAACTCTTCTTAAAGGCTTTCTTTCTTTAATTTCGTGAGCGATTGCGTGCATTAAATGTGTTTTTCCAAGACCAACACCTCCATATAGGAAAAGAGGGTTAAATGGCACATCGACAGACTCAGCAACTCGTCGAGCTGCAGCAAAAGCAAGTTCATTTGGTTTGCCAACTATAAAATTTGAGAATGTAAAGCGGCTGTCGAGATCTGAACTTATACTACTGAAGATGTCTTCTTGCTTAGAGTCTTTGTTTTGAGCAGTTATACTTTTCTTTTCGTAAGAAATTTCTGTATCTTTGCTTTTGCTAACTTTGGAAACAACTATTTCAATATCATTGATTTTTAAATTTTGGACTAACCAGTAACTTTTAATTATGTCTAAATATTGTTCTATAATTCTAGTTCTAACAAAGTTACTAGGTACACTTAATATAACCTTACTATCTATAAAGTCTTGCAAGGAAATTACTTTTATCCAGCTTTTAAATTGAGCATCTCCTATTTTTTGTCTAATCCTACCTCTTACAGTAGCCCATTGAGCTTGAATTTCATTAAGATTATTTGCGTTAGGATCAACCATTTTTTATCAACCTTGTTTCCAGGGTAGATCAGAAAACTTCCAACCATTTATTCCGGCTCTGTGACCATTTGAATCGTGTGAGCCTTCAAATCCTTCACAGAAATTAAAGCAATTTTTATATCCATGATTAGTTAAAAATTCAGCAGCTGACCTTGATCTAGCTCCTGATCGACATAAAAATATGATTTTTGAGCTCTTAGAAAAACCAAAATCATTTATTTCTTGCAAAAAATCAGGATTTTTATCCATCAGAGGATATTTTTGCCATTCTAAAAAAAAGACTTTTTTTCCTAGTGGACTAAGATCTGGGACACCAACAAAATTCCATTCTGCTGAGGTTCTGCAATCAACAAGATAACAATCCTCTTCTTGTTTGAGTAAATCCCAGGCTTCCTTCGGGTTTATATCGCCCGCATAATCTAAATCAGTCATAATTTATAGTCTTAAAGATTAACTAATAAAAAATTCTGAATCAATAACGGAAAAAAAAAAATTAACTAGCAGATCTTATTTTTTTTGACAATCTTGAAATTAGTCTAGAGGCAGTATTCTTTTTGTAAACACCTTTTCCAACTGCTTTTGCTAATTCAGATTCAACGACCAAGAAATTTTTACCAATTTCTTTTAAATCTTTACCTGCTACAAGAGTGTGTATTTTTTTTATACCACTCCTTATCTTAGATTTTCTGAATCTGTTAACTTCTGTTCTTTTCAAGCTTTGAACTATTCTTTTTTTTGCTGATTTTATATTAGCCATACTTCTGATCTTATACTTTTCTAATGAATTTAGGTCAAGAATTAATTCTTTTATTTTCCTGGGTAAATACTAAAGATAACGCTTAATTCTTGGTTTTCCTTAACAAATATAAGCTCTAAAATTTCTTTGCCTCTTTTATAAAGATTAGATTCAAACTTTTGCCAGCCAAGATTTGGTAATATTTTTTTGTAATAGTCCTGGACCTCATTTATGTCATAATAACCAGAAATCTTTGATGAGACATATCTTCCTTCTACTTTGTCAAATAAAATTAGAGAATCCTCAACATATTCCATTTCTTTAAAAACAGGAATATCTTCAAATCCATTTAAGAATTTCAATCCAAAAGAATTTTTAAAAGATAAAACTAATANTAATAGAATAATTAGAAATTTAACTTTCATAATTGGCAAACTGAACAAAAAAATGTTGATCTCCCAGAGTGTTTTACTTTTTTTATATAATTATTATTCTTACACCTNATACATACNAAGTTTTCTCTTCCGTATACCATAAGTCTATTTTTAAAATATCCAATTTTTTCATCAGAAACAATAAAGTTTTTTATTGTCGTACCACCCATGTTTATAGCTGTTTTTAAAATTTTTTTTGCAGAAACAATGATATTTTCAATCTCGTACTTCTTAAGACTACTTGAATATCTGGAGGGATTTATTTTTGCATCAAAAAGTATTTCTGAACAATAAATATTTCCTAAGCCTGAGACAAAATTTTGATTCATTAAAAGGTTTTTTACATTAGTTTTTCTTTCTTTATTTTTACAAAAGTAATTAANGGAAAANTTCTCNCCCATNGCATCTGGACCNAGATTTNTTAAATGCTTACTACTATNNATATCNTCTTTGTTATACAACTTNATAAAACCAAATTTCCTAATATCATTAAAAACAAGAACTTTATCTTTAAAAAAGAACTTTATATGATCGTGTTTAATTCTTGTATATTTTTTTGAAATTCTGAAATAGCCAGTCATTCCAAGATGTAAAAGAAGGGAATATTTATTAGAGTATAAAAATATTAAAAACTTACCTCTTCTCAATATTTTTGTTATNATTTCGTTGTNTAGTTTTTCTGGAATTTNTTGTGAAATCTGGAATCTTAAATTTTTATTTTCAATTTTAATTGACAATGTTTTCTTTTGAACAATATTATTTTCCANGAAAACTCTGACAGTTTCTACTTCAGGAAGTTCGGGCATGAAAAAAAGATTACAACAAATTACTAAATCTTCAAAGAAACAAAAAAAACAAATACTTGTCGAAAGAATATTTTCTAATATTTCTNATAAATATGATTTTATGAATGATNTNATGAGCTTTGGTTTNCACAGGCTTTGGAAAAGTGAATTTATAAAANTAATTGATTTGAANAAAAACTCTGTTGTTCTAGACCTTGCTTCAGGTTCAGGTGANCTAATAAANTTATTNGATCATAGATCAGATTGCTATTTTATTGGTTATGATTCTAGTATTGAAATGTTGAAACAGGCTAGAAAAAAANTAATAACAAAAAACGTAGAATTTGTTAATGGTAGAGCTGAAAAAATGCCCTTCAAACCAAATAGTTTTGATGTGATAATTGCAAGTTTTGGAATACGAAACTTTTATGACCTTGAAAAATCTTTGAAAGAAGTTAAACGTGTTTTAAAAAAAAATAGAAAATTTTATTGTCTTGAGTTTAGCCAGATCAATAANTTTACATTTAGAAAATTATTTAATATTTATAGTAAAGTNATTCCAATTTATGGGAAATTTCTTCTTAATAATCNAGAGGCCTACGAATACCTAATTAAAAGTATTGAAAAATTTCCTGATCAAATTNAATTAACCAAAATATTACTTAATGCAGGCTTTAAAAATATTGAAGTANTTGATATTTTAGATGGNTTAGCCTCNATNCATATTTCAGAAACATGACGAATTTTCTTAAAAACAAAAAAATTCTTTTAATTATNACTGGAGGTATNGCCTGTTACAAATCTCTTGATGTAATNAGAAGACTTCAAGATAAAGGTGCAGATATAAATTGTATTCTCACAGATAGTGCAAAAGAATTTGTGAATACAATTACTTTTGAAAGCCTTCTTGGGAAAAAAATTTTTTCTAATCTTTTTACTTTATCTCAAGAAAAGGAGATGAATCACATTAAATTAGCAAACGAGATGGATGTAATCTTTGTGGTACCATGTACAGCTAACTTCATAGCAAAGATGGCTAATGGTATTGCCGATGATCTTGCTACAAATATCTTAATAGCATCAAAAACAGTAAAAATTATTGCACCTGCAATGAATAGTAATATGTGGACAAATAAAGCTGTTAAAATCAATTTATCNAAATTAAAAAAAATGAATGTTAAAATTTTTTCACCAAATAANGGTCGTCTNGCTTGTGGNTCNAAAGGAGCAGGNAAATTAATGGAAATACCTGAAATAATTGAAAATCTCAATGANATTTTCCATCCTAAAGAACTTAGNAAGTTAAAGGTTTTAGTGACAGCAGGTGCCTCAGTTGAAAAGATTGATCCAGTAAGATTTATTAGCAACTACTCTTCAGGAATTCAAGGTTATGAGGTTGCAAAAGCATTAAGTTTATTTGGTGCCTCAACAACTCTTGTTTCAGGTCACAATTGCTTAGAAAAGCCCAGAAATATAAAAGTCATTGAGGCTTCAAGCGCATCAGACTTTTATCAAAAAATTATAAAAGAAATGCCATTCGATATTTTTATCTCGGCTGCGGCAATATCTGATTGGAAAATTAAAAAATTTTCCTCAGAAAAAATTAAGAAAAATCAAAGCGATACACTGAATATAACTTTCTCCAAAAATTTGGATATTCTTAAAAATATTTCAAATCATAAATTTAGACCAAGATTAATAATTGGCTTTTCTGCTGAAACATCTAATTTAATGAAAAATTCGATACAAAAATTAAAATCGAAGAACTGCGATTGGATGATTGCAAATAATGTTGCTAATGGGGAGGTTTTTGGGTCAAGTCATAATAAAGTTTCACTCATTACGAATTCAACTGTAGAACACTGGCCAAAATTAAAAAAATCTGAAATTGCAAAAAAAATTACAAAAAAAATTGTTAATTATTTTAAAAAAAAATAAATTAATATATATGCATCAAATTTTATTTAAATATCTTAAAAATGGCAAAGATTTATACCAGATTAAAAAGGCTACCGATGGAAGTGCTGGCTTTGATTTGTTAGCAGCAAACTGTGAAGAAATTATCATCAATCCTAATAAATCGTTTCTTATTCCTTGCGGATTTGCACTTCAAATGCCAAATGATCTAGAGGCGCAAGTAAGGCCAAGATCTGGGATAGCACTAAAGAATTGTGTGACGGTTTTAAATTCACCCGGGACTATTGATGCAGACTACAGAGGTGAAATTTGTGTAATATTAATTAATCACGGAACTGAAAAATTTATCATAAACAGAGGCATGCGAATAGCTCAATTAATATTTATGAAATTGCCAAATATAAAATTGGTTGAGTCAAAAGATCTTGATAGCTCTGATAGAGGCTCAGGAGGTTTTGGGTCAACCGGAATTACATAGGATTAACTTGTTTAAAATACAAAAAAAAATTATATATGCAATTGAAGCAGTTGTAGATATTGCTCTAAACTCAGGACCTCATCCAGTCCAAAATGAAGCTATTGCAAAAAGACAAGGTATTCCAAAAAGATACCTCGAGCAAACATTACAAATGTTAGTTAAAAATCGGGTTTTAATTGGATCAAGAGGACCTAAAGGTGGTTATAGTCTGGCAAAAGAGAGACGTAAAATAAAATTGTCTAAAATAATTAGTTGTGTTGCAGATGATGAAACAGAAAAGAAAATTTTTAATTCTAATCTCTCACAAAGCATCATACTTCCAATCATCAGCAACATTAAGGATAAATGTATAGCAAGCTTTACCGATATTTCAGTTGAGGATATTTGTAAATTAGCAAAAAATAAGAAAATTCAAAAATCTAACTCCAAGAAAGTCGACTTTGTTATTTAACAAATCATCTAAAATATTCAATTCAATTGACGAAACCATTGGAAATACACCTATGGTGCGATTAGATGGTTTAAAAAAAAAATTAGGATTTCATGGAAATATTATTGCTAAACTTGAGTCTTTCAATCCTCTTGGTTCAGTAAAAGACAGAATAGGCTTAGCTATGATTAACAATGCTGAAAAAGAAAAAACAATTAATCCAAATTCAGTAATTATCGAACCAACATCAGGAAACACAGGAATAGCATTAGCCTTTATTTGTGCATCTAGGGGTTATAGATTAATACTCACAATGCCAGATAGCATGTCATTAGAAAGAAAGAAAATGCTTAAATTTTTAGGTGCAGAATTAATTCTTACTCCAAAAAAAAATGGAATGACTGGTGCTATCCAAAAAGCACAGGAATTGAAAAATAAAATTCCGAATAGTGTAATACTCAACCAATTTGAAAATGAAGCTAATCCTGAAATACACTATTTGACAACAGCTCAAGAAATATGGTCAAGCTGTGAAGGAAAGATTGATTGTTTTATATCAGGAGTGGGTACAGGAGGTACAGTTTCTGGAGTTGGAAAATACTTAAAAGAAAAAAATAATTCCATTTCAATTGTAGCCGTAGAACCAGAGGATTCAGCTGTAATTAGTGGTTCAAATCCTGGAGAACATTTGATTCAAGGAATTGGCGCAGGATTTTTACCAAAAAATTTAGATCTTCAATATATTGATAAAGTTTTATCTATAAGTAATAATTCTGCATTCTATTATGCAAGAATCTTAGCTAAATTTGAGGGAATTGCAGGTGGTATTTCTTCAGGAGCAGCACTCTCAGCAGCCATAGAGATCAATGAGGATATCTCTATGAAAAGTAAAAACACTATTATAATTCTTCCTTCTTTTGCAGAAAGATATCTGTCCACTCAATTATTTTCAGAATTAATAGATGATTAAAAAAGATAAACACTTCTTTGAAAAGTATTCAAGACAAATGATTATGGATCAAGTGGGAATTGAAGGTCAAGATAAGATCATAAAATCAGAGATTTGTGTAATTGGCTGTGGTGGTTTAGGAACTTCTGTTGCTCAATATTTGTCAATGAGTGGAATATCTAATTTTAATTTAGTAGATTTCGACTCAGTTTCTATTAGTAACCTCAATAGACAAACATTGTTTACAGAAAAAGATATTGGAAAGAAAAAATCTAAAGTTCTTTCAAAGAAAATTAAAGAGATAAATAGTTTGGCAGAAGCTAATTATTTCGATGAGAAAGTAACTTCCAAAAATATTCATAACTTTATTAATAAAAAAGCAATAGTTTTGGACTGTACGGATAATTTTGAATCTAGGTTATTAATAAATAAATACTGTCATGATCATAAGAAAATATTGGTATCAGCAGCCATTCAAAATTTTGATATTCAAGCTTTTATGCTAGCACCTTGGTTGGACAATGATAATCCATGCTACAAATGCATATTTCCTGAACTGACCAATGATAATGAGGCAAGTTGTGATGAGATGGGGATCATCTCTTCTGTTGCCGGTTTAGCCGGCTTAATTCAGGCAAATCTAACAATAAATTATATTCTCGGTTTAAAAACTAGTTTTAAAGAATTTATTTTATTAGATTGTATTAATTTAGACATGAAAAAAATTTCTATAAAAAAAAATAGAGAGTGTAAAATTTGTAACTGAAACAATCAATCATAGTAAGGTTTATTAACAAGATCAGGTGGGCGTTTTCTATTGTTAAAAAATTCTATGTTTTTTATGACCCTCTCACCCATTGCAACCCTACTTTCTATGGTTGCAGAACTTATATGAGGTAACAAAACAACATTTTGAGAATCAAGCAAACTGGGAGTGATTTGAGGTTCATGTTCAAACACATCAAGTCCGGCTCCACCAATTTTTTTCTGGTGAAGTAAAATAGCTAAGGCTTGCTCATCTATAATCTCCCCTCTTGAAGTATTGATTACAATACAATTTCTCTTTAATAATTTTAATCGTTTCTTAGATAAAAGATGGAATGTTTCAGGTGTGTAAGGACAATGAATACTTATTATATCAGATTTTGAAATCATCAAATCTAAATCTGAAAAAAATTGCGCTGAATATTTCTTTTCAATTGATTTATTCAAGCGTTTTCTATTATGGTAAAGAATTTTTCCACCTAATATTTTTAATCTATTTGCCACTGCACATCCAATTCTTCCCATACCTATAATCCCAATATTCTGTCCTTTAATTCTTTTACCCATTGTCTCACTAGGACCCCATCCTGACCAATTACCTGACATTAATTTTTTTTGTGCGTCAATTACTTTACGACTTATCATCAAAATCATTGTTAAAACAAGATCAGCAGTATCTTCTGTTAATACATCAGGGGTATTTGTTACTATTACACCCTGTTCCTTAGCTGTAACTAAATCGAGGTTATCAACACCATTTCCAAAGTTAGCTATCAATTTTAGTTTTTTTCCTGATTTAATTATTGAACCATCAATTGTATCTGACACACAGGGCACAAGGATGTCTATATTTTGAATTTTTTTTTTTAACTCATTGTAAGAAAGCTTCTTATCAGATTTATTTAGAATAACTTTAAATTTTTGTTTTAATTTTTTTTCTATCTTTTCTGGTAATTTTCTTGTAATGAGAATTATGAAGTTATTTAATGCCATAAAAATTATAATTTTTGTTTATTTGATATACTTTTTTTTGAATATATCACCAAATGTTGTTAGATCTGAAACAAAAAAAAAATTTATGACAACAAAATTTAATGAGGTAAACGTGAGAAACGGTCCAGGATTAAATCATCTTAAAATTTATAAAATATATAAGAAAGGATATCCTTTGAAGATCATAAAAAGGTTTGAAAACTGGAAAAAGGTTTCTGATTATCAAGGAATTTCAGGTTGGATTTCTGATTCTCAGTTATCAGATCAACAGTATGTTATCATGATAAAAGAACAAGGATATATTTTTAAATTTCCTGACATGGAATCGAAAAAAATTGCTTTAGTTAAAAAAAGTTATGTTTTAAAATGTGAGAAATGTGAATCAAACTGGTGTTTGGTGAAGGAGCAAAAAACTAAAGGATGGGTTAAGAAGCAAGATTTATGGGGTTTTTAGTTGTGAGAGATTTTAAGCAATTAGAGTTTTTATTTATTCTTCTGTTATGTTAATTACAACATCAACTGATTTAAATCTTTTTCCTTTTGGTAATTTGGGCAACTTTGATATTTTTAAGTAATTCTTATTAATATCGATTAATTGTTCAGATTTTTGACAGTAAAAGTGGTGGTGATCAATGATATTAGTATCAAAATAAACCTTGTCGCTAGAAGTCTTAACAACTTTAACTATTCCATAATCCTTAAATTGATTGAGACAGTTATAGATTGTTGCCAATGAGACTTTAATTTTTTTTCTATTAACTTCATGATGGACCTCTTCAGCGGTGAAATGTGCTGGACCGTTTTTAAACAGAAGTTTAATTATATTTAATCTTTGGTTGGTAGCTTTTAGGGGAGACTTTTTTAAAAGCTCAAGTGCATTTTTTATGTATTCATTTTTCATCACAAATCTAATTTAAAATTATAATCCCTTCATTATTCTGTCAACTAGTTGATTCACTTTTGGGATAAATCCACCTTTATAAAAAGGGTCTAAAGCAAATCTATAAACAGAATGTCCTGCAAACATCAATTGATTTTCCAAGTTTGAAATCCCGTGGCTAATATTCTGAAGTGTTTTTTGAATACAGAAAGACCTAGGGTCAGCTTTCTTTCCAGTTGTTCCCGCCTCACCTTGAGACCAATTACTAAACAAACATTGAGACAGACATCCCATACAATCAATCTGGTCTTTTACTATTTGACTTGCTTTTTTGATCGTAACCCAAATTAATGTATCGTTAGGCGTGGTCATTGGTTTTGAGAAACCCTTTTTTATCCAATCTAAAATTTTTGATTTGTCAGAATGTTTAACATAAAATGTTCTTTTTCTTGGTCCTATTTCTATTTTTTCGTTAAATTCATTGGTTTGTTCTTTTAAAAAAGGAGTCTGTCTTTCTGACCTTTCTTCTAGTTCTTGAAGAAATTCATTCTTTACTGCTGAAGAATAAAAACCAGTTGGACTAAATTTATGAAGACTTACTTCTCCTTTTTTAATTGTCAAGAGTCTCTTCTTCCAAGCTTCCGGAATTGGACTCTCTTCAGTGAGTAGAGGCCTAGTTCCAAATTGAAAAGCAATCTTTCCTATTTCTGGATTATCTATCCAATCCTCCCACTCAGATAAATTCCAAACTCCGCCGGCCATAATAATTGGAACACTTTCTAGCTTGAATTCATTCATTAATGACCTCAGGTCTCTTACCCTTGGATAGGGTGGTTGAGGTGATAAAGGATCCTCACTGTTAGACAGGCCGTTGTGTCCACCTGCAAGCCAGGGGTCTTCATAAACGACACCGCCGAGATAATCTGCAGTTTTTCTGTAAGATCTCTTCCATAAGGCATTAAAAGCTCTTGCCGAAGAAACAATTGGGTAATAATAAATTCCGTATCTTGCAGCTATCTCTGATAATTTATATGGCATACCAGCACCACAAGTAACCCCGTCTATTATATTTCCTGCTTTCTCAAGAGTTCTTATTAAAATTTCCTCTGCCGCAGCCATTTCCCAAAGAATATTGATATGAATTGGCGCCTGATTTCCCGCTATGTCTCTTGCAATTTTTGCTTGTTCTACAGCTCCCGAAACAGAAAAATCCACCAACTCTCTGTGTCTTCCTGATCTAGTTCTTTCTTTATAAATTTGTGGGATTAAATTTCCTTCTTGATCGTATGAGTCTGCATTAACCCCAGAGAACGTTCCAACACCCCCTGCTTTAGCCCAAGCTCCCGAACTTTCACCACTGCTTACTGCTATACCCTTACCCCCTTCAATCAGAGGAAGTGATTCTTTTCCTGACAAAATAATAGAGTCAATCTTTTTCATTTTGAACGTCTTTAATACTTAGCTTCACTTTTCCTCTCTCATCAACACCAATAACTTTTACTTTAACAATCTCTCCTTCTTTGACAACATCTGTTGTTTTTTCCACTCTTTCATTTTTTAATTGGCTGATATGAACTAGACCGTCTCTACTTCCCATAAAATTAACAAAAGCACCAAAATCTGTTGTTTTCACAACCTTTCCTTCATATATTTTGCCAACCTCCGGCTCTGCAACTATATCATTTATCATATCGTTAGCTATATTGCTCTCAGTCAATTTAGATGCAAATATTGTAACCACCCCATCATCATCTATTTCAACTTTAGCACCGGACTTCTCACAAATATCTTTTATTACTTTCCCTCCTGATCCAATAACTTCTCTAATTTTTGATTTATCTATTTTGATCTTAATTATTTGAGGTGTATTTGATTTTGTTTCTGACCTTGGTTTTTTTAGTACCTTGTTCATCTCTTTTAAAATATGAATTCTAGCATTATATGCTTTTGAAAGAGATTGCTTCATAATCTCATTTGTTATTCCGTCAACTTTTATATCCATTTGAAGAGATGTAATGCCATCTTCCGTTCCAGCCACTTTAAAGTCCATATCACCAAGGTGATCTTCATCTCCAAGTATATCAGTTAACACAACAAAATCATTTTCTTCTTTAATAAGGCCCATAGCAATACCTGCAATAGGTTTTTCCAGAGGAACACCTGCATCCATTAATGCCAAAGAAGATCCACAAACTGTCGCCATTGATGAGGATCCATTTGATTCTGTAATTTCGGAAACAACTCTAATAGTATAAGGAAATTCGTCTGCTTTCTTCAATACTGGGTTTATTGCTCTCCAAGCTAACTTTCCATGACCAACCTCTCTTCGACCTGTTGACCCAATTCTTCCTACTTCATTAACAGAAAATGGAGGAAAGTTATAGTGCAACATAAATTTTGCTTTTGAATCACCATCTAAAGTATCTAGCATTTGTTCATCCGATGTTGTTCCAAGTGTTGTTGCTACCAGTGCTTGAGTTTCGCCCCTTGTAAATAAGGCACTTCCGTGAACGTTCTCCAGGAAATCAACTCTTACATCTATAGCCCTAACATCGTCAAGCCCTCTTCCATCAATCCTTTTTTTTGTTTTTATTATTGATGATCTAACAATATCTTTCTCAATTTGTTTTATCTCATCTTTTAACATTAAATCTTCTTCAGACTCTTCATTGAATGACTCAACAATTTTTTTTCTTGCCTCATTTAATGATTCATTTCTTTGTTTTTTTTCTTTTATCTTATAGAGCGGAGCGATTTCTTTTATTGTTAAATCTTGTAATTTTTTAAAGAAACTAGATTCAGTTTTTTCTGGAAGTTTCCAGGACTCCTTAGCGGATTTTTCAGCCAGTTCAATTATCTTATCTATCACAATCTGAAACTCTTTAAACCCAAATTGAACGGCTCCTAACATAATTTTTTCATCAAGCTGATCAGCTTCCGACTCTACCATGAGGACACCTTCTCTTGTACCTGCAACAACAAGATCAAGTTCACTCTCTTTTTGTTCATCTTTAGTTGGGTTTAATATGTACTCTCCATCCATATACCCAACTCTTGCACATGCCAGTGGACCAAGAAAAGGTAAGCCTGATATTGTAATTGCCGCTGAAGCTCCGATCATAGCGCAGACAGACGGATCATTTTCTCCGTCATAATTAATTACAGTACAAATTACTTGGGTTTCATTCTTGAAATCGCTGTGGAACAGTGGTCGTATAGGTCTATCGATAAGTCGAGAACTAAGGATTTCATTTTCAGCAGGTCTGCCCTCTCTTTTAAAAAAACCTCCAGGAATTTTTCCTGCAGAATACGCTTTTTCAATATAATGTACTGATAACGGAAAAAAGTCTTTTCCATTATCAACCTCTCTAGATGCAGATACTGTACATAGAACTACTGTTCCTCCAAGTGTACAGGTTACAGCACCGTCGGCTTGTCTAGCAACTAGACCCGTTTCTAATTTAAGAGAAAGACCCTTCCAGTCCAACTCGACAGTTGATATATCAAACATTTTTATCTCCTTAGTTTGTCTAACGCCTTAGACCTAGAGACTTTATGATTGACTCGTATCTTTCATTACTTTTACTTTTGAGATAACTCAAGAGTTTTTTTCTTTTTCCTACAAGCTTCATCAAACCTCTTCTAGTATTATGATCTTTTTTGTTAGATTTTAGATGTTCCGTTAAATTCTTTATTCTTTTTGAAAAGATTGAAATTTGGTTTTCACTACTCCCAACATTTTGCTTTTCGTTCTGATTATTTGAAGTTTTATCCATTTAAATTTCCTGATCGTTTTTAAAAAATTTTAATAACCTATTTTATACATGAGAGATCAATAGTTTTTTTGGTTGAAAACTTTTATTTTCATAAGAACCAATGGCAACTAATTCGCTTTCATACTTTGCAAAAACAATGTCTTCTTTCATATTAAACCTCATAAATTCTTGACTCATTTTAATGCAATTACCAGTTAAAACTTTCTTCATTTGCTTATGATCTAGATTGATATAGTTTTTAAATCCAAAAACAACATCAATTGGATGCACAAGACTAATTAGGTCATCACTATGCACTATACTCAATAAATAATCTAGTGAAATAAGTTTTTTATTACAATCACTAAAACCTATTCTTCTCAATTCTGTCAATGTTCCTAGCGTTCCCAATGATTGAGCAATACTTTCCGCTAAACTTCTTACGTATGTTCCTGAACTACATTCAACATAAAATAAAGCTTTGTTTTTTGAAATTTTTTTTAATAATTCAAATTCATCTATTGTTACTTTCCTAGTTTTAGTTTTAAATTGAATATTTTTCCGTGCAAGTTCATATGCTCTCGATCCATTAATTTTAACTGATGAAAACCTCGGTGGTCTTTGTTCTATTTGACCAACAAAATACTTTAATGAATCTTTAATTTCTTTTTCATTAGGATATTTTTGTTTTGTTTGAATAATTTTACCTTCAGAGTCTCCTGTTTCAGTTTTAATTCCCCACTGAACAACAAACACATACTTTTTATTTACATTTTCTATATAACTTATAACTTTTGTTGCTTTTCCTATTGCCACTGGAAGAAAACCAGATGCAAGCGGGTCTAGCGTTCCGACATAGCCAGCTTTTTTATTTTTAAAAATTTTTTTTATCTTTTGGAGAACATAATTTGAAGTCACTCCAATAGGCTTATCAATGAGAATCCAACCACTTATGTTTTTATTTATCATTATCTTTTTTTAAAATTTCAAACCTAAGTCTCGGCGTATATCGAAGCTCAATTTTACTAGAAAATTCTCTTTTAATTTTTACCGAATTTTCTTCAATTATTTTGTAAATCTGATCATCCTCATCCTGACGGCTTTTATTTAGTATATCAATGTAAACGGTTGCCGTCTTGCCATCTCCAGATAAAAAGACATGAGAGACAGAAATAAACATTCTTTTTCCGTTAGAATCATGTAAATCTTGGGTTAAAAAAACTTCAGCAATAGATTTCTTGATTAACGAAGAAATTTTGTCGATTCTTGATTGTTTTCTTTCTTCCTTAATTTTTTCTAAACTAAGGTTTTTTTTCATCTTTCTCTCTTAAATAAAACTCTAATCTATCATCCATAATGACATCGTTAAATTTTAAAAGAACTATTCCACATTCAAGACCATTTAAAACTTCTTTAACTTGATTCTTTTCTCTTCTAAGACTCTGGATCTCACATTCATGAACTTGTTTTTCATTTCTTATAATTTTAGCTATTGATTTTGATGTAACTTTTCCTTCCTCTATTATACAACCAGCAACCTTATTCGAATCTGATAATTCAAACACCTGTTTTACGGTTGCTTTTCCTATCAAAGTTTCAATAATTTTATCTTCATCTAGACCATCTATAATTTTTTGAGCTTCATCAATAACCTCGTAGATTATTGAAAAATATTTTATTGATATACCCTCTCTTTTAGATAATGTTTTAGCTTGAGAATTGGCTTTAACATTAAATCCAAAAATTTTTGCTTGAGAAGCAATTGCTAAAGTCACATCAGATTCATTAATTTCGCCAACTGCAGTATGAATTATTTTTATATCAATATTGTCAGAGTTCATTTTATTTAAACTCTGTTCAATTGCTTCTTTTGACCCATGAACATCTGCCTTTACAATTATTGAAATTGTTTTTTTATTTTCAAGTGAGGCACTCTTGATCATTTGATCAATTGAAACCTTTTGAATAGAGGAGTTGTCCTCTATACGCTTTTGTCTAGACCTATATTGAGTAACTTCCCTTGCTCTTGATTCGTTTTCAACAACTACTAATTTATCACCGGATTCTGGAGTTCCTGATAGTCCTATCAGTTCAACAGGATAACTTGGTAATGCCGTAGTAATTTTTTCTCCAGAGTCATTATGCATAGCTCTTACTTTGCCCCATTCTTTCCCAATAACTGCAATATTACCAATTCTTAATGAACCGTTTTGGATTAATGTTGAAACTACCGTACCCTTTCCTTTTTCGATCTTAGATTCAATAACTGTACCCTCTGCACTTCTATTTGGATTAGCTTTTAATTCAAGTATCTCTGCTTGAAGTAATATGGAATCTAATAAATTTTCTATTCCTTCTTTTGTTTTTGCTGAAACATTTACAAAAACATTTTGTCCTCCCATTTTTTCATTAATAATTTCATGTTTCATCAAGTCTGTCTCGACTTTTTGAGGGTTTGCAGTGGGAAGGTCAATCTTATTAATTGCCACTATGATTGGACAACCAGATGCTTTAGCATGATTTATTGCTTCGATTGTCTGCTCATTTACACTGTCATCGGCTGCAACTACCAATATTATAACATCTGTGATATTAGAACCCCTCGCTCTCATCTGGCTAAACGCAGCATGGCCAGGTGTATCTATAAAGGTTATCATTTGGCCTTTCTTTGCTTCAACTATATACGAGCCTATATGTTGGGTTATGCCTCCAGCTTCAGATAATGCAACTTTTTTTTCTCTAATAACATCTAATAAAGATGTTTTACCATGATCTACGTGACCCATTACTGTTACCACTGGTGGTCTAGGCATAAGATCTTTCTCCACATCTGACGGTCCACCCAATCCAACTTCTACATCTGACTCACTTACTCTTTTTGGAATATGGCCAAATTCAATTACTAAAAGTTCTGCAGTGTCTCCGTCAATGGTCTGGTTAATAGTGGCCATAACACCAAGCTTCATTAATTCTTTAATTAAATTTGATGACTTTTCAGCAAGTCTGGAGGCTAATTCATTAACGGCAATTACATCTGGAATAATAATTTCTCTTTTTTTTTTTTCTCTGGAATCAAAGCTATCTTTATTGTCTATGTTCGAGACACTTCTAAGTTTAGCTTTTTCTCGTGCTCTTTTTATTGCAGCTAAAGACCTTACTTTTTCATTATCATCGTCAAGTGCTTGAGATATAGTTAGTTTGCCTTGTCTTCTATTTTCAAAACTTTTAGGAGACTTAATAAACTTTGGTTGTTTTGGCCTTTCAGTTTCAGAAGTTTTTTGCTCTAAAGATATAGCAGGGTCGTTAAAGTTTTTTGCAACAGTTTTTTTAGGTGTTTTCTTGTCTTCTTCTCCGGTTTTACTAACTTCGACATTATCAATTTTTGATTCATCAGGCTTAGCTTTACTTACCCCTGTAATGCTCCCCTCAAGTTTGGAATCTGTTGATTTGGGTTGTTCTATTATTTCATTTTTTGAAAAACCAGTCAAAGATCTCCTCTTTTTCACTTCTACTGAAACGGATCTACTTCTTCCATGAGAAAAGCTTTGCTTTATCTGACCAGCATTGATAGTTTTTTTTAATTGAAGCCTACCTGTTGAATTCGGCTTTTTATTCTTATCTTCTTCCATTTATTCTTAACTTTTAAACCAATGCTTTCTTGAGTCCATAATTATTTCGTCAGCTTTCTCTTTATCCATTTCTCTAAAAATTTCTATAAGTTCAGAATTAGACAAATCTGCAAGTTGATCTCTAGTTTTTATTTGATTTTCATTCAATTTCATTAATTGATTAGTATTGAAAAAATGGTTATTAAGTAAATAATCATCAAAACCAGATTCTTTTAGTTTGGACAAATTTTCGATTCTTATTTTTTCGACACAAGCTTTTGCTCTCTCAATCAATTCTTTTGATAAATTTTCATCAAAACCTTCAATTGAGGTAAGTTCTTCCAAAGAAACCAATGCAACCTCATCTATTGTGGAAAAACCTTCGGTAACTAAAAGATGTGCTATGACTTCATCAACATCTAATTGACTAATAAATTTCTGTGATAAATTTTTAAACTCTTCATTTCTACGATCGGATTCCTGAGAGGTTGTAAGTATATCTATGCTCCATCCAGAGAGTGAGCTTGCAAGTCTTACGTTTTGGCCTTTTCTTCCAATTGCCAAGCTAAGTTGTTCATCTGGAACAATTACATCTATTTTTTTTAAGTCTTCTTCTATTATGACCTTATCCACTTCTGCCGGTCCTAAAGCATTAACAACAAATGTTGCTATATCCTCGGACCATAGAACTATGTCAATCTTTTCTCCTTGTAATTCGTTAACAACCGCTTGAACTCTACTCCCACGCATACCCACGCATGCTCCAACTGGGTCTATGCTTTTCTCTTTTGTGTAAACAGCAATTTTTGCTCTACTACCCGGGTCTCTCGAAACTGATTTTACTTCTATAATTCCGTCATAAATTTCTGGAACTTCCTGAAAGAATAGCTTTACTAGAAAATTATTATGNGCTCTAGATAAGAAAATTTGTGGGCCTTTAAGATCATGTTTAACTTCATGAATATATGCTCTTATTCTGTCAGATCTTCTGAATATTTCTCTATTTAANAATTCTTCTCTTCTTAAGATTGCCTCTCCTTTTCCTAAATCTACAATTAAGTTNCCGTACTCAACTCTCTTAACAATTCCATTAACTATCTCCCCAACTTTGTCTTTAAACTCGTTAAACTGCATTATTTTTTCTGCTTCTTTAACTTTAGAGAATATTACCTGTTTANCTGTTTGAACTGCAATTCTTCCAAAATCAAGAGGGGGTAGTTCTTCTTTTACGTGTTCGCCAACNTTTAANGATTTGTGTTCATTATTTAAACTAGATAAATTTATTTTATTTATTCTCTCTTCAGATGGTAAAGCANTTAAGTCTTCCACAATTTCTTGATAGCGAAACAATCCTATTCTACCGGTTTTTTTATCNACGTGAGCTCTAATNTCTAGCTCAAATCCATACTTNGTTCTTCCAGCTTTAGCAATGGCTAATTCCATAGCATCGATAACTTCTAGCTCATCAATGCCTTTTTCCTTGGCTATATTCTTTGCAACATCNATTATGTCAAATGTAGCANTATCTCTGATATCTTCTTTTTCCAATCTACTTTACCCTCAATTAATTTACAAAATTTTAAACTATGTTTNGAAAATTGAAATAGNTTAGCATATTCATACCAATACTTNAATAAAACTTAAATAATTTAATAAATTTTTTTTATTTTCTAAANATAAAAAAATTAATTTTTTTTTTTTCAATTATAGCNTTGTTATAGTATTTTGTTGGAAAAAGATCCACATCATTAAATTTTAAATTTTTTTGATTCAATCCNAATAACTTAAAGAATCTTTCTTCTAAAAAACACTTAAGAATTTGNTTNGAATAATCTTGATCATCNGTTGCAATAAATATTTTTGATTNATCAGTNGTAATGATTTTNAGTTTTTTTACAAATTCATTATTAATCAGTCTTCTTTTGTTATGTTTTTTTTTTNGCCATGGATCAGGGAATAAAACATAAATTTTGTTAAATCTTAAATTTCTTATTAGTTTAAATAGATTCCAAAATTCCAAATCTGTAAAGTATACATTTTTCGCAGAATATAATTCAATTTTCTTCATTAATTTAACAGCGCCAGATAAAAAAGGATCGCATGCTATAAAAATTTCTTTTTTGCGTTCTTCTGACTGAAGTATGATATTATCACCTGTTCCATAACCAATTTCTAAATTTACTAAACTAGGTTTTTCCTTAATCCTTAATTCTAAATCTTTGAAATTCAATTTATCAAAAAAAAAGGGAGAACTTTCAAGGTCTTTATAATTAAATTTTTTTTTATTTCTGGAGAGCTTTCTTCCATAAAATGGTAGCATCTATTTAGTAGTCATTTGATATTTTTTCTGCTAGGTCAGTTTTTTCCCAAGAAAAACTTCCAGTGTTCGAATCAAATTCTCTTCCAAAATGGCCATATGTTGCAGTTGGTTGATAAATGGGTCTGTCTAATTTTAAATAAGTTTTAATTCCTTCCGGTGATAAATCAACATAAGAATTAATAATTTTAATAATTTTTTTTGAGTTTACTTCTGATTCCTTATCAGTTTTTAGATAAATTGATATTGGTTGAGCAACCCCAATAGCATATGAAAGCTGTATTAAACATTTTTTTGCCAGCTTACTTGCTACAACATTTTTTGCTAAATATCTTGCTATGTAGGCTGCTGATCGATCGACTTTTGTATAATCTTTTCCAGAAAATGCACCTCCTCCATGAGGTGCCGATCCACCATATGTATCAACTATAATTTTTCTACCAGTTAAACCAGTATCTCCGTCAGGACCGCCAACAACAAACCGTCCGGTAGGATTTATTAAAATTTGTTTTGATTCAGGAAGTATCTCGGATGGGATAGAGCTTTCAACAATTTCAATAACTTTACTCCTAATTTCTGATATTTTTACATCTGCAAGATGTTGCGTAGACACAACAATAGATGAAATACTTTGGGGTTTTCCATTAACGTATTCCATTGAAACTTGGCTTTTAGAATCAGGTCCAAAAAAAGTTTCGTTGTTTCTTCTATATTCTGATAGAGCACGAAGGATATTATGAGAATAAAAAATNGGCGCCGGCATAAGTGATTTTGTCTCTGAACAAGCAAAGCCNAACATTATNCCCTGGTCTCCNGCTCCAATAAATTTATCTGAGTCGACTCCTTGAGATATATCTTGAGATTGTTTGTGTAAATAATTTTCAATTTTTAGATCTTGCCAGTGAAAACCATCCTGTTCATATCCAATTTCTTTAATCTTTTCTCGAATTCTACCATNAATTTTTTCATTATTTACACTTTCAATGTTTTCATTGATTTTAACTTCTCCTGACAAAATAACTCTATTAGTTGTTGTAAGAGTCTCGCACGCTACCCGAGAATTTTTATCTGCTTCCATATACATATCTACTATTAGATCTGAAATTTGATCACAAATTTTGTCTGGGTGTCCTTCGGAAACAGATTCACTTGTAAAAATAAAATTGTCTTTATTATCTGTCATTAAATGAAATTAGTATTTCATAATTATATATTTTTCAAACTTTTTCTTTTTTTTATAATTAAATCAATTAAAAAACTTACAATAAAAATAAAAATNAACATCANCAAAACAGTCTTATTTCCATATTCAACAAAAAAAGTAGAGTTTTTTCTTAACAAAATATCTCGCTGAATGATGCCTCTTTCATTTAACTCTATCCTTTCAAGAGTTTTCCCATTTGCGTCTGTAATTGTTGAAATTCCTGAATTTGCAGATCTGACAAGTGGCACACCCTTTTCTACAGATCTAAATATGGAAGCAGTTAAATGCTGTATTGGTCCAGTTGTGTTGCCAAACCAAGCATCATTAGTGATGTTTATAATTAGCATANTTTTATTGTGATTGAAGGATTGAAAAATAGCTTCATAACAAATTGAAGGTTCAAATCCAATAATTTTGTTATTNAAACTTATTGTNAGAAAATTCGATTTATTTCCTTCACTGAAGTCAGTCTGNCCTGGNGTTAATTTTANAAAATTAAANANTGATCTTAATGGAATAAATTCTCCGAATGGGACCAATCTTCTTTTATCATAAAAATTAACAGTATTATTTTGAATTACATATAAAGAGTTATAAATTTCAAAATTCTTTCCAGTAAAGTTTCTTCTTAGACCTCCAGTTATTAAAGTTGTATTTTTATTAAGATTGCTTTTTATATATTCTAACAAATTATTTTGTTCATTAAGATAAACTGTTAAAGCCACTTCTGGCCAAATTACTAACAATTCATCTTCAGGGTTTTTTTTTTTTGAGAGCTCTATTAGATTTTCAATATGTTTTTCAAAATAAGATTTTCTCCATTTTTCTTTTTGAGGTATGTTTGGTTGAATTATTCTTAAAGATACCGTTTGAGTTTGATTAGATAAATTTGTTGCTCCAGAAATTGGGAAAAAAAAAAGCAAAGTAGGTAATGAAAAAATTGAGATTATAAAATATTTAAATTTTTTTTTTATCAATAACAAACTTAATAAAGTAATCCAGTATGTGGTTAAAATTGAAAGCCCAAAAACACCAATAAAAGAAACAATTTTAATTAACCTGTTATCAAATACCCAGATATGTCCTGCTAAATTAAATGGTAAACCACCAAATATAAAAGACCGAAGATATTCTGAAAAAAATAGCATTAAAGAAATCACAAAAACAGTCATAAAAAGTAAATGTTGATGATTATTAAATTTATTAAGAAAAAATCTGATCAATATGCATGACACTAAATAAAATATTGCCATCACTGTTGGGAATAAAATAACAATGAATGGTACTAAGAAAAAGTGTTCATCATAAACTAAAAATGGATTAACTATCCAATGCATTGAAGACAAAAAAAACCCAGCTCCAAAGCACCAACCAGATATACCACTAGTTGTATAATCTTGGTTTTTAAAAAGACCTTTGATTAAAACGTAATATCCAATAAAATATACTGGAATTAAATAAGAAAAAGAGATTGAAATACCGCTTAATAAACCACCAATAAAAATTTTTAAATAGAATTTTGACTTACTTAACATTTACAAGAATTCTTTTTATTTTTCTCGTATCCGCATCCCTTATAGTGAACTCCAAGCCACTTTTATGACTTATAACTTCACCTCTACTCGGTATTTTTCCCAATAAATTAAAAACCAATCCTCCAACTGTATCAATATCTTCTTTTTCTTCGTCAGAAAAATATCCTCCAATTTTTTTTTCTAAATCTTCTACTGTCAATCTAGCAGATACATCATAAGTTTTTTTTGATATTTTTTTAATTTCCTCTATTTCTTCAAAATCATGTTCGTCTTTAATTTCTCCTACTATTTCTTCAACTAAATCTTCAATGGTCACCAAACCATTTGTGCCTCCAAATTCATCTACCACTATAGACATATGAATTTGTTCCGATCTCATTTTTAAAAGAAGATCTAAAATTTTCATAGACGGAGATGAAAATAGTATTTTTCTAATTATTTTTTTTGGTAATTTAATACTATTTTTACTTCTAGCATTGTTACTTACTTTCTCAAATAAGTCTCTAATGTGAATCATCCCAATTATTCTATCTAAATTTTTTTCAAATACAGGGATTCTTGAATGTTTTGTTTTATTTATAAAGCTAATTAAATCATTCACTTTAGTTTCAGAATGAGCTGCATCAATATCTGCACGAGGAATCATGACATCCTCAATACATTTATCATTTAAATTGATAACATTTTTGAAAATATTCTTTGTTCCATCATCTATTTTTTCTGTACCATTTTTATTATCTTCAATTAAGTCTTCTAATACATTTTTGATATTTTCTTTATCACTAGATTTAAAAAAAGAGTTAATTTTTGAATAAATTATCTTTATCATTAGAGAAACTTAATTTGAAACTCTGTTAAGTATTTTAAGAAGAATGTCTCTCTCTTTTTCTTCCATAATTTTAGCATCTAAGTTATTTTCATGATTATAACCTTTTAAATGCAATAGACTGTGCGTTAACATATGAAGTAGATGGTCATAAAAATGTTTTTTCTGCTCTTTAGCTTCTGATAATATTTTCTCTAAGGAAATCACAATATCTCCTAGCATGTAACAATTTTTATTATTATCTAGCATTCTGTTTTCATTTTGAGAAAAAGACAAAACGTTNGTAACTTTATTAATATTTCTATATTTAAAATTAATTTCTTTAATTTTATCATTATTTGTTAAAAAAACTGAAACATAAACCTCNTCACTACCATTCTTTAACATTTCAAGTATAAGATCAATCGAATTTTCAACAAAATTTTTTACTTTAAGTGTTTCAAACTTTCTGTCACAGTCAAACTTGATTTCAATCATTCTTTGTATTTTTTTTATATTCCTGTCCAACTCCTTGTAATCTCTCAAATTCTTCGTATTTAGATACAATTTTAGAAACAAGTGAATTTCTAACTACGTCTTTATCAGTGAACTCGACAAAACCAATATCATCAATATTTTTTAAGATCCTCATAGATTCTCTTAGTCCTGATTTAGTTCCCGAAGGTAAATCAACCTGAGAAAGATCACCGTTTACAATCATCTTTGAATTTTCTCCTAGTCTAGTTAAAAACATTTTCATTTGGATTGCTGTTGTATTTTGTGATTCATCTAAAATGATAAAAGAATTTGATAGTGTTCTACCTCTCATAAATGCAAGTGGAGCTATTTCTATTAATCCGTTTTCGATTTTTTTTAAAACTTCTGAAAATGACAACATATCATTCAATGCATCATAAATTGGGCGTAAATAAGGATCAATCTTTTCTTTTAAATCTCCAGGAAGAAAACCCAGCCTTTCTCCAGCCTCGACAGCAGGTCTTGATAAGATTATTTTATCAATTTGACCTGATTTTAGCATAGATACAGCTAATGCGACAGCTAGATATGTCTTTCCAGTCCCTGCAGGACCACAACAAAAGACTAAATCTTTCTTCTTAACCAAATTGAAATATTCAACTTGTTTTTTAGATCTTGGCTTAATAAGCCTCTTTCCGGCAGAAAAAGAAAGCGAATCAATACTCTCGATTTTGTTGGACACTTGACTTTTCAAATCCTTAAAAATATTTATCTTTCCTTTTAGTTCTCCTACATCCAAAATATTGTTTTTTTTTACGTCTTCATACAAACTTTCTAATAGATTTTTAGTGACTTCAACATCATCTTTATTTCCGCTCATTTGTAAGAAATTTCCCCTTGTCGTAATCGATACTGACATTTCTAGTTCAACTAATTTTAAGTGCTTGTCATGTTCTCCATAAAGCACGGGTAGTAAAGAATTTTCCGTAAATGAGATGGTTTTAGAACACATTTTTTGAATTTGTTTGGATTTTTTTTTCAATTTTTTATTAGTCAACTAACTTTCCATGGAAAGAAAATGAAGTGAGTTTTTGTATTTTGACTTTTATTAACTTTCCAATAATGTTTTGATTTGAAGTAACATGAACAGGTTGTAAGTGAGGAGTTCTTCCAACAAATTGTTTGTCTTTTTTTCCTTTCCCAGAAAACAAGACACTAACAGTTTTATCTAGAAAAGATAAGTTAAAATTCTCTTGTTGGTTATTTAAGACTTGTTGCATTTTTTTTAATCTCATATTAGATTTATCTTCACAAACTTGATTTTTTCTTACAGAAGCAGGAGTGCCTGGTCTTGCAGAATATTTAAATGAATATGAGCTTGCAAATTTTACTTTATCAATTAAATCAAGAGTATCTTGAAAGTCCAAATCTGTTTCTCCAGGATATCCAACTATAAAATCTGATGAAAAGGCAATGTCTTTAACTTTATTTCTAATCTTTTTTATAAGTTTTATATAAAACTCCTTAGAATGCTTTCTATTCATACTTTTTAAGATTTTATCAGAACCTGCTTGGATAGGAAGGTGAAGAAATGGCATCATTTTGGAATTGATTTTGTGCTCATTAATCAGTGAATCATCTATATCAATTGGGTGAGAAGTTAAATACCTTATTCTTTCTATCCCATTTATCCTAGATAGAATTTCACATAAACCTCCAAGAGAGACATTTTTTTTTTTCCTTTCTCAAATATACTAGAAGAGTAGGAACTTACATTTTGACCTAAAAGTGTGATTTCTTTTGTTCCATTTTGAGCAAGATTTTTAGTTTCGGCAAAAATATTTTCAACTGGTCTTGAAAATTCTGCACCTCTTGTGTAAGGCACTACACAAAATGAGCAAAATTTATCGCAACCTTCTTGTATGGTTATTAATTTACTTACATTTTTTTGAGAACTTGGAATTAATGATTCAAATTTTTCTTCACACATGAATTCATTATGTACTTTTTCCTCATTAGAATTTTTAAGAACGTTGGGAAGTTTGTGAAAACTCTGAGGACCCAAAATATAATCAACACTTTTATTTCTCTTTAATATTTCATTACCTTCGGCTTGAGCCACGCACCCAGTAACTATAATATGCATTTGTTTTCCAATTTTTTTCTTATTTTCTTTGAATTTGGACAGCCTCCCTAAATCTGAGTATAATTTTTCAGAAGCTTTTTCTCTGATGTGACAAGTATTTAAAATAGCAATATCTGAATCTTCAAAGTTGTTTGATGCTTTGTATCCGTTGAAAGTAAGTAAATCATTCAATTTCTCAGAATCATATTCATTCATCTGGCAACCATATGTTTTAATAAAAAAGAACTGATCCATTTGTTAAATAATTAAATGATTTTTTACGTTTTACAAGAATTTAAATTCATAAAGTTTGATTTTATTATCTATTTCTAGTGATCTAAAATCTTGTTTTACTTGATTGGAAATAATTTCATAAGAAAAACGACAGGCATGTTTTCTATCACTAAAGAATTTAAAATTTTTTGGATCATGGAATTTTACATTTACTTCACTTATCCCAAGTCCAAGGAACTTCCAAGCGTGTGGAAGCAAATCCATACCGCCAAACCATGCTAAAAAAGGACGAAAAAATTTGTCAAGTGGGAGACCATCTAATTTATTATAGGTAATTGAAATTGGCTGAATACGGAAATCTTCTAGTTTTTCTGAATCTATTAATTTAAACAAAGAGCTTTTAAACTTAAGGACCTTCGACCCATCACTAGAAGTTCCCTCGGGAAATAAGATTACATTCATACCTTCCTTCATATTTTTTTCAATAAGTCTCATTTGCTCTCCAACCAATCTAGTATTCTCTCTCTCAATAAAAATTGTTTTCCCAATTAAACATAATTTATTAATGATAGGCCATTTTTTTATATCTGATTTTGCCACGAAAACTGCGTTTATCAAAGACCCTAGGACAAGTATATCTAAATAAGATATGTGATTTGAAATAAACAACACATTTTTTCTTTCTGGAAATCCTGATAAATTTATCTTTATTCCGAAAATTTTTCTTAAACCATTAAAGAATATTTTATAAAAGAAAAAAAAATGCTTTTTGAAAAAAATTAAGTTTAAGAATTGTAGTAGCCCTACTACCAGAACCCATGGGACGCAAATAAGAAATCTCAAACAAGATAATAATGGAGAATAAAGCATCAATGCTCGCTGTTAAAGGAAAGTTGAGCATATTTTTTTAATATTTTTTTTGAGTCTAATACTATTAATACATCAGTTGTATTGAATTCATTATCTATAATTGCGCCATTTCCTACCCAGGCACCAACTCTTAAATATGCTTTTATTAGCGGTGGTAATTTTCTAAACTCTTCATCAGAATCTATCAAACCCTTGTCAATTAATTTAAAATTAGCTTTTAAGTTTTTATGTGGTGAAGTTTTCAAATTATCAGGAGGTCTGTGATAATGATATAAATAGGATAATTGTTCCGTAAATAATTTATGATTGCTCGAGGGAAAACTGGCACATCCAAAGGTAAGCTCGACTTGATTATTAATAATATATGTTGCAAGCCCCCTCCATAATAGCTTTATTATTCTTCCATCTCTGTAATTTTGATGGACACAAGATCTTCCTGCTTCAAGCAAAGTTGCTCTCTTTTGTGAGAACAAATTTTTTATATTAAATTCTGATTGACTGTAAAATTTAATTTTTTGTAAATACTTGGGTTTTAAAAGAAGTCTATATGTACCAACGACAAATTCCTCTGAAACTGATCTATCAATAACTACTAAATGATCACAATATTTATCGAATTCATCAGAATCAAAATCAGCACTCGCTGATTTTTGAAAAAAGCTCTCATGTCTTAATTTTTTAGCTTTATTTATTAATTTATCTGAGTCGTTGATTATCTTGACTAAAAAACTTCCTTTTTGAATATTAAAGTTCCTTGCATTAGTAGGTTTTATTAACGGATAATTTTTTACGTTATTTGTTTTACTTTCTTTTTCAGAAAATCTTTTTGTGTAAATAACATTTTTTGCAACAAATTTCATTTTATCAAAAATTGATTTTAATGCTTCAATCTTTCTAAAACTCTGATGATCAACTTTGTTTTTTTGATCTTTTGCTTTCAATTGGAACGGCATATAATTCTAATCTGTAGTCAATTAACTTGAAACCCATTTCTTTTGCAACTTGTTTTTGCATTGCATCAACAAGTGTATTTCTAAATTCTTTAACATTACCGCTTCGAACATCAATTAGGTGGTGATGGTTTTCTCTAACAGTTTCATATCTAGAGCTGTATCCTTTGAATTCATGTTTTTCAAGTAGATTGTTATCTTCAAACAACTTTATTGTTCTGTAAACAGTTGCAATTCCAATTCTTTTATCAACTTTTGATGCTCTACTGTAAACTGACTCTACATCCGGATGGTCGGTCGACTCTGAGAGTACTTTAACAATTACCTTCCTTTGTTCTGTCATTTTTAGTCCAAGTTTGTTGCATTTTTCTAGAAGTGAATCTTTCATAATAATAACAATAAATTGCGGTTATGTTAAATATTTATTAAGTTATACTAGTAATAAAAAAAAAATTAATCATTACCAACTATAACATAATAGAATAAAAATGAAAAAAAAAGTTTTAGATATTACTAATATGTCATGCCCTATGAGTTTTCTAAAGGCTAAAGAATTTTTAAAAACAAATATAAATATTGAAAAAAGAATAATTATTAAAGGTGAAAGAGATTTTTGCTTATTGAACAACTCACTAAAAAGAAATTATGAAATAAGTGTGACAAAAAAAGGTAAGGATATTTTTGAGATAGATTTAGCATAATTTTAAATTATAAGATTCATTGTGTAAGAATCTTCAAAATATTCTCTATCGTTATAATAATTTTTTCTCTTACCACAAAAAACAAAGTTGTTTTTTCTATATAATTTAATTGCTGTAAGATTATTCTCATTAACATCTAAAATAATTTTACTTAGTTTGTTGGTTTTACAATAATATATACATTGCCTAAGAAGGTTACCTGCAATTCCTTTATTACGATGTTTAGGATCAACAAATAAGGAATATATTTCTATGAAATTATCAATTTTCTTAAAAAAACAGAATCCATTAATTTTTTTTTGGTAAACAAAAACTATACCCTTAAAAGTATTATCTTTAATAAAAGTACTCAGTTCCTCTGGTTTCCATATATTGTTACCAAAATCTTCTTTATTTTTTTGTTGTAAAATAAAGATTTCATCACAATCATTGTGATTAATTTTTTTAAAAAAATTTTTATTCATAATACGTATGGTGGTAGTTTATTTCTTGAGTATTCTTTCCATATCCTAAAAAAACAGCTCGCGCAATATCCTTAGCTGATGTTTTGAAAGAAAATACTTCATTATTTTTAAAGCCAACTAAATGAGTAATATTTTTTTTTGAATCAGACAAGACGATAAGATCCTTTATTTTTATTTTTTTTTTATTTATGTATTCGTATGTTTCTGAAAAATTTCGATTTTCATATTTTTTTTTGGATTTATAAATAGTCCCAAATAATCTATAATGTCGAAAAAAAAAATTATTATTAATTGCTTTAAAAAAAACTATCACATTCTTTTTTTTTTTTTCTAGATTAGAAAGGTAAACATCAAATTCACTTACTGTTTTAATCTTAGATTTTGTAATCAAAGAAATACCTTGCGCAATAGCTTTTATAGATCTTTGAGCTGTATAACTTCCAGGCCCTGTTGAAAAAAAAATAGAATCTATTTTTAAATTTTTTTTTTCAAAGATCTTTTTAATCAATAAAAAAATATCATCAATTTTACGATCCTCGATTTTTTTTTCAAAAAATCTCTTTAATTTGCTATTTTGATACAGAGCAATTGAAATTCTTTGACTTGAACTATAAATAGATAGTGATAACATAAACTTTTTTTAAAATGAATCAAAACTTAATCAAAGTAAATAAAAAAGATTTTCCAGTTTTAATTGATCTCAGATATGCAACAAATAATAATTTCACAAACAGTAGACTCTATTCTTCAGATGCTTGTTTTATTCATAAAGTTGCTTACGAGCACTTACATTTAGCCGTAGAAATTGCTAAAAAACAAGATCTTTTACTTAAGATTTTCGATGCTTACAGACCATCATATGTTCAAGAAAGATTGTGGGAATGTTTACCTGATCCAAATTTTATAGCACCACCAAATAAAGGCTCTCCACATTCTAGGGGAGTCGCAATTGACCTAACACTTGCAGATAAAAGAGGAAACGAACTTGACATGGGAACCGGTTTTGACGAATTCTCAAGGCTCTCTTATCATGGATGTTTAGATATTTCTGCAAAATCTTACAAAAATAGACTTCTATTACTTGGTATAATGATAGATGCTGGTTGGGATTTCTATAGAAATGAATGGTGGCATTATCAATTATTTAATTCAAAAAAATTCCCAATTATTTCAAATATATNATGAGTTTTTTTAAATTTCTTTTAGTCTTTANTTTTATTTTTCTTCCTCAAATCTCNAAATCTTANCACCCAAAAATTACAGTTNTAATGTATCATAGATTTGATAACGAAAAACATTTAGCTACAAGNATATCAAAAGANAAATTNAATCAACATATANATTTCCTNTTAAAAAATAATATTAAAGTAAAGCCATTAAATGAATTAGTTGAAATTTTAAATGAGAAAGAAAAAATATCAGAAGATTTGGTGTTTATTACTGTAGATGACGCCTACAGGTCATTTTATGAAATTGGTTTTCCGATTTTAAAAAAAAATAAGATTCCTTTTAGTATTTTTATTTCTTCTAAATTCATATCAAAAAATCAGAATTCGGATTATATGAGTTGGGAAATGCTCAAAGTTCTCTCAGAAAACAATGGTTTAATACTTAATCATTCAAAAAGTCATAGAAGTTTATTAAATTTGAGTCATAAGGAATTGAAAGAAGACATTAAACAAAATCAGATCAGTATTAACAAAAAATTAGGAATACAACCTAAAATCTTTTCTTACCCTTATGGAGAAAGTAATAACGAAATAGAAAAAATCATAAAAAATATGGGTTACCAAATTGCATTTTCTCAACACTCGGCCCCTGTTGCAGTNAATGAAAATAAATTTAGATTGCCAAGATATTCATTAAATGAGGAATTTGGTGATCTCGAAAGNTTNAAGTTAATCCTAAGCTCNTATCCTTTAAAAATNAGTCAACTAAATTTTAATGATACAACAGTAAATACTGAAACCTTAGANTTAAGATTCAAAACNGAATTTCCNTCTAANCTNATTAATTGTTTCATAAATAACTCTGCCCAANTGCAAAAAAAAAACAATGNAAAAGAAGTTCTTTTGCACATTAAAAATCTTAGAGTTGATAATAGATATAGGGTGAATTGTACTTATAAACATACTGACAACAAAATATTTTGGTTTGGCAAGATGATTAAAAGAGTTAATTAATTCATTAACCCTTGAACTTTATCAAACTTCATGAAATTATTTGTTTCGATAAGATATTTGATATCTTTAACATATTCTAAATTTCTTTCAGAGTAGTTTGTCATATAANTAGCTAGAGAATTTCCTAACAAATCCTCTCCATTCATTCTTAATTTTCTTCTTTCCTGTCTAAAATCCTCATATGCCCTGTGGGTGTTAATATTTTTCAAATAGGAACCAACAGATTCTGATAAGTTAGCAAATTTCTTAACATAAAATTTTTGATCATCTCTTCTTTCTCTTGGTTTGATCCCACTTTTTTTGTCAAAAGTGTATTGTCCAAATATAGCATTTCCCTCATTTAGATATCTTGATGAACCCCAACCACTCTCAATTGCTGCTTGAGAAAGTGNTAAAGANAATGGAACAATNTCAACTCTNATTAGTAAATTACCTAAACTTGACTCTGAATAATTGTACTTTTCACTCAGCTCAAATAACCAATTAGGCCAAAATTCCCTTGAAAAACTTTCTCCATCAGACTGATTCCACCAATCTAAAATTTTTTTTCTATCCTCAAGTATTTTTCTATTTTCTATAAAAATTATTGGCAGCAAGGTATTAATAAAAAGATTTTTTCTTTTTTTTACTGAGTTTATATTCATAAAATCTTTAGGCCAACTAGAAAATATTATTAAGCTAGATGATGGTTCATTCATAAAGGATTCTACTGAAAAATTATATTTATCAAAAATATCTATCATTTCTTCCGCTTCACTAATGTAGTCAACTGTAGATTTGCTAGTAAAGTAATCAAGAACCGACTTATTTTGCACTCTAAAGCTTATAGATGAGGTGTTAAAGTTTTTAATTTTTGAGAAGCTTTTGTAAAACCCGATTGCTAGATTGACAAGTAGAAAAGAGATTAAGAGGATAACTAAATTTCTGTAGAGAGCATTAGTTTTATTCATTATTGGTTGACAGCTTCAACAGAAACAATCTCTGGTATATAATATTTTAGCATGTTTTCTATTCCAGATTTAAGAGTGATTGTTGAACTAGGGCAACCAGAACATGCTCCTCTTAGTTCTAAAAAAACCACNCCTTNTTTTAATTTNACGAAACTTATATCTCCACCATCTTGAGCTACAGCAGGTTTTATCCTTTCATCTAATAATTCNTTTATTTTTNTTACTATTNCGAGATCTTNTTNNGAATATTTTATTTTTTCTCTAGAATCTTGCTCACCTGGGCCTTCATTTGAAATTTGATTTCCTGTTGTAAAAAAATCTAAAATAGTTGAGAGTAGTGTTGGCTTTAAGATTTCCCACTCAACATTTTCAACTTTAGTAATCGTTAAGAAATCCTTACCAATAAACACACCACTAACGTTTTCATTTAAAAATAATTCTCTAGCAAGATTATTATCTTTAGCATCATCTTTTGTTTTAAATTCAAGTGTTCCGGATTCCAGAATAGTTTTACCAGGCAAAAATTTTAGTGTTGCTGGGTTGGGTGTATCTTCAGTTTGAATAAACATAATATTAAATTAATTAAATCATGACAAATTGTCAATTTCTTCTTCTGTTAAAGTTGGAGGTATTATTGTTATTGGAACTTTTATTTTTGAGCTATACTTCATTGCAAAGGTATTGATCAAGGGATCTCTTCCTGTTTTGACAGGAGAAGATGCTAAAACAAAATTAGAAATAAATTTATTTGCATCCAAAAACTTTATTATACATTCCACTCTATCTCCCTTCATTATAAATTTCTTAGGTTTTTTATCAGTAAATTTAAGAATATAATTTTCATATTCTTTTATCTTTGATTCTGCTTCCTCTCTTAGTTCAATCTCAGCAATATCCTCAACTGCTTTCCAATGACTAAATTCTAGAGTCTCAAAAGTATATAAAAGTGCAACTCTTCCTTTTGTTCTGGCAGTTCTTCTAGCTGCATATCTTATTGCATTAAATATCTCATTTGAGTCATCTAAAACAACTAAAAATGTTAACTCTTTTTCTATCATAGATATTTTCTAAAAACAAAACCAGCAGACAATCCTAAACCTATCGCGATCATAGCAGAAAAAAGACCGTATATAAATGAGAATTTGTGAGCAAATTTAAAAATAAAAGAGCTTAGTCCAGGTTTAGATACTTTAATCTCAATTTTTTTACTTTCAAAATTATTTATACTATCCATAATATTTAGAGAAACAGTATATATTCCTTCAGGAGAGTTTTTGGGTAACTTAACTGGAATTTTAAAAAAGTTTGGAATTTTTTTATTTATAGTTTGAAATGAGTTATTTTTTATTCGGAACAAATCCAGTGACATTTTTTTTTCTATTAAGTCCTTTTTTAGGTTGTCGTCATCTTTCCCTATTAATTTAACATTATCAAATAAATCCTTTTTAACTTCAAAATCAATCTCATCATCGTCTTTATTTGTATAATAATGAAACAATCCAGGATAAATAAACTCACCTGTTTTACTCCATGACCACATACCAAAAATTTTATTCTTCTTTTGTAATATTACTTTTTGACTAGGTCCTTTTATTTTCAAAACTAGAGAACTTGTAGAATTTGTATATCCAAAAATTGTGAAGTCAGCATTTAAATCATCTTTAGAAATTTTAATATTTCTTTCGGACAAATCAAAAATTAAAACCTGAGAGTTTATTTCCTTAAAAACTAATACAATAGAAGTTATAACAAGTAACTTTGATAATAATATTTTAAACATTTTGTAAAATAATCCTTGAGTTATTGAGTGGTTCATTAACCAACTCAATACCCATTTTTATACACACAACCAAAACTATCATGGCTAAAAGAACTCTTATTTGTTCGCCTTTAAATTTAGAAGTAAATTTTGAACCATATTGAGCACCTACAACACCGCCAATCAAAAGAAAAATTGCTAATATTAAATCAACAGAATAGTTAAATGTTGCATGAAGAATAGATACATTTAGTGTAACAAAAACAATTTGAAAAAGTGATGTTCCTATTGCAAGGACAGTGCCCATTCTAAAGATATAAATCATAGCAGGGACCATTACAAATCCTCCTCCCACTCCCATAAATGCCGATAATAAACCAACAAAAATACCAACAAAGATTGGTAATAATATAGAGATATAAATTTTGGAATTCCTGAATTTCAACTTCAAAGGCAGAAGATCTAAGAAAGTTCTTTCTCTTTTTATAGCTTTATTTTCGGTTTTTTTTTCTTTGAAGATTGAAATTGTACTTTCAATCAACATGAGTGTTCCAATCACCGCCAAAAAAAGTATATAAAGAAATTTAATAATTAAATCAATATTTCCTGATTCTTTTAAAAAGTTAAATAATATTACACCTATAGTAGACCCAAATATACCTCCTACAAGGAGAAACGCTCCAATTTCATAGTCAATATTTTTTTTAAGACCATGAGCCATTGCACCAGAAACAGAAGACCCTAAAATCTGAACAGACTCTGTTCCTACGGCGGTCGCAGGCGGTATTCCCATAAAAATCAATAAAGGNGTCATCAAAAAACCACCTCCAACTCCAAATAANCCTGACATAAAACCAACAATAAAACCAAAGAATAAAATTAAAATTAAGTTTATTTGTATGTCAGCTATTGGAAGATAAAAACTCATGCCCCAAAAAATCCAATTATATTCTTTAATTCTTTAAGATTTTTTTCTGAAATTTCATCTGCTCTCTCTGACCCTTTTTTTATTATAGTGTCGAGATAANTTTCGTCCTCTAATAATTTTTTCATTTCAACAGAAATCTTAGAAATCTCCTCACCAACTAGATTACTTAAGTCCTTCTTGAAAGCACTAAAATCTTTAATTTTGTAATCCGATATTATTTTTTCTGATGAAAGATTACTCAATGCTGCAAATATGTTAATCAAATTTAAAATTTCTGGCCTATTATCTAGTTCTAGAATTTCATTAGGAAATGGAAGAGAGTCCGTTTTTGCTTTTTGAATTTTTTTTCTTATCATTTCTGAATCATCAGTCATATTTATTCTTGATTGCTCGGAGGGGTCAGACTTACTCATTTTTTTTGACCCATCCTTTAGACTCATCACTCGTGTAGCCTTTCCTGTAATAACTGGTTCAGGTATTGGGAAAAAATTATGATTATAGTTTCTATTAAACGCTTGTGCTATGTCTCTGCATAATTCTAGGTGTTGCTTCTGGTCCTCACCCACAGGGACATGTGTTGATTTATAAAGTAAAATATCTGCTGCCATTAGAACCGGGTATGAATATAGCCCTAAAGGTGCTTTCTCTTTATTTTTACCCGCTTTGTCCTTAAATTGAGTCATTCTATTCAACCATCCAATAGGTGTGTGACAACTTAAAATCCATGACAGTTCGCTGTGTCCTGATACATTTGATTGAGCAAATATAATATTTTTGTTAGGGTCGATTCCTGCAGCAATATATGCTGCTGCTACTTCTCTTGTATTTTTTTTTATTTCTTGTCTGTTCTCGGAAGTTGTAATCGCATGCAAATCTACAATACAAAATATGCATCTATTAGTTTGTTGAAGATTTACCCAATTCTTTATTGCTCCAAGATAATTTCCTAAATGCAAGTTTCCCGTTGGCTGAACACCAGAAAAAACTAAGTGATTTTCTTTTTTTGACTTTTCCATTTTTTTAACTCTAGTTCTTTAGTCCCTAATATATAGATTGCGACCAGATAAACAATAATTCCAAAAATTATACATGTAATGAGAGAAAGATTAGTACTAAAAAAATCAAGATTTTTTAGTTGGAGGAATTTGAAAAGTTTTGTTGTGAAAACACTCATCACCACCGAAGCAATTAATACTTTTATGAATACTTTAATTATGGATACTTGAAATACAAAACCTAATTTTTTGTGGAGTAAAATACTCAATATAATAGCATTTATCCAAGCAGCGATTGAAGTCGAAATAGCTAAGCCAACATGAAGAAAATCTCTAATTAAAATTAAGTTTAATATTAAGTTAATTATCATACATAAAAGTGCGACTTTTATTGGTGTCTTTGTATCTTCATTTGCAAAAAAAGGTACCACTAATATTTTGATCATTATAAAAGCTGGCAATCCAAAGCATAATGCCATAAGAGCTGTTGAAGTAAGGTTTACATCATTTAAGTCAAAGGCTCCTCTAAAAAAAAGAAAATAAATAATTTCTTTAGAAAAAATAAGTAACCCGATGAAAGCAGGAATTGATAAAAAAATTCCCATTTTTATTGCACTCGATATGCTACTATTTGCTTCTTTCCTCTTTTTTTCTTTCATTTGTAAAGATAAGACTGGAAGTAAAGCTGTGCTTATTGCAATTCCAAGAACCCCTAATGGGAGCTGATTTATTCTGTCCGCATAATACAAATAAGATATTGACCCATCAGGAAGTGTGGATGCTAATATCATGTCTATCAAAAGATTTATTTGATAAGCGCCATTACCTAGAATTGCAGGAATCAGTAAACTAAGAAAATTTCTAACTTCTTTTATTTTTTGAAATTTACTTATAATTAAAAAATTTATAGATAATGTCCTTTTATTTCGTTTNATAATAAAGTACATCCAAATTAATTGAAAAAGCCCTGCTATTGAGATTGTAAAACTTAAAGATCTTGAAATTACAACTTTATTATCAACGTTAAAAAAAATTATTAATACAAATATTAACGTCAAATTCAAAATAATAGGTGTAATAGCCATTGATGCAAATTTACCTAAAGTATTCATGTAAGCGCCCATTAATGACGTTAAACAAACGAATAATACAAATGGAAATGCGAGTCTTGATAGATCAACTGCAAGTAAAAACTTACCATCATTAGAAACAAAGCCTGGAGCTAAAATAGTAATAATTAAAGGCATGAAAATCTCAGCTATTATTACAAAGATGGTTAAGAAAACTAATAAAAATGAAAAAATACTGGAAAAAAATTTATCAGAATTCTCTAAACCACTTTTTGATTTGATTCCTGAGACTATAGGAATAAAAGCGGCATTCATGGCTCCCTCACCAAAAATTCTTCTAAAAAGATTAGGAAGTTTAAAGGCAACAAAAAAGCAATCTGAAATCATACTTGCACCGACTACCCTTGCAATTAATAAATCCCTAAAATATCCAAGTATTCTACTAAGAAAAGTAAGTGAGCCTACTATCGAGACAATTTTAAATAACATCATTTAACCTAAAAAGAAGTTTCTTTTTAATCTCATCTACTAATTTATTTATAACGTCAGTATTATTAATCTTTAATCCATATTCACTTCGTAAATGAAAACTGTCTTCAACAAAATCACCATAAGTTGAAATCTTTGCCATTGAAATAATTATTTTATTTTTAATAAGTATTTTTGATATATCGTATAATAATAGGGGCCTATTATTTGTTTTCACATTCAAAATTGTATAGGTAGCAGATGAATCGTTATCAATATCTACATCAGATCTAATATTCAATAATTTAAGTTCTTTGTCATGGCAATCCTTAATTTCAAAAGTTTTTCCATCTCCTAGATATTTTAATTTATTTTCGACCGACCTTATAATTCTATCAATATCTGATTGATTGAAATTCTTTCTTTCATCAAAAGAAAACTTGAAAGTGTCAATCACAGTCCCGTCATCCAATGTAAATATTCTTGCTTCAAAAACAGACAATCCCTCTAAAACAAAAATTGAAATCAAATTGAGAAATAAGTAATATTTGTCTTTTGTAAAAATTATTAATTCATAAAAAGATTTATCATCTGACTTTCTTAAAACAAAATTGAACTCATTTTTCATATTTGTAAGGAAATTTTCAATTTGAAAAATTATCATTTTCTCTGATTGCAATAGCCAATAACTTGGGTATGTTATCTTCGCAATTCTGTCTAACGTTCTTTTCGAAATTTTCTTTGAATATTTCAAGATATTCAATCGGATNTGTTGAANTTTCTCATTTAAACTTNTAATTTCTTTCGGAGACTTTATTTGATGTTCAAGTTTTAAAAATAATTGTCTTAATAAACTAGATTTCCAATTGTTCCAAACGCCTTGATCAACAGCTGATATGTCTGTCACAGTTAAAAAAAATAAAGCTCTTAATCTTGGAATATTTTGTATTTTCTCACTTAGTTTAATAATCACAGAATGATCCTCTAAATCTTTTTTGAATGCGTAATTACTCAGAAGTGAATGATTATACACAAGCCAATATGTGTCTTTTATTGTTTCTTGTTTTTCTTGGAATCTTAAAACGATTNTCTTGGCTAGTTCTGCACCTCTTTTGTTATGCTCACCGCCTTTGCCTTTTCCAATATCATGCAGTAATGTTGCATAGTAAAGGGCTCTTTTATTAAACTTTTTTTTATATTCGTCATAAAAAAATTTATATTGGATTTTTTTTATTTTTTTTCCTTCAAGATCTTTTAAAATACTCATTGCCTTTAATGTATGCTGACCAACTGAAAGTGAATGAAATCTGTCAAACTGTGGCAAAAAAGAAATTTCGGCAAACTCAGGTATGATTTTTGATAAAACTCCCAAATCAAATAGCAAAGCTAATTTATTCTTTTTCTTAGANAAAAGAATCTTTTTAAATGAAGTTAAATTATTAGTTGTTAGTAATTCTTTTTTATTTAATTTATCTATACTTTCTAAAATAATTCTTCTACCAATTGCATTATCTTCTCTAATTGAAAGTTTCCTTAAATAATTTGAAAAAAAAACTGTTGGTTTTATATTGGGTATTTTAAGATCGATGTTTTTTAATTTACCACTCAATACTTGTTCTAATATTTGAGAGAAAATTTCTGTTAGATTTTTTATGTTTCTTATGTGAAAAAAATATTCTTTCATCAATCTTTCAACAAAAATATTCTTATTCTCATCATTTTTTAACTTCAAATTAGAGAAAATTTTTCTTGATATTGCAAACTGATAATCANATAATAAAACATCATTTAATCTTCCGCTTTGATAATGTAAATGACATCTAAGAAGTAATAAAAATTCAAAGGATGATTTTAGTTTTTTTTCTTCTTTAGAAGTTAGTATGTTTAAAATTATAGCTGAATGTGTATGATTAAGAATTTTGTATACACATAAAATCCAAAAAATTAAATTTATATCACGAATTGACCCTGCATTTTCTTTAAGGTTTGGTTCGTTTTTAAAATAATCGTAACCAATTTTTTCAATTCTTTTTCTTCTTTCATTAATTTTTT